>JAWXTJ010000001.1:0-88425 GCA_044433665.1 Rikenellaceae bacterium
TTCATACGTATATATCCTTGCTGATGCTGATGATACAACTATCGCAGACAAAGTATCTACAACATTGTATAGCAGTTCTACAGCGCAGCTTGCTTCTTACGATTTCGAGAACATCCCAGTTCAACGTAACTATGTAACTAAGATCTATGGTGACCTTATCACAAGCAATGGATCTATCACAGTTGAGGTTGATCCTATCTGGAATGGTTACATCACAGACCTTATCCAGACTACTGTAGACCTATCAGGTTACGGTGTTTACAAAGTTATCATCACTGAGGCTGACGTAACAGCTTTGTATAGCGATGTAACTCCTGCAAACCTTATCTACACATTTGTAAATGGTTCAAGCGACGCAACTGTAGAGTTCGAGTTTGAGTCTGCTGCTGTTGCTGCTGCTGTTGCTACTGTTGTCGCTGATTTCTCAGCTGAGAACGATGGTACAAACGTAACATTCACTTCTGATAGCTATGCTGGTATGTTCGAGATCACTAACTACTATGAGACAGAAAGCACAACTGCTCTAGGTGATCTTTACTTCGATGCTCCAAATGCGTCAGGTCTTTTGGATTCAGGTTTCTCTGTTAACAATCTTTATGTAAACACAGCTCCTAACACATTCACAGTTGCTGACGGTGCTGCTGTATTGGGTGACACAGAGGTTGTTGGTGGTCGTTTGATTATCAACGGTGAGTCTGAGGGTACAATCAATGTAGAGAATGCAACAGTTCTTGTTGCTAACGGTAACGGTTACGATTACTACGCTTCAACAGGTGTTAACTCACTTTACTACACTGAGGCTGTAGGTTTCGACGCTTCACTAGACACTCTTACTGATCTATTCGACACATCAATCTCTATTGGTGATTATTTTGACATCGGTCTTAGCATGCAATATGCAGGTGTTGTTGGTCTATTCGACTTCAATAACGATGACGATGGTTACAACGCAAACAACTGGCGTAACATTGCACTATCTGTAACTTCACAAGGTCGTGAGGCAGGTACTGCAACACTTAAAGAGGATTTCGAGCTTGATGTTACAACTGCTGCTGACGCTGCTGATCTACTTAATGCAGCTATCGACGAGCTTGCAGAGGCACTTGATGGTGAGGTTGACACGATGGTAGAGGCATTTGAGGCTATGGAGTCAAGAATACCAGCTGAGGTATATTCAGTATTCTACACTAAGATTGCTGAGTTGGAGGAGACAGTAACTGTATATACAGAGGCTATTCCAGAGGTATCAATCCCTAGCGGTGATGGTATCCCTGTTGGAACTATCATTCCTGACGAGGATAACTTAGGATTCGACGATGTACTTGCAGTTATCGGTACTCCAGAGGATGAGTTCGACATCACTAAGATCAGCGATTATATTTCAGGTGACGCATCTATCACACTTTACATGATCGTTAACCTTGTAAATCAAATCAACGAGGCTGAAGAGGAAGTAGCTACTATCCAAGCAGAGATCGAGGAGCTAGAATACGAGTCTGCTACACTTGAGGCTGAGAATGCTGTTATTACAGACTACCTATCAAACTTAGGTGATGATAATGCAACTTTGCAAGCAATCGAAGAGAGTTTTAACGACGCTGTTGCTTATTATGCTACTCTTCCTGAGCCAACATCATGGTCTGGTATTGCGTATTATATCATCAAATGGCAAATTGCAGCTGCTGAGCTAAACAGTAACTTTAAATTGGGCGCTA
The DNA here is from genome assembly GCA_044433665.1 of Rikenellaceae bacterium. Taxonomy (GTDB): domain Bacteria; phylum Bacteroidota; class Bacteroidia; order Bacteroidales; family Rikenellaceae; genus Alistipes. The sequence goes on from JAWXTJ010000001.1 coordinate 1,716, forward strand.
GTGAGTGTTATTATAATTCTCTATATACTGCAATTAATACTACTACTAGTTTGTCTGTATTAGATAGTAGTTATATTGGCACTACAAACTACAATAACATAATAGCTCTAAATACTCAATTAGAACTTATTGATTATTATGCTCAACAATATGCAGCAGCTCTAGAGGCTGAGTATGGTGCTGAGGTAACAGAGTTGAACGCAACATTCGAGGCAAACGCAGCAAGAATGGAAGAGATTGGTGTTTACACAGGAACCCTAAGTGGTTTTGATGTGGATTCTCTTAACTCATCTACTATTGAGTATCTATTAGGTCTACTTGGTTATGATGTTACTCTTAGTGATGATCTTTCGTTGTCTGATTATATGTATGATGGCGAGCTAGGAGATCTATATTTGGATCTATACCTGGCTACTATTAACACTACAGTTTATGATACAGCAATGGAGGAGTTAGGAGTTTCAGAGGATGTTCTTGAGATTATCTCTCTTGCTGCTGAGTACCTAGAGACAGTTTGTGATGTTCTTTACGAGCTAGAGACTGTAGGTTCTGCTATCGAGGACTTCAACCCATGGACATACTCTTACACTGGCGAGGCTTCATTCTCGGATGGTATCGACGGTGCTAAGGTTACTCTTGAGTTCGAGTATGCTGCTGGTAAATCTATCTTCGTGACTAACGAAACTAGCACTTTGCTTACTTACTAGTAAAAATTTCAAAGAACTTCAATGTTCTTTAAAATAGCGTTAGGCCGACTAATCGAAAGATTAGTCGGCCTTTTTACTTGTTTTTGGGTCGGATAATTATCGTTCGTCTATGGAATATTGCCGTTAGTCTATTATTGTTGCTCTGTGAGGGGTGGAAGTATATCTTTGTGGGTAAATTAAACGATAAAGGTATATGATAAATTTTAGATTCCTGAGAGTCGGTGCTATCGTGATTAGTTGCGCACTCTCGTTTGAATGTCTCGCTCAGAGCAATTCAATTTCAATGAGCCTCGATGAGTGCTTGGAGTATGCCCGTGAGAATAGCATAACCCTGAAAAAAGCACAGCTCGACATCGAGGATAATCAATCCCTTCAGCTGAGCAGTAAAGGTGCGTTTTTGCCTACCATTTCTGGATCGGTTTCTCAAGGGCTTAGTAGCTACTTTTTAAATGATGATTCGTCGCTTAGTGGTGGAATATATAATGGCTCGTATGGCGTGGATCTCTCTATGACTCTATACAGCGGAGGTAGCAATCGTGCCCAACTTCAAAAAAGTATTCTCGGTGGCGATATTGCCTCACTCGAAATGGAGGAGCTAGAGAACAGTCTCGAAGTGGCTATCACGGAGGTTTATGTCGAGATTCTTTACTCGATCGAGCAGATTCAAGTGGCTAAAAGTAGCTTGGAGATAAGTCAAAGAAGCGAGCAGAGAGGTCGTGCTTTCTTGGAGGTGGGTAGCATCAATGAGGCTGATTTTGCACAGCTGGTGAGCGCTACAGCTTCGGATATGTATGATATTGTGGTGGCCGAGACACAATTGAGTAATTTGTATATTATCCTTAAGCAACTCTTAGAGATTTCGGGCGATGTAACGCTCCAGGTTAAAGAGTTGCCTCTGTCGGATGAGGCGCTTTTGTCGCTTATTCCGTCAACTGCCGAGGTTTTTGATGTGGCTCTCGATACAAGACCCGAAATAGAGTCGTCGAAGATGTATATTGAATCGGCAGAGTATGATCTTACAATGGCTAAGGCGGGGTATTTGCCTACGTTGAGCCTTACTGCGGGTACGGGTGTTAACCATATCTCTTCGAGTAGCTATGATTTTACCGCTCAGTTGCGCAATAATTTTACAACTTCGATTGGGTTGAATCTCTCAATTCCGATCTTCAATGGATATAAGAATAAAAGCAATGTGGCTATTTCGCAGAATAGTGTGAAGTCGGCATCTTTGTCGCTTACCGAGGAGGAGAAAAACTTGTATCAGACAATCGAGTCGATACGCAATAATGCTGTAAGTGCTCAGGCCAAATATTCAGCTTCGGAGTATATGTTGCAGGCGACAATCAAAAGTATGGAGCTTACCGAGCAGCAATATGAGGTTGGATTGAAGAATATTATCGAACTGCTTACCGAGCAGGATAATTACAGCCAAACGTATCAAGAGCATCTAGTGAATAAGTATCAACTTATTTTGAATAAGGCCTTGCTTAATTTCTACAAAACGAATATAATTAAATTATAATAACAATGATGAAGAAGAGAATTATAATTTGCGCCATTATTGCAGGAGTATTGGCTGCAGCAGCGATCTTTCTAATGCCTAAAAAGGCTAGTGTAGGGGATGTGACTTGGGTTACTACAACCGTCGAAAAACAGAATATCGTGCAGAGTATCACCGCAACGGGTACTATTGAGCCAGTGACCCAAGTGGATATAGGTACGCAGGTATCAGGTATTTTGACCAACTTATATGTTGATTATAATAGCGTGGTGAAGAAGGGGCAGATCGTCGCTGAGCTCGATAAGAGTACACTGCTTTTGGATCGTAACAGCAATAAGAATAATGTTGATATTGCGCAGAGCAAATATAATTACGAGAAGTCTAATTTCGAGCGTGTAGAGGCTCTTTTCAAAAAGTCGCTGATTGCCGATACGGAGTATGATCTTGCTTTGTATAGCTTCGAGACTGCTAAGAATGATCTTGAGGTGGCTAAGAATACTTTGGCGCGTTCGGAGATCAATTTGGGTTATGCGACAATTTATTCGCCAATTGATGGTGTTGTTTTGTCGAGAAGCGTTGAGGAGGGTCAAACTGTTGCCTCTAGCTTTAGTACTCCAACGCTATTTACCGTTGCTGCCGACCTTAAAGATATGCGTGTTATTGTCGATGTTGATGAGGCGGATATAGGTAATGTGGTGGATGGTCAGCGTGCAATATTCACAGTTGATGCTTTCCCGCTCGATACTTTCGAGGGTATCGTGACTCAGGTGCGTCAGGAGGCTATTGTGGAGAGTAATGTGACAACTTATGAGGTGGTTATCTCAGCCGCTAATCCAGATTTGAAACTTAAACCAGGTTTGACCGCTAATGTGGAGATCTTTGTTTTGGATGTTGTTTGCGATATGACTGTTTCGGCTGCCGCTCTTGCATTCACGCCTCAGATGGCTCCTGCCGAGGGTGCTCCAGGTGAGGGCGCTCCAATGGGAGGTATGCCAATGCCTCAGGGAAGCGTGGTTTGGGTGCTTAAGGATGGTCGTCCTGAACCATGCCCAGTGACCGTTGGTGTTAGCAATGGTATTGTAACTGAGATTTTCGGTGACATTAGTGTTAATAGCGAGGTGATAACTAGTATGAGTACTCCGAAAGCAATGCCAGCAGGTGGACCTCCTTCTTCGGGTGAGTCGAATCCATTCTTACCTCAACATCCAGGTCAAAAGAAGTAGGCGTTATGGGTAAGACGGTAATAGAATTAAAGGATGTCAAACGATACTTTCAGGTGGGGGATGAGACCGTGAAGGCTCTTCGGGGTGTCTCATTCGCCATCGAGGAGGGTGAGTTTGTTACCATCATGGGTACTTCGGGTAGCGGAAAGAGTACGCTGCTCAATATCTTGGGTTGTCTCGATATGCCGACCTCTGGGGATTTTCTTCTCGATGGGATTTCGGTGAGGGGAATGAGTAAGAATCAGAGTGCTGGATTGAGAAATCAGAAGATCGGGTTTATTTTTCAGAATTATAATCTTTTGGCTAAAACAACAGCTGTGGCTAATGTGGAGTTGCCACTGTTGTACTCTCCAGGGATTTCTGCCGCTGAACGTCAAACGAGAGCTATTGAGGCTTTGCAGGCTGTCGGATTGGGTAGTCGACTCTATCACAAGAGTAATCAGATGAGTGGTGGTCAGATGCAGCGTGTGGCAATTGCTCGTGCTTTGGTTAACCGTCCAGCGGTGATCTTGGCTGATGAGGCTACGGGTAATCTCGACACTCGCACCTCGTTCGAGATTTTGGTATTGATGCAGAGGTTGCATGCTGAGGGTAGCACAATTATCTTTGTGACGCACAATCCCGAAATGGCGGAGTTCTCGTCTCGAAATATTATGTTGCGTGATGGGCAGATAAAAAGTGATACATTGAATCCAAATATCAGCAGCGCAAGTGAGGCTCTAGCGGCACTGCCTGTTGTGGAGGATTAACGGGAAATAAATGGGTTTTCCTAAAAATTAATAGATTATGAGAATTACAAATTTAGTATCAATAGCTATTAAAGCACTTGGTAACAATAAAATGCGAGCTTTTCTGACAATGCTTGGTATTATTATCGGTGTTGGATCGGTTATCACCATGCTTGCCATTGGTCAGGGCTCTAAGGCTAGTATTAATGCGCAGATTTCGGAGATGGGTTCCAATATGATTATGATTCAGCCTGGAGAGGATCGAAGAGGTGGCGTTATGCAGGATGCCTCGTCGATGCAGACCCTAAAGCTCCCTGATTATGAGGCGCTGCTCGAACGTACAGATATTTTAGCGGCGGTGAGTCCAGTGGTTTCAGCTTCGGGACAGTTTATTTATGCTGGAAATAACTATCCTTCGTCGATTACAGGTGTTACGGCTGGGTATCTCGATATTCGTCAGTTGAAGATGGAGAGCGGCACGATGTTTACCGATATGGATATTCGTACCTCAGCCAAGGTTTGTGTGATTGGTAAGACCATTCAAGAGAATCTATTTCCCGACGGTGAGGATCCTGTTGGTAAGGTGATACGTTTTAAGACCATCCCAATGCGTATTATTGGAGTCTTAGCCGAGAAGGGTTATAACACAATGGGTATGGATCAAGATGCGATTGTTTTGGCTCCATATAGTTCGGTTATGAAGCGTATTTTGGCCGTTACGTATCTAAGTCAGATTTATGCTAGTGCCGTTGTTGAGGATGATACCGATGAGGTGATCGAGGAGATTACTGCAATATTGCGCTCAAATCATGGTTTGACAGATTTTGCTGCCGACGATTTCTCGATCCGCTCACAGCAGGAGTTGGCAACTATGCTTAACTCGACAAGTGGATTGATGACTACACTTTTGGCTTGTGTTGCTGCCATTTCGCTAATTGTTGGTGGTATCGGAATTATGAATATTATGTATGTCTCGGTCACCGAGCGTACCAAGGAGATTGGTTTGCGTATGTCGGTTGGAGGTCGTGGAGTCGATATTTTGGCTCAGTTCCTTATCGAGGCTATTATCATTAGTGTCGCTGGAGGTATTATCGGGGTTATTCTGGGGTGCGTGGCCGCCTGGGCGGTCAACTTCTTTGCCTCTTGGCCTGTGCAGGTTGAGAGCTGGACGATACTTCTTTCGTTTGCTGTGTGTAGTGTTACGGGAGTATTCTTTGGTTGGTATCCTGCCAAAAAAGCTGCGGCACTCAATCCTATTGATGCTATTCGTTACGAATAAATTTGTATATTTGTAGTTGTGAAGATAAAACTTTTAAATAAAAGACATGGTATGGTCCCACTCCAATTAATTGGTTGGGGTGTGATTTTAATCACTACACTCCTGTGGGGATTAGCTTCGGGGAATGGGGTGCTCGATAGTTTTGGGTTTATGCTTCTCGGTGTCAATATTCTGACGCTGATTATTATATATCTGCTCAATTATATAATTTTTATTCCGAAATATCTGTTTCGAAGCAATTTAATTTATTTCGTTGGTGCCAATATTGCGTTGCTTACGCTGCTTCTGTTAGCCTCATATTTTATCAACGACGTGGGGCTTTTTGATACTCTACGTCCTGAAAATATGCCGCCTCGACCAAGTGGCAGCACAATGTATTTGGTGCGTGATTTAATTAATTATATTCTGATGGTCGGAATGGTGACAGCAATGCGTCTGGCCGAGCGACTACAAAAGAGTGAAGAGGCTCTTCGAGAGGCCGAAAGTGCACGTGTGAAAACGGAGCTCGATAATTTGCGCAGTCAGATTAATCCACATTTTTTGCTTAATACCCTCAATAATATCTATGCTTTAACTGTTATCGACACCGATAAAGCGCAAAAGACAATTAAAGAGCTGAGTAATTTATTGCGTTACATTCTCTATGATAATCGTAACGATAAGGTAGATCTTAAAAGTGAGGTGGAGTTCATAAAGACATATATTGAGCTAATGAGTATTCGTTTGCCTCGCAAGGTGGAGCTCACAACGGAGTTTAATATTTCGGATAATAGCAACACTCAGATTGCCCCGCTTATCTTTATTTCGCTTATTGAGAATGCCTTTAAACACAGTGTAAGTGCCGAGGGGGAGGGTTTTATCAATATCTATTTCGAAGATAACATCGAAGCAGGAGAGGTGATACTCTCAATAAAAAATAGCAATAATGCCAAGGCCGACGAAGATAAGAGCGGTCATGGAATAGGCCTAGAGCAGGTTCGTCGTCGTTTAGATCTTCTATATCCAGATTCTCACAAATGGGAGACGGTGAACGATGATAAAATATATACAAGTAAGTTAACACTAAAGCACGCATGAAGTTAAAAACAATAGTCGTCGATGATGAGCCGCTAGCTGCAATGTTATTAGAGGGATATGTTGCCAAGACACCATTCCTAGAACATGTTGCAACCTTTTCAACAGCTGTCGAGGCGATGGGCAGTGAGGTGCTCAGCTCGGCAGATCTATTGCTACTCGATATACAGATGCCGATGCTGACAGGTTTAGAGTTTAGCCGAATGGTAGATCCTCGCACTCGCATTATTTTCACAACCGCTTTTAATCAATATGCTCTCGAAGGGTATAAGGTCAATGCACTTGATTATCTATTAAAGCCTATTTCGTATGCTGATTTTCTAGTTGCTACACAGAAGGCTGCCGACTGGTTCAAGCTCAAAGAGCAAGCTACACAAGCCACCCCAAAAGATGATACTCAAAGCATCGACTCGATATACATAAAATCCGAATATCGGTTAATTAGAGTGGAGCTAAAAGATATTCTCTATGTTGAGGGCTTAAAAGATTATGTTAAGTTTTACATTGAGGGAGAGAGCAAGCCAACACTCTCGCTAATGAATATGAAGCGTGCCGAAGAGATACTTCCAACAGATCAATTTATCAGAGTACACCGCTCATACATAGTCCGCAAAGATAAAATCAAGATTATTGAACGTAACAGAATTATCTTCGGCGAAGAAAGAATCCCCATCGGAGAAAGCTACAAACAACACCTGCACGAATGGCTAAAATATCGAAGCATCTGAAAATCAACCTTCTGACTGACTCCGTCGGGCGGGGATAGCACCCCCGCTGGTGCATTCTTTTGCGTCTCGGGCTTGCCGAGATTTTCAATCTCGGAAATTCTAAGGATAAAATAGTTGCCGCAAATAAATTTGCACAACTATTTTATCCTTAGAATTTTTTAAATGCCTTGCGGCATTTAAACCCGAGTCGAAGTGAACGTCACGACCCTGTCTGACACTGCTTAACCCTGCCCGACCCAGCTTGATCCTGCCCGACCCTGTCCGACCCAGCTTAAAAACATAAATTCTATAATTTTAGATAGTTACGAGCTAACCTCACCAAAGTATACACGCACGAAAGAGTTGCCATAACCCAAATAACATCAATGCAAGTGATCCAATAAGATGCAAAATAGACCCCAAAGAGAATGCCGACAGTGAATAAATAGATCTTAAAAAATGCAAAATCAATCACATTAAACTGATTTGCAGCACGCTGAAGTTTCATTATAAAGTTTTTCATAATGATAATTTTAAATGAGTTATTCATGTTCATCAATATACACAAAAAATTACAAATCAGCAACTTTTTTGTATTAAATTCCATGGCTAACTTATGAAAACAACATTTTTATATTATCTTTGCATTCCACACGGATTTGATCCGTATTTGATAGATTAAATTTTATAACACAAACTCATGAAAAGAGATGTAATTATAGCTTGCGACTTTGCAAGTGCCGAGCAGACTTTCCAATTCTTGGACAAGTTCAGCGAAGAGAAACCATTTGTTAAGATCGGAATGGAGCTATTCTATGCCGAGGGACCAGCAATAGTTCGTGAAATCAAGGCTCGTGGACACCAAATTTTCCTTGACCTTAAGCTACACGATATTCCAAATACCGTTAAAAAATCAATGAGTGTTCTCTCTCGACTAGATGTTGATATGTGTAACCTTCACGCTGCGGGTACAATCGAGATGATGAAAGCTGCTCTCGAAGGTCTTACTCGACCAGATGGCACTCGTCCACTTCTTATTGCCGTGACACAGTTAACATCAACAAGCGAGGAGCGCCTACGCAAAGATCTTTTGATTGAGACTCCAATGAACGACACAATCGTGCATTATGCTCGCAACGCCAAAGAGGCAGGATTAGATGGTGTGGTTTGCTCTCCACTAGAGGCTGGTATGGTTCATGCAGCTTGCGGTGAGGAGTTTATGACAGTAACACCTGGAGTACGTTTTGCCGATGGTGAACTTGCCGATCAGGTGCGTGTAACAACTCCTGCACGAGCTCGTGAGATTGGTTCAGATTACATCGTTGTAGGTCGCCCAATTACAGCAGCCGAGGATCCAGTAGCGGCATATCGTCGTTGCGTAGCTGAATTTGTAAAATAATAAAACTAAAGATAATGGAAAAGAAGATAGCTAAAGACCTACTTTCAATAGGCGCTGTATTTTTGCGTCCCGAGCAACCTTTTACTTGGGCTAGTGGAATCAAAAGTCCAATATATTGCGATAACCGACTAACCCTCTCAGCTCCCGAGGTTCGTGGACATGTTGAAGATGGTCTGTCAGAAATTGTTCGTACGAAATTCCCAGAGGCTGAGGTTCTTATGGGAACATCAACAGCAGGTATTGCACATGCAGCAATCACCGCAACAATCCTCAATATGCCAATGGGTTACGTGCGTAGTGGCTCTAAGGATCATGGACGTGGTAACCAAATTGAGGGTAAACTAGAGCCAGGACAGAAAGTTGTTGTGATCGAGGATTTGATCTCAACAGGAGGCTCTTGTATCGAGGTTGTAGAGGCTCTTCGTGCTGCTGGAGCAGAGGTTTTAGGTGTAGCGAGCATCTTCACATATGGCATGCAGAAAGGTATCGACCGCATGGCAGCAGCAAATGTTATAAACTACTCTCTTTCGAACCTCGACTCTCTAGCTGAAGTTGCAGCAGCTGAAGGATATATTCGTCCCGAGGATCAAGAACGACTAATTAAATTCCGTAATAATCCTGCGGACGAGTCGTGGATGAAATAGAGATAATTAATTAAACGTCAAGATTATGCCAAAAATATCTGGAAGAGGAGTTGAGATGCCAGCATCGCCAATCCGTAAACTTGCTCCGCTAGCCGAAGCAGCTAAGCGTCGTGGCACACATGTCTTTCATCTTAATATTGGGCAACCCGATCTTCCGACACCTCAAGTGGCGATAGATGCCATACGAAATATTGACCGCAAAGTATTAGAATACAGTCCATCACAAGGTAATCGCTCCTATCGTGAGAAGCTCGTTGATTACTATGCTAAGTTCGATATTAACCTTACAGCAGACGATATTATCATCACTACAGGAGGCTCTGAGGCGGTGCTATTTGCATTCCTCAGCTGTCTGAATCCTGGCGACGAGATTATCGTTCCTGAGCCTGCATATGCCAATTATATGGCCTTTGCAATCTCGGCAGGGGCGGTGATACGTACTGTAACAACGACAATAGAGGAGGGTTTCTCCCTACCGAAAGTTGAGCGTTTCGAGGAACTAATAAATGAGCGTACAAAGGCGATTCTGATTTGTAACCCCAACAACCCAACAGGTTATCTCTACTCTCGACGTGAGATGAATCAGATCCGTGACCTTGTGAAGCGTTATGATCTTTATCTATTCTCAGATGAGGTTTACCGTGAGTTTATATATACTGGATCACCATATATTTCAGCATGCCACCTCGAAGGAATTGAAGAGAATGTTGTGTTAATTGATTCAGTGTCAAAGAGATATTCAGAGTGCGGAATACGCATCGGAGCCTTGATAACAAAAAATGTCGAGGTACGAGAAGCGGTGATGAAGTTCTGTCAAGCACGCCTAAGTCCACCATTGATTGGACAGATAGCGGCCGAAGCATCACTAAATACTCCAGAGGAGTATATGCGAGAGAATTATGATGAGTATGTCGAGCGCCGCAAGTGCTTGATAGATGGTCTCAACCGCATACGTGGAGTATACTCTCCAATTCCAATGGGAGCATTCTACACCGTAGCCAAGCTCCCCGTAGATGATAGCGACAAGTTCTGTGCATGGTGTCTCTCAGAGTTCAATTACGAGGGTCAAACAGTAATGATGGCTCCCGCATCAGGATTCTATACAACACCTGGAGCAGGCCACAACGAGGTACGTATAGCGTATATACTTAATAAGGAAGATCTCACAAGAGCCCTATTCGTTTTGAGCAAAGCCCTCGAAGCATACCCTGGCCGAACAGAGTAGCTTTTGCTTGGGTCGGCCTGAGACTGCCCTGTGCGGGCGGCAGCGGGGTGCTCCCCGCGGAGCTTTACTTTTGCGCTTATGGGCTTAAAACCTTCGGTTTTAAGATTTCAAGAGTCAATATTTTGGATCAAATAAATTTGTCCAAAATATTGACTCTTGAAATTTATCAAATGCTCTTCAAGCATTTGAACCCATAGCGAGGTCGGCTTCTTAACATGTTAAAATCAACTTGCTGAAATTAATTTGCTTCGACTCAGCTCGACTATGCTTGACTCAGTGCAATTCAGTGTAATCAAATTTAAGTCATTGAAATTGATTAAATTAATCCAAAAAAAGAAAATTAAGAATACAAATGAAACATTGAAACGTGTAACCTCAGTGATTTGTTGATGGCAACCGTAGGTTGCCATTAGATATATATAGGGGACTGATTGTTGAAAGTTTACTTTCAAAAGATCAGTCCCCTATATATATCGTAGGAGCGCAAGCGACAACAAATCGCTGCAATACATAAGTCAAAAACGAAGTTTTTGGGTCCAGGCGATGCCTGGCGGCCGCCCGCTGCAAGGGCAGTCTCAAACGTAAGAAAAATGTTACTCCATTCCGAAGATATTAAATTTTGCCAAGACGAGGGATTTGCGTTCTAGGATGTAGAATTCCATTGATAGGAGTAATAGGGCTAGGGCTACGAAGTATTGAAACATCTCGTTATACTCTTCGAATTTCACTGTTGAGAGTTCGCCTTGCTCTAGCTCATTTATCGTCCTTATGACCTCCTCTAGGCCTATATCTTGCTTTGTTGCTTTGACATATCCGCCCTCACTTATTGCGGCTATTCTGTCGAGCATCTCTTCGTTGAGTTTTGTCACAACCATATTACCTTCTTCATCCTTGACGAACTCGCCATCAATACTTATCGGAGCTCCTTCGGGGGTTCCTATACCTATCGTGAAGATCTTTACCCCTTGGGCTTTTGCTCGCTCTGCTGTAGCTATGGCGTTATCTTCGTGGCTCTCACCATCTGTTATAAGTATTATCACTTTGCTGGCGTTGCTCTGCTCCGAGAATGAAAGTAAAGCTAAATCTAGGGCTGTCGCTATTGAGGTTCCTTGCTCGCCAACGAGATTGGGTGATAGACGATTTACAAAGGCTGCTGCCATGCGAAAATCTGAGGTTATCGGAAGCTGTACTGAGGCATCTCCCGCAAAGGCGATAAGTCCTGCACGATCCTGCTTCATACCCTCGAATAGGCGATTTATGGCATACTTTGTTCTTTCGAGTCTATTGGGCTCAAAATCTTCAGCTAACATAGAGTTTGAAACGTCGACTACAAACATCATCTCGACACCCTGTGAAACCTCCTCTCGGAGCTTAGAACCTAGCTGTGGGCGTGCTGCCGCCACTGTGAGCGAGGCTAGAGCGCAGAGAATAAGAAACGACTTGAAACGAGGTCGCCAGCTCGATACATCGGGAGTTAAGATCGAGATAATCTCGGGATTTCCGAAACGAGCTAATCGACGTTTGCGTCGTATTCCTGCCACCATAAAGAGCAATATAAACACAGGGATAAGGAGCAGAAGATATAGAAATTCTGGATTTGCAAAACGAAACATTATGGTAATCTTTTAAGGATTAATGAACTAAGTAAAACCTCTAGGATCAAAACTCCCAAAGCTGCAAGCAGCCATGTTAGGAACTTCTCATTGTAGGTTGTGAAGTCGGAGATTTCGACCTCGCTACGCTCCATTTGGTTGATCTGATCGTAGATCTGTTCGAGCTTTGCCATGTTTGTTGCTCGGAAATATTCACCGCCTGTGCTTTGGGCAATTTCGGTGAGGGTATCTTCGTCAATCTCAACGGGCATTTGAACGTAATCGACAATATTGCCATACATATCGACACGTGGATAGGGTGCTTGACCCATTGTTCCCACTCCAATTGTGTAGACCTTAACATCCATCTCCTTGGCTATAGCTGCGGCAGTTAGAGGAGCTATCTCTCCTCGGTTGTTTACACCGTCGGTCAGCAGAATTATCACCTTGCTCTTCGATTCACTCTCACGCAAGCGGTTTAGGGCTGTGGCAAGACCATTTCCGATGGCCGTTCCATCCTCGATAACTCCACTGCGGATTCTCGATAGAAGAGTCTGTAATGTAGCTTTATCGGTAGTGAGAGGCGATTGTGTGAATGCTTCACCTGCGAAAACCACAAGACCTATGCGGTCACCAACTCTGTCTCCGATAAATGATGCTGCAACCTCCTTTGCCGCTGTGATACGGTTCGGTTCGAAATCACGAGCGAGCATTGATCCCGAGATGTCTATTGCCATCATAATGTCGATACCCTCACTCGATACATTTTGGTGCTCCTCAATATCTTGAGGACGAGCCAGAGCGAGTGTGAGTAGCGTGAAAGCTATCATTCGAAGCACAAATGGCACATGACGCAAGTAATAACGTATAGTGCGTGGAGCTCGATAGAGACTCTTCACTGTCGAGACAGTTATGGTAGCTCCACCCTGCATTGTGCGATAGATGTAATAGGCTGTCATCGGCACTATCAGCAGCAGCAGCCACAATACATTGGGGGATGCAAATTGCATATAATTATTCATGCGAATTAAAGTTTAAAATATTCATGTTATATAAGGATTGCAAATTAAGGTTTAATTTGCATTTTTATATAATTCTTAATTTACCAATTTTTACGACCACGAACAATAACGCCCTTGCCTTTCTCTTCGAGTTTCTCTTGGGTTTTATCCTCTTGAGCTTGGATTGCATCTAACATCTGCTGTTGTTCTTGAGGAGAGATTTTTCCTTCGGAGGGTTGCGGTTGTTGAGGTTGCTCTTTTTCATCTTCGCCATTGTTGCCTTGATCTTGGTTTTGATCTCCTTGATCTTCATTCTCGTCACCTTGATCCTGTTGATTATCTCCATCTTGGTTCTGATCTTGATTTTGGTCTTGATCCTGGTTCTGATCCTGGTTTTCATCTTCACCGCCGCCACCTTCATTTTGCTGATCTTCTAACAATTTTTTGGTGTAGGCGAAGTTATACTTTGCCTCTTGATCTTCGGGGTTTATGCGAATAGATGATTTGTAGCTTTCGAGTGCCTCTTGATATTTTTGCTGCATAAATTGGCTGTTACCTAAATTATAATAAAGATCAGCTCGATCTTTATCCGTAGCTAGGCTGTCGGCATTAATACTTGCATAGAGCTCTTCGGCTTTAGCATATTGTTCATCTTTATGCAGTGCATTAGCGTAGTTATAAGTCACATCAAAAGAGTCGGGTGCTGCAAGATGTGCTTTATCGTAGCTCTCAACGGCTTTCTTAAAATCATTTTTGTTGTATGCTCTATTACCTTGACGCACTAAACCACGCTCGGGTAACTCCTGTGCCGAGAGGCTTAGAGTCAGTAGAGTTACAACAATCGTTAATAGGTATCTCATAGCATCTATTTTTTGTTATTTTGCCCTACGTTAACATCAAAGAGCTCCTCCTCGGCATTTGGATCAACCTCCTCTTGAACCTTTGTCTCCTCGACAAAATAGTAGGCTTTAAAGTAATGAGATTCATTCTCCTCGCCATCGGGTGTAGCCTTAGCAAATTTCACTAAGTCGGCATCACGCAACAGTGTCACGAGATCCATGCTGCTCTTCGAGGGTAGCTCAACGCTCTTCATCGCTACGATAATCTCCTCGGAGGTCATCTCCATTGCTGCGACATCGAATCGACGTGCAATATAGTGACGCAGAATATTTGTTAGCGACGAATAATACTCTTTATACTTCTCATTTTGCCACAATTTTTGGTTGTGTAGCTCTTCGAGAGCCTTAATTGCCTCGGTGTGCGGTGGAAGAGGAGGAGTAGGTTTAAATAGATCTGAGAGTCGTTTTCCACGAGCTGCCAATGCACGATTCACGAAATAGATAATTATAGCCAGTAGAATTAAAGCTATCAATGTCCACTTTGCATAATCCTTAATTTCGGTAAATCTGAATGGCATTGTACGCTGACCTTTCAAATCATAAATTGATTGCGAGGTAGAGTCAATTTGGAATGTATTCACTCTCAATCGAACTGAATCGACCGAGTAGAGTGTATCGACGATATTTTTATCCACGTATAATACCTGCGCCAAACCGAGATTAATATCTCCATCTTCGAATGTCGTAAGTGTATATCGTTTACGCAGCTTCAAGCGTCTGCCGTTCTGCTCCAAGGTGTCAACAGGGAGTGACTCAATAAACTCCACAGCGTCACCCTCGGCACCCTCAAATTCTGGAAATTCAACCACTTGAACCTGATCTCGCTCCACGACAATCGAGTAGGTAAACCGATCACCAATACCCACGCTATCTTGCTCAATGCGAGCCTCAACCGTAGGCACCTGCGCAAAAGCGCTGCCTGAAAATATAATTGCGCCAAACGCAAACAATATAGATATAACTCTTTTTATGTTCATCGTTGTTTAAACAATTTTATTAGTTCAACTACATAATCACTATCTGTCGAAATTGTTGCCGTGTCGATTCTATTATGGCTCAAAGTTCCAACAATCTCATCACTCATGGCCTGCCAACTCTTAGCATAGTGATCTCTTACGGCCTTAGACGCAGTATCGACCCAAACTTTCTTTCCCGTTTCGGCATCCTTAAGCTCAACAATTCCAACATTTGGAAGTTCCGTCTCACGAGGGTCAAATACCCTGATACCCACCAAATCATGTTTCGAGCGAGCAATCTTCAAAGCGTCGTTCAACAATTTTTTGTCGGCATTGGGACTCAAAAAGTCTGAAAGAATAAAGGTTGTACAACGCTTTTTATTCACGTTAGAAAGAAATCTCACAGCCTCCGAAATCGCCGTCCCCTTTGATTCGGGCGTAAAGCTAATAAGTTCACGAATAATCATCAAGATATGACTCTTACCCTTCTTTGGAGGAATGAACTTTTCGACCTTATCCGAGAAGAGAATACAACCTACCTTATCGCTATTTTGCGCTGCCGAGAAGGCCAAAACCGCTGCAATTTCGGTAATTACATTCTTCTTAAGTCTCTCGGTTGAGCCAAACATACGTGAGCCGCTCACGTCAACCATAAGCATCATCGTAAGCTCACGCTCCTCTTCATACACTTTAATATATGGCTTTTCGGAGCGGGCTGTAACGTTCCAATCAATGTCTCGCACATCGTCGCCAGCTCGATACTCTCGCACCTCGGAAAACGACATACCTCGCCCACGGAAAGCCGTATGATACTTTCCAGCGAAGATCTCGTTCGAGAGTCCACGGGTCTTGATTTCGATCTTTCGGACTCTACGGAGGATGTCAGTTTCAGCCTCTATGATTGCCATTATGGTACAATTACGTTGTTAAGAATTTCGGTGATAATATCCTCAGAGGTGATATTCTCTGCCTCTGCCTCGTAGCTTAGACCAATACGGTGACGCAACACATCATGACATACAGCACGCACATCCTCAGGGATTACATATCCACGACGACGAATAAATGCGTAAGCACGAGCAGCCTTAGCGAGCGAAATACTTGCACGAGGCGAGCCACCATACGAGATCAAACTTTTTAGTTTGTCGAGGTTATACTCAGCAGGTTCACGTGTAGCGAAGATAATATCGACAATATATTTCTCGATCTTCTCATCCATATATACATCCTCGACAACTCTACGAGCCTTGACAATATCCTCTGGCGAGATAACTTTATTCACTTGAGGGAAGCCACCACCATTGAGGTTCATGCGCATAATATCACGCTCCTCTTGTTTTTTAGGATATGTGATACGAGCCTTCAACATAAAACGGTCAACCTGCGCCTCAGGAAGTGGATAGGTACCCTCCTGCTCCAATGGATTCTGCGTTGCAAGCACCAAGAATGGCTGAGGTAGTTTA
This sequence comes from Rikenellaceae bacterium, assembly GCA_044433665.1. Taxonomy (GTDB): domain Bacteria; phylum Bacteroidota; class Bacteroidia; order Bacteroidales; family Rikenellaceae; genus Alistipes. The sequence continues at coordinate 18,114 of JAWXTJ010000001.1, forward strand.
TATGTTTGGTCACCCAAAGTTACTTGACGCTCCTGCATGGCCTCCAAGAGTGCCGATTGCACTTTAGCTGGAGAACGGTTGATCTCATCGGCAAGGACGAAGTTTGCAAAAACAGGTCCTCTCTTCACCACAAACTCCTCGCTCTTTTGCGAATAAATTAGCGTACCGATAAGGTCGGCAGGAAGAAGGTCTGGAGTAAATTGAATACGAGAGAAATCTGCATCAACCGCCTTAGCAAGGGTTGTAATAGCCAAAGTTTTAGCCAATCCAGGAACTCCTTCGAGGAGGATATGGCCATTTGAAAGTAGGCCAATTAGAAGTGTATCAACCAAGTGACCTTGACCGATAATCACTTTACTCATTTCGTTGCGTAGTGTGTCTACAAAAAGGCTTTCACGTTCGATACGCTCGTTAAGCTCTTTAATGTTAATTACTTCACTCATTGAATTACTATTTTAATATGTTTTGATTTTTAATTTTTATTAACTTATTAAACGTTTACACGTACAAATTTATTACTTTTTCATTATAAAAAAAATAGTTCAATCCAATTTCAGGCCAAAATATCTAATAAAGAGATATAATTGAAAGAAAGATGGTCAAAAAATTTGGATTTTCGATTTTTCATTTTTACCTTTGTCATTAGCAAGAGGGGGTTCTAGCCTAAGAGATAGGGTTAGGATTCTTTATTTTTATTGCTTACTGAAAACAATAAACGTTAAACAAAGTTATGGCAAACGACATTATCTACCTCACAGCAGAGGGATATAAAAGACTCAAAGATGAACTAGACTATATGCGCTCGGTGGAGCGTCCAGCAAGTTCTGCTGCAATTGCAGAGGCTCGTGACAAAGGCGATCTTTCGGAGAATGCCGAATATGATGCTGCACGTGAAGCCCAAGGCTTGCTTGAACTACGCATAGCAAAAGCTGAGGCGGTACTGACCAACGCTCGCATCATCGACGAGAGCAAGGTAAACACCGACAAGGTTCAGATTCTAAACAAGGTAACCCTACTCAACCACAATAACAACAAGCAGGTAGTCTACACGATCGTCTCGGAGAATGAAGCAAATATCCGTGAGGGAAAACTTGCAATCGGAACCCCAATTGCCAAAGCCCTACTCGGCAAAAAGAAGGGCGAGAAGGTTGAAGTTACAGTCCCAGCGGGAAAAATCAGTTTAGAGATTCTCGATATTTCGATATAATCCGACCTTTAAAAGGAGAGGCGCTAACCACCTCCCTTCTAAAATATAAAAAAAATAGGTGAGCCACGATATTTTCATGGCTCACCTAATTTTATGTAGTTATACCTGCTCCAAGCAACTAAATAATATTATTTAACAAGATTACTCAATGTCAAATTGACAATTTTCACAAATTTACTCTAAAAAAATATGCAACAACTTTTGATTTTTAATAAATTAGCTATATCTTTGCTTTACTGTTAACTCAAAATTCAGTGTGCCTATGACAAAATAAAAAGACAAAATTACTTTAACCTTGCCTGTAATATATTATTACAAGCAAGAGTTTAATCACATAAAAAGCGTTAGCTTTAATCTTGTGTCTTGAAACTTCGACAATTTCATAAAACACATCCAAGAGTAAGGCGTAAACGCTCACGGTTATACCGTGGGCTTTACTCATTTATTTGGATGTATAAGGTAGTCGAAGACCGCAAGACACAAATAAAAAGTTTAGTCCACGTTTTTTTGTGCTATAATCATTAAGATATAACAATCTAAATAGCTCAAAATATGAAACCAATTTTTATTTTACAAAGCGTACTTTGCTGCTTCATAGCACTCAACGCTCAAGCACAACAGGTAGACTACTCAGTTGTATCTGTCCCCGAAGAATCAGGGGTTGACTTCAAAAAAATCACAACAGACAACGATTATGTCTGCATGCCAATCGTTAATCGCACCTCAAAAGGGGTTACGTGGTTAACAAATCGCATAATTGACATCTCTACAAACGGATTGACGATAGCTTATTTATCGTATCGCAACAACTCCAGCAACATTTTCATAAAAGACATATCAAAACAAGGTAGCTCTATTCAACGCACAAACAGAGCTGGCATCATCGACTTCTCCTACTCTCCCGATGGAACAAGTATCTGTTTTTCAGAATCCCGCAATGGCAACAATCAAATTTATATTACCGATGCTACAAATGGCTATGTGTGTCGTCAAATAACGAGTGGAGCATTCGACTACTCACCTGTATACACAACCGACATGAAAAGTATATTTTTTGCTCGTCAAGAACAAAACGGTGTTAGTATTTGGAGTTACAGCGTCGTCGACAACTTTTTATCTAGCTTCACTTCGGGTATGAATCCAGTCTTAATTCCAAATAAATCAGAATATATATGTACTCGAACGAATAGTAAAGGACATGGCGAGATATGGAAAATAAACTACGAAACAGGTGTTGAAGAGTGTATTATCTCCGATGTAAATCGCAGTTTTACATCTCCAGTCTTATCGCCAAATGGTCAAAAAATTTTATTTGTCGGAGCTAGTGCGCTATATGTCAACGAAAAAAAGACATACTTCAACACAGACATTTTTGTATGCAACATTGATGGCTCAGGTTTCTCTCAATTGACCTATCATGCAGCCGATGATCTTAGCCCAATTTGGAGCAAAGATGGCGAACACATCTATTTTATATCACAACGTGGCAGTGCAGATGCCGCAGCAAATATCTGGAGAATGAATTTCTATCACTAATCTAATAAAAAATTTAAATTATGAAAACAATTAAACTAGTTCTATCAATCGTAGCTTTAACAATCGCATCTACTGCGTCAGCTCAATTCGCAAACTCTACTCAGAGCACAAGCACAAAACAATCAAGCACAAGTACTACAACTGTTGATCTGTCAAACTGGAATAGCTTCTACATCTCTGTTGATACTCCCGTATTAGTATGGGATGGTGATGATGAAGAGAAATTTAACGGAGGCTTTAGCTTAGGATTCACCTCTACAAAGGTGCTTAGCGACTCTACACCTATATTCGCCGAGTCTGGAGTAGAATTTTCATATGCTTACTATAATGATGATTATGATGATTGTTATTACACTTATAACTTTTTCAATGCAGTTATACCTATAAATTTAGTCTATTTATACTCTATAAACGAAAACTTTAGCGTTGCACCATATGTTGGATTATACGCAAGAGTCGGCATATCATTTAGAAACAAATACTCTTATTCATATTCTAGTGGAGAATATTCAGATTCAGGAAGTCTGTATGATGAAGATTATTGGGGAGATGACGCATTGAATAGACTTACTTATGGATACCAATTAGGTGTTAATCTGCAACTCAAAGATAAATATATCGTTGGTATAAAATGGCAAAATGATATAAACGAGATGTGCGAAGATTTGAAATACAAAAATGGCATATCAATTAATTTAGGATTTAAATTCTAATATTTACACCGCTTATAAACAATAAGAAAATGAAATAATCAAGAAAATATGTCAAGCGACAGTGTTTCTTTAATAACATGGTCTTCAAAAAAATCAGTTTAGAGATTCTCGATATTTCGATCTAGCTATAGAGTCATTATAAAAATTAGGTGAGCTTTAAATAGAAGAGTTTAGCTATTTTTAGTACTTACAGCGCAATATCATATAACTTACTATAACATGGTAAGTTATATGATATTTTTTTGTTTACGGCTGACAAATCTAAAATAAAGTTAAAATATTGCGAATTTGTTTTGCGTTATATATAGAAAATGATTATTTTTGTACAAAATTGGTACACATATTGAGTGGTTCAATAACACAAGGATTTTAAAATAAAAAAAGTTATGTTAGTTATTAGTTCAAGAGAGTTCAGAGCGAACCAAAAAAGCTATTTCGATAGAGTCGATAATGGCGAAGAGATTATAATACAGAGAAAGGGAAATAAAAGTTATAAGATTTCACCTATCTCTGAGGATGATACGCTTATGAGCAAGAGTGAATTTATCGAAAAAATCAACACTTCTCTTAAGCAGATAAAGGAGGGTAAAACAACAACTCTAAAAGGGGAAGATGAGATTGCTAATTTCTTAGCAACACTTTAGGCGTATGTACACACTCATATTATCCGACAAGGCAAAAGAGGACATCACTAAATTGAAGCGTAACGACCTCAATTCTTTTAAAAAAATCAGCAAATTACTAATCGAATTAACCCTGCATCCTCGTGAGGGTACAGGGCAAGTAGAGGTGCTGAGATACTTTGAAGAAGAGACATATTCCAGAAGAATAAGTCAAAAGCATAGATTGGTTTATCGTGTTTACGACAATGTCGTTGAAGTGCTTGTTTTGTCGGCCTATGGTCATTATGACGATAAATAAAAGTAATTATATTTATCGTCATAAATAATACACGCCAACAAACTCAATTAACGCAGTCGGCTAGCCTATGTTTTTTTCTACTTAAAACAGCAACTCCCCACTCTTCACCTGTCCGATCAAGGTGTGAATCTCCTGCCAAACATCATCGCTAAAAGTTGTTCCAACAACTTCGATAACCTTTCCTGCTGTCACCGCTCCGATAGTTCCGCATTGACGAAGAGTAAGCCCCTCGCAGAACGCAGCCAAGAATCCAGCAGCATAGAAATCACCTGCACCTGTAGTATCTACACGTTTTGCAGCACTCAAAATTCCCACTTGGTGAACCTCAGTGCCATACTTAATCAAAGCACCCTTTGTTCCGATCTTCACAATCGAAAGCTCACACATCTCCGAGATATATTGTAGAGCGTTTACAGGCTCCTGCTCACCTGCGAATACACGTGCCTCATCCTCATTTGCAAAGACAATATCAATATAATCTTTAACCAACGAGCGCAAGAAATCCAAATTCTCCTCAACGATGTTGAAGCTAGCGAGGTCGATTGCAATTTTCAGCCCCAGCGACTTTGCAATCTTCACAACATTCTCGATAAGAGCGTGATCTTGAACCAAATACCCCTCGACATAAAGATAATCATAACTATCGAAAACCGTTGGCATAATCTCGGTGTGAGTCAATTCCAAAGCAGCGCCCAAACTCGTAGCCATGGTGCGCTCACCGTCGGGAGACACCAACGACATACAACGTCCTGAGCGATCGGAACCTCTAAACACTATCGGCTCCACCCCTAAATTAAGAAGAGCCTGCTCAAAGAAATCACCTGTTTTATCAGCACCAACCTTGCCAATAAATCCCACTTGACAACCAAGGTGAGCCATTGCACGAATGGTGTTACCTGCCGAGCCACCCAAAGATAGAGAGTATGGCATTCCCGCCACATTTTTAGCTATGTTATTCTGAAATTCAGAGTCGACCAGAGTCATAGACCCTTTAGCCAATTTATATTTCCCGAGCACCGTATCGCTCTTAAGGTTGACAAGCATATCGGTCAACGCATTGCCAATGCCAATTACACGCTTCATATATTTTACACTTAAAAAAGTTTATTAAAACGCAAAGATAGCTAAAATTAGGGCAACCGCATAAAAAATCAGATTAAAAAAGTGCGGAGCGAAAATCAAATCTCCATATCAAATCATTCAATTGTTTATTTTGTTAATAAAAACAATAGTGAGAGTAGTTCGTTATATTAATAATAATTAATAAAATAGTTGTTGTAACTCATTACATTCAGCCATGTGACACCAATAGTTTTTACACTATTTCCAAGATGCCTAGAATTGAAAAAATATAGGTTTTTATTATGAATTCAGTATTTGCGCATTGTCAAACAAAAAAAATAACTATCTTTGCCCCACAAATCAGGCATTTATGGGGTTTAGAATACTCGGCTTAGCTAAATGTTGAGCTCGATGTAAAATCAAAACTGAGTGATGCTGGTGGTAACAATAAAAAATATAAAAAAATGAAAAGTATTCAAATTTCAGCTGTAGCTCGTAACGAGTACGGTAAAAAAGCTACTAAAGCTGTTCGTCGTGAGGGCGCTATTCCATGTGTATTGTATGGTGGTGGCGAGGTTGTATCATTCGCTGTTGACGCTAAAGAGGTGAAGAAACTTATCTACACTCCATCTTCTTACATCGTTGAGCTTAACATCGACGGTAAAACAGAGAAGGCTGTATTGCGTGATGTTCAATTCCACCCAGTACGTGAGCAAATTCTTCACATCGACTTCTACCGTGTTCAAGAGGGTAAACCAGTTTCTATCGCTGTGCCTGTAATCCTTACTGGTAACGCTGCTGGTGTGAAAGTCGGTGGTAAGTTGGCTCTATCGGCTCGTAAAGTCGTTGTTAGCGCTTTGGAGGCTAACCTTCCAGATGAGATCACAGTTGATGTAACTGAGCTTGAGCTTGGTAAGACTATCTTCGTTGGTGACCTAAATGTTGAGAACGTTAAGTTTGTAACTCCAGCTACAACTGCTGTATGTGCTGTACGTGTAACTCGTGCATCTCGTTCTGCAAAGGCTGAGCAATAGTAGATAGCTTAAAGTTATGAAATACCTCGTTGTAGGTTTGGGGAATATCGGTGCCGAGTATGCCGAAACCCGCCACAATATAGGATTTAAAGTGTTGGATGCCTTATGCGAGGCATCCAACATCTCTTTTAAGTCTGCTCGTTATGGCGATGTGGCAACCCTAAAGCATAAGGGGCGCACCATTACTCTACTCAAACCATCTACATATATGAATCTATCGGGTAAAGCCGTTCGCTACTGGTTGGAGGCCGAAAAGGTTCCGCAGGAGAATTTGCTTGTTATATCAGATGATATTGCAATCGACTTCGGCCGCCTACGCATGCGTCAAAAGGGTAGTGCAGGAGGCCATAATGGTCTTAAAAATATCACAGAATTATTAGGGAATGATTTATACGCCCGTATTCGTTTTGGTGTCGGAGGTGAGTTTGCACGTGGACATCAAGTAGATTATGTTTTGGGCGAATGGTCGCAAGAGGAGCGTGAAGCTCTGCCCGAGCGTTTGAAACTATTTGGAGATGCCATTCTCTCATTCGCAACAGCTGGCGTTGCACTTACAATGAACGCTTTTAATAATAAGTAGGGTAAAATAATTATTGGTGTATTTTTAAGAGTGCTTTTAAAAATATGGCAATAATTGTTTTACACTACTTAAGTAACTTGCGGACTGTGCTCATGCCGCACGGGCACCAAGCGAGCTTGGATCCAAAAACTACCGTTTTTGCCTTTGTCTTGCACTGATTTAGTGGGGCTGCTTGCAGCCCTACGATATATTTCTTATCATGAGCTTTTGAAAATAAATTTTCAACACTCATAATAAGAAATATATCTATGTCAACCTGCGGTTGCCATCACTAAATCAGTGAGGTTACACCTTTCGTATGTTTACCTTAATGTTTAGTTAGGAGATGTTTCACGTTTTGTCAAAGGAGCTTATTCAGGATATTGAACTTCCTAAGCTCTTCACTAATCCATTCGATTATGAGCCACATCCTTTAGTGGAGGCGGCTCGTAAGGTGTTGTGTGATTATCTTTTAACCGTTCAAGAGTGGCACGCTGAAATTGAGCAGGGTAAGATGTTTGGTGTGTTGGTGGTTGAAAATCAGCAAGGTGAACTTGGATTTTTGGCCGCCTTTTCTGGTTATTTGGCCAAGCAGACTAAGCATGATTATTTCGTTCCGCCAATTCTTGATCTTTTGGAGCCAGGTGGTTTCTTCGCTTTGGAGGAGGCAAATATCTCGCAAATCAATCGAACAATAGCATCCCTCGAACAAAATGAGGAGCTTCGTGAGGCCAAAATATCTTTGGAGAAACTCATCGAAGAGGAGCAGCGAGAGACTGAGGAGATGCGAAATGAGTATCTTGCATCACGAGCTCGACGTAGAGAACTTCGACAAGAGGGATGTGATGAAATAACCCTCGAAAAGCTAAATGCCGAAAGTCAGCGTCAGAAGGGGGCATTAAAGCGTCGAGAACTCTATTTTAGAGCCCAACAAGAGCCTTTAAGGAAGATTATAGAGCAATGTGAGTCTCAGAGAATAAAGTTGCTCAGTGAGCGTCAAAATCGTTCGGCGGCGCTTCAAAAACTAACCTTTAGTCGTTTCGAACCACTCAATGCAAATGGTAAAGCGACAAATTTAATAACAATCTTCAACGAATATAATCAAACTACTCCTCCAGCGGGTTCGGGAGAGTGTGCGGCACCGAAATTGTTGCATTATGCTTTTTTGAATCAGTTGCGTCCTGTGGCAATGGGTGAATTTTGGTGGGGTAGTTCCACTCGTGGTGAGGTGCGTCGACATTTGAATTATTATGCTGCATGTCGAGGTAAGTGTCATCCGATTCTCTCATATATGCTTCAGGGGTTGGAGATAGAGCCTACACCTCCTCGTACGCAGGAGGAGAGTTTACGGGAGCAGTTATCTGTAATTTATGAGGATGATTATTTTGTCGCTTTTAATAAACCCTCGGGGTTACCTTCGGTGAGGGGTGTGAATCATACCATTTCGGTGCAGAGTATTGCTGAGGAGCGTTACCCTGAGGTGAATCCTAATAATTTGATTGTTCATAGGTTAGATATGGATACTTCGGGAGTGCTTATTGTAGCTAAAAGTTCGGAGGTGCAGGCCTCATTGCAGCGACAATTTGCTGACCATACTATTCGAAAACGATATATTGCTCTGCTTGATGGAGTGTTGCAGAGTGGCAGTGGAGCGATAGATTTGCCATTAATTCTTGATCCGATGGATCGACCTCGTCAAAGAGTGGATTATAAGCAGGGGAAAGCGGCATACACTCATTTTTCTGTAATTGGAATTGAGGAGTCAAAGACCAGAATAGCTCTCTATCCACAAACGGGTAGGACACATCAATTAAGGGTGCACTGTGCTCATGCAAAAGGGTTAAATATGCCAATTATAGGTGATAGGCTATATGGCACACCAGCCAAAAGATTAATGCTCCATGCAGAGCAAATAACTCTCCTGCACCCAGCGACAAATCGTAAGTTTACCCTTAAATCATCGCCAGAATTTTAAGTTGAACTTTGATCTCGATTCGTAACCGCCTCCGCAATGAAATAATTAAGGATAAAATAGTTGAGCTTTCGTTATTTGCTGCAACTATTTTATCCTTAAAATTTGCTTCTCTTGGAATGATTCTTTCAACCCCCGCCCATGATGTTATCTCCACCTATCGGAGATAGTTCGAAAGTGGGCGATACTCAAGCATTTAAGCAAGAGGCGTGGCGTGGATCAACCGCATTTAGAGTATCCACAGCTCATGCAGGTGAGGCAACCGTTTTGGTATGCCATCTCTTCTTGTCCACATGTTGGGCAGGTGCCTTTGCATTTTGTGCCATCTATGATGTATTGCTTTAGGGCACGTTCTACACCTTGCTTCCAGGTGTTGATGCTCTCTGAGTCTAGGTGTAGTGAGTCAATTAGCGTTACAACACTCTCGATTGGCATTCCTTGGCGAAGTACTCCTGAGATCAATTTTGCATAGTTCCAGAACTCCTCTGAGAATAGACGTGATATACCACCTACAGTGTTGGTGTAGCCGTATCTGTCAACATATTGGAAATCATAACGTTTGTTACCCTCTGCATCACGTACTTTTAGGATGAAGCCTTTCTTTACCACTGGTGGGATGTATAGAGCATCTTCCTCGATCTTTCCTGTGAAGATCTCGTATGGACGATCGTTTTGAATACCTACAAAGGCGATCCAATCCTCCGAACCATTCTTAAAGCGAACGACATCTGCGGGGATAGATACTGGACGTTTTGTGATATTTGGAGCGTTCTCGGCTGGCTTGTTACTCTTCTCGATCAATACTCCGTCACGGCATCCGTCACGATATACAGTAATTCCCTTACATCCACACTCCCATGCTGTGCGGTATACATCGGCTACAAGCTCTTGTGATACGTTGTTTGGAAGGTTTACGGTAACCGAAATTGAGTGGTCAACCCACTTTTGAATTGCGCCTTGCATCTTAACTTTTGCTACCCAATCAATATCGTTTGCTGTAGCTTTGTGATATGGTGATGCCGCAATCATTGCGTCGAGTTCCTTATCGTTGATGTTTGCCATCTTAGATGTGTCGTAGCCCGCTGCTGTTGCCCACTTTACAAAGTTGTGGTGATATACGTAATACTCCTCGAACTTCTCGCCTGTCTCGTCGATAAATGTTGCAACCTTATTCTTGTCTGATGGGTTGATTTTGCGACGACGCTTGTATACAGGACGGAAAACTGGCTCGATACCAGATGTCGTCTGTGACATTAGCGATGTTGTTCCTGTTGGAGCGATGGTAAGCATTGCGATATTACGACGGCCGACATTCTCCATCTCGCTGTATAGCGCTGGATCAGCCTCACGAATACGCTCGATCATTGGGTTGCCTTTCTCCTTGGCAGCATTAAATACCTCGAATGCTCCACGCTCAGCGGCCATTTTTACCGATGTGCGGTATGACTCCAAAGCGAGAGTCTTTTGGATCTCAACGGCAAACTCTGTAGCTTCGTCAGAGCCGTAACGAAGTCCAAGTGCTGCAAGCATATCTCCCTCGGCTGTGATTCCAAGACCTGTACGACGACCCTTGATGGCCATATCACGGATCTTACTCCAAAGGTTTAGCTCTACACTGCGAACATCATCATCCTCTGGATCCGATGCAATTTTGCTTATGATCTGATCTACCTTCTCTAGCTCCAGGTCGATGATGTCATCCATGATGCGCATAGCACGTGCAACATGATCTTTGAATAGTTCAAAGTTGAATGTCGCCTCATCGGTAAATGGATTCTCAACATAGCTAAATAGGTTGATTGCCAAAAGTCGACATGAGTCGTATGGACACAATGGAATCTCACCGCAAGGGTTTGTCGAAACCGTTGTGAAACCTTGATCTGCGTAACAGTCAGGAATACTCTCATTGATGATTGTGTCCCAGAAAAGTACACCTGGCTCAGCTGATTTCCAAGCGTTGTGGATAATCTTGTCCCATAGTTTTTTTGCGTCAATATCCTTAACATCTTTTGGATTGTCGCTTTTGATTGGGAATTGTTGAGTATACTTTGTGTTGCTGATAGCAGCACGCATAAACTCGTCGTCCAACTTTACAGAAACATTTGCTCCAGTCACCTTGCCCATATCGGTTTTAGCGTCGATAAATAGCTCAGCATCGGGGTGCTTCACGGAAATCGAAAGCATAAGTGCTCCACGGCGACCATCTTGAGCCACCTCACGTGTAGAGTTCGAATAACGCTCCATAAATGGAACAATACCTGTTGAAGTTAGCGCAGAGTTAAACACTGGGCTACCTTGAGGACGGATGTGTGAAAGGTCATGACCGACACCACCACGACGCTTCATTAGTTGTACCTGCTCCTCGTCGATGCGGAAGATTCCACCATACGAGTCTGCTGGGTTTTTATGTCCAATAACAAAACAGTTCGAAAGCGATGCCACCTGAAGGTTGTTACCAATACCTGTCATTGGGCCTCCCTGAGGAATTACATATCGGAAATGGTCAAGAAGTTCGAAGATCGACTCCTTGCTCATTGGGTTTGGATATTTATTTTCGATTCTTTCGATCTCGGCAGCAATACGATTGTGCATATCTAGTGGTGAACGCTCGTAAATCTTGCCAAATGAATCTTTAAGTGCATATTTACTGACCCAGACCGTAGCGGCTAGATCATCTCCTGCAAAGTACTCTCTTGATGCAGCTATAGCGTCGTTGTAGCTGACCTCTTTTAGAGTGTCGTTGGTAACATCTTTACTCATAATATTTTATAGTTTATTTTATTGTTTTTAGAAACGTGCAACAATACAAATGTCGGAATTATTACACAAAAGGCAAAGCCAAATATGAAAAAATTATTGACAATTAATGCACAATTTTATGATTATTCGCCCTGATTGCCTTTTGGGGCGCTTTTTGTTTTTGGTGCCTCTTCATATTTTGAGCTAATGCTAAGCATTAACATAAAAACGATGTAGGTGCACAATAGAGCTGAACCTCCACGAGAGACCAGCGGCAGGGTTTGACCTGTCTCGGGTATGAAATTCACCGAGACCATAACATGAAGCATAGCCTGCACTAAAACGAGTGTCGCAAGGCTTAAGACCAATAGTTCACGGAATGGATCTCGACAACGCTCATATATCCACATTGCACGGAAAAATACCCACAAGTAGAGCAATACAAGCAACATCGAAAGGATCAATCCATACTCCTCGACAAAAAATGCAAAAGCATAGTCGCTCTCGGGGTGTATCATCTCAACTCGCATAGCGCTTTGTCCAGCTCCTTGACCCAATAGACCTCCATATTGCATAGCTACCATTGCTCGCTCGGTATCGGTAACATAATCAATCTTAACATCTGTTCTATCGGTTGTCCATGTTGTATACCATGTCCCAATACGTCCACCTGCCGTATCGCTTCGACCCATACCTAAGCAGTAAAAAAATGCTCCAATTGCACCTATCAATAAGACAATTTTAACAATCTCAAATTTCTTGACTCCCGCAATATAAAGAATCAAAACCGAGACTATGAAGAGCATGATTGCCGACGAGGTATGTGCTGAGAGTATAGCCGCTACAGAGGCATAAATTGGCATTACAATAGGCAGCGTTCCATTTTTTAGGATAGCTCTGTTTTTAGCCTTTTCACTCTTTTTTAGCGAGGGTAATAACTTTAAACTCTTTATTGGAATTCCCTCTCGTGTGAGCATTGTTGCAAGATGCAATACAATAGCCGCTTTAAGAAACTCCGACGGTTGAATCTTTATCGGACCAATCTGCAACCAGCGAGCAGCTCCATTGATTGAAGAGCCAGCAAAATATGTCAAAACGGTTAATCCCACACATATACCCCATATCCACCAAGATATTTTGCCATAAATCTTAACGCTGAAGCGATGCAATAATATAACAATAACCAGCGAGATGACAAGGTAGAAGAGTTGAAGAGTCAAGAATCGAGCAGGCGAGCTATTCTCGGTAACGTCATAAGCCATCTTGGCCGTTGATGAAAAGACCAATAAAATTGAGATTATCGAGAGCATAGCAACAATAACCCACAGCACCTTATCGCCATAGAGTAATTGTGCACCATGACTATGCGACGAAATGTTTTTATTGTTCTCCATCAGTAACCTCCTTTTTTAACTTATGCACCCACTCGGTAAAGCACTCTCCTCGATGAATATAGCTGCGGAAAAGATCAAATGAGGCGCATGCAGGTGAGAGCAAAACAACATCTCCCGATTTGGCTGCCGTGCGAGCTGCCTCCATTGCTTGATCGAAACTGCCTGTCGAGATAATTTCAGGGATTACTCCCGCAAACTCCCTCTGCAAAGCGGCATTGTCAACTCCCATGCAGACCAAAGTGTGAACTTTATTTTGTGCAAACTCTTTGAGTGGATTGTAATCGTTGCCTTTATCCGTGCCTCCAGCAATCCAAACGACGGGTCTTGTCATAGCTTCGAGAGCATACCAAACAGAATCGACATTTGTAGCCTTTGAATCGTTGATATACAAAACTCCCTCAATCTCACAAAGAGGTTGCAGACGATGTTCAACAGCCCCAAATTCGCAAATTGAGCGCTTGATCTGCTCTGCGCTAACTCCAGCCGCTGCCGCTGCCATAGCTGCTGCTTCGGCATTATACAAATTGTGTCGACCTCGAATTTGCATTTCAGAGGCTGCAATTGCGAGTTTTTCACCTTGAACATCAACCTTAACAACATCACTTTGATCCTTGCCAAAACTTAGGCGCTTCATTCTCAAAGTTCGCTTTGCGATCTCCTCTTGAATAGTCCGATCACCATCAAAATAGATAAAATATTCACCCTCACCCTGATTTTGAGTAACTCTCATCTTTGAGGCAGCATAATTCTCAAATTTATATTCGTAACGATCCAAATGATCGGGTGTAATATTCAAAAGCACAGCAATATCAGCCTTGAAATCATACATACCATCCAACTGAAAAGAGCTCAACTCTAAAACATACCAATCAAACGAACCCGTCGCAACCGAGTACGCAAAGCTCTCACCAATATTTCCACCAACGGCAACCGAGTAGTTAGCATCAGCCAAAATTTTATATATCAGCGAGGTGGTTGTAGTTTTACCATTCGAACCAGTTATGCAAATTGTCTTTGAGCCGTCAAGATAACGACCCGCAAACTCAATTTCAGAGATTATAGGAATATTCGCACTCCGAATACTCTTCACAATAGCTGCTGAATCAGGTATGCCTGGAGATTTTATAACTAAATCAGCCGAAAGAATCAACTCCTCGGAGTGTTGACCCTGCTCATACGCAATATTCCACTCTTTGAGTTTCGCCTCGACATCTGAGCTGAGGGTACCACGATCCGAAAGGAATACATCTGCACCCTTTACTTTTGCTAAAATTGCAGAGCCATAACCACTTATGCCACCGCCAAGAATCACTATTCGCTTCATACTTTCTTTGTGTAAGTTACTAAAGGGGAGCTCTAATTTCTCCCCTAAAACTCTTTTTTTACATTATTCGTCCCCACTGCTCACGATCCAAACTCCGATATGATATTGCCTCGGAGATATGTGCTGTTGTAATATCTGCTACTCCTGCCAAATCGGCTATCGTGCGTGCAACCTTTATTATTCTGTCGTATGCACGAGCCGATAAATGCAGCTTCTCCATTGCCGTCTCCAACATTTTGCGGGCTCTGACATCAAGTGGACAAAACTCACGCAACATCTTACTATTCATCATCGAGTTGGTATGTATCCCCTCAATATCTTTGAACCTTTCCGATTGTATCGCCCGAGCCTTAACAACTCGCTCCCGAATTGAATAGCTTGACTCCTCGACTCTCTGACAAGTCATGTCGGAGATGGCCACAGGTGTCACCTCGATATGAAGATCAATACGGTCGAGAAGAGGTCCCGAAATACGATTCAAATACCGATGCACCGCCCCTGGAGCACAGCTACACTCACGTGTCGGATGACTATAATATCCGCAAGGACATGGATTCATCGAAGCCACCAAAGTGAAATTTGCTGGATACTCAACACTATACCGAGCTCTCGAAATAGTTATCCGCTTCTCCTCCAAAGGCTGTCGTAACACCTCCAAAACATTGCGCCCAAATTCAGGTAACTCATCGAGAAACAACACCCCATTATGCGATAGCGATACCTCACCTGGTTGTGGAGTCTGCCCACCACCAATAAGTGCCACCTGAGAGGTGAGATGATGAGGCGCACGAAATGGTCGATTCGACATCAACCCATTGGCCAACCCCAATTTTCCCGCAACCGAGTGTATTTTTGTTGTCTCCAAAGACTCCTCAGCACTCAGCGGTGGCATAATCGAGGGTAAACGTCGAGCTAACATCGTCTTTCCCGATCCTGGAGAACCGATCATTATTGCATTGTGTCCTCCCGCAGCCAATATCTCCATTGCTCGTTTTACCTGCGCTTGACCCTTTACATCGGCAAAATCCTCGGCAAAAAGATCTTCACTCGCTTCATACTCCACAATCTCAGGTCGTGTAGGCTCTATTGGAGCATTTTCATTGAGCATATCGACAATCTCTCGAAGTGAGGCAACCCCCACAACATCAATCCCATCGACTACAGAAGCCTCCGCAACATTATCCTGAGGTAAGAATATTCGTTTACGACCTCTATTACGAGCCTCAACGGCAAGCGGCAAAGCACCCTTAATCCCTTTGACTGAACCATCCAACGACAGTTCTCCCAAAATTGTTGACTCTTCGAGCATCATATTTTGAATCTGCATCGTAGCGGCCAAAATAGCCACTGCAATAGGCAAATCAAAAGCCGAACCCTCCTTTCGGAGATCAGCTGGAGCAAGATTTATAACTAACTTTTTAGCGGTGAAATTAAGTGCTGAGTTTTCGAATGCTGAACGTATTCGCTCCTCCGACTCCTTGACCGCATTATCGGGAAGCCCAACCATAAACAGACCTAAGCCACCCTCAGCAAGATTAACTTCGACGGTGACCTCAACGGCATCAATGCCTACTACGGCTCCTGCATAACTCTTTACAAACATAGCTCCTCAGTTTTAAAATGGCGCTTCTTCATCACCTCCACTAGGCTTAGCCGTAGCAGGAGGGGTTATATCAAATTCATTACTCACAAGTGGGGTAGTTTGAGCAGTACCACCACCAGCGCCACCATCGAAACCAATTGAACTGCTTGCAAAATCTTCATATTGATTTGCTGCGCTATACCCTGCACTAGACGGAATATCCAGCTGATTCATATCGACAAATTTAGCCTGCTCCTTAATAAATCGCAAAGGCACATCACACACCTCACCATTACGATGCTTAGCCAAGATAATCTCGGCCATACCAGCCGTCGGTATTCCATCTTCGGTTTGATGGATTCCATAATACTCTGGACGGTGAATAAATGCCACAATATCGGCATCCTGCTCGATAGCTCCCGATTCACGAAGGTCACTTAGCTGAGGACGTTTAGAACCTCCACGCATCTCAGCGGCACGACTCAACTGCGAGAGGGCGATAATCGGAACATTGAGCTCCTTGGCAATAGCCTTAAGCGTTCGAGAGATAAACGATACCTCCTGCTCACGATTGCCTCGATTGTCGCCTCCACCTGTCATAAGCTGCAAGTAGTCGATAATAATTATCTTAATATCGTGATGAATCTTCAATCGTCGAGCCTTCGAGCGGAACTCAAAGACCGAAAGCGATGGAGTATCATCAATAAAGAGTTGCGCATTGGCAAGCGGCTTTGTCGACGACTCCAATTGTCGCCATTGATCGCTAGTCAAATCACCCGTCTTAATTTTATTGCTGTGAATACCCGTTTCGCCCACAATCAAACGCATCATAAGCTGCACCGAGGACATCTCCAGCGAGAATAACGCCACAGATTGATCGTAATCAATAGCCATATTGCGAGCCATCGTAAGGACAAAGGCGGTCTTACCCATCGAGGGACGAGCCGCAACAATAATCAAATCCGAAAGCTGCCAACCAAGCGTTTTTTTATCAATATCGACAAATCCCGATGGAACGCCATTAAACGAGTTTTTATTTTTGGCAGCCTCCTCAATCTGAGCCAAGGCCTTAGCTAAAATATCTTTCGACGACTGCACCGAGCGCTTCACATGCCCCTCGGCCACCTTAAAGATCTCACCCTCGGCAAAACCAATAAGCTCAGTTACATCGACTGATTCATCGAACGAGCGCTTTTGAATTTCAGAAGCGGAGCGAATAAGTTCACGCTGAACATATTTCTGAGCGATGATCTTGGTGTGAAACTCAACGTTTGCTGCCGAATCGACCTTTTGAGTAAGTTTAGCCAAATATGCAGCGCCTCCGACCTTTGTAAGTTCTTTATTTGAGCGCAGCTTATCGGTCACCGTATAGAGGTCAATAGGCTTCAATTCGGCCGAAAGTTCCTCGATGGCCTTATAGATTGTTCTATGTTGTTCTGTGTAAAAAGCATCAGGAGAGACGAACTCTTGCACGGCAATAATACTATCCTTCTCCAACATTAAAGCACCTAAAACCGCCTCCTCAAGCTCTACAGCCTGTGGTGGTACGACTCCACTGCTTTCGGTAATGATGTCGAATGATTCTCTATTTTTGCGTGCTGGGTTATACTCCTTTGCCATATTTTATAAAATTTCAGACCTCAAAATTAATAATAAATTTCCGATTTCCTTATTTTTATTTTGATTTTTTATATCTCTGGCAAATTGAGTTTTATAATTTTACATTTATTATCTGGAATGTTATTTTATAGCTGAATAAAGATATTTCTCAATAATTTATTTGGTGTATAAAACTTTACCTACACGATCAATATGATCGACCACATCACAGTTTTTTATATGATGATATATCGAGATGTCGAATTCATATGGCAGAAGCAGATCATCAATTGCGAAAATAAGTTTTGTAAGAGTGCTGTCGGTAAGCGATGAGCCTTTCAAGGTAATATCAACATCAGAGAATTTTTTATAACGCCCTAAAGCACGTGAACCATATATTATCACCTGTTCAATCTCGGGAAAAAGATTAAAAACAGAGTGTAATTTTACAATTTTATCCTCAGAAATTCCGAATTGATCCATACTTAAATTAAAGGGGAAATTATATCACATCAAATATATCGTGTGCTCTATCTATCTTTTGAATCTCTCTCATTTTAGATTCAAATTGGATAAATGCAGGTAGATATTTTTCTGCAATATATATTAATATTTCTTGAGCTGTGTTGTCATCATAAGTGTGACTGGTGCGATTGCGACTTTGAATCATCTCCATCCAACATTCATCGGAAATTAAGTTGCTTTTCAATGCGTATCGGGTAGCGTCACGAGAACCCTTAATATCTTGGAATCCTTGATATTTTGCATAATCCATCATAACTTTCCAAGCTAATTCGTGTGTATATTCAAAGCGCTGTATTAAACCCTCAATCTGCAACTCTTCCTCATCTGATATAGATTTAACGCTTAAATTTTCATAAATATGGCTAATAAGTTCTGTGGCAACTTTCAACTTGTTTAGAGCTTTTCTATAATTCGAAAATCTCTGCTCCCAACGTATGTCATTTATATTCTCCATATCTTATTTTTTTGACAAAGTTATAAATTAAATCTAAAGTTTTATATGTTTATCTTGAATATTTTAAAAGAGTTCGGAGTTTTAAAATCATCTATAAAAACAAAGATGATGCAAAATAAATTACATCATCTTTGTTTTACACTACTTACATTGTGAAATTATTACAACTCAGTGATAAGTATACACTCCCAAGGGGTTAATTCACGGTTGAGTGTAAGTGTACCATTTTCGTCAGCTCTCATAGATAGCTTTTGTGTGTTCCATGCAGATTGCTTAAGCAACTCGATCTGCTCACGGGTTGGGCTGTGTGGTTTGCCCATATCACGATATGTCTCCATCACGTTACCATGCTTGTTGTCGAGAATCTCCAAGAATACTGCCGCATTTGGTGCTAAGCCCTCAATTGTGCAGTTAAGATCTTTACTCGATGAATTCATATACGATCTTACGTTGTTGCCTGCTGGTACTCTTTGGATAAACTCCTCTGGATAGTTATATACCAAGGCTACAATCTTGTCATTCTTGCTATTGCGTGTTACACACACTGGATCGCTATTGTAGATAAGTTTGTCACCAAGCTGATTCAACATTCTATATGCGTGGTAACTAGGTTTAACAATTCCTTGAAGATTGAACATTCCAAAGCCACCGTGGAAGATAGTCGAACCGCCACCTTTCTCCTCGAATACATCGGTAAATGTCCAATACATAAGCGAGTTTGTCTTGCCGATATTCTCTAAGTTAACCTTAATAACAAATGCCGCTGGTGGCAACTCGTCGTGCATTGCATCACGGCTACCTGGACTTGTGCTCCACTCGGTTAGGTGAATCTCTGCATCTGGATATTTACTCTCCGCTAGGCGATCATTCAACCACTGAATATCGTCACGTGTAGAGTGAATATAGCGAGTTGCACTCTGTCCACGTCCCACCTCAGGGTCAAGAGCATAATCGGTCGGATAAGGGTGTGTCGAGATAAAATCTACAGGTAGTTTCTCCTTTGCGCAATACTCCAAGAAGTCAACGATCCATGGACCCTCCCATTGTTGCTCGTTGATAACGTCAGCCTTATAGAATTTAGATTTATTTAGATCAACTTTCTCGCCATGATAACGAGTATCGGCCGTAAAGTTACTTGTCGATGGGCCACCGACAAGTAGCGACTCGTCAACACCCTTGATAGCTGTTACAGCCTCCTTATACAAACGGAAATAATCCGACTTGGTACCATCCAAGAAACTCTGACCCAAGTTTGGCTCGTTCCAAACCTCGAAATACCATGATTGAACCTCCTCGATACCATATCTAGCAACGACATGCTCCGTGAAATTCTTAATCAAATCATGCCATTTATCGAATGTCTCAGGAGTAACAGTAACGTTCGCCTCCCACCAGAATACAGTTTTACTCTCGGGAATAGTAAGCTCCTCGGGGAAGAATCCAAGCTCCACGAATGGTTTAACGCCAATATCCAACATGCGATCAAAAAGCACATCGACATATTGCCAACTATAGGTCATCGAACCATTTCTCTCTAGGTGGCAGATGTGCATATCATCATGGAAGAGTCCGTGCATACGAACGTATTTGAATCCACAATCTTTGTGCGCCTGTTCCAATTGCTCCAACCAATCGGCTCTAAGACCCTCGTTTGCACGTCCTGCACCGCAACCTGTGCTCCAAAAGTGCTCAAATGGAACCTCGGGTGAGGTTGCAAGATTTATCGTCTGCGCCGAAGCGACATTCATTGAGCCCAGCAGAGCAATCAATGCGATAAGTTTTCTTTTCATTTTCATCTTAATTCGGTTTGTTTTTTAGGTTATAAGTAGTGTAAAACAATTATTTTACCCCACTTGAGCAGGGTGAAATAATTGTTCTACACCACTTACTCAATACAAATTTACAAAAAAATAACTGAACGATCAAAAGTATGTATGATTATTGTAAATAAATTTTTATATCTTTGTAGCTGATAACCTCTTTGCGTCGGCCATATTTATGCTTGCGTCGGCGTGATTTATGTGGTTAAATAATGAAAAGTGTGCAAATTTCAGATTTTAAAACTTAAAATATTAAAGTTATGTTCGCAATTGATTCTTATGATTTTAGTGGCAAGCGTGCCATTATTCGTGTAGATTTTAATGTACCTTTGAGCGAGGGTACTGTAACCGACGATACTCGTATTCGTGCGGCAATCCCAACAATCAAAAAAGTTTTAGCTGGTGGTGGATCAGTTATTCTTATGTCTCACCTTGGTCGTCCAAAGAAAAACGAGGATATGAAATTCTCTCTTTCTCAAATCGTTACCGCTGTTGAGGCGAAATTGGGTTGCGAGGTTAAATTCGCTGGCGACTGCATCGGTGACACTGCTGCTGCAATGGCTGCCGACTTGAAACCAGGTGAGGTTATCTTGCTTGAGAACCTTCGTTTCTACGCTGAAGAGGAGGGTAAACCACGTGGACTAGAGGCTGATGCTACAGACGAGCAAAAGGCTGAGGCTAAAAAGGCGGTTAAGGCTTCTCAAAAGGAGTTCGTAAAGCGTTTGGCTTCTTATGCTGACTGCTATATCAACGACGCATTCGGTACTGCACACCGTGCTCACGCTTCGACAGCTCTTATCGCTGATTACTTCCCTGAGGATAAGATGTTCGGTTACGTTATGGAGAACGAGCTTAAGGCTATCGACTCAATGATGGAGGAGCCACAACGTCCATTCTGCGCTATCGTTGGAGGTTCTAAGGTTTCATCTAAGATCACAATCATCGAGAAGTTGATGGAGAAAGTTGACTCAATCGTTATCGGTGGTGGTATGACATACACTTTCGAGGCTGCTTTGGGTGGTACAGTTGGAAGCTCTCTTTGCGAGCCAGATATGTTCCCAGTAGCACTTGATATTATCGAGAAGGCTAAGGCTAAAGGTATCGAGGTTGTATTGACTCCAGATTCTCTTGTAGCTGATAAATTTGCCGCAGATGCTGCGACACAAACAACAGCTTCAAACGCTATTCCTGACGGTTGGATGGGTCTTGATGTTGGTGCTGAGGGTATCGAGCTTTTCCGCAAACACATTCTAGGTTGTAAGACTATTCTTTGGAATGGTCCTGTTGGTGTGTTTGAAATGGAGGCATTTGCAGCAGGTTCTAAGGCTGTAGCTCTTGCTATCGCTGAGGCAACTTCGAATGGTGCTTATTCACTAATTGGTGGTGGTGACTCGGTTGCTTGTATCAATAAGTTTGGTTTGGCTGAGAAGGTATCTTACGTATCTACAGGTGGTGGCGCACTACTTGAGTACATGGAAGGAAAAGAATTACCAGGAGTTGCGGCTATCCGCAAGTAAGTAAGCTGAATAAAAAGCGATTTTTGGCACTTCCCTCCGCTTTTTAATCCTCACGCACAGAAAGTGCGCTGCGGTTAAAAATGCTCACGAAGCCCCAAAACTCATCTTTTTCTTCAACTTACAGGACGTTGACTAACGTGTTATGCTCTTAATCTCTAAATTGTTTATGACTGTTTAAATCGTTTTTAATTGTTTAAACTGTTTCTAACTATTTAAATTCTTTGAGCCATCAAGCCGTTTTTCAATTGACCAACGCAAAAAATATATAATTTTAGAGGTGATATAAATGGAAGCCCCATTTTTATCACCTCTAAATTTATGAAAAATCATAGGAATTTAACAACCCTAAAGAAACAATAAATGATGAAAAAAATATTATTAATAGCAAGTATAGCATTTATGGCAAGTTGTGCAGAAGATAATACTCCAAAAGGGGTACCTGCAATAGATTTAGCAAATTTTGATAACTCAATTGCACCACAAGCAGATTTTTATGAATACGCAACTGGTGGCTGGCAATCAGCAAACCCACTTAAAGCAGAATATGCTCGATATGGAGCATTCGATGTGTTGCGTGAGAATAACGAAATCAGACTCAACGACCTATTTGCCGAAATGGCAACATCACAAAGCGAAAAAGGTAGCGTAGAGCAAAAAATATCGGATCTTTATAAAATGGGTCTCGATTCAGTGCGCCTTAATGTTGAAGGAGTAACCCCCGTTAAAGCAGATATAGACCGCATCATGGCAATTAATTCTCGTGAGGGTATTCTCGATATGATCGCCGAGATGCACTTGTCAGTTACCAGCCCATTCTTTGGAACAGGTGTAGGTGCGGACCTAGTCAACAGCAATGAAAACGTATATAAAATGAGCCAAAGAGGTCTAGGAATGGGAAACCGTGACTATTACCTCGATGCAGAGAATAGCGAAATCAAAGCCGCTTATGTTAAATACATAGAGAATGTTTTCGCTCTAACATCACTAGAAAATCCAGCTAAGGGAGCAGCATCAGTTCTAAAAATCGAGGATGCTTTAGCCCTTGCAATGAGTTCAAATGTTGAGCTTCGTGATGTTGAGGCAAACTATAATCCAATCACCAAAGCAGACTTCCTTAAAAAATATAAAGGGATAGATTGGGAGAGATACTTCAATGCTACAGGAGTACCAAGTTTCGAAAAACTAGTTATTGGACAACCTAAAGCCATTTCACAAGTTGTAAAATTAATCTCAACCGCTTCGATTGAAGATCTACGTTATTATTTGGCTGCTCACTATATTTCATCTTCGGCATCATATATGAACGACGATATTTACGCAGCATCGTTCGACTTCTTCGGCAGAACAATGACTGGTAGCGAGGAGCCTAAAGCTCGTTGGAAAAGAGCAATGTCATACCCTAGCTCAGTGTTGGGTGAGGCTGTAGGTGAAATCTACGTTGAGAAATATTTCCCAGCAGAGGATAAAGCTCGCATGGTAACCTTAGTTGCAAATCTTCGCAAAGCTCTTTCGCAACATATTGATGCCTTGGAGTGGATGAGCGACGAAACGAAGGTTAAAGCTCAAGCGAAATTGAATACATTCGTTGTAAAAATCGGTTATCCCGACACATGGAAAGATTACTCATCTTTAAATGTTGACCCATCAAAATCATATTGGGAGAATGCGAAAGTGATTAAAGAGTGGTATTCACGTGATAACTATGCAGATCTAAATAAACCTGTAGATCGTACAGAGTGGCACATGTCACCTCAAACGGTTAATGCTTACTACAACCCAACAACAAACGAGATCTGCTTCCCAGCGGCAATCCTTCAACCTCCATTCTACAACCCATCGGCTGACGATGCAGTAAACTATGGTGCGATTGGAGTTGTTATTGGCCATGAGATGACACACGGATTCGACGATCAAGGTCGCCAATTTGATGCTGAGGGAAATATGAATAACTGGTGGACAGAGGCCGACAGTGAGGCATTCCAAAAGAGAGCAGACGTTCTTATTGCGCAATATGATGCCATCGAGGTTCTCCCTGGTTTAAATGCCAATGGAGCTTTGTCACTCGGAGAGAATATTGCAGACCAAGGAGGCTTGCGAGTAGCACACACAGCCTATATCAACACTCTTGGAGGCGTTACTCCAGAGCCAATTGATGGCTTTACAAGTGAGCAACGTTTCTATCTAGGTTATGCAAATCTTTGGGGACAAAATGTTCGTGAGGCTGAGATTGCACGTCTAACTAAAGTTGATGTTCACTCACTTGGTAAATGGCGTGTAAATGCAGCGCTCCGCAATTTAGAGGGTTTCTACGCAGCATTTGACATCAAAGAGGGTGACGCAATGTATATGCCTGAAAGTGAACGAGTGGTAATTTGGTAATTTGAAACCGTTGCAATTTAGACAAAAAAATATACCCATTATTGGATCGTCCAATAATGGGTATATTTTTTTAGGAGACCACTGTAAAATGCAAGTTTTGCTCCTTTTTAGAGATCTTTGAATTTTCGCCGCCTTGCAACGGTCTCGGATTATTTCAAGCTAACAATAGATTTCTCACCATTAAAGGTTACCTCAACGCTCTTGTTGCTACCCATTAGGTCGACAACAAATGTCATTGGACTCTTTGCGAAGTCGATATAGTTGCCATCACCTTTGCTTACGCTTAGCTCCTTTTTAGAGTCGTTGTATGCAAATATAATCTCAGAGTAGATACCCTTCATGTAATCTGTTGTAAGGTTATCATCCAAATATAGAGTATACGCCGCGTTGCCACCTCCATAAACTCTAATGTGTGTTGGCTCATCTGTTGGCTCAGTTGCATATTGAACTTTTGGACCAAATGGAACGATTGAACCAGCCTTAACGTATAATGGAATCTGATCGAGTGCCGCTTTTGCGGTGATTGTTCTGCCACCTGCAATCTTCTCATTTGCCCAGAAATCGAACCACTCGCCAGCAGGTAGGTAAACCTCCTTTTCACGTTGCTTATACTCGGTAACAAATGCCGCCATGATATTCTCACCGAAGAATAGCTGATCGTCGATTGTCCATGTTGCTTTATCCTCAGGATAGTAATATGCAAGTGGACTCATCATCACATGACCATCACACGTAATTTTCCACGCCTCAGAATAGATATAAGGCATAAGTTGATAACGTAGGTCGATAAATTTACGTGCCATTGCCTCAAAAGCATCGTTATATCTCCAAATCTCAGTCTCCGAAACATAACCATGAATACGGAAAACAGGGCTAAATGCTCCAAATTGGAACCAACGGCTCAAAAGCTCAATATACTCCTCATTTGTGTATTGACTATCATAAATTGGGTTGATTGAGTTCGAGTCTCTAAAGAATCCACCAATATCATGTGACCAATAGGGTAGTCCCGACATTGTAAAGTTTAGACCCGCTGAGATCTGTTCACTGAATTGCTTCCATGTCGCTTGAACATCTCCCGACCAGGTGATGGCTCCGTAACGTTGTTGACCCGAGAATGACGAGCGAGATAGGTTTGTAACACGCTCCGTTGGGAACTCCTTGCGCTTACCCTCATACATCGCCTTTGTAACCATCAACGAATAAGAGTTTGCCAAATATTTAAACTCACCAGAACCTGTCATATAATCATCCGAAGGCTTCTGCTCAGGCTCGGTACCATCCAACCAGATGTAATCTACACCGAAGTGGAACATACTATCGCTAAGCATTCTATAGAATCCATTAGCTATATCCTTATCCCAAAAATCGAGATATTGCGTTTTGCCTAGTTTACTATCCACAAGATCGTAAGTTGCCAACATTGGGTCGTTGGTCACCGATGGCCACACCGAAACCATAATATCAAGGTTTAGATCGTGCACCTCTCTTGTCATAGCTTGTGGATCTGGATACTTCTTGCGATCCCACTCAGAACCCTTTGTTCCCTCTGGCCAATAGAACCAATCTTGAACGATAACATCGAATGGAATCTCACGCTTACGCATCTCGTTAGCATTCTCAAGAAGCTCCTCTTGGTTGTGATAACGCTCACGACACTGCCAAAATCCATAAGATTTTTTCTTCATCATTGGTGCTTGACCAGTTAGTTTATGGTTAAGACCGATAACCTCAGCTGGATTCTCACCTGCAATCAGGAAGTAGTCGATCGAGCGTGCCGCTTGGCTGCTGAAAACTGTCTTATTATAATCTGGAGTGTTATAAAGTAGACGACCAGGAATACGAGCACCCGAGTTTTGGAAAACTACATCATACTCCTTGCCAGCCTCCAAATACTTCGTGCCTGAAAAACACATTGGAACCCAAATTGTAGCGTAATCAACAACTACATCATCATCAATGGTAACCTTGATCTGACCACGCATCTTACCCCCTTTGTCACTATCGACATAGAATGTATAGAGACCTGTCTGCTCAGGGGTGAATGTTGTTTGGCGAATATTTGCCTCCTTATTGATCTTAGCTTTCGATTTAACAACATTCTCAACGTCGATATTCGAAGCGTCATAATCAAGTTCAGCAATTTCAGCCTCCTCTTCATTAAACTCGATCTCATTCTCCGCAGGGTTGAAATCGGTAACACTATAGTTATTCCAAAGAATACCATAATTATTTGTCGAGACAAGGAATGGCACTGCCACCTCTTGATTATATTGGCGGAGTGTCATCGGTACATTCTTCCAATTGAAGATACCGCTTTGGAACTGTCCCAAACCATATAGAGCCTCGTCACCAACGGTAAACGATTGAGATGCTGCATAACCCTCAGCATCGGGCTTAATAAATGTTCTGTCGTTGCTCTCCGAAACTAGATGCTTGCCGCTTTTGTCTTTGTACTCAATGGTTCCATCGCTATTAGCTACAACTTTCATCTCGCTAGTTTTGATGGTCAACTTGTTTTTCGACTGTTTCAAGCTCCATTTAATGCCTTGAGGCTCCAATACAGTAACAAGATCGGGTACTGTGTAACCTTGTTGTCCTGTTGGGCTCTTTTCGACATGGATAATTCCATTGTCTATAACTTCAATATTGATGGTGATACCATCCTTTTCGAAGGCTACCGAGTTTTCACTCTTCTCTACTGGGTGCACAAAACTCGATTGGCAACTTGCGGTAAAAATTGCCACTGCGAGAATGTAGAATCCTAAATTTTTCATAAGTCTGTTTTATAGTTTGATTTTAGTTTTGCTGCCTGTGTAATCAATCTCGATGCTCTTGTTTGTTCCCATTAGGTCAATGATAAGTGCCATTGGCTCCTTTGCAAAGTCGATATAGTCGCCTGCACCGTTTGCAATTGTAAGCTCCGACGATGAGTTCTTGAATGAGAAAGTCACCTCTGAATATTTACCCTCCATATAGTCGGTTGTCATAAAGTCGTCAAGATATAGAGTGTATGAAGCGTCAGCGCCTGGATATACACGAATATGTATAGGCTCGTCGGTAGGTTCGGTTGCATATTGAATCTTTGGGCCAAATGGAACGATCGAACCAGCCTTAACATAGAGTGGAATTTGATCGAATGCAGCGTCAGCGGTAACTGTTTCGCCACCTGCAATCTTCTCATTTGTCCAGAAGTCATACCATGCTCCCTTTGGAAGATAAACCTCCTTTGTGCGTTGCTCATACTCGGTTACAAATGCCGCCATGATATTCTCACCGAAGAATAGTTGATCGTCGATCTCCCAAGTTGCTTTATCCTCAGGATAGTAATATACAAGCGGACTCATCATCACATGTCCACTGTTTGTAATCTTCCACGCCTCAGAGTAGATATAAGGTAAAAGTTGGTAGCGTAGGTCGATAAATTTACGAGCCATAGCCTCAAACTCCTGGCCATATCTCCAAATTTCGGTCTCCGACACATAACCGTGAATACGGAAAATTGGGCTGAACGCTCCAAATTGGAACCAACGAGCATATAGCTCAATAAACTCCTTGTTGGTATATTGATTATCATAAATTGGGTTCATAGAGTTTGCATCTCTAAAGAATCCACCCGCATCGTGAGTCCAGTAAGGAATACCAGCCATTGTGAAGTTCAAACCAGCCGAAATCTGCTCTCCAAATTGCTTCCAGGTCGACTGAACATCCCCCGACCAAGTTACCGTTCCATATCTCTGTTGTCCAGGGAATGCCGAACGAGTAAGGTTCAACACACGCTCCGAAGGATACTCCTTACGCTTACCCTCATACATCGCCTTAGAGACAACAAGCGAGTAAGTGTTGCTCACCTCTTTGTACTTACCAATTCCAGTATCAACATTATCCGCTGGACGACCCGCAGGTTCTGTTCCATCCAACCAAATTGAGTTTACTCCGAAGTGGAACATACTATCGCTAAGCATTCTATAGTAACGCTGAGCAATGTCGTCGTCATAGAAATTCAAGTTATTTGTATTACCCAACTTTGTGCCAACAAGATCATACGTTGCAAGCATTGGATCGTTGCTAATCTGTGGCCATACTGAAACCATCAAATTCATATTTAGATCGTGAACCTCCTTTGCCATTGCCGCTGGATCTGGATATTTTGCTCTATCCCACTCACAACCCTTAGTTCCCTCAGGCCAGTAGAACCAATCTTGGATAATCATATCAACAGGAACCTTACGCTCACGAAGTTGATTTGCATTATCGAGTAGCTCCTCTTGAGTGTGGTAACGCTCACGACACTGCCAAAAGCCATAAGCCTTCTTCTCGAACATTGGAGTTTTACCTGTCAACTTGTGATTTAGCTCCATGATCTTTGCAGGAGTCTCAGCCGCTAGCAAATAATAGTCGATTGAGGTTCCCGCCTCGCTGCTAAATACAGTTTTGTTGAAATCAGGTTTGTTGTAATAAAGGTTACCTGCAATAGGAGCTCCAGCATTTTGGAACATCACTTTATACTCTCGTCCAGCCTCCAAATATTTTCTTCCCGAGAAACATGTTGGCACCCATATCGTTGCGTAATCAATTACAGTGTCGTCGTCGATCATAACTTTGATCTGTCCACGCATTCTAGTTGCATTGCTGCTGTATGCAAGGAATGTATATTCGCCGCTTTGATCTGGAGTGAATGTTGTCTCACGGATATTAGCCTCTTTGTCAACCTTTGTTTTTGATGTGATTACATTCTCAACATCTGGATTTGCGGAGTCCTCCTCAGAGGTTGCAACTTTAGCTTTATCGTCAAAGGTGATCTCGTTTAGCGCTTGGTTGAAATCGGTAACTGCATAATTATTCCACAAAATTGCATAATTCTTAGTCGAAACAAGGAATGGAATAGCCACCTCTTGGTTGTATTGAATCATTCTCATCGGAACACTTCGCCAGTTCATAATTCCGCTTTGGAATTGCCCCAATCCATAAAGAGCCTCATCACCAGCGACGAAAGCCTGCGACACAACATTTCTGTCGATCGCCTTTTCCGAGATAAATGTTCTCTCACAGCTCTCTGAAACTAAGTGCTTTCCTTTTCCGTCGGTGTATTCGATTACGCCATCTCTATTTACACTAACTGTAATATCGGAAGTTAAAATTTCAACCTTTTTTTTCGACTCATGGAGCTTCCATTTCACTCCTGTTGGTTCTAAAACGGTTGTATAGTTCGGGATGATACTTTCGGGAGTTCCTAGAATCTCTTTTTTGATGTGGATAATTCCCGAGTCTACAACTTCAACGGTTATCGTCAGGCTATCTTTCTGAATCACTACAGAATCCCCATACTTGGTCACATCATGCTCAAAATCAGAGAAGCAACCACTAAGGAGTAAAACGAGGGCTAATAACCCTGCGAATTGATAAAGGTAAAGTTTTTTCATAATTATTATGTAAGTTTAGGTTTTGAAATATAACATCTGCAAGATAGTAAAAAAAAATGTCATGTGAATATTTTAACACATAAATTACACTAAGTATTTAAGGGGCGTTCTAATTTCTCCCTAAAATACTTTTCGATTACTAACCACCCCTTTTCGATTTTACAAAAATCGGTGGTAGAGCTACTACAACCCATTTTTGCAAAATCAAAAATGGGTAATTATTAACCAAAGAATAAAATTAGGGAGAAAATAGAACTCCCCTTAAGTAAACTTTATCTATTTTCAAAACTTTGTCTTTTACCTCTCTTTTTATGCGCTTGCTTACCTTATATTACTCTTCATCTGTTGTAAAGTATAACGCAAGTATGGTGGAGGATAGCCGATTTGATTTATCAAACTTAAAACAATTGTGATTTGGAGGGAGGTTTGAGTTACTTCAACAATTTTATAGATGTCGGTTTCATCTTTGATTCTTGTTTCGGGGTCGGTGTATATTTCCACCCTTAAATAGTTGTCAGTATTGCAAACTGAGTAGTTTAGTGATATGGATTCGTCACTCGTTGGTGTCACTCGGCAATATTGCCAATGGTTTTGTTTTCGTTAAAGAAAATTGGGCAAAATTCCCA
The DNA here is from genome assembly GCA_044433665.1 of Rikenellaceae bacterium. GTDB lineage: Bacteria > Bacteroidota > Bacteroidia > Bacteroidales > Rikenellaceae > Alistipes. The sequence continues at coordinate 48,500 of JAWXTJ010000001.1, forward strand.
AGTCATTCCTTTAACATGGTCGGTTGGTTCCCACTCGTTGCCATTATATTTTTCAGCCTTGATAAATATCCATTTGCCGAGCAGGAGATTTTTGTTTGAGGTCATAGTTTTTTGTGTTTGGCTGTTTCGAGATAACACAAAAAAAGACATGGATCTCGAATGTTCAAACCTCTGGTATGACCAAATACCGTAGCAACGAACAGACGAGAGTCCATGCCATATAGATACATGACAAAGACTCTGCCTGTTTAATCCGTTGCAAAATTTTGGTCATTTCGAGGTTTGGAGAAAACAGCTTAAAGCTAATTAATATGTTATTATTTTATCTTTTTCGTGTAATTTATTTCTTTGTTTTCACAAAAGTAACAATTTATTTTGAATGGAGGAACTTATAGCGTAAACTTTATTAAAACAGCCTCAAAAAAAGAGGCTACCCAAATTAATGGATAGCCTCGACCTTTAATAATATACCTTTTCCGTATTACATTTTGCTAAATAGTACTCTCTACCACTCACCAATACGGTAAACAGTGTTGTTTCCTGGGATCTCCTCAGTTACCTCACCGTTAGAGTAAATAGTGTTACCTGTAGCCTCAGAATCAATACGTATAGGCCAAGTAGTGTAGTTTGTGATAGTTGATGATGTAAGTGGATACATATCGTCATCAAGTGTCTCAGGATCGTAACCCTCGCTATACTCGTCCTCCCAGATCTCACCGATTGTACGGCAGTCACCACCAAGGTCAAATGCACACTCAGAGATATTAGGATCAGCACAAGTAGTGTAGATTACAGCATCTTTATCTGTGCGACCATCACGGAATGTAAGGTTGTGGTTCTTACCAAAGATGTAAGCGATGTGACCTGTACCGTTGCTAGTTTTGTAATCTACACCATCAACTGTAACATACTCAGCGCTGCTACCATCAATGATTGTGATTTCAGCTGTGATACCGCTATCAGTGCTATAGTCAACACCAAATGCAGGACCAAATTGTGCATCAGCATAACAATCAACGATATTACCAGAACCAATTGCGAAACCTCTATCGCAACCGATGATTGTACAACCCTCAACATATTTTGTTCCAGATGCGTGTGTTAGAGTTACACCAGCACGAGCATTCTTCACTGTGTTGTTCAAGATAGTTGGGCTAGTTGTACCATTCTCGTATCTTACGCCGTCAATGATTGTGTTACCACCATTATAAGCACGGATACCCTCCTCGGTTAGAGCCATTGTATACTTGAAGTTCTCAGTCATATAGAAGCCCCAAGTTGTTCTGAAGTTAGCATTGTCAGCAGCTGAACCAGTACCCTTCTCAGCGTAGATAGCCTCAGTAGTTGAAATTGCACCCTCGATGTAGCAATTCTCGATTGTTGGGTTGAAAGCACCTTGCATAAATACGCAGTGACCATAAGCTCTGTGATATACATGGCTATCACGGAATATATTATCTAGTCCACGAACCAAAACACCGCAGTGCTTGTAGTGACCGATAACGGTGTTAGTACCACCCTTACCGAAACACTCACCATAACCGTAAGGATAAGATCCTGTTGAGTGGATTGTGATATTCTCTACGATATTCTCTCTACCGTCGATAACAACGTTTGTAACGCCATTTACGTGAACGTCAATAGCTTCACCATCATCAACTTGAGTGTAGTTCTTTACAGTGTTTTCGCTACCGATGATGTGCAGTGGATAAGCCTCACAACCAGCTACGTCGTATGCGTCAGCGTTGATTGTAATTGTAGAGTTACCGAAATCGTAAGTTGAACCGTTACCCTCAACAAGGAAGATAGAACTTGTGTATGTTCCCTCAACAACCTCTGCTGTAGCTGAATATACGCCATTTGTAATGTCCATAGGTGTAACATAATAGTCACCTGTTGCAAGCTCAACTTGAACGTTGTCCATCTTAAGAAGTGGTTGCATGTCAGCAAGGCTACTTACACGGTAAACACCGTCAGCATCTGGCTCTACAGAAGTTGTGCCGTCATCAGTGTCGTCAACAACATATCCCCAGAAATCAAGCTCACCGATACTGAAAGTAGTACCACCTTCCCAAGTTTCAAGAACCTCGAAACGGATAAATCTGTAATCACCAATTCCGTAAGGAACATCGAATTCGCTACCGTTAGCCTCAAGATATGCAATATCCTCATCTGTTGGAGTATCCGAGCCTGAAATTGGAAGACACTGTGCATCCTCTAGGATAAGGTCCCAACCGTCGAAGTTAGGCATGCCAGTACCATCGTCAACATACATCTCATCTGTAAGTTTAGATGTACCGTACATATTGAATCTCTTAATCATACAACGAGAGAATTGACGAGTTCCACGAGGAGAGATCGAGAAACGAGTGATGTCAAGATCCATACCAAGACCGAATGTTACGGTTTTGCCAATTGTGCTTTCGTAAGTATTTAAAGCTGCGAAACAAGAGTTAGCATTGTTGTAGATGTTGTCCCACATATCAGGTCTGTCATAACCAGAACCGAATGGCTCAGCGTCACCAGGAAGGATTGTTGGAGCGATATAATAACTCTTAGTAACGTAAGTCTCTACACGAGTATCAAAAGCCTCATCAGTACCCCAATCGTTGATGCTAACATCACCGAAAGTGATCTCAATTTCGCCACCTGTAGCAGAAATATCCAAAGATAGAACGTACTCCTTACCAGACTTAAAGTCGTAATCTTTGTCAGCTATGATAGGGTATTTCGCACCGTCGATACTTATGTAACCGATAGTGTCACCTGTGCTGTATGATTGAGGAACGATAATAGCTTTGTAGCTATAAGTACCGTTGCTAGCCATAGAGATCTCGCTCTTAGTCTCAGAAGCGTCAGAGTATGAGCCGTAGAAAACGTTGTATTGAATATCTGTTGCAGCCTCTATGTACGATTTTACATTGATAAGTGTTATATCCTCAGATGTAATGTCAATGATAACGTTTGACAACAAGTGGTTGAAAACAAGCGTTGGAGAGCTAGCCGAAGTAGCGGCAGCATAACTGCTCATAAGGTCACTTAGAGTGTAGTTTGTATCGTCCGCTTGGTTTGTAAGAGTCGAGAACTCAACAATACCATCGTCAGATAACTCAGTGTAAGGATAGATAGCCCAGAATGACAATCTTTGGTAGTCTTCTGTATATTTGATAGGGTCAGTACTTGTGAATTGACCATCATATGTATACTCTACATTAGATCTGTGAGCTGTACCACTTATGTCGTATGAAGTTACTGCAATTTTATCGTTAATGTCGAATTGATTACCTGTAGCTCTTGATGCAGTTGTGATAGAACTCTGGAATGTTAATGTGTTAGGGTCGCTCGCTACATTGCTTAGTTCATCTTTAGTACAAGATGCAAGAAGAATTAGCGATGCTAGTGCGCCCTTTAAAAAAGCTGAATTTATATTTAAACTTTTCATGATCGTTTTTTAATTTTTAGGTTCTGTATTACTAATTCTCAGATAGGTATCCCCAGAATTCAACCTCACTTAGGCTAATTGATGAACCGCCGTCCCAAGCCTCAAGGAACTCGATTCTGATATATTTGAACTCGCCACGACCCTCAGGTACGGTAAATTCACTACCATTAGCAACAAGGTATGTAACATCATCATCAGTAGCGGTGTCAGATCCAGAAATAGGAAGACAAGAAGCGTTGATTAAGATTGGACTCCAACCAGTATAGTCTGGGAAGCCAGTTTCATCATCAATATACATATCGTCTGTAAGCTCCGTAGCACCATAGATATTGAATCTCTTAATCATAGTACCACCAAAGTTTCTTCCTGAACGAGTAAACAAAGAGAATCTAGTAAGCTCCATTGCATCACCAATACAGAATGTAACAGTTTTGTTAATTGCATTTGTGTAAGCCTCAGAAACGAAAGCAGAAGTTAGACTAGTAGAGTTGCCATCCCATGTACTGCTGATTCCGTAAGAAGAGCTATATCCAGGACAGTCGCCAGGAAGTAGATCTGGAGCTGAGTAGCTAGTTTTAGCAACTTGAGTCTCAGTGCGATCCCCTGCGTCAGTGCCCCAATCGTTGATTGTAACATCACTAAATACTAACTCTATCTCTCTAAAGTAATATGCGATCTCAAGATCGAAAACATACTCCTTACCAGCTTTGAATTCGTATGCTTTATTTGCAACGATAGGATAATCAAGACCATCAACCCAGATGCAACCGATTGTGTCGCCAGCAGCGTATGATTGAGGGATGATGATAGCTTTGTAGCTGTTAGTACCGTTGCTAGCCATTGAAATTTGAGATTTAGTCTCAGACGCTGTAGTTGCACCAGTAAAGATATTGTAGTTAACATCTGTAGCAGCCTCAAGATATGGCTCGATATTTACAAGTGAAATCTCCTCAGATGAGATGTTAACGATCACATTAGAAAGCAAGTGGTTGAATGTAAGCGTTGGAGTGCTCTCAGAAGTTGCACCAGCGTAGCTATACATAAGGTCACTTAGAGTGTAGTTTGTACCCTCAGATTGATCTTTAAGTACAGAGAACTCAACCTCACCTGCCTCAGATAGCTCAGTGTAAGGATAGACTGCCCAGAAAGAGAGCATTTGGCCATCCTCTGTGTACACAATAGGGTCAGCACTGGTGAACGTGTCGCTGTAGGTGTAAAGTGCGTTGGCTTTGTAGATGCTTCCGTCCTCAGCATAGGCGGTAACAGAAATTTCGTCACCTTGGTCAAATTGATTGCCTGTAGCTCTAGAGGCAGTGGTGATACTACTCTTGAAAGTTAAAGCATTCGGATCAGATACGGGTCCATTTACACCCGCTTCACTACAAGAGGATGCAATAAAGAGCAACGCAAAGGCTCCATAAAATAATTTTTTCATGTTCTTAATTTTTAGGTTTTGAAGATTGGTATTTATTAAAGTGTTCTTTTGTTTTGTCTTTTTTTCTGTTTGCTCTGTTTAAAAGGTTGTATGATATTGATTATTTCTGATGCTTTCTATTGCAAAGTTATATATAATATATGAAAAATCAAAATATTTTAAAATTTTTATTAAAAAAATGACGGGGAAATATCGCCCCAAGAGCGCTTTTAAAAATATGGCAATAATTGTTTTTCACCACTTAATTGAAGCTGATTGCTGATATGTGGGTAAAATTACATAACTTTGCTTCTCTAAAGGGGTAGAGTGGAGTTTTAAAATACTTTTAACTACGACTCACTTTTGCAAAAAAAACGGATAATTATTAACTAAAAGTAAAAGGGGTTGTTAGCACCCTTCTAAATTTAAAATATATGAGTCAGGTAAGAATAGATAAATATTTGTGGGCTGTGCGTATTTTCAAGACCAGAAGCGATGCGGCTGATGCTGTGCGCAATAATAAAGTTTTGGTAAATAACTCTTTGTGTAAACCGTCGAGAGAGGTTAAAGTGGGGGATCATATATCGGTGAAAAAGATGCCTGTGACCTATCAATACAAAGTTCTTGATTTGGTGTCGAGTCGACAGGGGGCTAAAAACGTGGAGCCATATTGCATAAACATCACACCGCAAGAGGAGTTGGATAAATTAAATGCGCCTCGTGAAACAATCTTTGTGAGTCGAGATCGAGGAACGGGTCGTCCGACAAAGAAAGAACGTCGAGATATTGACGAGCTGATGGACGATATTTATTTTGATGATGATGATATGTAGATGTATAAAAGGGGAGTTCTAATTTCTCCCTAAAATACTTTTCGATTTTACAAAAATCGGTGGTAGAGCTACTACAACCCACTTTTGCAAAATCAAAAATGGGTAATTATTAACCAAAAAATAAAATTAGGGAGAAAATAGAACTCCCCAAAAAAAACCGACACCCCTTTTGGAAGTGTCGGTTATTTTTTCGGTAGATCGGCTCTTATTTATTCATTTCGCTCAACTCCTCGAAAAGTTGCTCGAATGAAGCAATCATATCACGACGCAAAGCTGCATAGTGCTTGCGAACCAATGAACGGTTGTGTGGCTCGATTGGGTTGTTTGCTCTAACATATAGTTCGTTGCGAAGAGCTACACCTTTTTTCATCAACTCGAAAACTTGCTCTGCTTTCGATGGTTGGAAGCAGATTGCCATGTCGCAATCGAAAACTAGCTCCTCTAGGATATAGTCGATACCCTTTTTTAGGACTCTTAAATTTGCCATAATATTTTGTCTATTTAAAAATTTATGATGCAAAGTTACATAAAAAAAATAATTCTGCTCGGTTTGTCTCGAAAATATTCAAAATAGTAAGAATCTGTTTAAGTTTTTCTCTCTAAAATTGTTAAGAGAGATGTTGCTTTAATTTTCTCTCTTTGTGCGAGGCGCATAGCAATAGCTATGTAACGAGTGCAAAGAGAGAAAAGTGAAGTGACAGATCATTAACAAATTAGATGAGAGAAATTTAAACAGATTCTAATTGCTTATGATGCTTTATTTGGTTGTAATAATATCGTTTTATGGCTTTTGTGTGTTGATTTTGAAATGTTGAGTGGGCTTTTTTGATGCAAAAGTGTCTATAATTATGTTTTTTAATGCTCAAGTGAGTAACCGAATATAATGCTAACTAGCTGTAAAGTAATAGATAAAGATTCTGCTAGATGGTAAATGCTATCTTTTTTGTCTATTGGTGGCTTTTTATTTTATAAATGCTATGTTTTTTAACTTTTTTTACCTATTTTTGTCGTAGTTATTACCACTTAAAGTTTCGATAAGGTAATAATTATTTAAAATAGTATATTGATTGGTTATTTTTGTGTGTATTGCGGCAGTGTTGCGTGTAACCAATTGATTTTTAATTGTATACAGCGATGTATAAGTCTACTTATTGTGTCAAGTAGTTAAATATTAGAGTTTTATATGATTCAGATAGAATACAATATAAAGGGCGCTGTATGGTATGCAATGAAGGCTTCTTATGGCAAAGCCTTAAAGGCAAAAGAGGATTTAGACTCTTTATTGATAGAGAATTACCTCCCGATGCGCTACGAAAAAGAGAAGGAGAATGGGCGATGTAAACTCGTGGCTGTACCTGCAATAAAAAATTTAATATTTATTAAAGCAGATATGGAGCGGCTCAATGAATCGAAGCGTGAGATAGATTGTCTGCATAATATGCTTATCAAAAAAGATGATAATGGCGAACTATTAGTGCCTATTGTTGTCTCGGAGTGTGATATGATCCGTTTTATGACGGTTGTAGAGGATATGCAGGAGAAAGTCAGATATGTGGAGATAGCGAAAAACCGTCAAATTTTAGCAAAGGGAACGCCCGTGAGAATTACTGATGGAAAGTATAAAGGGTATGAGGGCGTGTTGATGCGTCCAAAAGGATCGAGAGCAAAGAAAGTTGTGATTGATATTAATGGGCTCACGTATGTTGAGATGCCATTTATTGATGTTGAATTGATAGAGAAAATTTAGACCTGTTTATTGGTAGATATAGCAAAATAATATGAAAGAAACATTATTAAAAAAGATAGAGAGCAAAGATATTGTTGTGGGAGTTATCGGCTTAGGTTATGTCGGTTTGCCACTTGCGGTGGAGAAGGCGAAAGCTGGATTTAAAACAATTGGTTTTGACGTTCAAGAGTCGAAGGTCGAAAAGGTAAATCGAGGTGAGAACTATATTGGCGATATTGAGGATGGCGATCTTATGCAGGTAATTCAAGATGGTCGTTTGTATGCGACCACGGAGTTTGCGTTGATTCGAAATGTAGATTTCATCGCTATATGTGTTCCAACTCCTCTGGATACGCACCAACAGCCCGATATTAGTTATATTGAATCGTCTGTACGAGAGATAGCAAAATATATCACCAGAGGAACCGTGATTGTTTTGGAATCGACGACATATCCAGGAACAACCGAGGAGCTAATCAAACCTCTGTTGGAGGAGGGTTCAGGCATGAAGTGTGAAGAGGATTTTTATTTGGGATTCTCACCCGAGCGTGTCGACCCAGGTAACGCAATTTATAAAACGAAAAATACACCGAAAGTTGTTGGTGCCATTGGTGATGATGCCAAGGAGGTGATAACGGCGATCTATTCGTCTGTTTTGGAGGGTGCGGTTCACACTGTTTCGTCACCTGCGGTAGCTGAGATGACAAAGATTTTGGAGAATACCTATCGCAATATTAATATTGGACTTATCAATGAACTTGCGATTCTATGCCATAAAATGGGAATTAATCTTTGGGAGGTGATTGATGCAGCAAAGACAAAACCTTTTGGATTTACGCCGTTCTATCCTGGTCCAGGTTTGGGAGGACACTGTATTCCACTTGATCCCTATTATTTGAGCTGGAAGGCTCGTGAGTATGGTTTTCATACCTCGATGATCGAATCGTCGATGATGATAAACGATATGATGCCTGAGTACACCACAAGTCGAGTTTCCGATATTTTGAATAGATATAAAAAGTCGAAGAATGGTGCGAAAATTCTCGCCTTGGGAGTAGCCTACAAAAATGATGTCGATGATTATCGAGAGTCACCAGCATTAAAGGTTATGGATCTTTTGCGAGAAAAGGGGGCTATATTATCATTTTATGATCCCTATATTGCCGAATATGAATACCTCGGAGAGACCTACACAGGATTAAAGGAATTGACAAAAGAGGTGCTTTCGGATGTTGATATTGTCGTTGTTTTATCGGCGCATAGAAACATGGATTATGATTTTGTGCAGCAACACGCCAAGGTGATTTTTGATACAAAAAATGCAATGGCTAAGGTTGTGAATCGTGAGAATATAGAGTTACTGTAGATTTTAATTTTTCATTCGATGCCGACTATCATCCTTCTGGATCTTTTAATAGCCCTTTTTGCTTTTTGGTTTTCTCGATATTTTGGAGATATGCCAAGGTGGTATTATTTGGTATTAGCTGCTGTGATATGGGTGACGGTAAGCATTGCGACAAATAAACTTTCGTTTAGCAAGTATAAACGATTGCGTTATGTTGTGATGGCTCTATTCTTGGTCGATGCGATTATGGGAGGGTTGTTATTCCTATCCTTTAGAGCGTTTGTTGAGGGGTATCGTTATGATTATTCGATTATATTAGCTACGGGGATAATTTTTGCTCTGGAGTGTGTATTATATGCAGGTGCTCGTCGGCTTGTTTTTCAAAAGATCCCCTATTTTTACGAAGCGGCTCTAATTAAGGAGAGTGTTGAGCCGATAAAGGAGACAGCTACAAAAGAGGAGGTTATAGATAATGAAGATGTCAATTATATTATCGACTCATTGAAGCGTGGAGAGACAGAAAAAATAAAAGACCCAGCGTTCTTAAAGTTATCTTCCAATAGCATTGTATTGGATTGTTCAGATCCAGAGGGGGTATTTCAATATGGCATTCGAGATCCGTCGCTAATCATCCATCGAAAATCGCTGAATAAGGTTCGACATATCAATACTCTATTTTCATTTACAAATTATAGATTGAGCGAGAATGGATATGTAGCTTGTCGATGTGTAACGTCTAGCGTTCGTCGTGAGCGAATTATGTCTCAGATTCCTCGACCGCTGAATAGTATAATATATTTTATTGATTATGTTTGTCATCGAGTTATTCCGAAGTTACCTATTCTCAAAGATATTTATTATTGGAGAACAAAGGGTGAGAAGAGAACGTTAACAAGGGTTGAGGTTTTGGGTCGATTGTATAGAGCTGGTTTTGATGTTGTTTATGAACGAATTTTTGATGGTGAGTTTTATGTTGTTGCCAAGAGAATACAGGAGCCGATACGTCACGATAAACCATCGAATGGCCCACTTATACGTTTGAAACGTAATGGTAAGGATGGTAAGGTGATTGGAGTTTATAAATTCCGCACGATGCACGCCTATTCGGAATATTTGCAGCCATATATGTATAAAACTGAGGGCTTGGCCGAGGATGGAGGTCGATATGGAAATGATTATCGAGTGAATAAATCGGGCGTTTTTATGCGTAAGATATTTATTGATGAGTTGCCGATGTTGATAAACTGGATGAAGGGAGATTTGAAGCTGGTGGGTGTGCGCCCATTGAGTAACCATTATCTAAGTTTATACTCTAAGGAGCTGCAAGAGTTACGGTCGAGGGTGAAGCCTGGTCTTTTTCCTCCATTTTATGCCGATCACCCTAAGTCATTGGAGGCAAAGCAGGAGAGTGAAATGAGATATTTGAATGCTTATTTGCAGAGTCCAGTGGCTACAGATTGGAGATATTTTTGGATGATATTCAACAGTATTGTCTTTAAAGGAACACGAAGCGAGTAGAGATATGGGATCAAAGGTTGGAGTGTTGACTTTTCAATATGCTCGGAATTATGGTGCTCAGATGCAGTGTTATGCACTTCAGAGATATTTAAAATCTTTGGGCAGTGATGTTCAAGTTATAAATTATATTCCGTCAGAGAAGAAGAGACCCCTTTATCGGGAGTTGTTGCATCTGTGTCGGCAGACCTTTGTTGGTGTATTTGGCTCTCGAAAGAGTCTTGCGCTTTCAAAAAAGAGTTGTAGAGCTCAAGCGTTGAAGATAAAAAAGTTTCAAGCGGAGAATATGACTCTTACTTCGGAGCTATCGTTTGAAGAGATTGGTAAATATGATTTCGATTTTGATATTATAATTGTTGGAAGCGATCAAATTTGGAATCCATATCAACATAAAGATGCTCTCTATTTTCTCTCGCCTTTTGTTTCGTATAAGGGTGTGAGAGCAAGTTACGCTCCTTGTTGTGCTAAAAATAGTTATAGCGAGGAGAATCGAGAACGATTACAAGATGCTTTAAATAAGTTTGATCTGTTGTCGGTACGTAATATCGAGACTCAGAGGTTTGTTGCCTCTTTGGTGGGTCGAGATGTGCCGATTGTCTGTGATCCAACTTTTTTGATTCAATATGATGATTTGAATGAGGTAGTTGATGTTGAGTTGCCTGAGAAGTATATTTTAACCTATGTATTGGCTTCGGCACCAAGTGAAGGTCACAAAATTTTTATCGAGGAGATTAAACGAAGATACCCCGATTGCGGAGTTGTCTCGATTGTGCTCGATAAAATTGATCGAGAGTTAAGTGAGCTCTCGGATGTTGTTTTGACTGAGCTTTCGCCTGAACAGTGGGTTCGCCTATTTAAGGGGGCTTCGTTTGTATATACGGACTCATTTCACGGAATGGCATTTGCGCTCAATTTTAAGATTCAATTTTTGGCCTATTATGTTGAGGCGCTTAGAGCTTCTCGATTTTTGGATATGGCCTCAAAATTAAATTTGGGTGGTTATATTGTTGACTCTTTTGAGAGGTACTCGTGCAGTGTTGAGCCAATTGATTATGCTGATGTTTGCCCAATTATCGAGTCGATGGTCTCTGAGTCGAAAGAGTATATTAACAAAATTTTGCAAGTAAAGCGATGAGAATACTTTGGATCTCTAATGTTGTGTTGGGTGGTGAGTCGAGCGGTTCGGGTTCATGGCTACATAGTATGTCTCGACAGCTATGTGACGATGAGTCTGTTGTTTTGGCTAATGCTATCCCTGTTCCAAGCAGATGCACGGTAACCGATACTCCGAAAATTCGGCAGTGGGCTTTGCCTGAAATCACACGAGGTAAAACTACAGCTTTGAGTCGACGTGAGGCACTTGCAATAAATGAAATTATAGCTGAATTTAAACCAGATTTGATTCATATTTGGGGTGTTGAGAATGGATGGGGCTTACTTACGAAGTATGTTGATATTCCAGTTCTTTTGGAGATTCAAGGTATAAGAGGCGAGATTTGTAAATATATGTATGGCATGTTGTCCTTTAGCGAGCGATTGAGAACTGTTTCGTTAAAGGAATTTTTGCGTTTTAAGACTCTTGGGCTCAGACGAAAAGAGATGTCGGATGCCTCGGTTATCGAGGATGAGATAATTGCTGTAAATAGATATTTTGGCACACCGACCGAGTGGATGAAGGGTAATGTTATTATGCGGAATCCAAAGGCTATCTGTTTTGATAGTCAATTACAGTTGAGGCGAGAGTTTTACGAAGCCAAAAAATGGAGTGCACCAAAGAGTGATGGGGAGTTTACAATTTTAACTTCGGGTTCGGCTATGGAACCATATAAAGGTATTCATATTCTTATCAAGGCATTAGCAAAGATAAAACGAGAGATCCCAGCGGTGAAACTTAAAATCGTCGGAAAGTATAACGTCAAAGGGATTAAAGCATCTGGATATGCTCGTTACCTTAGATGGTTGGTCTCTCGATTGGGACTGGAGGAGAGTGTTATATTTTTGGGTGCGCTGACCGCTGAGCAGATAATATCCGAGATTCACTCGTCTAATGTTTATGTTTTGCCATCGTTTATCGAGTCGGCTGGAATGACTCTCTTGGAGGCTCAGGAGGTTGGTATTCCAGTGATTGCTTCGTATACGGGGGGTATTCCATTTTTAGGTGGGGATAGTGTCGAATATTTTAGCATTGGAGATTATTATACGCTCGCTTATATGTTGTTAAAGCAATTTAGAGATAATAGATGCAAAGAGAGTGTTTGTAAGGTGGCGACACCAGAGCCATTTATTCAAAAAGATCTTTATAAAGAGATATTAAGCAGAGAGAATGGAACTAGATAAAATTATAGGATACTCAAAATCTATTTTCACCTACCTCTCGGCATCAATTGTGCCGATGTTGCTGAATTTGGCGGTTAACCCATTTGTGGCAATGAATATGTCGCCTGATGATTATGCTATCACGGGTTACTATTTGTCGTTCACAACGTTGATCTCGCCGATAATAATATTTTATTTAATGCACTATTATCTAAAATCTTATTATCGGGTAAGCCTAGAGGAGCAATATAAACTTAAAGCTATTATATTAAAGTCGCTGATTTACTTTTCGGGTTTTGTTTCGGTGCTCTGTTTGGTGGCGATTTATCTCTATATAAAGTTGTTTAATGCAGGCTCCGAGTTGCCGATATTTCCATATTTGGCCTTGTCGGTCTTTGCGGTGCCAATTACGGGAGTTTATACTTTTACGCTCACCGAGCTGAAAATTAGTCGGAATAGTAAATCTTATTTTAAGTTATCTGTTGCGCATGGGGTGATTTCGGTTCTGTTGGTTCTCTTGTTTGTTGTTATTTTTAAGTGGGGTGCTTTTGGAAAATTGCTTGCTCCGCTTATCTGTTCGATAATATTTTTTGTCTGGATTGGATGGCAGAATCGAGATTATTTGAAGGTTAAATTTGATCGTGAGCAGTTTAAAACAATTCTGAAATTTTGTGCTCCGATGGCATTTTCGGGAGTTTTTGGCTTCTTTTCGAATGGATATGATCGGGTGCTGTTGGAGACTTTGGGGGATTATACGCAGTTGGGATATTATGTTGTGGGTGTGCAGATGGCGGGTTATGTGACTGTCTTTTCAACTTCGGTAAGTTCCACATTTCAACCAGATATTTTTCAAGCTATATCGCAAAAGAATTATATGAAGATGGCACGCTTTACAGCGATGAAATTGGGTGTTATCTCTATGATTATAGTTGCGTTTATATTTTGTACACCGTTGATAATTCGAATTTTGACAGCTGGAAGATATATGCAGTCGGTTCCATATACTCAAATATTGGCCTTGTCTGTCTTTTTTTCGACTCTGCATTATACAATGGAGGAGATTACCGTTGCCGAGGGTGAGACGGGGGTTATATTGATAAATAAAATTGTGTCGACTATTCTGATCGTTTTGATGTTCAGAAGTTTAATAGGTAATTATGGCTTTAATGGTGCCGCATGGGGTAATGTTATCTCCTTTGCGATACTCTTTATAGTTAATGTTCTACTTTTAGTTCTATATAAAAATGTTAAAAATACTAGAGCTAAAAGATAGCTGTACAGCTTGCGGAGCATGCGTTTCTGTTTGTCCCAAGGATGCCTTGACTTTGAGGTATGATGGAGAGGGGTTTTACTATCCGAAAGTAGATAGTAAGTTGTGTGTTGGTCACCGCCTGTGTGAGCAGGTGTGTCATGCAATAGCTGATGAGTCGAAGCGGGGGAGTGTCGTGACTCCATATATGGTGAAATCCAATAGTGAGGAGCTTGTTCGGCTCTCATCCTCTGGAGGGCTCTTTTCGATTTTGGCCGAGAATCTGCTTGGTCAGGGTGGGGTTGTTTATGGTGTACGGTATAATTATAAATTGGAGCGAGCAGAGCATGTTTCGACCGATGAGTGTGATCTTTCTGAACTGAGGAAGGCGAAATATGTTGAGTCATATTTGGGTGATACTTTTGTGGGGGTCTCTCGGAATTTGTCGTCTGGACGCAAGGTTCTATTTTGTGGAACACCTTGTCAGGTTCGGGGGTTGAAGAGATATTTGGAGGCTGAAAAAGTTGATACGCAGGAGCTTTTGTTGGTGCAGTTTATCTGTCATGGAGTGCCATCAAACGAGAATTTCACACATTATAAACATTTTGTCGAAAAGAGATATGGATCAAAACATAAGACGGTAGATGTTGATTTTCGATCTAAAACTTATGGATGGAGTCGCAATAGTATAAAGTTTAAATTTTCAAATGGACGAACTCGAAGTATAAGAGCTACGGAGTCACTTTTTTTATTGGCATTTCGGGATAATATCGCTTTAAGACGTTCTTGTTATGGATGTGATCTATTGCGGGAGGGTAATGCCGATATTACTTTGGGGGATTTTTGGGGTGTTTTGAAGTATCGACCTGAGATGAATGATGAAAAGGGACTCTCTTTGGTTTTGTTACATGGGGATAAGGCTCAGCGGATCTTTGACTCATTGAAAGATAATTTTTGGAGTGAGGAGCTTCCTGCAAGCAGCATAGAGTATATTTATGGCGATAATAAGCAGGCGTTGAAAGAGCAAAGAGACAAAAAAATAGAGGAGATAAAGCGCTGTGGATATGTTCCATATTTGAAAAGCGTTTATACTAAATATATAATAAAGAGAGTTATTAAAAGAACTGTAAGTAGTGTTAAATAAGATGGATGTAAAAATAACTGTTCCAGTTCTATTAATTGGATTTAATCGCCCAGATTATATTGAGACGACCTTTCAGAAGATTCGAGAGGCTCGTCCAACTCGGCTATATGTGGCTATAGATGGCGCTAGAAAAGAGAGACCCGATGAGCAGGGGCTTGTCGATAAGGTTATCTCTATTGTTAAGCAAGTTGATTGGGATTGTGAGGTGTCGTATCGTTTCAATGAGATTAATCTAGGAGCCGAGGTTACTGTGTCGTCGGCTGTGAGATGGGTCTTGGAGAAGGAGTTGTATACCGTTGTTTTGGAGGATGATATTGTTGCGCCACTCTCGTTTTTTTACTTTATGCAGGAGATGTTGGAGCGATATAAAGATGCTTCAGAGATACGCTCGGTGAGTGGAAATAATTTTACACCGCTTGACACGGAGAATGATTATTTCTTTTCGGTTTATGGACATATTTGGGGTTGGGGAACATGGAGACGTGTTTGGCAAGATTTTGATTTGAACAGAGAGGTGTCAAAGCAGCATTGTAGCTTAGCATTTACCAAAACATTCACTTCTTCATTGTCAGAAGCAAAATATTGGAAACGTCGATTTGAAACTATGCGCAAGAGTGGAGCGGGAAATTGCACTTGGGATGCTGTTTTTTCATATCAAACAAAGGTTAAAGGTCAGTTGGCAATTGTACCGAAAGTTAACTTAGCTACAAATATTGGTGTCGAGGGGCTTCATGCACGAGGTGAATCGAGTTATCATTTTCACAAGGCAGATGAAAATTTCAAAGTTGAACGCCATCCCGAGGAGATAAAATGTTGGTGGGAGTATGATGCTTATCATTTTGCAAATCATTTCCCAAAACAAAAAACGTTTGCCACCCGTTTGATTGGATATATTAAGCGGCTAATTTTACAAAAAAGATAATGTTAACACTTCAGAACTCTTTTCGAGCAGTTATCTTTATGATAATGCTCACTACATATTTACCATTGGTTTATCATAAGTTGCCACCTGTAGTCGGTAGCCACTTTTTCTATGCCTTTCTATTTGGACTTTTATTGTTTTATAAATATTCGTATGTATTTGTAAATCGGGTTGTTTTGCCTGTGCTCTTATATGGAGTATTTGCACTTTTTATGACCTATTTCGTTTGGGATAATTTGGATCCTTGGGCGATAAATCAGTTGTGGATTGATTATTACGCTATCTCGGTTGGAGTTTTGATTTGGTCTTATTTTCATGAGTCTAAGGATTATAAGGGGTTTGCACTCATTACTAAGTATGCACTTATCTTTATTATGGCAACAGCTTTTCTTACGATCTTCACTTCGATTATTATTGGTGGTGGAGCTCGTGCAATTACCTTTAGAGAGGATGCTGCAAGTTTGGAGATACAGCGAATATTCCGATTATATGGCTCTGGACACTACGCTTCATGTATAGTTTTTATGTCGATCATCTCGTTGGTGGTCTATTATATGAAACATATTCAGAAGTTCCTTTATGAATATAAATGGATTTTGGTTGTCTGCATGGCGTTGTTGTTAGGTGCGGTGCTTAGTTTGCAGCTATTTACAAATCTTCTCTTTGCGTTTGTTGTGCTGCTACTTTCTCTGGTGAGTGCCGAGAATAGGCGTGTAACACTTTCGATAGCCTCGGTTGTTTTGATTATTCTGATTACACTGCCAAACGATTATTATGTTGATTTCTTATACTCGTTGAGTCGCCTCTTCGAGGGAACATTTGATGAGTTTAGCTCGAAATTTAGGGATTTAGCTATCTATATTCAGTTTGGTACTGAGGAGACTATCGAGGGAACCAATGCCATTGTGCAGCGCTCGGCTCGCCTTCCACTCTTGATGGATTGCTTTTTACAATACCCAATTTTTGGGTGTAGCGTATCCAAAGTGGCTATACCTATATTTAATGCTAATACGGGACACCTATATTGGATGTTTAAATTGTCGATGTTGGGTGTCGTTAATTTGATCTTCTTTATGTATATATTTTACTCGTTCTTGCGGGAGCAGGCCTTTCGGATGAATAGAGATTATCTATATTATTTTTATGTGGCGGTAATATCGGTGCTATTATATGGAATACCTAAAGTTACGGGAGGCCGTGAGGCATGGTATTTTATATTTGTTGTTGCTCCAGGTTTATATTATCTGCCTCTGCTTAATGAAAGTTATATGAATAAATGGCTTCAAACACATCTAAGACGTGAGGGTGTTGAGGAGTCGGAAGAAAATGAAGAATAAATTAAATCAATTGATATGTCAATATTTAAAGATAAAGTTCTGCTAATCACAGGAGGTACAGGCTCATTTGGAAATGCTGTGCTTCGTCGATTCCTCGATTCTGACATTCGTGAGGTGCGTATCTTCTCTCGTGACGAGAAGAAACAGGATGATATGCGTCATGCGTTGCAGAATCCAAAAGTTAAGTTCTATATTGGAGATGTGCGTGATCGTCGTTCGATAGATGGGGCTATGGTGGGTGTAGATTATGTTTTTCATGCTGCTGCCCTAAAGCAGGTTCCATCATGTGAGTTCTTCCCAACGCAGGCGGTGCGCACAAATGTCTTTGGTACGGAGAATGTTTTGGATTCGGCAATTCAGCATGGAGTGAAAAATGTTGTTATCTTGTCGACAGATAAGGCAGCCTATCCGATCAATGCAATGGGAATATCTAAAGCGATGATGGAGAAGGTTGCCATTGCTAAGGGTCGTGCCTTGGGCAAGGGTGCTGCAACGACAATTTGCTGTACTCGATATGGTAATGTGATGGCTAGTCGAGGTTCTGTGATTCCATTGTGGGTCGATCAAATCAAAGAGGGTAAGGTTATTACCATCACTGACCCCAATATGACACGCTTTATGATGACCCTTGACGATGCCGTTGATTTGGTTATTTACGCTTGGCAACATGGTGAAAATGGAGATCTCTTTGTGCAAAAGGCTCCCGCTGCGACACTCGATGTGTTGGCCGAGTCTATCAAATCGCTCTATCATGCCGATACCGAGGTTCGTGTGATTGGTACTCGTCATGGTGAAAAATTATATGAAACTTTGGTAACTCGTGAGGAGATGGCCAAGGCGGAGGATATAGGGGGCTATTATCGTGTGCCGTGTGACTCTCGTGATTTGAACTATGATAAATATTTTGTCGATGGTAACGAGGAGATATCAACAATTGAAGATTATCATTCGCACAATACAAAGCGATTGAGTGTTGAGGAGATGACTCAATTGCTTTTAAAGTTGGAGATGATTCAAAATGATGGTGATGTATGTCTAAAATAGAGGTTATACAAGGCGAGATCTTTGAAGATTATAGAGGGCGACTCTCCTCGATGAACACCTTTGATTTCGAGGGTGTCGAGAGGTTTTATATTGTGCATCATCCCGATCGAGAGGTTGTCAGAGGATGGCATGGACA
Organism: Rikenellaceae bacterium; assembly: GCA_044433665.1. Taxonomy (GTDB): domain Bacteria; phylum Bacteroidota; class Bacteroidia; order Bacteroidales; family Rikenellaceae; genus Alistipes. The sequence continues at coordinate 66,923 of JAWXTJ010000001.1, forward strand.
TAAGACCGAAAGAAAGTGGTTTTACTGTGTTAAAGGCTCTTTTACTATCGCTCTGGTTGAGCCTGATAATTGGGATGCACCGTCTGAAGAGCTTCCATCCGAGATTTTTCAACTCCGTGAAGATGATAGCAAAATAATTTGTGTGCCTGCGGGTTATGCGAATTGCATAAAAGCGGGCGAGGATAATTCGTCACTTTTGGTATATTCGGATAAGAGAATACCTGAGGCTTATGCAGATTCTTGGAGATATGATAGCTCCTTGTGGGTGGATTGGTCGAAATATTAATGAGTGGATCAATGAAAATACTTATTACAGGAGCCAATGGTTTCGTCGGTCGGAACTTGGTTGCTCAACTTCGAAATATTGAATCGGGAAAGGCTAAGGGCTATCCTTTGAGTGGAGAGGTTACAATCTTTGAGTATGATATTCAGAGTGACCTTTCGGAACTTGATACTTATTGCAAAGAGGCTGATTTTATATTTCATTTGGCTGGTGTGAATCGGCCAAAGGAGCAGTCGGAGTTTATGGAGGGTAATTTTGGGTTTACATCACGATTGCTCGACACGCTTAAAAAATATGGAAACGGCTCTCCTGTGATGCTCTCGTCGTCGATTCAAGCTGCATTGGATAATTCTTATGGAGAGAGTAAACGTGCAGGCGAGAGACTTTTAGCGGAGTATTCAGCGCAGAGTGGCGCAAAGATTTTGATATATCGTTTTCCAAATATATTTGGAAAGTGGTGTCGACCAAATTATAATAGTGCGGTGGCTACATTTTGTTATAACGTAGCTCATGGATTGCCTATTCAGGTTAATGACCCTTCGGTGGTTATGAATTTGGTTTATATTGATGATGTTGTTGGTGAGCTTATTGCGGCATTAAGCGGAGCGGAGAATCGAGTTGGGGAATTTTGTGAGGTTTCGACTCAGCATAGAGTGACTTTGGGGCGGATTGTGGAGTTGATCGAGTCGTTTAAGGATAGCCGAGAGAGTTTGTCGGTTCCAAATGTTGGTGACGCTTTTGTCAAAAAATTATATTCTACTTATCTCTCTTATCTTCCAGTGGATGGGTTTAATTATCCGCTTAAGATGAATGTGGATGAGAGAGGTAGCTTTACTGAGATTATCCGCACGCAAGATAGAGGCCAATTTTCGGTAAATATCTCAAAGCCACATATCACCAAAGGTCAACATTGGCATCACACCAAAAATGAGAAGTTTGTTGTGGTGAGTGGTTCGGGTGTTATTCGTTTTAGGGATATGCGAGAGACTGAATCGGAGGTTCTTGAGTATTTTGTCTCGGGAGATAAAATTGAGGTTGTCGATATTCCGACGGGTTACACTCACAATATTGAAAATTTGGGTGAGGATGATATGGTGACATTTATGTGGTGTAATGAGTGTTTTGATCCGCAAAATCCAGATACATTTTTTGAAAAAGTATAAACTTTGAACAAAGTATAAACAAAGATGGCAAAGTTAAAATTAATGACGATAATTGGAACTCGTCCCGAGATTATCCGATTGTCGGAGGTTATAAAAAAGTGCGATAAATATTTCGATCAGATTTTGGTGCATACGGGTCAAAATTATGATTACTCTCTGAATCAGGTATTCTTTGAGGATTTGGGACTTCGAGAACCAGATTTTTATCTAAATGTAGTTGGTAAAGATTTGGGTGAGACGATGGGTAATGTCTTGGCAAAATCATATTCGCTGATGGTCGAGCAGCAACCTGATGCTGTGATGGTATTGGGTGATACGAATTCGTGTCTTTCGGTGATTTCGGCCAAGCGGCTCCATATTCCGACCTTTCATATGGAGGCTGGAAATCGTTGCTTTGATGAGAATTTGCCTGAGGAGACTAATCGTCGAATTGTTGACCATATTTCGGATTTGAATATGTGTTATAGTGAGCATGCACGAAGATATTTAAATTCGGAGGGTACTGCTAAGGAGCGTACTTATGTTACGGGTTCGCCTATGGCAGAGGTTCTTTCGGCTAATTTGGAGAGTATCAAGTCGAGTGATGTTCTGTCGAGATTGGGACTTGATAAGGGGCGCTACATTCTGCTTTCAGCACATCGGGAGGAGAATATCGACCATGAGCAGAATTTTTATAATTTGATGACGGCTGTAAATTCCATGGCTGAGAGGTATGATATGCCGATTTTATATTCGTGCCATCCGAGAGCCAAGAATAGAATCGAGAGTCGAGGTTTTGTATTTGATGAGCGAGTGATTCAGAATCAGCCGTTGGGATTTCATGATTATAATAATTTGCAACTGAATGCCTTTTGTGTGGTTTCCGATAGTGGAACTTTGCCTGAGGAGAGTGCTTATTTTGCTTCGAAAGGTATGCCGATTCCAGCTGTTTGTATTCGCACCTCGACCGAGCGTCCTGAGGCTATGGATAAGGGGGTCTTTATCTTGGCAGGGATCACAACAGAGCAGGTTTTGCAGGCGGTAGATGTTGCTGTGTCGATGAATGAGAGTGGTGATTTGGCGCTTGATGTGCCAAATTATATTGATGAAAATGTTTCATCGAAAGTGGTGAAAATTATTCAGAGCTACACGGGAGTTATTAATAAAATGGTTTGGCGGAAGTATTAAATGAAGCGGGTTTTTCTTATTACTAAGGGTTATATACCCTCGACAGCGGGTTGTAACCGAGAGCTAGCTTTGGCTAAAGGTCTCGGTGAGCAGGGTGTTGCGGTGAAGTTTGTCTGTTCTCGTCCAAGTGAAAATTTTGATAAGTTTGATGGCGCAATTGAGAATGTTGAGTTCGTATATCTTTGGGACAACTCTAAAATTAGCAATCAACAAATAAATTTTATTCGAAGCCTCTGTCGGTTGTTTTCAATGATACGAAGAGGGGATAAAATTTTAATATTTTGGGCTAAATTGTTGGTTTTGCCGCTGTCTTGGAGAGGTGCAGATCTATATCATGAGATGACAGAACATCCAGCGGTTTGTGGAAAGGCTCCTCGATCAGTTATCTTTAATCGGGTGAGTAAGAGTTATATGCGTCGATTGCGGGGGCTCAAAGGGTTGTTTGTTATTACGGAGAATCTTAAAGATTATTTTGTTTCGCATGGGGTTCGCTCAGAGAGAATTTCGGTTGTGAATATGGTTGTTGATCCTTCTCGATTTGAGAATGTCGCTCAGAGTGTTGCTTCTGAAAAATATATTGCCTATTGCGGAGCTGTTTCTGTCGGAAAAGATGGTGTGGATACTCTGATTGACTCTTTTCGAAGAGTTGCTGAAAAGGTTGCGGATGTTAAACTTTATATAATTGGCGGGTTTATTTCGGAGCGTGATCGAGACATTATACATAAGTGTGTCAAAGATTTTGCGCTTCAGGATCGGATTGTGTTCACTGGGTTAGTTGATTACTCTCGAATGCCTGAGCTATTGAAAGGTGCTGAGGCTTTAGTTTTGGCTCGTTCGGATAATAAGCAGGCTACATATGGTTTTCCGACAAAGTTGGGTGAGTATCTACTTACAGGGAAGTCAGTTGTTGTCACTCGCACAGGTGAGATTGACCACTTTTTGGAGGATATGAAATCGGCTTTTATTGTTGAACCGAATAATCCAGATGCCTTGGCTGAAAAAATTATTTGGGCGTTGGAGAATCCGACGCTCTCAGATGAGATTGCCCGTCGTGGTCAGCGTGTTGCGATGGATAGTTTTAATTATAAAATTGAGTCGAAGAAGATTTTTGACACAATCTTTAATTGATTTATAGATAGATAAAGAAATATATGAAAATTGTTGAAATTGTTACTCAACTCGATTCTGGTGGAGCGGAGCGTTTTACCGTCGATTTGTGTAATGAATTGTCAAAGAATAATGATGTGACGCTGATCGCTTTATACTCATTGGAGGAGCATGGTTTTTATGCGCAAGAGGTCTCCGATAGGGTTACGTTGATCTCGCTCAATATGCAGAGTCGTCGAGATTATGGAATATTCTTTAGAATCTGGAAAGCGGTTAAGGCGATTAATCCAGATGTTGTTCATACGCATTTAAAGGCTATTCCATGCGCAATTTTGCCAATTTTCTTTTTGCGGAAGATTGCATATTTTCATACCGTGCATAATGATGCACGCAAAGAGGCTAAAGATATAATTAGCGCAACGGCACGAAAAATATGTTTCCGAAATAAGCTGGTGACTCCAGTTACTATATCCAAGGAGTCGAATAGAAGTTTTATTGAATATTATGGTTTTGCGACAAAGATGATCTTTAATGGTCGGAATGTCACCTCTGAAGTTGAACCCTCGCAAGAGGTGGAGCGGGAGTTTCAGGTTTATCGCCGAGATTCGCATACAAGGGTTTTAATCTGCTTGGCTCGTATCAATGAGATTAAGCGGCAGCCGATGTTGACCAAAATTGTTGCAAGGTTGAATGATGAGGGGTATAATCTATCGCTTATTTTTATTGGAAGTACTCGCAGAGAAGATGTTGTGGGGGAGATAAAATCGTATAATTGTCCAAATGTTTATATCTTGGGTGAGCGACATAACCCATTGGAGTATCTGAAAATGGCTGACGCATATTGTTTATGCTCTTCTCATGAGGGGATGCCTATCTCATTTATCGAGGCGTTGGGTGTTGGTGCGGTACCAGTTTGTACTCCTGTTGGGGGTATTGTGAATGTTGTCGATGATGGTGTGAATGGATTTGTCTCTTCGGATTTGTCGGAGGAGAGTTATTATAATACGCTTAAAAGATTTTTGGATCTTTCGCCTGACGCTTTGAGTAAGGTGGGGGGCGAGGCTGTGAAAAGTTATGCTCCGTTTAGTATGACCGAGTGTGCAAAAGCATATTTAGAGTTGTTTTCAAAAGCTGTAATTTGTAGATAATGAAGAAAAAAAGAGTTGTTGTTATCGGTTTAAAGGGTCTGCCAGCTTTTGGTGGAGCTGCTGCCGTGGGTGAGAATATTGTAAATCAGCTTAAAGGTGAGTATGATTTTACGGTGCTTAGTATCTCGACGCATACGGATCTTCCCTCGGGGGAGTATAATGGGGTGAAGCAGGTTGTTTTTAAATCTATTATTGGTAAAAAGAGTGGGTTGAATACAGCTTATTATTATTTTGTTTCGCTGTTGTATGTCCTATTTCATAAGTTTGATATTGCACACCTTCATCACGCCTCTTCGGGGTTTATTGCTCCGCTTATTAGTTTGAAGTGTAAGTTGATTTTGACGGTGCATGCTTATGGTGAGGGTAATGATCCGAAGTTTAGTCGACTGCTCAATTATTTAGGGATGGCCTCACGACGATTGGCTGTCTCGGCTGCTCATAAAGTTACAGCTGTCTCGCTGTTCGATATTGAGAATATGAGCAAGGTGTTCAAAAAGGAGATTATCTATATTCCGAATGGAACAAATTTAGTTGAGGCGACGACGGCAAAAAGTGATGAGTGTGAGCCTTATATTTTGTTCTCGGCAGGTAGAATATATAATATAAAGGGGTTGGATCTATTGCTGGATGCAGCAAATAAGTTAGGTTTAGATCTTAAAATTAAAGTTGCGGGCGATATAGATCGAGTTCCGAGTTACAAGGCAGAGATGTTGAAAAAAGCGGAGTCGCTTAACGTTGAACTGCTCGGGTTGATTAAGGATAAAGGTGAGCTGATGCGTATTGTTAGCGGTGCAGAATTATTTGTATTCCCATCACGTTATGAGGCTATGTCGATGATGCTTTTGGAGGTTGCATCTATGAGAACACCGATTGTAGCTTCGGATATTCCAGCTAACACAAATATTCTCTCTTCGGAAGAGGTTTTATTCTTTACGAATGGTGATAGCGAGGACTTAGCGCAAAAAATGGAGTATGCGCTTTCGAGAATGAATGAGATGCAGGAGCGCACACACAAGGCATACGATAAGCTGATAACAAAGTATACGTGGAATAAAATTGCACAGCAATATAGTGCTGTTTATGAGCAGGTGTAATTCATGAATATATTAATTCAATTAAGTCATCCTGCGCAGTTTCATTTATACAAAAATGTTGCGAAGAGTCTTATTTCACGGGGGCATAATGTCTCCTTGTTGATTAAGACGAAGGATGTTTTGGAGGATCTGGCCAGAGAGTCGGGTTTGCCATATTATAATATTTTGCCTGAGGCTCATCGACGCTCTAAATTCGGGATTTTCTGTGATATGTTATTGCGGGATTTTAGAATTTTGAGATTTGCTCTGAAACATGATATTGACCTGTTGACAGGTACTCCAGTTGAGGTTGCCCATGTTGGGTGGTTACTCAGACAGAAATGTGTAAACACCGAGGAGGATGATGCTGCGGTAATTCCACTTTATGGAAAGGCTATTGGTCTGTTTCTCAAAACTATGCTCTCGCCAAGGGTTTGTCAAAATGGAGGATATGAGAATCGGACAATTAAGTATGAATCGTATCATGAATTAGCCTATTTGCACCCTAATCACTTTGTGGCGGATGTTAATATTGTTGAAAGATATTTTTCGACACAAAGACCATATTTTGTGTTGCGATTCACCAAATTGACTGCATATCATGATGATGGGATAACGGGTATAACAACTTCGGTTGCCGAGCGTGTAATCGAAATTTTAAAGCCCTATGGTGACATTTATATCACCTCGGAGCGAGAGCTAGAGTCTCAATTTGAGAGGTATAGGATCAAGATTAATCCCTCGGATATTCACCATGTAATTGCCTTTGCTGATCTCTGTATTGGTGATGGTCAGACGATGGCGGCCGAGGCTGGTGTGTTGGGCGTTCCATTTGTGAGGTATAATGATTTTGTGGATCGGATAGGTTATCTTAACGAGTTAGAATCGGTTTATAATTTGGGGTATGGTGTGAAAACCGATGAAGCGGAGAGATTGTATAATGTCATTAAGGAGCTACTTGCAATGCCAAATAGACGAGAGATTTTTCAAAAGCGTCGAGAAAAAATGCTCTCTGAGAAGATAGATTATGCGCAGTTTTTAACTTGGTTTCTTGAAAATTATCCTGCTAGCGAGGAGATTATGCGAGAAGATTCTGCTTATCAATATAATTTTAGATAGATGGGTTACAACTCTATTACACTGATAGTTGGCGCGAGACCAAATTTTGTAAAAATTGCACCGATCATAGCTGAATTACGCAGACAAAAGGTCGATTATCGACTTGTGCACACAGGTCAGCATTATAGCCCAGAGATGAGCGATGTGTTCTTCGAAGAGTTGAATATTCCTGCTCCAAATATAAATTTGGGGTGTGGCGGAGGCGGCAGAGTGGAGCAGACGGCAGCTATTATGGTGGCTTGCGAAAGGGAATTTTTGGAGCATAGGCCAGACTTATTATTGGTTGTTGGGGATACGACCTCGGCAATGGCTTGTGCAGTGACGGCAAAAAAATTAAATATTCGAGTGGCTCATGTCGAGGCTGGAATACGCTCCTTTGACACCTCAATGCCTGAGGAGGTCAACCGAATGGTGATTGATTCTCTGGCCGATATTTTTTTCACAACAACACGTTGGGCAACGGAGAATCTCTTGAAGAGTGGCATTGGACGTGATAGAATACATTTTGTCGGTAATGTTATGATTGATACTTTATTGATAAATAGATTTCGTTTCAAAAAGCCTAAAATATATTCAGATTTGGGGCTGCAAGAAAAAAAATATATTATACTTACACTGCACCGTCCAGCCAATGTTGATGATGCGACAAAAGTAAAAACTATTGTAAATGAGATTGTTAAAAATTCGCAGGGATTGCCGATAATTTTCCCTGTGCATCCACGCACGTCACATTTATTTTTTGAATTTGGTAATATCGCTGAAAATTTGTATATTGCGGAACCTTTCGGCTACTTGGAGTTTAATTATTTGGTTGAACGTAGTTCGCTGGTTCTTACCGATTCAGGTGGTGTGACCGAGGAGGCGACTATTTTCGGGGTTCCGTGTATGACTCTCAGAGAGAATACTGAGCGACCAGAAACATGCGAAATTGGTACAAATGAGCTTGTGGGGGTTGATCCTAAGAAGATAGCGGATGGGATGAAGAGGTGTTTGAATGGTGAGTGGAAAATGGGAGCCATTCCAGCGTTATGGGATGGTAAAACGGCAAGTAGAATTGTATCGCTATTGATTTTAAGCGGTTTTGGAAAGTCTTAAGAGAAAAATAGGGATAGTTTATCTGCTCGCTTTGTCGTTGCTTCTGCTTATTGCAATCCCGCTGGAGGGTGGAAGTGAGGGTGTGAACGACACTTACGTTATTGGTTTGAGAGGTGATTATTTGATTCACGCTGTAATTTACCTGCCTTGGATGTTGTTGTGTAGTGAAAAATTTACTTCTTTGTGGTTTGTTGTTGGGATTATGACAGCTGCCGTTTTAGAGTTTTTGCAGATGCTGCTCCCGTATAGGAGCTTTAATATAAATGACCTTATTGCAGGAGTTTTGGGTGTGAGTCTATCTCTGCCGCTTGCTTTAATGTTGAGAAAAGTTAGAAATAAATAGAGATGAAAAGAGTTAATATTTGGTTTGTTTTAACCTTTGTTTTGCTGGTAAGCAGCTGTGCTTCACAACGAGAGGTGGTCTACTTTCAGGGTATCCCCGATTATTATGAGGTTATAAGAAACGAGTCTTACGAGATAAGGATTCAGCCAGATGATTTGATCTCAATTATGGTTAATAGCCGTGATCCGAAATTGGCGCAGATGTTCAATTTGCCGCTGGTGTCATATCAAGTAAATGACAATGTAACAGGACAAAATAGAGTTTTAGGTTATTTGGTGAACAAGGAGGGTGAGATTAATTTCCCGCAACTCGGTACTCTTGTTGTCGAGGGTTTGACTCGTGACGAGTTGACAAAATATATCTCGAATCAACTCATTGACAAGGGATATGTGACTGATGCTGTTGTGACGGTTCAATTCCTAAATTTCCAGGTTTCTGTTATGGGTGAGGTTAATCAGCCAGGTTCGTTTAGTGTTGAGACTGACCGTATTACAATCCTTGATGCTATCAGTAAGGCGGGAGATTTGACCATTTATGGTATGCGTGATAGAGTGAAGATTATCCGTGAGGTGAATGGGAAAACCATCGTCTCGACGGTTGATTTGAGGGGTGATGATATTTTGAGGTCGCCATATTACTATTTGCGTCAAAATGATATTATTTACGTTGAACCAAATAATGTTAAGGCTGGACAACGAGAGATAAACTCGAATAGAACGATTGGTACATTTGCAACTATCGTGTCGGTTGTTTTGTCTGCACTATCTTTAATGTTTTAATTAGTTAGGTATGAATAAGAAGATTGATTATTTGGATTTTGTAGATTTTGACAATAATCGCAATAACTCAAATTCTAACCTTTTGTTGGATTTGTTCGCTATCGTCATGCGCAATAGATGGTGGTTTGTGCTCTCGGTGGCCTTATCGCTCTGTATTAGTGTGATGTGGGTGTGGAGAACTCCAAAGATTTACTCTCGAACAGCTACAATACTTATAAAATCCGAAGGCTCAGAGAGTTCGAGTATCGTTGAGACGGTTGGTTTGCAGACGGGAATGTACCTTAAAAGTGACTATATTAACGACGAAATTGGACTTTTGAAGAGTACACGATTGATGTCGGAGGTTGTCCATAGATTGGATCTTGATGTGGATTATAGCACCAAGCGTGGTTTTAAGGTCGTTTCATTGTATACGGCGACTCCATTTGTTCTTAACCAGTCGCATATGACCGTTTTAAGTTACAGTTTTGCTGCGACGATGTTAAACAGAAATGAGGTTGAGATCAGTGATATTCGCTCTGGAGATGTTAAATTTGACGAGGAGTATATTACAACGATTGGTAGCGAAATTCATACTGTAATTGGTGATATTTCACTTGCATCGACGCTCTTCTTGGATGATAGCTATATTGGCAAACCAGTCTACATCTCGGTCTATATCCCTGAGGAGATTGCCAAGATGTACAAAAACAAATTGGATGTTAATTTGCTTGTGGATCAATCTAATTTGATTGCTATTTCGACAACTGACGAGAATATTAAGCGAGCCGAAGATGTTATCAATACTTTAATTGCTGTTTATCAGGATGATATAATTGACGATAAGAACAAGGTATTGGATAATACAACCGAATTTATCGACGAGCGTTTGGCGATTATAAAGCAGGAGTTGCATGATATTGATGCCGAGATTGAGAATTATAAAAAGACAAATAGATTAACAGATATTTCCTCGGAGAGTAACCTTTATCTGCAAAGTAGTAGCCGACTGGATAATGAGGGTTTGAGTGTTGAGAATCAATTGAATATGGCGGAGTATATGAGGTCATATTTGGTTAATAACAACAATATTTCAGAGCTTATTCCTGTGAATGTTGGAGTTTCGGATGCTGGACTTACAAAGTTAATTGGTGAGTATAATGTTTTGCTTACAGAACGAAATAATTTGTTGGTTAATAGTAGCGTGAACAACCCTTTGGTGATTGATCTTCAGAATACAATTACACCGATGAGAGCCTCGATTTTAAAGTCGGTGGATAACTTGATTGCGGGATTGAAGATTCAAGCTGAGAACTTTAGAAAGAAGGAGATTGAGACATCTATAAAGATTATTGATGTGCCAACGCAACAGAAATATATTATCAGCGTTCAGCGTGAGCAAAAGATCAAGGAAGAGTTGTACCTATTCTTGTTGAATAAACGAGAGGGTAGTGAGTTAAGACGCACAATTACAGAGAGTAACAGCCAAATTGTTGATAAGGCTCAAGGACCATCTTCGCCAATTGCTCCGAACAAAAAGAAGATCGCTTTGTTGGCAATTGTGATCGGTTTGATGATTCCGTCGGCGTGGCTCTATTTGGTTAGTCTTTTTGATGTTAATGTGAAGTCTATTAACGATCTGAAGGGCGTTATTACAATTCCGCTTTTGGGTGAGGTTCCAGCTGCCAAAGAGATTGAGAGTAACGGTGTTGCGGTGTTGGATGGTAGTCGAAATGTGATTTCTGAACGATTGAAAATCGTGCGAGACAATATCAACTTTATGAGTAAAGGGGATGGCGATAAATCTAAGGGAAAAGTGATTCAGCTCACCTCGTTTAACCCAGGTTCGGGTAAGACTTTCTTAGCGATTAACTTGGCTAAAAGTATCAGTTTTGCTGATTCGAAAGTTGTGGTCGTTGACCTCGATTTAAGACGTGCTTCGCTGTCTAAACGTTCGGGATTTGGAGTTAAAACGACGGGTATATCTCAATATCTTAGCGGAAATGTTGATAATTTTTCTGATATTATTCGACCTTTCGATAGCGGTATTGATGCGTGGGTTAACTTCATGCAACGAGATCGCAAAGATGTGGATATTATAACCTCGGGAGCTATTCCGCCAAATCCTGCTGAGTTGCTTGAAGGTGAAAGATTGCCGAAACTAATTGACTATTTGCGAGAGAATTATGATTTTGTTATCATTGATAATCCTCCGTTTGCAATTGTTGTCGATGCTGCAATTTGTGCTCGACTGTGCGATCAGACAATATATGTTATTCGATCGAATAAATTCGATAAGAGACAGTTGCCTGAGTTGCAAGCGCTTTATGAATCTGGAAAGGTTAATAATATGAGTGTTTTGGTTAACTCTGTTGACTTTAATAATATTGGTTATGGCTACGGCTACGGTTACGGCTCTTCATATGGTTACGGCTATAGCTATAATTATGAGTATGGTGCAGAGGAGGAGAAGCCATTTTACAAACGTTTATTTAGATTGTAAAAGGCATGTTCTTCTTAAAGTCAAAAGTCAAATTGGCGGGGACTGATTTCTTCGATCAATTTACAGATTATCATTCGCATATTTTGCCTGGTGTGGATGATGGACTGAAGAGTATCGACGATGCTTTGGAGACTTTAGACTATTATGAGCAGTTGGGAGTGAATCACGTTTTTTTGACTCCTCATATTGGGATTGATTTTAAGAGTAATCTCTTTGAACATCAGGAGGTTCTTGATAGATTATCGTCAGCTTACACGGGCTCAGTTGAGCTTAGTTTGGCTGGGGAGTATATGCTGGATTTAGGGTTTAGGGATAAACTAGATGATGGTTTAAGATATTTATATGGTAATAGAGTTTTGGTGGAGACATCTTATGCAGCTTCTCCGAATTATCTAAATGCGATATTATATAATCTTTTGTCCTCGGGAAGTGTTCCTGTGATTGCTCACCCAGAGCGTTATTTATATATGGGGCATCAGCAATACAATGTTCTTAAGGCTTGTGGATATGAATTTCAATTAAATTTACTATCCTTAGCTGGATTTTATGGTGTAGCGGTGGCAAAAAATGCTGAGTATCTCCTAGAGAGAGGGATGTATGATTTCTGTGGAACTGATATTCATAATTTGGATAAGTTTAAAGTGGGAATTGATAAATTGAAAATAAGTCGAAAGCTGTTGGGTAAACTCTTTGAAGTGAAATGCAATCAGGAGTTGACTTTGGTTGAGGCGTAGGCAGAGTTTGGAAGTGATAAAAAGATATATATGAACGATAAAGGTAAAATATTAAAATACATGAAGATGAAAAAAATTACTATGTACATTTTTTTGGTGATGTTGTTTGTTGCAACTTCATCTCAATGTGTTTATGCTCAAGAGAGTATACGCACCTCTACAACGAGTGATTCTATGTCAATTAGAACGAAGGTAGATAGTATCGGCTACTCTAAATCAAGTGGATTTTGGGACAACTGGTATGTTGGTGCAGGTGTGGGTCCATCGCTGTTGATGGCCGAATCGGATCGTCGTGGTCCTTTCTGGTGGCGTATAACACCAGCGGTCGATGTTTCTGTTGGTAAGTGGGTTATTCCTGCTATCGGTTTCCGTTTCCAATATAGTGGATTTCAGGCTCGTGGATATGTTAATCAAGATCATATGGTCGATACCGCATATGGTGACTTGGTAAATGGTTATTGGTATAAGCAGAAGTTTGATTATCATCATTTTATGGGTCATGCGATGTTCAATTTGACCAATGCGTTCAAAGAGTATGATGCGGAGCGATTCTATAATATTATTACCTATCTTGGTTTGGGTGTTATCACGTCGAAGGATACCGATGCAACTGAGATCACAGGTACATTTGGTCTGGTTAATAGCTTCCGATTGAGTCCAGCTTTTGATTTGACATTAGAGGTTAAGGGTTCGATTATGCACGATCGTTTCGATGGCGAAACTGAGTCGGTGCCAAATATTGATAATGAGGGTCTTGCGACAATGACACTTGGTTTTGTATATAGAATCAAGCCTAGAGGTTGGAAAACTTCGCAAGTTCATATTACCAATATTGATTACTCAGAGGCAAAACGTTACAAGGATCTTTTGGCAAAATCTGAATTGGAGAATGCAAATCTTCGTAACACACCTGCTCCAGAGCCAGTTGTGATAACAAATACTAAGATTGTTACAGCTCCAGTATTCTTTGAGTTAAATAAGAGTAACATCACTAACCGTGAGTTGGTTAAGTTGAGCTATATTGCTGAAGTGATTAAGAGTGCACCAAAAGGCAAGACATTTAAGATTATTGGTTGTGCTGATAAGCAGACTGGTAATAAGCGAATTAACGATAGACTAAGTAAAGAGCGTGCTGAGGCAGTATATAATGCTCTTATTACTAAATTTGGTGTCGACAAAGATAGATTGCATCTAGAGAGCAGTGGTGGTGTTGATTACATGTATCTTAAAGATAATGAGTTGAGCCGTGTAGCTGTAATTGAGGACTAAAATAAATAAAATACTAAATATTATGAAGAAGAGTGATAATGTAATTATGAATGAGAATTACGAGTCGCCAATAGTTAAATTGGTCGAATTTGAGGTAGAGGTGGGGTTTGCTGCATCAATGAAAGATGTTAGCGATAATACAGGTGTCTCGGGTGTTATCTGGACAACAACACCAGGAAATACTTATTAATCTGATAAAATTGAGCGATTATGAAAATGAAATTTTATATGGTAATGTTTGCGAGTGGCGCAATGTTACTATCCTCATGTATAGCAGATTATATAGACATTGAGGATGCTAAAGATGCAACTGAAAACTCTGCATTAGATGTTCAAGTAGTTAATGTTACAGTTCAAGGAGAGTCAGATTCGGTGACTGATACAAAAACCTCATTGGATCCATCTAGTTCGGCTGCGTTCTATTGGTCGGATGAGGAGTATATCACAGGAGTTGATATGACGGGCGGTGGTTACCATACTAGTGCCTCGACTAAAAAATATGAGCTGGCATCATCTGTTAGTTCTGTGACTAATGCTGCTTGGTTTACATTTGCAATGCCAGTTATTGGATTGGATAAAACTAATTCTGAGTCATTGGGTAGAATGAACTTCTATGCTTATACTCCAAGTAGAGAGTATAATGATAGGTATGAAGATATGATAATGTTAGCTCATACGTCACCTAGTAAAACTTCTACTGTAAATATTAACTATGATACTGATTATCTTTTGGTAAATCATCACCCAAACAGATATTTCAATATCAACGTGAATGATACAGTTGAGGAGGCGTATCATATGTTTGGTCGTTACTTGCCATTTGTAGCTATTCCATTGCTGGATAAGTATGTGTCGTGGACAGATTATGACGATGATTATGCAGCTGAGACTGGAATGTCGGGAATCGCAACTTTTATTGATGATGTTAAGTTGAACTTTGTTCCTCTATTCCACACTGTAATGGTTCGTATATATCCATATCAAGTTGAGACTGCTAGTTCGTCTCTCAATGGTGAGTGGACTGGTAAGTTTATTGATATGGATGTTCATAAAACTGTGACAACTGTGACTTTGACCGATGACAACTCATTTAGAACAATTGATATGTTCAATATGAAGGAGATGGTCTATGATAATAGTATATCTGATATGATTGATCTTTCACGAGTTGACCTCTCTTCAGCGGAAAAGACAGGTACATATTTCTTTGATGAGGATTATGAGTATGTTACAGCGCAGGATGATACGCAAAGTGTCTCTACTACTGTATATTATTATGATGGTGATAAAAACACAGACACTTCAGCTGAAGATGCTGAGATTTGTATGACTTTCCGTCGTGCTGAGGGTTATGATTATATGGCTATTCCTGTTATTGCAACAAGATCAACCGATGTCGTTAGAGCATTTAATGTAAATGTTAAGTTCTACGATAAGAGCGATAAGTTACTTCTGGAGATTAACCGTGATGTTACTGATGCAAGCGATACTCAAGATCACTGGTATTATGGCTCGCAATCTATCGTTCGCATCTATGAGGATGAAACGGAGATGGGTGCAGGTTACGGAGCATTTACATATTATGAGTAGTCTGTTGTAGTAGGTAATGAAGATAGATAATAGTTACAAAGTGCGTAGCATTGCCGATCAGAGTGTTGTGATTCTGCAAGGTAAGCATGGTGCGGATACCACCAAGGTGTTGCAGTTTAATAATACCTCGCTATGGCTTTGGAATAGATTCAAAGATGAGAGTTCGTTCACTTTGGAATGTGTTAAGGAGTCTCTTATGGAGCATTACTCAATTGATGCTGAGTTGGCCGAACAGGATGCCAAGCAGTGGATTGAGGCTCTCAGGGAGTATAATGTAGTGAGTGAATAAGTGAGTAATATAGTTTCCATTAAAGATAGGTTGTTTTGTTTGCTGGTGAGTAGTTTGAATGCTCAATCAGCGCAAAGCGACCTATCTTTTTCTTTTTGTACACCTCAGGAGTGGTCGGCGTTAATGGCGTTGGCGAAAAATCATGGGGTGAAGTATCTTCTCTTTGAGGGGATCATGAAATTGCCGAAAGAGCAGCAGCCACCTTCGGAGTTGATGTTGCATTGGTATGTTGATACTGTGCAGGCTGAGGAGCGATTCAATCGTTATCTTGCCACTTTGGAGGCGCTGGCGGCACTTATGAGTGAGAATGATCTGTCGATGATGGTGATTAAAGGGTATACCATTGCTCGTGCATATCCTCTGCCTGAAAGGCGTGAGGGGGGTGATATAGATATTTTCCTCTTTGGTGAGTATCAAAAGGGGGATGATTTGGCTAGCCGAAATGGAGGGTATGCTCTTGGGGTTAGCAAACGGTCGAAACATTCTCAGTTTGTTTTTCAGGGGATTTCGGTCGATAATCATAAGTCGTTTGTTGCCGATTCGGAGGGGTTAACTCCGAAGTTGAAAATCTTTTATGGTCGGATTGAGGAGAAGATTCAGGAGTCGACAAAGTATAATGATGTTGATAGTTTTGAGCTTGGCGAGCAGACTATATATACTTTGAAGCCACATATTGCGGCGCTTCATATGATAGCTCACGCATTTCGACATGTTGTTGTTTCAGATGTGGCTATTCGACACTATTGTGATTGGGTTGTTTTCTTTAATTATCATCGGGATGTGTTGGATCGAGATGAGTTGATGGCGCTTGTTGAGGAGTGTGAACTTGGTCGATTTGTGGCTAATGTGGAGCATTTTTGTGAGCGGAATTTGGGGTATACTCCGTTTTTTAATTTTGGTGAGAAATATAAAATTGAACAGAGGGCTCGCTCGATTGAGAGTGGTGTAATGAGTTATCAACATAAGGCGGCTGATAAATCAAATTTGCTTCCGATTATTGTGAACTCATTGAAAAAAATGTTTAACGCTCAGAGATATTATTCGATTTATCTTGGAATGAATAGTTATTTTGATTACCTTGTTCCAAATATTGTCTCACGAATTAAACAGTTATGTCGGTAGTGTCATATTATAATATTGCAGGGTTGTTCGTTAGAATTTCAGGTGGGGAGAGGCTTGTGGGTTTCTCTGAGTTTGAGATTGAGGCATTGACGCAGGTTGATGTTGATATTGTTTGTGATGGTGAGGAACTTTTTGCTCCTGCGTGTGAGTTGAATCGCTTTGTTGTTGATGGTGTCGATTATATATTCTCTCGCCTGGATGATGGTTATCTCTTTACTTTGGAAAATGAGGATGGAGAGAGTGTTTCGCTGAGGTATGAGCGTGGATCGAATATTGTGAGGATCGAGAAGTGTGATGCAAAGCATCTGTTGCGATTTTTGTTGTGGGTTGCTTATTCATTGGTGGCTGTAAATATGGGGGTTGTGCCTATTCACTCCTCTTCGGTTGTTTATGATGGGTCGGCCGTGTTGTTTTTAGGTGAGTCGGGTGCTGGGAAAAGTACTCAATCTGTTCTGTGGCGGGAGTCTATTGTGGGTAGCCGATTGCTCAATGATGATAGCCCAATTTTGAGGGTTGAGGATGGTTGCTTGATGGTTTATGGATCGCCTTGGAGTGGGAAAACATCTTGTTATCTTCGGGAGCGTTATTTGGTTCGGGCTCTTGTGAGAGTTGTTAAGGATGGGGCGAACTCTATTGTGCAGAATGATATGATTCACTCTTTTGCTGCTGTTTATCCATCGTTTCCGCCGATGTTTGCTTATGACCAGGTGCTTTCGGATCTGTTGTTTGCTTTTACCTCGGAGGTGTTGTCGGCTGTGCCAGTTTATACTTTGAAATGTACAAAGGAGAGAGCCGCTGCGCAAATTACATTTAATCAATTATATGGCAAAGGAGATAATCAATAATAATCTATTTTTCGATTATGTTGTTGAGATAATCGACTCTTCGGAAGATGAGAGGGTTGAGCTTGCCATTAAAGGTGTGAGTATGTTCCCGACACTCAAGGAGCAACAGGATCGGGTTGTTTTGATGGGACTTGGTGGTTGTGAACTTTTTATTGGTGCGATTGCTCTGTTTCGCTGTAATGGGAAATATTTGTTGCATCGGTTAATTGCTGTTGATGGGCAGTGGCTTGTTTTTAAGGGTGATAATATAAAATCTTCTACCGAGCGGGTTAAACGGGAGGATGTTGTGGCTATTGTCGAGAGTATAATTAAAAGGGATGGCAGGGTAGTGAGCTGTCTCGATGACGATTACAAAAAAGGAGTAAAAATATATTTGATATATGTTAAGTTTTATAATCTTTTTCGGAGGATTTTAAAACGATTGACAAGATAAAATAAAATAATCAAGGAGAAGTTTTTTCTCCGTAAAACGCTAAAGATATGTACAATTTTCAATTTCAAAATCCGACCAAGATAATTTTTGGTCGTGGCGAAATCGCCAAATTAAGTTCTGAACTTCCAAAAGGGAAGAAGATTATGTTAACCTTTGGTGGCGGTAGCATTAAAGGCAATGGTGTCTATGACCAAGTTATTGCAGCACTTGAGGGATTTGATTATATCGAGTTTTGGGGTATTGAGCCAAATCCTCGTGTTCAGACTCTTCGCAAGGCTATCGAGATTTGTAAGGCGGAGGGTGTAGAGTTTTTATTGGCCGTTGGTGGCGGTTCGGTAGTTGATGGAACCAAGCTGATCTCGGCATCTATTCTTTGCGATAGTGAGCCTTGGGATATTGCAACGGGAGAGGCTCCTGTTGGTGCGTGTGCTCCTTATGCAGCTATTATTACACTTCCAGCAACGGGCTCGGAGATGAATCGTGCAGCGGTTATCTCGAATGATGATACTGACGAGAAGTTTGCTTTTTATTCGACATATCCGCAATTCTCAATTCTTGATCCAGTGGCGACATTTACTTTGCCAGCTTACCAAGTTGCGTGCGGTGTGACTGATACTTTTGTTCACACTTTGGAGCAATATTTAACCGAAGCGAATGTTTCGCCTTTGATGGATCGTTGGGCTGAGGGAATTCTTCAAACTCTCATTGAGGTGTCACCAAAGATTAAGGCGGATCAACATGATTATGAGCAGATGGCAAATTATATGCTTTCGGCAACTATGGCGCTTAATGGTTTTGCGGCAATGGGTGTGAAGCAAGATTGGGCAACGCATATGATTGGACATGAGTTGACAGCTTTAACTGGACTTACTCACGGAAATACTTTGGCTGTGGTAATGCCAGCTGTAATGAGCGTTATGCGTGAGCAAAAGGGTGATAAGATTTTGCAATATGGAGAGCGTGTATTTGGAATTACGGAGGGTGATCGTCAAGCACGTATCGACGCAACTGTAGCTGCAACCGAGGCGTTCTTCCGCTCGACAGGTCTTAAGACTCGCCTTTCGGAGAATAATATCGGTGAGGATGTTGTCGCTCAAATTGTGGCACGTTTCAAGGAGCGTGGTGTGAAACTCGGTGAAGCACAGAATATTACTTATGATGTTGTTGAGCAGATTCTTGCTCTTTGTAAATAGGTTGATGGTTAATTTCGCATGAGATCACGACTTTTAAAAACGGTTTTTCTTCTTTTGGCTTTAGTCTCGATTGAGGCTAAGGCTCAGAAGAGGGATATTTGTGTGGATAGCTTGCCTGAGATTAAGGGGTTGCACCTAATTTCGGAGAGTTTGATTAGCTCTGGATTGCCCGAGGCTGAGGCATTTGCGCAATTGAAGAGTGCCAATGTCGATGCTGTGATATGTGTGATACCGCCTATCGCTGACGAGACGCAACCAAATCTTGCGGCTATTTATGAGGCTGGACTCGTATATTATTCTGTTCCGTGTGACTATTCGGCACCCGTTGCAGCGATGGAGTCATTTATAGCTGCAATGGAGGCATTGGAGGGGAAGAGCAAAATTGTTTTCTGTGCATCAAATAATAGAGCTTCGATTATGCTCTATGCTTATAATAAAATTATCTCTGGCGATTAT
This sequence comes from Rikenellaceae bacterium, assembly GCA_044433665.1. Lineage (GTDB taxonomy): Bacteria > Bacteroidota > Bacteroidia > Bacteroidales > Rikenellaceae > Alistipes. The sequence continues at coordinate 86,613 of JAWXTJ010000001.1, forward strand.
GATTCGAATTATATTCGGGCAGGGTTAAATATGTCTGAATTTTTGACAAGATCGACGACAATTTATGAGAAATTTGTGCAGCCTATTGAGGAGCATTATAACATAGATATTAAAGGTGTCAAATAATTATTTTATAAGTTTTTATGTAGACATTTAAATCACTTTTCAGTTTAATGAAAATTTATTTTTTCATCATTGAACTACCCATAAACCCTGTTTAAACGCAATGTAGGCATGGTTTATGGGTAGTTTGTTTTTGTGTGGCTTGATTTTTGTATTGCGTAATCATTATCTGATATTGAAATTTTAGAGATATTATTGATAACCTCGCAGGAAGCAAAAAAATCAGAGAAAACTTTAAGATTATTGCTAATTTATAAAAAAAAGAATTACTTTTGTGTAATATACCTAAACAAAAACCAATTTGACATGAGAAATTTAATAAATTGCTTATTGCTGTTTCTATTTGCAGCAAATTTTTACAGTTGTAGCAAAGATTACACAGATGTTGACGACACTAGCGGTTGTTATGTTTTTACACTAACCTCTGACGATGACTCCATTTTGCAGGGAGATACGTATCTATTCTTTTTTGATGACGATAATAACTTGGTTACCTATTGTAACTATGATTATGTTGATGATTATCGACAATTCCTTAGCTTGGATTCAGGTAGCTATACTGTGCTCGCTTTGACAAATGCAGAAGCTGATTTGGTGGCCTTGATTCTTTCAGGAGAGATGACATTGCAGGAGATTTTGGAGCTGCTTGGCGATTATGATTTAGATACAATGGGTTACGGAGTATTGGCTGTTATTGTTGACGCTTTGGCAAATAACCAAATTACCATTGATGTGGTTGCCGATATTGAAGAGTTAGATTTTTCGGCTCTTTCGTTGGCGATCTCTTATCCCGTAGACTCAATCCCCGAGTATACAAGATCTGGAGATTCGTCGCTTCGTTTGCGTACAACAATAGAGTTGCAACAGGGCGGATCTTCTGTATTTAGAGGAAGTTGGTTCCTCGATGAGCAAGATGCTGATTTGAATTATTTGAAGAGTATTTACCTCAGTGAGGGAGATTACGATCTAGTTTTGTGGGCTGATTATGTGAGCGATTTAGATACTGATTATCATTATGATACTTCGAATTTAAGCAATGTGTCTGTTCTATCAAGTAGCCTATATACAGCAAATAGCGACTATCGTGATGCTTTTGTAATGTACACATCGGTGACGGTTTCAAAAGATGATACATCGGCAAAATTAATTGAGACGTATCGTCCAGCGGCAAAATATAGTATTGTTTCGACCGACGTTGAGAAGTATAATGAGAGTCGTGTGGAGAACGGTTATGCCGAGATCTCTGATTTGGATATTGAGGTGACCTATAATGGATATTTCCCATCGGCATACAGTGTAACAACTGGTAAGTTGACAAATGCGCTTACGGGATATGGTTATAGCTCAGCAGTAAGTAGCTATGATGATGAGTCGGCAACCATCGCCAAAGATTTTGTTATGGTGGCAAATGGAAATGAGTCAAGTGTAAGTCTATCTATCGTTGTGAAGAATACCGACGGTGAGATCATAAATGAATTTAATAGTATTACTGTAGCATATAAATCGGGCTACCACACCACCGTTACTGGTAATTTCCTAACGCAAAGCAATGGCGGATTTGTGTTGGAACAAGAATGGGATGGTGAATTTAATGTAACATTTTAGTTTGTATAGAGATTTCTTTGCGTTTGCAAGGAGTTCTCTTTTTTTGTTTTGAGTTTTACCTAAAAACTATTCATATCTAACTTAA
>JAWXTJ010000002.1:0-87439 GCA_044433665.1 Rikenellaceae bacterium
GGTTTGTATTTTAGAACTTTTTGATTTAACTTTGATGTCAGATAAACACTTCAATTTAGGATATTACGGGTTCTTGTCCTAAATTTTGGAGTGAAAAAGCAATTTTTAGAACCCACCTTAGATAATTATAGCGAAATAGTTTTGTAATTCTTTATTGGTTACCACTTTAAAGAATTATAAAACTATTTCGCTATGTTCCGAATAATGAGCAGGTTATATTTTTCGGGCTCACGTAAATTAATACTCTGCTCTTTATTGTAATACTCGTTCTACGTAAGATTTGTAATCTTTAATCTCTGGCTCGTACTCCTCACAAGTAAAGAGCTCCGAAGAGATAATAAAGTCAGCTGACGAACGGTTAAACGCTGTAGGTACGTTGTAGAGAGTCGCTAAACGAAGTAGAGCCTTAACATCTACATCATGTGGCTGTGCTGACATCGGATCCCAAAAGAATATTAGTGCAGCGATCTGGCCATTAGCAATCATAGAACCAAGCTGTTGATCTCCGCCTAGTGGACCAGATTTCAAAAGTGTGATGTCTAAAGAGACCTCTTGCTCGTTTGCATCACTGTTGTTGCATTGGTGTTTGATTTTGTGATCTAAAAGAGTCTTTTCGACCATCTTGCCTGTTGTTCCAGTACATACCATTGCATGTTTGCTTAGTACAGTGCTGTTCCATTCAACCCATTCAGCAAGATCTTTTTTCATAAAGTCGTGGGCAACTAGCGCCACTTTTTTTCCAATTGTTGTCATAAATTGCATCCATTTTGAGAATCACATCCTTTTGATTCTCGGTTTCTTTCTTTTTAATACGCTGCAAAGATAGTACAATTTTTTCAATAAAATAAATATTTTTAAGATTTAACACAACTTTAACATCTTGACTGAGTGATGGGGATTGTGTGACCATCTTCGTTTTATGCGTATTTAATTATTTGTTAATCAGTAAATAATATCGTTTTCATATGACCGTTTCATTGCTTATTATACCACTATCATAGCCTCAATTAAATTAGATATATTTTTCAATTAATGAATATTCTAAATAAATACTATGCTGAAATAGGATTGAAAATATGATTATGTTGCTGTATTATGTTTTCTATGATGAAATGTGATGGGTTGATAAAATTGTTTTTTTTGTGGGATTAGTCGACCTCATCTCTCTCGACCGAAGACTGCGCTCATGCTGCGCAAGCACCAGGCTTAGCCTAGGCAGAAAAACTCCATTTTTTACCCCAATGCTTTTATATTAAAAAATTATTTATACCTTTGTCCCCGTACACAATAATTGTGTATGGGGGTGCTGTAATAACGGCTGAGATTATACCCATAGAACCTGATGCGGATAATGCCGTCGAAGGGATTGTATTTTTCTATGTGCGTTTCTGCGTCTTCAACTATTATTTTATTTATTTATTTAATTGATTATGAAGAGATTGTTTCTTCTGTCTGCTGCGCTTTTTTGCAGTAGTTATGCAATGTCGCAAAGTGTCGACTCAATGAAAGTTGTCTCTATGCGGGAGATTGTTGTATCGTCGGTACGTGCGAGTGCCACCACGCCAACAGCCTACACAGAGGTGGACAAAGGTGTGATTGAGAAGTCAAATTATGGCCAGGATATGCCATTTTTACTCTCTATGACTCCATCCGTAATTGCTACTTCTGATGCTGGAAATGGAATTGGTTACACCTCGTTGCGCATACGTGGTACTGATGCCTCAAGAATTAACATCACAACCAATGGTGTGCCATTGAATGATTCTGAGAGCCACTCGGTATATTGGGTTAATATTCCAGATTTGGCCTCTTCGCTCGAAAGTGTGCAGGTTCAGCGTGGTGTAGGTAGTTCGACTAATGGTGCAGGAGCATTTGGTGGAAGCATTGATATGAGCACTGCAAGATTGTTGTCTGAGCCATCTGCCTCGATTGATCTTTCGTATGGTTCATATGGCACTTATAAGCAGTCGGTATCTTTCGCAACTGGACTATTGAACGACCATTGGGTTTTAAGCGGTCGTCTATCGAGAATGCACTCTGATGGTTATATTGATCGTGCAAGTACAGACCTAAACTCATATTTATTGCAAGCGGGTTACTATAATGGTGGCACAATGCTTAAATTTATGACATTCGGAGGAAGCGAGGAGACATATCACGCATGGAATGGTGTTGATGCCTACCTGATGGATGGAAATCGTACATATAACTCATGTGGTGAGATCAAGGATGCAAATGGTGATGTAATTGATTTTTATGATAATCAGATCGACAAGTATAACCAAACGCACTATCACCTAGTACTTTCTCAGAGATTATCTGCAAAGTGGAATCTTGATGCTACGCTTCACTACACAGATGGTTTCGGTTATTATGAGGAGTATAAAAATAGCCAAGCATTGGAGGAGTATGGTCTTGCAGATGACGATAACACGGAAAGTAATTTGATCCGTCGCAAGATCATGGATAATGATTTTTATGGCGTTGTTGCTTCGCTTAATTATGATAATGATAATGTTCACTTCGTTGTTGGAGGTGCTGCAAATAGATATGTTGGAGATCACTACGGAAATGTTATCTGGGTGCAGAATTACTCTAGCGAGTTAGATGAGGCACATGAGTATTATCGTAATCAGGGTGCTAAAGATGATGTAAATATCTATGCTAAATTGAACTACTCGTTCAACTCAGCACTATCGCTTTATGCAGATATTCAAGGTCGATATATTGGCTATACCATTGATGGTGCGAATGATAAGTGGGATTGGTCAACTTCAGCATCTCAAACGTTGGCGGTAGATGAAAAATACTATTTCGCTAATCCTAAGGCTGGATTAAACTATCAGATTTCTGAGAATAGCCGCCTATATGGTTCATTTGCAATGGCTAGCAAGGAGCCTACACGTAATAACTTTACAGATGCAAAGAGTAGTGAGCTTCCACGCCCAGAGACTCTATATGATTATGAGTTGGGATATAATTATTCATCACCACTCTTTACCGTTGGTGCGAACCTATATTATATGAACTACAAGGATCAGCTAATTCTTACAGGTGAGACAAACGAAATTGGTGAACTTCTCGCTGACAATGTGGAGAAGAGCTACAGAATGGGACTTGAGTTGACAGCAGCTGTGAAGATTGCAAAGAATTTAACTTGGAGAGGAAATGCAACATTTAGCCGCAACAAGATTCAAGATTATGTTACCTATGTAGATGCCTACGATGAGAATTGGGATTATTCGCAACAGGTAGATGAATTGGGTGAGGTGAATATCTCATACTCGCCAGATCTTACAGCGGCTTCGCTTTTTGAGTTTGAGAAGGGTAGATTCTATGCAGCTCTTCAATCTAACTATGTTGGCTCGCAATATTTGGCAAATACTAATGATGAGGAGTTATTGCTCGATAGCTTCTTTATCAACAATTTGCGTGCAAGTTATGAGTTCTCGATACCTACATTTATGAAGCGTATTGTTGTTGGTGTTGCTGTAAACAATATTTTTGATGTTGAGTACTCTAGTAGTGGATTTAGCTATAGTTGTTATGAGCAGGGTGTAAAGGCGAATTACCTATATTACACTCCACAGGCTACACGCAACTTTATGTTTAACCTAACTTTAGGATTCTAATTATGATGAATTTTCCTCTTTTGGAGGTCATAGGAACACTCATTGGTATTCTCTATGTCGTTTTGGAGTATAGAGCTAGCGTATGGCTTTGGCCAGTGGGCGTGGTTATGCCTTTTGTATACATATTTATCTATTATCAAGCTGGAATATATGCTAATATGGGTATTAATGTTTACTTTTTGATTGCTGCCATTTATGGATGGATTGTATGGTGCAAGGGTAAAACAAAGCCAAAAGTGAATACTGCTGGAAATGTTGAGAATGCTGAGGTTGTTGAGATTTCGGTAGAGGATGGACAACCTATTGTTTACACTTCTAAAAGAGAATGGCTTTGGTGTTCGGTAGTTTTTGCGGCTACATTTGCTCTTTTGGCATATATCTTAGTAAATTTTACGCCAAGCACGGTTCCATATTCAGATAGTTTCACAACAGCCTTAAGTGTTGTCGGCATGTGGATGTTGGCTCACAAGCGTATTGAGCACTGGATCCTTTGGATTATTGTTGATGCTGTGAGCGCTGTAATGTATATAAACAAGGCTCTCTACCCAACCTCAGGTTTGTATATTCTCTACACGATTGTCGCTATCGCAGGATATATAAAATGGCAAAAAATGATGAAAGCAGAGAGAAGCTAAAGAGGAGGAGAGTTAATTTCTAAATTTTGAAGGTTTACAGTGTAAAAGCTGTAAACCTCTTTTTTTTATGGGGAGTTTTGTTTTTTTCCTGATTTTAATTTTGGTTAATAATCACCCTTTTGCAAAATCAAAAAGGGGTGGTTGGTAATAGAAAAGTATTTTAGTGAGAAACTCCCCTTATGAGACCGTTGCAGGGGGTGAAAATTCAAAGATAACGCAGAATCCTCTTCAGTCACATATCATCGTATGCTCCTTTCAGAGCCCTCTGTACCATATTTAAATTTCCATTCACCTATCAACGATCTCTAAAATGGAGAAAAACTTACGTTTTGCAATGGTCTTCTTATAGTAATGTGGCTATAATACTATAAAAAAGAGGACTCTCGAAGTGAGAATCCTCTGATGATATATATGTGTTTTTATTTTTTTGCAGGCTTTGAAATTGTTTCGCGCATTGATGTGTCGGCGATTATGTTTTTCATTTTGTAGTAGTCCATGATTCCGAGATTTCCGTTGCGGAATGCTTCGGCCATTGCTAATGGAACCTCTGCTTCGGCTTCGATAACTTTTGCTCGGGCATCTTGCGCTTTTGCTACATTCTCTTGCTCTAGGGCTACAGCCATTGCTCTTCGCTCTTCGGCTTTTGCTTGGGCGATGTTTTTGTCTGCTTGGGCTTGATCCATTTGAAGCTGAGCTCCGATGTTTTTACCTACGTCGATGTCTGCAATGTCAATCGAAAGGATTTCAAAGGCTGTTCCTGCATCAAGGCCTTTTTCCAAAACTACTCTTGAGATTGAGTCTGGGTTTTCTAAAACCACTTTGTGTGACTGTGCTGAACCGATTGACGAAACGATACCCTCACCTACACGTGCAAGGACTGTCTCCTCGCCAGCTCCTCCGACAAGTTGCTTGATGTTGGCACGAACCGTAACGCGAGCTTTCGCAATTAGCTGAATACCATCCTTAGCTACTGCCGCTACAGGTGGGGTGTTGATGACTTTAGGGTTTACTGACATTTGTACCGCTTCGAATACATCACGTCCAGCCAAATCAATTGCTGTAGCCATTTGAAAATCGAGAGCAATGTTTGCTTTTTGAGCTGATACAAGTGCGTGAACAACATTGATTACATTTCCTCCTGCAAGGTAGTGTGCCTCCAACTCATTTGGGTTAAGGCTTAGACCCGCTTTTGTACTCTCGATCATCGAAGAGACAATAGTTGATGGTGGTACCTTACGCCAGCGCATAAGAACCAACTGAATAAGACTAACTTTGACTCCCGATAGAAGTGCCGAGAACCATAATCCAATTGGAATATAGTAGAAAAACATCCAAAAAGCGATTAGTGCCGCTACTCCAACAGCTATTAGATAGCCAGGTTCCATAATTTCCATAATAGTATTGTTTTAAAGTTTAATTTTTATTTTTGTCTCTTTACAAGTACACTGAAGTTCTCGAATCCAATAACTTCAATCTTAGTTTTTGAGTCGATATATTCGTCGTTTGATTTTGCTTCGTAACTACGTCCATCAATCTCGATTTTGCCCATTGGAGCGAGGCGAGAGATTGCCACACCTTGATCTCCGATGTTCAATTGAGATTGAGGTGTGTCGGATGATGCTGATTCAATTTTACTCTTCAATGAGAGTCGATCCCAGGTTTTTGCTCGAAGTGAGAAGACGATTGCTGTGAGCGAGAGTATAAATGTAGCTACAACAACTATAATTCCACCTGTGACTCCAAGGTTGACAAACGCCATATATATTGCACAAGCGTAGCATCCAAGTGAAATAATAGCTCCAAGTGTTACCCCAGGGAGAATTAACAGCTCAACAACACAGAATAGAAGTCCAAGCAAAATCAATGCAGAAATAATCAATATATTCATAATTGTATACTTTTATTGGTTTAAAAATTTACGTCAATATCACTCTTCCCAACAACAATATTTAGCGATGGGTCAAGTTTGAGAAGCTCAGAGGCTAAAGAGTCGGCTTGAGATTGTCGCTCAAGGGACATTATCACAAACTTATCTGTTCCCACTTTCGAAATTGGGTTATTGGGTGCAAACTCTTCGACTTTTTCGATTACGTTGTCGCCGAGTGTTGTTGCGTCGAGGATCTCTAATCGGTAGAGGGAGGTCATTGGAAGTGGGTCGGTAGTTAAGTTTCTCTCCACACCGTCGCTCCACACAACAATTTGAGGAACTCGGAATCCTCTTGCCTTAAGTTTTGCGTGTGCCTTTTCAGCTTGCTCAAAGGTTTCGAAGCCACCTAGATAGTAACAATATCTATTTTTATCATTTATTAGGTATGATACTGGGGTGGTGTTTCTAAATACCCACGCTGATTGTTTCGCTTGGAATGAGCCAACGTATATTCTAAATATTACACCTTTTTCGTAAAGTGCAGTCTCGGGAATTGGGTTGGATGTTGTATATGGTGTTTGATTGACAAAGACAATAGGTTCATATACAATAAACGATCGCTCCTCGATTGTTGGTTGCAAGGGGAGATCTTTATCTGTTGCGGATAATTTTGTAGAGACGATATTAAGTGAATCGACAGCAGAGGTTAAACCCAATTTTTCGGCAATTATACTCTCATATTTGACCATTGAATTCTTCTGTACGAGGTATCGCATTAGCTCGTTTGATGGGTCTTGTTTTGATGAGATTTCTGCTTGTGCTTCACGCATTAATTCAGCCTCTTTTTGCATAATGTCAGTAAAGCCTAATAGCTCGACAAGCACACCATAGGCGAAACTTTTATTATCATAGATATAACTCCATGAGCTGCTTATATCTTTTGATATTTGGGCGTTAATCATCGACAAGGAGTCAAAGTTATGTTTGATCTGCTCGGCATCGCTCTGTAGGGTTGTCACTTCGTAGCTACGGCTAAGAGATAGTAGATTGTTGTAATTTATAGCGTGTGAATTGCTTAATTTTTCCATCTCCATTTCCATGGTCTCCGCCTGAACAAGATTCTTAAAATCGTTATCCGAAAGGTTTGTCTTTACCTTTGGACTTTGGTATATAAATTTAATATCTTCGGTCGATGAGTTGTGCTCTGAGGCTTGGTTTGTATCTGCCTGTCTGACAGCTCCAACATTATTGAGCACCCACTTTTGCTCTATTATATTTAGGCTGTCGACAACCGTTGCTTTTCGAGCACGCAACTCAAAGAGTTGATTTTCGAGTGCAATGATTTTATCTCGGCTCTCGACAGATCCCTCAGCTCTATATACATTACGCAAAGAATCAATGACGATGGTAATTGACTCCTCCTTTGTTGTTAAGGTATTATCTTCTTGGAGTAGGGTCATATATGTAGAGTTCTTCTCAAGACCCACAATACGAGGCTGTATCTGCTGTGCCACAACAGATATACAGCCTAAAAAAGCTACAGAAACTATTAACGAAAATTTATTTAACGCCACCATTTTAAAAAGAATAGTTGAATCAGACCAAAAATTTCAAGTCGTCCCAATAACATTAAAAATGTAAGTACACATTTAACGATATTTGGCAGAGATGCGTAGTTATCCAATGAGCCGACCTCACCAAATCCAGGGCCGACATTACCGATGCAGGCGATTGAAATGGAGTAAGAGGTAAAGACATCAATACCAAAAAGAGTACAGATAAATGATCCGAAAAGAATTAAGGTTAGATATAAAATTATAAAAATTGCAATTGAATGTAGAGCGTCTCGCTCTTGGATAACTCCATCGATCTTCACTCTGAGCACCGCATTGGGGTGTTGTTGTTGACGCATGCTGTTATAGAACATCTTTGCGGCAATCACCATACGGTTGGTCTTGATACCTCCCGTAGTTGAACCCGAACAGGCACATATTATTGAGGCAAAAACCAGTAGAGATATTGTAAATGGTGGCCAAACTGTGGAGTCGGCCGTAGCATATCCCGTAGTTGTAAAGAGCGACACAAATTGAAATACAGCTCGTCTAAAGGCTACGAATGGGTCGTTATATATATCCTCGAAATATAGATTTAAGGCTATCAGAATAGAGCAAATTACAATAACGCCAATGTACACTTTCATTACCTCGGAGCGGAATATATTGTTTCTCTTTCCCGAAATTGTTGCATATATAAGACCAAAGTGCGTTCCCGCCGCTATCATTCCAAAAATAATTATCCACTCAATAAGAGGAGAATCAAAAGATGCAATACTGCTATTTTTAGTTCCGAAACCACTTGTTGCCGCTGTCGACATACCGTGAGTCAGTGCGTCGAACCAATTCATTCCTGCCGCTTTGAGCGAAAGCGTGGTGACCATGGTGAGTCCAACATATACAAATAGAATTATATGCACAATCATCTGAGTGCGATAGCGATAATTCTCCTTTGCTATCGACGACAATTCCATATTTGATAGAGTCATCTTGCTACGTCCGATGGTCGGAAGAACGATCAACGTAAACAAAATCACACCCATACCACCAATCCATGTCGACATCATACGCCAAAAGAGCAGTCCTCGTGGAAGCACCTCGACATCGGTTAAAATTGAGGCTCCCGTGGTGGTTAATCCAGAAACCGATTCAAACCACGCATTGACAAGGGTAAACTCACCTCCCCAAATTAGATATGGAAATGTGGTAACAATACAAGCCAACAACCATGATCCGACAACAATACAATACCCCTCCTTGGTTGAAATCTGAGTCTGCTTTTCAACGAAAATCAGAGGAAATGTTCCAAGCAAGGCGGTAAGCAGTGCCGATAAAAGCAGAGGGTAAAAAGCAGTATCCTTGTAGCTGACAAATGAGATGCCTGCGGAAAGCAACATAAATAGCGACATAAATAACATCACCACTCCCATATATCTAAAAACTACATATAGTCTCATTCTTCAGTCGACTTAAAAAATTACTTATTGTTACTGCTCTCTCTGCGTATATAGGTGGTTACCTGCTCGATTTTATCTTGCAACTCTTTCACCTCATCATTGCAATCATCTTTAGACGTGAATGGCAGTCGATAGGTGAGAAAATCACCTAAACTACGATTGAGTCTAACGATTGGATTGACGCAATAAATTATCATAAAATAGTATAGCATCAACACAATTACAATCATCACAACAAGCGAGATAAAGACTGGAGTTACCGCACGATAAGCATTGCGTTGCAACTGCTCCGCTCTAGGCTCAATTGATTTAAACGAAGAGGTTGTAAAATCATATATTGAGCTTATTATCTCCGTGTGAATTGGCTGATAATTATCATAATATGATGCTCTATTCACCACCGATAGTGTGTCAAATTCAGGTTGATTGATTACCGTATGCGTTAAAAGTTCCAACTGCGAGAGGTGAAATGACAGAGAGTCTAACAAACGAGGGTCGGAGGTTTCACTAGCTGCTGTCTCCAACGTGGCCTCTAACTCTTTAATGTTTATTAAACACTGCTGCTCAGCTTCCTTATCGTTAAATATGGTCATCTGCACAAAAGCTACATCTTGATCTTGAACTATACTCAACATTTGGTGAGCCAACTCCATTTTTCGATTATTGACGTTAAGTATACTCTTAGTGTCTCGACTCAAAGTGTTGAGCTCAAAAAATGCGATTACTCCCGAAATAGAGAGTAAAATCACTATGCTTAAAAAACCAACGGATACCCGTCTACGTAAACCTGTCATTGTCTGATTAATTTGAATCAAAGGCAAAGATAACAAATTATTCGATAATTTGACCAATTAAATCATTAGAATCATCTATAGCATCAATTTTTACCTCGCAAATTGTGTTAATTTTAGATTTTTCATACGGTGTTCTCACTCGACGGTAAGTTGGAGTGAAGCCAAACATCATTCCTCCACGGATTGTGCTCTCGAATAAAACGCTCTCGGTTGTGCCAATTGCCTTTTGGCAGAATGAGCGGTGAAGTTGTTGATTTAACGCTTCAAGTCGCTCAACTCTTTCGCCTGATACTGTTGGAGTTACCTTGCCTGTCATATCTGCCGCTGGAGTTCCTTTTCTAACTGAATATGGGAAGATATGCAGGAATGATGGTGACAACGTCTCCAAAAACTTATATGTTTGATCGAAATGCTCATCACTCTCACCAGGAAATCCAACAATGACATCAATACCAATAAAAGCATCAGGCATACACTCACGTACCTTAGCTATACGAGCCGCAAAACGCTCGGTTGTGTAGCGACGACGCATAAGCGCAAGAATAGGATCAGAGCCACTTTGGAGCGGAATATGGAAGTGATGTTGAAATTTAGGTGACGCAGCGCAAAACTCTATAATCTCGTCAGTTAACAAGTTTGGTTCGATAGATGAAATTCTATAACGATCAATTCCTTCGACCGAGTTTAACGCCCTTAATAGATCAATAAAAGTTTCACCCGTTGTTCGTCCAAAATCACCTGTATTAACTCCCGTAATAACAATCTCTCGTTGTCCTAAAGCTGCAATCTGTTCAACCTCCTTGACGATCTGTTCAATTGGTTGATTGCGACTTGCTCCACGAGCATAATGAATTGTGCAATATGAACATTTATAGTCACAGCCATCTTGAACTTTCAAAAATGCTCGTGTGCGATCACCGCTCGAAAAAGCTGCGAAAAATGATGTGAGCTCTTCGGTTGAGCAGCTATATACCGACGTTGATCCCTTCTGTTCCAGTTCAACTACTCGTTTATATAAATCCCCTTTATTGTTGTTACCCAAGACAATATCGACACCCTCAATAGCTGCAATCTCCTCTGGTTTTAACTGTGCATAACAACCCGTTACTGCAATTATTGCATCGGGATTGCGCCGAGTGAGTCGACGAATTAAATTGCGGCATTTTTTATCCGCATGCTCCGTTACAGAGCAAGTATTGATAACACATATATCTGACTCTTCTGTAGGTTGCACCCTCACAAATCCCCCATCTAAAAATTGGCGAGCCAAGGTTGAGGTCTCTGAATAGTTGAGTTTACAGCCCAAGGTATGAAAATTAACTCTTCGTTGCATTGCTTAATATTACTAAATTAATTGTGCAAAATTACAATATTATTCTTTACTCTCAATAAAAAAGTGTAAATTTGCAACACTTTATACATTTATGGATTTTATTACAGACATATTTAAATATCAATATCTGCTCAATGCTCTCTTTGCAGCGATGCTCTCGGGCGTGGTTTGCGGCCTTGTAGGTAGTTATATTGTTTCACGACGTATGGTTTTCCTTTCGGGTGGTATCACTCATGCCTCATTCGGTGGTATCGGAATCGCTCTTTATGCTGGAGTGAACCCCACAATCGGAGCTTTAATTTTTGCCGTTTGTTCATCACTCGGTATCGAGTGGGCTAATGGACGAGGGAAAATTCGTGAAGATTCTGCAATTGGTATAATTTGGTCGATGGGAATGGCTATCGGTGCACTTTTTATGTCGCTTCGAGAGGGTTATACTTCGGGAGATCTTTCATCTTATCTCTTTGGAAGTATTCTTACGGTTACCTCTGTCGATGTAATTTTTTTGGCTATTTTAACCTTTGTGCTTCTTCTCGGTGTGATCTTCTTTTTGCATACTGTGATGCTTGTTGCTTTTGATTCTGATTTTGCAAAGAGTAGGGGTGTTAATACTCGCTTGATCTCTTATATTATGGCAGTTGTGACAGCTGTAACCATTGTTCTCTCGATTAGAATTATGGGAATTGTTTTGTTGATCTCACTTCTAAGTCTACCAGTTGTTATTGCCGATATGGTAAGCAAATCTTATCGCTCGATTGTCCTTATTGCTCCAATTATTGCAGTTATTGGTAATGTAGGAGGGTTGGTTTTCAGTTACTATTGCGAAATTCCACCTGGAACGGCAATAATATTTATACTCACTTTTATGCTTATTGCTGTAAAAGTTGTAACTTTGTATCGCTATAAAAAGCTAATGAATTGATGAAAACTATACATAAAATGGTGCTAAAAGCATTTTTAGGACCAATGATACTTACTTTTTTTATTGTCATGTTCGTTCTTTTGATGAACTTCCTATGGCAATATATTGATGAGCTGGTGGGTAAAGGCTTAAGTTTTAGCATTATCCTCGAACTTGTCGGCTATGCAATGATTAACATGATTCCAATGGGATTGCCTTTGGCTATGCTTTTGGCAGCTATTATGGCAATGGGTAATATGGGTGAAAACTATGAACTTTTGGCTATGAAGTCAGCTGGAATGTCATTGCCTCAAATTATTCAACCCTTGGTTATTGTTGTTTTCTTAATCTCGATTGGAGGATTCTTTATTACAAATAACTGGGTACCGTATGCCAATCGCAAGGTCTACAGTATTCGTTACGATATTAGACAACAAAAACAGGTTATTGAGTTTCAAGATGGTCTCTTCTTTAATGGAATTGACAATATGAGTATTAGAGTAGGAAAACAAGATCCAGATACAAAACTGCTCAGAGATGTGCTCATATATGATAATCGTGCAACGAATGGAAATATGTCAACTACGGTAGCCGATTCAGGTTATATTAGGCTCACTGACGATAAAAAATTCCTGCAAATAACACTCTATAATGGAGAGTCATATGAGCAGACTCGAAGCAGTGAATGGTATGCTAAAAATGCGTTCCGCAAGAATATATTCAATGTGCAGAATGGAGTGATGGAGATGGATGGTTTCTCGATGGAGGAGAGAACCGATGCTGATGATTTTTCTAATTATAGCACAACCAAAAATATTCAACAGTTAGAGATTGCAATCGACTCACTCGACTTGATGGTGAGCGAAACAACTGTTCGTTCGTATGATCCATTAATCAAACAACAAATTTTTGTTCGAGAGAGTTCAATTCTTTCGCAAACCGACTCAACATGGGTCGATAAAAGCGAAATGGCGAAGATAATGTTATCGGATACCCTTGCACATCTCAGCACTCGACAATTGAACGATATTTGGAGAAGTGCACTAAATCAAGCCAAAAGTTCCCGAAATATGTTCTCCTTTGATGAGGCGGGAGCAAAGAATGCTCTAAATCAACTATATCGCTCTCAAATTGAGTGGCATAAAAAAATATCATTGCCGCTCTCAATTATGATCTTCTTTTTAATTGGAGCGCCACTCGGTGCAATTATTCGAAAGGGTGGTCTGGGTATGCCTGTTGTGGTTTCCGTGATGTTCTTTGTGATCTATTATGTGATTAGCATTTCAGGCGAGAAGATGGCAAAGGAGGGAACTTGGAGTGCATTGTCGGGGGGATGGCTCTCAACATTTATATTGACTCCAATAGCAATATACCTGATCGTTCAAGCAACAAACGACTCAAATCTATTCAATATGGATTGGTATAGAGCGCAAATAGAAAAATTGACAAAGAAAATAATAAAAAAATAGATAAAAATGAACAAGCAATCAGTGTTAAACACAATAGAGGAGGCCGTTGAAGATTTTCGTAACGGTAAAATGATAATTGTAGTTGATGATGAAGATCGTGAAAATGAAGGCGATTTTATCATGGCTGCCGAGATGATAACTCCTGAAGATGTTAACTTTATGCTTAAATATGGCCGAGGGTTACTCTGTGCACCGTTGTGTGAGAGTCGCTGTGCGGAGCTTCAATTGGGAATGATGGAGGAGAATAACTCATCACTTCTGGGAACACCTTTCACAGTTACAGTCGATTTAATCGGTGAGGGTTGCACAACGGGAGTTTCAATTCACGATCGTGCAGCAACAATCAAAGCATTGGCCAACCCTGCAACAAAACCATCAGATTTAGGTCGTCCAGGACATATTAACCCACTGCGTGCCCGTGAAAAGGGCGTTCTTCGTCGTCCAGGTCATACTGAGGCGGCAGTAGATTTAGCTCGCTTGGCTGGATTGCAACCTGTGGGAGCCTTGATCGAGATTATGAATGAGGATGGAACTATGGCTCGTATGCCTGAGTTGCTGAAAGTTGCAGAGCAACATAATATGAAAATTATCTCGATCGCTGACCTTATTGCATATCGTCTACGCAATGAGTCAATTATTGAGCGTGGTGAAACGGTAAGCCTGCCAACTCAATGGGGTAATTTCAATATTACAGTATACAAACAAAAAAGCAATGGTTTAGAGCATATTGCACTCACCAAAGGAGAGTGGGAAGAGGGTGAGCCAGTATTGCTTAGAGTTCACTCGTCATGCGCAACGGGCGATATTTTAGGTTCATGTCGTTGCGATTGTGGAGCTCAACTACACACATCAATGCAGATGGTCGAAGCTGAAGGTAAAGGTGCTGTAATCTACCTAATGCAAGAGGGTAGAGGAATAGGCCTTTTCAATAAAATTCGTGCATATAAACTGCAAGATGAGGGATTAGATACGGTAGACGCAAATATCGAATTGGGATTTGAGGCTGATGAGCGTGATTATGGAGTTGGTGCAAGCATCATCCGTGATCTAGGTATTACAAAAATGCGTCTTATGACCAACAACCCAACAAAGAGAGTCGGGTTAGAGGGCTATGGATTAAAAATCAAAGAGATAGTCCCAATTATTATAGCTCCAAATGAGCATGATTTCCGCTACCTCGAAACAAAGGAGCTGAGAATGGGACACAATTTAGGAATCAATAAGAAGTAGAGACTGCAATGAGAGCAAAAGATATTAGAATCGTTTTTATGGGTACACCAGAGTTTGCTGTACCCTCTCTAAGAGCTCTTGTTGAGGGTGGTTACAATGTTGTTGGTGTTGTTACAACTCCTGATCGTGCAGCAGGAAGAGGTCAAAAAATATATGAGTGTGATGTAAAGGTTGAGGCTAAGCGTTTAGGTTTGCCAATTTTGCAACCTGAGAAGTTGCGTACCGAGGAGTTTGTTGAGGCGCTACGCAGTTGGGCTCCAGATTTAGGGATTGTTATTGCCTTTCGTATGCTTCCTGAGGTTGTTTGGGCGATGCCGAAATTTGGCACCTTTAATCTGCATGCTTCACTGCTTCCCGAGTATCGAGGTGCTGCACCGATTAACCATGCAATTATCAATGGTGACAAGGTGAGTGGCGTGACTACATTTCTTTTGAACCATGAAATTGATAAAGGAGCTATCATTGGTCAAATTAAGGTCGATATTGAGCCTGAAGATAATGTTGGCACCCTATATGAAAAATTAATGACGATCGGAACAGGACTTGTTATCGAGAGTGTTGAGAAGATTGCAGAGGGTAACATTGAGCCAATCGAACAAGCAGATATTGATGAGTCAACGTTGCGTCCAGCACCAAAAATATTTAAGGAGGATTGTAAAATAGATTGGTCATGGAGCTCTGAGCGAATAGTCAACTTTGTTAGAGGATTATCACCATATCCAGCTGCATGGACATCTTTCGAAAAGGATGGAGTATCTACAAGCGTTAAAATCTTCGAAGTTGCCTCTGAAACGGGTGCTGAGAATGAGTTATCCGCAATTGGAGAGATCGAATGTGACGATAAGAGTCGATTAGCTATAAAGTGTGGAGAGGGTAAAATAGTTGTAAAATCACTTCAAATAGCTGGAAAGAAGCGTCTAAATACCAAAGAGTTACTTTTAGGATTGAAAGGTCTATCAACATATAAAGCAATATAAAATGGCAAGAGGAGTTAAGGAGTATATACAAATTGCACTCAAAGGGTGTGCAATGGGTGCAGCAGATGTTGTGCCTGGAGTGTCGGGTGGTACAATAGCATTTATCTCTGGAATCTACGAAGAGCTTATCGGTTCAATTAAAAGTGTAGATTTAGAGGCTATAAAATTACTTTTGCGCTTCCAATTTAAAGAGTTATGGCAAAAGGTCAATGGTAACTTTTTGTCGGCTGTGTTGTGCGGAATTGTGTTGTCGGTACTCTCTTTGGCTAAGGTTATGACTTATCTATTGGAGAATCATCCAATTATGATTTGGTCATTCTTCTTTGGTCTGATAATAGCCTCTTCAATGCTTATTTTCAAAGAGATAAAGAATTTTAATTTAGTTTCAGCTGCCTCTATTACAGTGGGGGTTGTTGTTGCCTATTTTATTACGGTTCTCTCTCCTGCTCAAACGCCTAACGATTGGTGGTTTATTCTTCTTTGTGGTGCTATTGCTATCTGTGCGATGATTCTTCCAGGTGTGTCGGGGTCGTTTATTTTGTTGCTTATGGGTAAATATTTATATATTTTGAACGCCTTAAGTAACTTTGAGATTGCAACAATCTTACTTTTTATTGCAGGTGCCGCAATTGGAATTGTCAGTTTCTCACATATTTTATCATGGCTGCTTAAAAATTTCCATACTGCAACTGTTTCTCTTTTAACTGGTTTTATGATTGGGTCACTCAATAAAGTTTGGCCATGGAAAGAGGTGTTAGAGACAACGTTGAACTCTCATGGAGAGACAATTCCGCTCGTTCAGCATAATATAACACCGATGCAATATGAAAGCATTAGCGGTGAACCCTCGATGTTGATTATGGCTGTTGTAATGGCTATTGTTGGCTTTCTGACAATATACGTAATCGAAAAGATTGGACATAATACACAAGAAAACGCTTAACTTTTTAAACAATGCGCAAATTTGGATTAATAGGAAAGACTCTCAAACACTCTTTTTCTGCAAGCTACTTCGCTTCGAAATTTGAGCGTGAAAATATTGCTGATTGTAGCTATGAGTTATTTGAGTTGGAGAAGATCGAGGATGTTCTCTCGCTATTGAAGCGTGAACCTGAACTTTGTGGATTCAATATAACAATACCATATAAGCAACAAATTTTCCCATACCTTGATTCGATAGATATTGAGGCTGAGAGAATCGGAGCGGTGAACTGTGTAAAGATTGAAAACGGAAAACTTAAAGGTTACAACACCGATATTTTTGGACTTCGTAGCTCAATTGCTAAACTTTTAAATGGCTCCTTTGTCGATCGAGCTTTGGTACTTGGAACAGGAGGAGCATCGAGTGCAGTTCAATATATGTTAGCTGAAATGGGCGTTGAATTTGAGCTAGTTTCACGTGATCCACTTAAGGCAACCATCACATACTCGACACTCTCTACAGAGGATATTACACGCTCGAAATTGATTATCAACACCACGCCACTTGGCACCTATCCAGATGTTGATAGCGCACCACAGTTACCATACGCCTACGTATCACCCTCTCATTATCTTTTTGATCTGGTCTATAATCCGCCACTCACACAATTTTTGAGTTATGGAGAACAGCGTGGAGCAAAAATTCTCAATGGAGAGACGATGTTGTTAGCTCAGGCTGAAGAGTCTTGGAGAATATGGCAGGAATAAAAAACAGATGGGAGTTAATCAATAAACATTGATAACTCCCATCTGTTTTCTAATACTCCTCTTCGTTAAAGAAGAAATCATCTTTGGTAGGATAATCTGGCCAAATATCTTCTATTGATTCGTAAACTTCGCCTTCATCTTCAATCTCTTGAAGGTTTTCTAATACTTCGAGTGGTGAGCCCGAACGAACAGCATAATCAATTAACTCATCTTTTGTTGCTGGCCATGGTGCATCCTCTAATTTTGATGCTAATTCAAGTGTCCAATACATAGTAATTCTTTATTTTAAATTATTTCCCTGCAAATTTTCCGCAAATATATAAATAAAATTGATATTTCCAAGTATAATAATCTTTTTTACACTTAAAAATTATTTCAGGATAAAAATCAATGGTAAATTTATTATTTATCAATCGTTTATAGCTATTGTTGTTAGCAGGCAAACTATAGGGGAGTTCTAATTTCTCCCTAAAATACTTTTCGATTACTAACCACCCCTTTTTGATTTTACAAAAATAGGTGGTAGAGCTACTACAGCCCACTTTTGCAAAATCAAAAATGGATAATTATTAACTAAAAATTAAAATTAGGGAGAAAATAGAACTCCCCTATAGATGATAATTTAGTTTGATTCATACGAATAAAATAAAGTGCTCAAAGGTTCACTTTTACTTTAAGGGGAGAAATTAGAACGCCCCTTAAGCAAGTTTTACCTTAATATAGTGCGCTCCGCTCTCGATAGCAGCTTTAATGCCGACCTCCGAGTCCTCGAAAATTAACGATTCGTCAGGTGTCATTCCCTCTCGATTCATCGCTTTGATGTAACATTCAGCTGATGGTTTACTATTTTTAACATCGGCTCCTGTAATAAGTCCGTCAACTTTGTCGGTCAGGGAGAAGTAGTTCATTACATTGTTGATATTTATAGTCTGTCCTGTTGAGACAATCCAGACTTTACCTCCCTCAGCTCTGAATGATTGAGCGTAATCCCAAAGAGGTTGGTTTAACTTTACAATGTCGAAATGGTTTGGGTAGATCTCAATTTTTCGTCGACGCATACGATCAATTTCGTAAGAGTCCGTAAAACCCAATCGGCGCATAAATTCACCGCATCGCATTCCGAAGAAAGTGTTTAAATATAACTCTTCGTCAAGGTCGAAGTTAACCTCTTTTAATACATCTCGATAGGCTCTGTAGTTAGCTTGACGTGTGTCAACGAGAGTGCCGTCAAAATCAATTAGAAGTAATTTAATTTGCATAAAATTTAGTGTTATTTGTGTTTGGTTTGTTAGTCGAATGATTGCATTCCAGATTGAGCGATCTTTATCATACGTTGATACTCCTCTGGAGAGAGTTCCATAAAAAAGTAATGTATCGGGTCGACACGCATGCCGTTGTAACTCACCTCATAATGGAGGTGGGGTGTAATGGATAATCCTGTGTTGCCTGAGCGAGCGATGATGTCTCCTCGTTTTACTCGTTGTCCACGTCCAACTGTTGTTGAGTTGATATGGCTGTAGGATGTTGTGTAGCCATTGCCATGGTCAAGGGTTATAACTTTGCCTGACGTTGAACTTGTTGTTACACTCTTCACCGTGCCATCTGCCGTGGCGAATATGCGAGTGTTTTCGGGTATTGTGAAATCGACACCTTGGTGTGATTTTAGGGTTTTGTAGAATGGGTGCATACGCATTCCATATGAGGCTGTAAGCAGAGTTAGCTGTTTGTTGCTAATTGGCTGGATAGCTGGAATATTTCTCGCTCCCGCTCCCATTGCTTCGCTATTTGCTTGCATTTTTTGCGCACTTTGAAGTAGCTCTTCCATCTTTGTTTCGACGTTGGAGAGTCGCTTGTCTAACTCATTTTTGAGTGTTCTGTTTGATCTTGTAAATATCTTTTCGTACTCCTCTAATTGGTCATCATTGTAACTTGAACCAAAATTATAAGGATCAGATTCAAATATTGTTCTGAAAATCTCTCTATCTCTGGTTTCGATATTGTTTAAAACCATCTCTAAAGAGTCGTAGCGAGCGAGTAGGGTATTATACTCCGCTTCAAAGGCGTTAGATGATCTCTTGAGATAATATTCATATGGAGTGTCGAAGAAGATCGAGAAGCCGACGTAATAGAGCACAGCAACACCAATCCACGCAAGTGAGTGTATTATCAACTTTAGCAAGTTGTTTCGTTGGCGTTTGCGAGCCTTTAGCTTTTGGTATTTACTTTTATTTGACATTCTCTAAACTATCTATTCTTTCGTACTCTTTGCTTTGCGATGCCTCCATTAGCTCGATATACTCTTCGTTGGTCATATTACGGTCGAAGTAGTTGATTGGATTTATGGCATGTCCTTTATATATTACCTCATAGTGAAGATGTGGCGCAATTGAACCACCTGTTGAACCTACCTCACCGATTATCTGTCCACGTTTAACGGTGTCACCTTTTTGAACGTAACGTTTGCTTAGGTGTCCGTATCGTGTTTTATAGCTAAATTTATGATCTATTAAGATCTCTTGACCGTAGCCTTGGTATGCAGAACCTTTTGCACTTTTTTCAACTACGCCATCTCCCGTTGCAAATATTGCTGTTCCAGTATCTGCACCGAGGTCGACACCTTTGTGAAAAATATTGCGGTGATATATTGGATGGAATCGCATGCCGAAATGGCTACCAATTGACTTTAGTTTTGTTCTGTCGATTGGCCAAATTGCAGGCAATGCAGCTGTCATACTCTCCTTGTTTTGCGCCAAAATTTGGAGCTCGTCAAGTGAGACGGAACTGCTGTAAAGTTTTTTTGCAAAATTGTCAATTTTTTTCCAACTTTCTGTCATTATTGGTGAAAATTGGTCATTTTGCAACTCTGCGTATTTGGAATCTGGATATGGAAAGTTGATTTTGTCATTCACAATTGTGTCGACACCAAAAAGTGAGCGGTAGACATGGTTGTCTCGGTGCGCAATCTCGGCCAAGAGATTTTCGGCAGAATTTATGCGATTATTGAGAAGATTATACTTAATGATAAGTTCTCGATTTTTTTGGTTGATATTGTGTACCTTAGGAGTGTAAAACATCTGCGAGTAAATCGCGTTTGCAACAGAAATTAGAATAAAGCCAATCAGAACTTTTCTTACGTAGGAGTATACACGCATCCTCAAAGAGTAATCTCCAACCCTCTTAACTTGCTGTTTTGACTCAATATTTTGATTTTTTTCTCCCATTTAATAAAAAAACTCTCCTAATTATAATGCAAATTTAGCTTAAATTGTCTAATTTTGCAACCCAAGTAGTGTAAAACAATTATTGTAATATTTTTAAAAGCACTCTTGAAGCGATATTTTTCACTGTTAAATCTCAATATAGAATAACTATATTTTCGATTCAATAGCAAAAAATATCATCTCCAAGAGCACTCTTAAAAACAGGTCAATAATTTTTCCCCTACTTAAATTAAGAGAAATAAACGAAACGAATTTAAAATATTTTATGGAATCAAACAAAGTAAGAGAGCACTTTCTCGACTTTTTTGCGAGCAAGGAGCACGCAATAGTCCCTTCAGCTCCAATGGTTGTCAAGGGTGACCCAACGCTAATGTTTACCAATGCAGGTATGAACCAATTCAAGGATATTTTCTTGGGTAATGCACCTCGTAAATGGGCCAGAGCGGCCGACACGCAGAAGTGTTTGAGAGTATCGGGTAAGCATAACGACTTGGAGGAGGTAGGTCACGACACCTATCACCACACAATGTTTGAGATGCTTGGCAACTGGTCATTTGGTGACTACTTCAAGCGTGAGGCTATTGATTGGGCGTGGGAACTTCTTACTGGGGTTTACGGATTGAATAAAGATCGTATGTATGCTACCGTCTATGAGGGTAGCGAGGAGGATGGAGTACCATTTGACCAAGAGGCGTACGATATGTGGAAACAATACCTCGATGAGGATCATATCATCAAGGGTAACAAACATGATAACTTCTGGGAGATGGGCGAAACTGGCCCATGTGGTCCATGTAGTGAGCTTCACTATGACCTACGTGATGAGGAGGATATTGCCAAGATCCCAGGAAAAGATATGGTTAATATGGGTCACTGCTTGGTGATCGAGATTTGGAATCTTGTATTTATGCAGTTTAACCGTAAGGCGAATGGTTCATTGGAGCTTTTGCCAGCGAAGCATGTTGATACAGGTATGGGCTTTGAGCGCTTGTGTATGATTCTTCAAAATAAGAAGTCTAATTATGATACAGATGTGTTCCAACCAACAATTATAAACCTAGCGAAGATGTCGGGTAAGGTTTATGGTGAGGATACTAAAGCAGATATTGCTATGCGTGTTATTGCTGACCACCTGCGTGCTATTGCCTTTTCGATTGCCGATGGTCAGTTGCCTTCTAACGTTAAGGCGGGTTATGTTATTCGTCGTATTTTGCGTCGTGCGGTACGTTACGGATATACTTACCTTTCGTTCTCTGAACCATTTATCTGTCGTTTGGTTGCAGGTTTAGTGGATCAGATGGGTGCGCAATTCCCAGAGTTGAAGGCTCAACAAAATTTGGTGGAGCGTGTAATCGAAGAGGAGGAGGCATCATTCCTTCGCACTTTGGCTACAGGTATCACTCTTTTGGATGGTGTTATTGCAGTTTGTGGAGGCACAATTTCGGGTAAGGATGCTTTCTTATTGTATGATACATATGGATTCCCAATTGACCTTACGGAGCTTATCGCCAAGGAGCAGGGTGTTGAGGTTGACTTAGTAGCATTCGAAAAGGAGTTAGCAGCTCAAAAGGAGAGATCTCGTAATGCAGCTGCTGTAGATGCAGACGATTGGCAAGAGCTTGTTGCAATTAAGCAGAGTGAGTTTGTTGGTTACGATACTCTAAGCTGTGATGTGAAGATTGCTCGTTATCGTCGTGTAACAACTAAAAATAAGACTGTTTACCAATTGGTTTTTGACCGTACACCATTTTATGGTAATTCGGGAGGTCAGTTGGGTGATACTGGATATATCTCAAATGCGTCGGAGAAGATCGAGGTTATTTCAACCGAGAAGGAGAATGGCCAAAATATTCATATTGTAAGTAAATTGCCAGAGAATTTAGAGTCTACATTTGTCGCTCAAGTGTGTGAGTCAACTCGTCAAAGTTCAGCTAATAATCACACAGCAACTCACCTGTTGCACCACGCTCTGCGTGAGGTGTTGGGCGAGCATGTTGAGCAAAAGGGTTCATTGGTGAGTCCAGAGAATCTTCGTTTTGACTTCTCTCACTTCCAAAAGCTCACACAAGAGGAGTTACGTGCAGTTGAGATTAAGGTAAATCAGGCAATTCGTGCAAACTCTCCGTTAGATGAGAATCGTGAGGCAACTCAAGAGGAGGCAGCAGCAAGCGGTGCGATGATGCTCTTCGGTGAGAAATATGGTGATAAGGTGCGTGTTGTTCGCTTTGGTGACTCTGTTGAGTTGTGTGGAGGTACTCACACTTCAGCAACGGGTAATATCGGTCTATTCAAGATCATAAGCGAGGGTGCAATTTCGGCTGGTGTTCGTCGTATCGAGGCTACATCGGGTGTCAACGCTGAGAAGATTTTATATATGGCTGAGGATATTATCAAAAATATCTCTGAGTATGTAAATAATAACCAAGTATTGCAAGCTGTAAAGAGACTCGTTGACAATAACGATACCCTCTCGAAAGAAGTTGAGGCAATGCGTAAAGAGCAGACTGATGCTTGGGCAGATAAATTATTGGCCAACACTCCAGAGACAAATGGTGTTATCCTAATTAGTGGCGTTGCGAAGCGTGCAGGTGATTTCCAAAAAGATGTGGCTTATAATTTGCGCTCTAAGGCTAAGAATGTGATCTATGTTGTTGGAAACAATGCTACCGAGAAACCAATGCTTACAATTATGTTGGGTGACGATATTGTAGCTAAGGGAGCTAACGCAGGTCAAATCATTCGTGAGGCTGCCAAGTTGATGCAAGGTGGTGGCGGTGGTCAAGCCTTCTTCGCAACGGCTGGAGGAAAGAATGTGGATGGCCTCCAAGCGGCAGTTGACAAAGCAGTTGAATTGATTAAAGAGAAATTATAATTTAAAATATAAAGTTTCTATTATGGAAAACAAAAAAGTATTACTAATGATCCTCGACGGTTGGGGAAAAGGTAAACAAGACAAAGCGGATGTAATTTACAATATGCACCCAAAGTACATCGAGAGTATGACAGCAGCATATCCAAATGCTGAGCTTCGCACCGACGGTGAGAATGTAGGTCTGCCAGAGGGACAAATGGGTAACTCGGAGGTTGGTCACTTGAATATTGGTGCTGGACGTGTAGTATACCAAGATTTGGTGAAGATCAATCGTGCATGTGCAGACAACTCAATTACGCAAAATATCGAGGTTGTAAAGGCTTTCGAGTATGCAAAGAGCAATGGTAAGAGCGTTCACTTTATGGGTCTTGTTTCGGATGGTGGAGTTCACTCTTCATTGGATCACCTATTTAAATTGTGTGATATTTCGGCTCATTATGGCATCGACAATACATTCGTACACTGCTTTATGGATGGTCGTGACACTGACCCACGTAGCGGAAAAGGTTTTATCGAGGCTTTGGAGGCTCACACTGCATCTTCGGCAGGTGTCGTAGCTTCGATCATCGGTCGCTACTACGCTATGGATCGTGATAAGCGTTGGGATCGTGTTAAAAAGGCTTACGATCTTTTGGTGTCGGGTGTTGGTGAGGCTTCAACCGATATGGTTGCTTCAATGCAAGCGTCATACGATGCTGAGATTACCGATGAGTTTATCAATCCACTTTATAAAGTCGACGAGAATGGTGAGGCTGTAGGTCGCATCGCTGAGGGTGACGTTGTTATCTTCTTCAACTATCGTAATGACCGTGCTAAGGAGCTTACAGTAGTTCTTACACAAGAGGATATGGAGGCTGAGGGAATGAAGACTCTTCCATTATATTATTGCTGTATGACTCCATACGACGCTAAATTCCAAGGTTTGCACATCTTGTTCGACAAAGATAATGTAGCTAACACTTTAGGCGAGTTCGTAGCCTCTCAGGGTCTTTCACAATTGCGTATTGCCGAGACTGAGAAGTATGCACACGTTACATTCTTCCTTAATGGAGGTCGTGAGTCAGAGTTCGAGGGTGAGGAGCGTATCTTGGTTTCATCACCAAAGGTAGCTACTTATGATCTTCAACCTGAAATGAGTGCCTATGAGGTTAAAGATAAGTTGGTTGACGCTTTGGCAACTCAAAAGTTTGACTTTATCTGTTTGAACTTCGCAAATGGCGATATGGTAGGTCACACAGGAATCTACTCGGCTATCGAGCGTGCTATTGCAGCTGTTGACCAATGTGTTGAGGCAGTTGTTGAAACGGCAAAGGCTAATGGTTATGAGGTTATTGTAATTGCCGATCACGGTAATGCTGACAATGCAGTTAATGCCGATGGCTCAGCTAACACAGCTCACTCACTTAATCCAGTGCCTATTGTGGTTGTTTCGGATCGTGTAAAATCTGTTCGTAACGGTATCTTGGCAGATGTTGCTCCAACGCTTCTTACACTTATGGGCTTGGATAAACCAGCTGATATGACAGGTGAGTCTCTTGTTGAAATGTAAGAGATAATTATAGGGGAGTTCTAATTTCTCCCTAAAATACTTTTCGATTACTAACCACCCCTTTTTGATTTTACAAAAATAGGTGGTAGAGCTACTACAACCCACTTTTGCAAAATCAAAAATGGATAATTATTAACCAAAAATTAAAATTAGGGAGAAAATAGAACTCCCCTATAGTAATGATAAAAATAACGTAGAGTTCCCCGAAAAAGAGCTCTACGTTATTTTTTGATAATTCGGCAAATATATAGAATTAACACAAATAACATTGCGATTGAGTAAAATGAGTATAAAAATGAGTGTTATGCTAAAGAATATCATCAACTCATAATTTTTAATATTATTTATCAATCTTTTCTTTGTTGCGACAATAATTCTTGTTTACTTTGTCTATTATAAAAACATATATATTCTAACAATAATCTTTAATATGATGAAAAAAATCCTATGTTCTACATTAATGCTGTGTGGACTTATGACTGTTTCAAATCTATTTGCACAGTCAGAGAGTTATCAAACTCCACCAGCTTCGATCAAACAAATTTTAGATTCTCAGCCTGCTCCAACAGTTGTATTGGGTAGCGGTTCGAATCAAAATTTTATGGCTATCCTTCAACAAGATAATTTATTCTTGGATATTGAGGATATTGCTTTGAATGAGTATCGTATCGGTGGTATTCGTGCAAATGTAAATAACTTCTCGGTAACACGTGTGAATCACCCAAACAATATTTGGTTGAAACTAAGCGGTGAGGAGAAGAGTATTAGCGGTCTGCCAGAGGAGTTAAATATTGTTAACTTAAAGTGGTCTCCATCAAATAAGTATGTTGTCTTTGCAAATGTTACACCTGACGAGATCGAGCTTTGGAGAGTCGATGCACAGTCACTTGAGGCAACAAAGATCAATGAGTATCCATTGAACTTCACAACTCTTCGAGATGGTTATTTCTTCCTTGACGATGAGACAATCCTCTACCCGGCAACTATCGTTGGCACTCAAGCTCCCGATATGAATAAATTGGCTACAGGACCTGCGGTTCAAGAGGTATACGGTAAAAAATTCGGTGGCAGAACAATTGCTGACGTTATTAGCAACCCAGCTGAAGAGGATATGTTCGAGTACTTGGCAACTTCTCAGCTTGTTATCTTCTCTGAGGGTAAAACTACAAAAGTTGGTGAGCCAGCAATCATCTCAAGTATTAACTTATCTCCAGATAAGCAATATATGATGCTTCGCACATCTCACAAACCTTACTCTTATATCACTGCATTCAGCTCATTCCCTCACAAATTGGAACTTGTGGAGGTTGCAACAGGAAAGGTTATCAAAACCCTCGAAGACAAAACTGTCGAGGAGGAGGAAGATGATGATAAAAAAGATAAAACTCCAAAACCATCTAGTTACGATTGGAGATCTGATATGCCAGCAACTCTATATTGGACTGAAAAGGTTGTAGACGAGGAAGAGGAGAAAGGTAAAGGCGATGCACCAGCTCACGCTCCAAAGGGTGACGCTCCTGCTCCAAAGGGCGACGATGCCAAAAAAGAGAAACCAGAGGAGAAGCCAGAGAAAACCTTCCAAACAATGGTTTACCAACAAGCAGCACCTTTCACAGCCGAGAAAGAGTTGATCCTTACCTCAGAGTACACATTTAGCGGTATAACATGGGGAAATGAGACTTTCGCTATCTATAACGACTCATCAAGAAAACAAAAGGTTCGCCGTACACTTTCATTCAATCCAGCTGACACAAGCGTATCTCAAGAGCTTCTATTTGCAAAGTCAACTCTTCCAGATACAGTCAAAAATTACACGGTTACGGGTCGTCCATACACAGTTGAGAATCAATATGGCGCAGAGGTTCTTTACCTTGATAAAAAGCCAACGACACTATATTTCACAGGTAGCGATCGTCCAGATGCAGAGGGAGTTGTAATGTCATATGTTGATGCTTTTGATTTGAAGAAGAAAGAGTTCAAAGAGTTGTGGATCTCTGAGGCACCATACAAGAGCTCAATTATTAAGATCGAGAATCCTAAAAACCTAGAAGTTCTTGTATCAAGAGAGTCGCCAACGACACCAACAAACTATGCGCTTATCAACGCAAAGAAAGGTACAGCAACTGAGTTAACTTCATTTGCAGACCCTGTTCCAGCAATCCGTGAGCTAGGTCGTGAGTATGTATCATACATGCGTAAAGATAGCGTAGAGCAAAGAGCTCTTTTGATTACACCGAAGGGATATAATAAAGAGACCGATGGAACACTTCCAGTCTTTATGTGGGCTTACCCACGTGAGTATAAGAGTGCAGTTGAGGCAGAGAAGAAGCAGGTTCACAAATATGCTTTTGTCGCTACAACATCAGCAGCATTGGTGGCTTTAGAGGGTTACGCAGTTATGTTGGATATGAGTATGTTTATCATCTCGGAGAATACAGAAAGCGAGCCAAATGATGTATTTATTCCTCAATTGGTATCGAATGCTGAGGCAGCAGTAGACTTTGTTGTTGATTATGGTGTAGGTGATAGACACCGCATTGGAGTTGGTGGTCACTCGTATGGTGCATTTATGACAGCTCACCTATTGTCGCACTCTGATCTATTTGCGGCAGGTGTTGCACGTAGTGGAGCATATAACCGTTCACTTACTCCATTTGGTTTCCAAACAGAGCGTAGAACATACTGGAAAGCCTCAGATCTATACTTCGAGATGTCACCATTCTCACATGTTGACAAGCTAACAGATCCAATTTTGTTGATCCACGGCGGTTTGGATGAGAATACAGGAACTTTCCCAATTCAATCTCAACGTTTGTATCAAGCTATCTCATATTTGGGTAACACATCAAGATACGTTGTACTTCCATACGAGAGCCACGGTTATAGAGCTATCCAAAGCAACTATCAACTATGGTGGGAGACAATGAGTTGGTTGGACAAATATGTAAAAGATGCCAAACCAAAAGAGAAAAAGAAAGCTCCAAAGGAGGATGACGAAGAGGAAGACGACATGCCACCAAGAGGAGGACGCAGATAAACTACTCCCCTATAATAATAAAGCCGCTACAAAGAATACTTGTAGCGGCTTTATTATTGGATACGGTTATGATTCTCACCAAATTTAGATTTTATTTGTGGTAGTCTTGTTTTTTTTTAGATTTTATTTGCAAGTAAAGCATATTTTTTATTATATTTGTACTATGTACGTTAAAATAATGCAGTTCATGTGTTTATTTTGCGATTTTACATTATTCACGTTTTGCACAGATACTATTTACGCATTTTATTAATATTCTACTAACCTAAAACTTAAAAAATGAAAAAGTGCTTTTTACTTTTGGGTGCCGTGATTATATTTATGGCATCTTGTATCAATGAAAAGACCATAGTGCCGAATGGGGACACAATGGCAGTGCAATTACAAATCGAAACAGGCGAGACAATGGCTACTCGTACAGACGCTGTTAGTCGTTATGTAGTGGAAGCTTTCCTCGATGACACCTACACAACTCCTGCGCCTATTTTCGATGGAGAGAACTCTATCGAAACAGCTACAGGATTGCTTACTCTCGTTCTTGATGCTGAAGAGGATTACTACTTCCTTATGTGGGCTGATAATGGTGAATCTTACAACGCTGACGACCTAACAGCTGTTTCACTCATTGATGGTGAAGCGATGAGCGAAGCATGGCAAGGAACACTTACCATTCCAAACAATGCAACTGAATTTACACACTCGGTAACGCTAAAGCGTGCGATAGCTAAAATTAACTTTTTTGAGATTAATGAGTTCTGTTCTCCTGAGTTGACTGTTGATTATAGTGCTTATACAGCATTTAACGTTGCAAGTGGTGAGCCAGCGGGTGAAACATCTGATCTTTCTGTAACTTATATTTACAGTGACTCAGTATCGGGAGTTCTTAATAATGAACCTCTCTATATATTCGCACCTGTTGAGGTAGCTACAGTTATGGATCTTCAATTTACAGATGTTGATGAGTCATTCTCGCTTACAAATATTCCTATTCAAGCGAATTATGTGACAAATCTTTGCGGTCACTATACAGCTCTTATTAACAGCACTGTTATCATTGATAGAGATCAAGATTGGTTGCTTGATCCAGTTGAGCCTGAGGTTATCAAATTCGCAGATCCTGCTTTTGAGGCTGCTGTAATGTCGGTTATGGGTAAAATCGAGGGTGAGGTTGTAACTTATGACGATGCTTTGAGTTTAACTTCTCTTGATGTAAATAATCAAGGTATTAGTGATATGTCTGGAATTGAGTATTTTACTAATCTAACTCAATTATATTGTCACTACAATACATTCTCTACTTTGGATCTTTCTACATTAACAAAACTTACAGATTTTAAGTGTAACAATAACTATAATTTAGTTGAATTAACTCTTGCTGAAGAGGCTAAGAGTAAGATCGTATATCTGCAAATTCAATTAACAACTCTTCCTGAGCCAGACCTTACAGGCTTTACTTCAATGGTTCAACTTTATATCTTCCAAATGGAGCACCTTACTTCACTTGATGTTAGACCATGTACTAAGTTAACAAAATTGAACCTTCAATATAACTATGGAATGAAGACTCTATATTTCAATGAGGGTCAAACCGATTCAGGAACTTGGGCGTTCTATGGCCTAACAGGTGTTACTGTTTATTACACGGATAGCGATGGTCACGACACAGAGTACTCTAGCGAGGATTCTGATGCACCAGGTAATATTATTTGGGTAAAATAACACTGTTTATTGTTTAAATATAAATTTAGAAAACTACAATGAAAAAATATATTTTAATTTTATGTGTCATGACCCTTTCAATGGTGTCGTGTGTCAAAGAAAAATTTGATGTTTCGCCAAGTGGTGAAGTTACAGCTCAGTTGCTGATTAGTACAAATGAATCTCAAGCATCTACTCGTGCTGACGAAGATGTTCGCTACGTTGCAGAGGCTTATTATGATGAGACATTTACTACCCCTGCAAGCATTTTCGATAATGGTTATTCAAGCAGAATAGAGACAACATCGAATGCACTTGATATAATTATTAGCTCGTCTAAGGAGTATCACTTCTTAATTTGGGCAGATAATGGAGAGTCGTATAATGTCGATGATTTGACTAATGTATCCCTTATTGCTGGCGAAGTTATGACTGAGGCTTGGCAAGGAACTCTTGAGATAATTAATGGTAGCAGTACATTTTATTCAACCACACTTAAACGTGCTGTAGGTAAGGTTAATCTTATAGAAACAGATGAGTTTATCGGTTCTCTATCAGTATCTTTCGAAAATTACTCTGCATTTAATATTGCAATTGGTAGCACAATTGGTGAGACCTCTACATTTAACTATCAATACTCTATAACCGAGAGTACAACTGGTCTTTTGAATGAAGAGCCCATCTATGTTTTTGCTCCTGTTACCTACTCAAACGTTATTGATTTTACCTTCGGAGAAGAGTCTGTTACAAATATTCCAGTACAAGCTAACTACATCACAAGCATTAGTGGTAACTTCGCATCATCATCTCTAGCACATACAATCTCTATCGGTATTGAGGAAGAGTGGGTTGATGTAGTTGATGAAGATGGTACAGTTATTATTAACTCAATGGATGAGCTAATGCGTTATATCCAAATGGACGATATTAATGCAAAGATGACTCCAGGAACTTATGAAATATCTACAGAGGTTGCTTTGCAATATGGTAGAGAGGCTGACGCTTATCAAACTATCGTAACTATTATGTTGTTCGAGGGAGATAACTCAACATATGATTTTACAGATGTTAAATTCGAAGTTGACACTGATATTATGACCGCATTTGGAAGTGTTGATGGTTACACATTCCAAGTAGTTGGAGATAATGTTCACTTGTTGAATATGGAGGTAGAGTTCATTGGTGATACTAGACCAACTAAAGGTAATACAGCATTTGTCGTTGATGGTTCGAATAACGTTATCGAGGGTCTTAATATGACAGTTAGAGGTTCTTATCCTTATGGTTATGGTGACCTATTTGGTAAGGGCTCAGGTCCAGTTATTACACACTACAAACACTGTGGTATCAACCTTAGAGGTGATGATAATACACTTCTTAATGTTAAGGTTTACCAATATGCTTTTGGTCACGCAATTCACCTTCAAGGTTCTATCAATGCTACAGTTAAGGGTTGTCACACTGAGTCAGAGATAAGATCTACCGATGAGCTTTTGGCTGAAGAGGGAACAGGTTCTGCGGCTGATAATGTTGACTTTATGACCGATTGGGGTTATACTGTTCCAGCAGGTTATATGTATGCTTGTTGTGAGGCTGGTTATCGTGCATACAATACAGGAAATGTTTACAATACAGATGAGTCAAGAAATACTTCTGATACTTACTATATTGACTGTACAGCTTATCAAGTGAGATCTGCATACAATATTCTATTTAGTGATGGAGACCGTATTATTGAAAACTGCTCTTCTGTTGATTGTGAAACTGGTTATGGTATTGGATCAAGCTCTTATATCTACAATAGTCGTGGTAACTCAAATTATGGTCCACTTATCGTAGATGATTATTCAAGTAACAAAAATAATTACATCGAGTTGGAGATTCTACCTTGTGACAACGTTTATGGCCTTCACGATATGTTGGCATACATTGGAGGTAGTAACCACACAATTATCTTTACTGAGCCAGAAGAGGTTACTTCAGTTCAAGATTATCACTCACAAGTTGAGATTATGGTTGCAGGAGAAGAGAGAGGTATGCGCTTCAAGAATGCAGAGAATCCATCAAGTAATAATTTTGCAGCAAGCAATATGAAGATTACTAACAATACATTCTATCAAATGTCTATTGCAAGTAACGCTTCAAATAATGTTATCTCGACTAAGGGTACATATACTGACGAGGGATCAAACAACAATGTTACTGTTATAGAGTAATATTCTCTATAGGGGAGTTCTATTTTAGGGAGAAATTAGAACTCCCCTATAATTATTAATAGCTATAGAATTGGATTTTATACCAATTCTATAGCTATTTTTTTTCGTCTATTCAGTTGCTTTGGGCTTCGGTTTGCGAAAGTATCTGCGCTTCTTTGGCTTTGGCTTGTCTGTTGTTGTCGTTGCCTCATTTGTTGAGGTTGGGGCTTCGATTGGAGTTGCTGTTGGAACTGTTGCAACTGGGGTTGCCTCTACAGTTGGTTGGTTTTGCTTTGGGCGACGCTTTGTGTTGCTTTTTCCTCCTCTGTTTTGGGGGGTGTTGCCTCCGCCATTTCGTGACGATGTTCGGTTGTTGCGACCTCTGTTGTTACCTCTGCGATCTGGATGCGCTTCGGGATCATATTTTGGTGCTTTGCCTAACTCTTCGGGGATTTCTAATTGCTTTATGTCTCGCTCGATAAACTCCTCGATTTTGTGGAATTTACCTTGCTCGGCTTCACTTACAAAGGTTATCGCTCGGCCTGTTGCGCTTGCTCTACCTGTGCGGCCAATGCGGTGGATATAATCCTCAGGGTCGTGGGGAACATCAAAGTTTATAACCATTGCAATATCGTCAATGTCGATTCCTCGTGCCACAATGTCGGTTGCTACCAATATGTCAATTTTGCCATTTTTGTAGTTTAACATAACCTCCTCACGTCGCTCTTGGTCGAGGTCTGAGTGCATCGCTCCAACGTTGAGTTTCATTCGTTTTAGCTGGATTGTCAGATCTTTAACCTTTAGCTTTGAAGATGAGAAGATCAGCGATTTTCCCTCTTGGGGTACGCTAAACAGGTGGTTGATGATTCCCAACTTTTGGTTTTCGTAGCAGACATATATACCTTGGTCGATTGACTCGCTCGGTTTTGAAATTGCAATATTTACCTCCTTTGGATTTGTGAGTAGCTCCTTGGCCATCTTTCGAATCTTTGGAGGTAGGGTTGCCGAGAACATAATTGTTTGGCGCTCCTTTGGTAGTTCTCCTACCACTCGCATAATATCGTCGAAGAATCCCATATCGAGCATTCTATCGGCCTCGTCCAAGATAAAGTGTTTTACTCCAGAAAAGTCAATCACGCCACTCTCGATGTGTGCAAGTAAGCGACCTGGAGTAGCGATGATAATATCTGCACCGTTGCACATTCCCTTTCTCTGCACATCCCATGTTTTGCCGTCACCACCACCATAAACTACCGTTGTTGAGACTGGAAGATAATATGCAAAGCCTTGAAATTGAGTGTCGATCTGCATCGCTAACTCACGTGTAGGCACCATTATTATCGCCTTTATTTTGCTGTCGTCGTAGTCGTCCGCTTGACGAGCTACGATAAGTTGGTTTAGTAGTGGAAGTGCAAAGGCTGCCGTTTTACCTGTTCCCGTTTGGGCGCATCCGATAAGATCGTTACCCTCTAAAATAACTGGTATAGTCTGCTCTTGCACTGGGGTCATCTGCTCAAATCCCATCTCTTCGATGGCATCAAGTAGGTCGTAATCAAGTTCTAATTCGTCGAAATACATCTATTTTATATTATTCTATTATTGTGCCGAAGAGGGTAGCCGATGAGCAAGAGGTAATCTTCACTCGTACGTAGTCGCCTACTTCGATATTGTGACGGTCGAAAATGACCACCTTATTTTGTGATGAGCGACCAAACATCTGCTCGTCACTTCTTTTTGAAACTCCTTCGACCAATACTTCGAACTCCTTACCTACATCCTCAGCGTTGCGTGCAGCTGAAAGGGTATTTTGCAGGTTGATGATCTCGGTGAGGCGTTTGGTTTTGGTCTGCTCGTCAATATTGTCAGGTAGATTCTTTGAGGCGAATGTTCCTGGACGCTCCGAATATTTAAACATATAGGCAAAGTCGTAACCTACCGTCTGCATAAGCGAAATAGTCTCTTGGTGCTCCTCTTCGCTCTCCGATGAGAATCCTGCAATAATATCTGTTGTGATGGCGCAATCGGGGATAATTCTGCGGATTGCAGCTACTCGATCGAGATACCACTCTCTGGTATATTTGCGGTTCATGCGTTTAAGCATCTCTGTAGAGCCTGATTGAGCAGGTAGATGTATTGCATGGCAAATATTTGGTGTTGCAGCTATCACCTCCAATAACTCGTCGCTCATATCTTTAGGGTGTGATGTGGCGAAACGAACTCTTAGGAGTGGGGATACTGCCGCCACTTGACGCATAAGCTCAGGGAAATCAACCGTATCGCTACAGTATGAGTTTACGTTTTGTCCTAAAAGGGTCACTTCACGGTATCCATTTTCAAAAAGCGAACGTGCTTCACTAACAATTGTCGCTGCATCACGGCTACGCTCACGTCCACGAGTATATGGAACTACGCAATAGGTGCAATAATTATTACAACCACGCATAATTGCAATAAAGGCACTTACGCCAGATTTGTCGAGTCTCACAGGTGAAATTTCGGCGTAGGTCTCTTCGGTCGAGAGTAGGGTATTAACCCCTTTGCTTCCAGCCTCGGCACTGCCAAGGAGTTGTGGAAGATCTCTATATGAATCTGGGCCTGCAACAATATCAACCCCTTTATCACCCTCCAATAAGCTCTCTTTTAATCGTTCGGCCATGCAGCCGATAACGCCTATAACAAGTGATTTTTTCTTACGACGTAGGTGGCGCATTTCATTTAGTCTGCCCCAAATACGTTGCTCGGCATTATCTCGAATTGAGCAGGTGTTAATTAAAATTACATCTGCATCCTCGATCTTGTCACAGTAGACGTAACCCTCTTTTTGCAAGATTGAAACTACGATTTCACTATCGCCAACATTCATTTGGCAACCATAAGTCTCTATAAATAGACGTTTACCCATTCCTTTAAGTGGGCGTAACGAATTAATATCTATTTTCAAAATTTCGTTAAATTAATTTATTTAAAACATATTTTTTTTATTCGGCCTGCACAACATCTTTGTCGGGGAATGCTTTGAATCCCTCGCCAAATGTATTATACGCATCTGTCACAACGCAAAATGCTTGTGGGTCGAATTGTTTGATTGCATATTGAACCGAGTTGACCTCTTTGCGGCTGACCACAATAAAAATCATCTCCTTTTCATCATTCGAGTACATTCCCTTTGCTTTGATATGTGTTGCGCTACGTCCAAGGTCGTTGATAACAAAATCCCTAAACTCTGAGGTGTCTCGATTTGTAATGATGAATAGAAGTTTATCGTATGAAGCTCCGTCGATAACATAATCTATAACTCTCGAACTGATATATATTGTAACAAGCGAATACAAAGATAATTTCCATCCAACACTCACTCCAGCCTCCAAAACCTTCTCGGGAGATTGGAAAAATCCAAATCCAATAACAAAGAGGCCTAATAAAACCACAACACTATCGGCAAGCAACATTCCATTCGAGAATTTAAAGCCTGCAAAACGTTGAAGATACATTGCGATAATATCGGTTCCACCAGTTGTAGCACGATTTCGAAGCACCAATCCTTGCCCAACACCAATAAGCACAGAACCCATTATTGTTGCTAAAATCAGATCATTTGAAAGGTCGATACTTCCACCGAGTAGCTGTGATGGGTCGAGAAGTCGCATAGCCTCCTCATTAGGATATATTAGCCGATCGAAGAGATTCATAAATCCAGGTGTCATGATCGCAATAAAGAGTGTGCGACCCGCAAATTGACGGCCTAAAATAATAATTGCGCTCACAAGAAGCGGAATATCGAATATATAACCAAAGGTTCCGACTTGAATTGATGGGAAAATATTGTGCATTACAATACCCAAACCATAAACGCCTCCAGGAACAATATTATACGGTGAAATAAAGCAGTTATATCCAAAGGCTAAAAGTGCTGAACCTAAAACCATAAGTGCGATTGACTGCCACCACTCAAATGAGAATATTGGTTTAATAAAACCTTTTATTGATTTATTCATAATATGACATGTTTTATCCTGCAAAGGTAGCAATTAATAAGCAACTGGCAATTAAATTTTAATAATCTAATACTTATTTTCAGATTAAATTGTTATATTTGCACTACTTTTAAAGCAAAAAGATATGATTTATATATATATTACAGTCGCCTTAGTTGTGGCATATTTGTGTGGTTCTATACCAAATGCAGTGTGGATTGGTAAGCGTTTTTGGGGTGTTGATGTTCGTGAGCATGGAAGCCGAAACGCAGGTTCTACCAACGTACTTAGGGTTTTAGGTCGCAAGGCGGCTTTGCCAGTTTTTATCCTTGATATTTTGAAAGGGTTTGTTGCGGTCTCATTTATGGGGTTGCTTATGGATATGGTTGATGTGAATGAAAACACATTAATCTCGCTCAAGATTGTTGCAGTCTTTGCGGCGGTATTGGGTCATATTTTCCCAATTTTTGCAGGTTTTAAAGGTGGAAAGGGTGTTGCAACCTTAGTTGGTTCGATTGCCGCTGTGCATCCTCCATTGGTGTTGCTTTGTTTTGCGATGTGGTTTATTGTGTTGGCCATTTCGCATTATGTTTCGCTCGCCTCAATGGTAACGGGTTGCCTTTTCCCTATCTTCACGCTTCTTTTGCCATCGACTCGTTCGATAACACCTCTTGTGATCTTTTCGATTGTGACAGCTGTGCTGTTGATCTTAACACATAGAAAAAATATTGGCCGTTTGATGGATGGTACCGAGTCAAAGATCTACTTAAAGCGTCCAAAAGAGGAGAGCGAAGAGTAAAAAAAATTGGGGTAAATATTTGATATATACACTTTTTTTGTATATATTTGTAAAACCAAGTAGTGTAAAACAATTATTGCAATATTTTTAAAAGTACTCTTGGGGCGATATTTTTCACTATTAAATCTCAATATAGAATAACTATATTTTCGATTCAATAGCAAAAAATCTCATCTCCAATAGCACTCTTAAAAATACACTAATAATTTTTCACCCTACTTAAATACAACCTAAATTATACTTTGAATTATGTTAAAAGATAACCTCATAAAGTTGTACGAGCAGAGTTTTCGTGACAACCGAGAGATGTCGGCACTTACCGACTACTTTAGCAAGGAGACCTTTTCGTATTATGAATTAGCGAAACAAATAGCAAAAATTCATCTTCTATTCAAAAAGGCAGGAATTAAAAAAGGAGATAAAATCTCGCTTGTAGGTCGAAACGACACTCGTTGGTGTATCAGTTATCTATCTACGATTACCTATGGTGCAGTTATTGTGCCAATCCTTCAAGATTTCAATACAAACGATATTATTCATATTGTAAACCACTCGGAGAGTCGTCTGTTATTTGCAGGTGATAATTTCTGGGAGGCAATCGAGGAGGATCAAATTCGTGGTGTGGAGGCTGTTATCTCGCTCACGAAATTTGATGTTGTTTACGAGCGTAGTGGAAAGTCGATAACTAAATTCCAAAATGATATAACAAAGAATTATCGTTCGAAATATCCACGTGGATTTAGTGCCGCAGATATTAAATATACTGATCTTCCAAACGATCATGTATGTTTGTTGAACTATACATCAGGAACAACGGGATATTCGAAAGGTGTTATTCTTACGATAAACAATCTTACTGGAAATGTCGTTACAGCATGTAATTTTACCAATCCACAAACGGGCGTTAACTACTTCCAGCGTGGAGGTCGTGTACTGTCATTCTTGCCTTTGGCTCATGCTTATGGCTGTGCGTTTGACTTCTTGACTCAAATGGCCGTTGGTGGTCATGTAACTCTTTTGGGTAAGATTCCTGCGGCTAAAATTCTTTTGGGGGCGATGCAAGAGGTGCGCCCAACTGTGATATGTTGTGTGCCGTTGATCCTTGAAAAGGTCTATCGTAAGCAGGTTCTTCCACTTTTGGAGAAGGGTCCGATGAGTTTTGCTGTGAAGATTCCACTTCTAAATAGCGCAATTTACGCTACAATACGCAAAAAATTGATGGATGCGTTTGGTGGTGAGGTGTTGATTTTTGTTGTTGGAGGAGCTCCAATGAATCAAGAATCAGAGGCATTCCTTATGAAGATCGGTTTCCCAATTACAATTGGTTACGGAATGACCGAGTGTGCACCACTTATTAGTTTTGCACCAGATGTTGAGTTTAAAGCAGGTTCGTGCGGTAGAGCTATCACAGAACACCTGGAGGTGAAAATTGACTCTCCAGATCCATCAAATGTTCCAGGCGAAATTCTCGTTAAGGGAGAACACGTTATGGTGGGATATTATAAAAACGAGAAGGATACACTTGCGATTTTCGACGACGATGGTTGGCTACACACAGGAGATATGGGTGTTATGGATCCAGATAATACAATCTATATCCGTGGTCGTTGCAAAACAATGATTTTGGGTTCAAACGGTCAAAATATCTATCCTGAGCAGATCGAAGATAGGCTTAACAATATGTATATGGTTGGTGAGTCGCTCATCATTGAGGATAATGGTAAGTTGGCAGCTTTGGTTGTGCCCGATTACGAGTCGGCTCGAAATGAGAAGATCTCAAATGATGAATTGGTGAAAATTATGGAGGCTAATCTTAAAGAGCTTAATACGAAAGTGTCGGCATTTGAGCGTGTAGCATCCGTAACAATCTATCCAAAGGAGTTTGAAAAGACACCAAAACGAAGTATTAAACGATTCTTATACAATACTTCACTGCTGACTAAACTCAGCAATAAAGAGTAGATATAAAAAACAGAGGGGCCTTTTAAGAAGTTCTTAGAATGCCCCTTAATATTCTCTAAGTTACGATTGAGAGAAAAAGTTGAGCAAATTTTTATATATCCTCTGAATTTTATATATCTTTGCGTTTAAAATTATCTCAATGGAGTTTAAATTGCTAAATAAAGTAAATACACCAGCTGATTTAAAGTCACTGCCAAAGGGCGATCTAGTGGCTTACGCTGATGAATTGCGACAATATATAATCGAACAATGTGCTGTCAACCCTGGTCATGTGGCTTCAGGGTTGGGAGTTGTTGAGTTGACCGTTGCACTTCACTACGTATATAACACTCCTTCAGATAAACTTATTTGGGATGTTGGACACCAAACCTATCCACATAAAATAATCACCTCACGCAGAGACGCATTCTGCAAAAAGAGAATGAAAGGTGAGATTAGTGGCTTCCCTAGAATGAGCGAGAGTGAATATGATGCCTTTGGAGGTGGACACTCTTCGATCTCTATTTCGGCAGCTCTTGGAATGGCTAAGGCGGCTGAATTGAGAGGCGAGAAGCATAAAGTCGTTGCGATAATCGGTGATGGCTCGATGACGGGAGGTTTGGCTTTCGAGGGGCTTAATAATGCTGGAGCGAGTAGCAATACCGATCTGCTTGTAATTCTCAATGATAACGATATGTCGATCGACCATGCCACGGGAGCACTTAGTCGATATTTACTTCGTATTGCAACTTCACGTAGATATAATCGCTTTAAACAACGATTGTGGCAACTCCTGTCACGTGTGCCAAAATTGTTATATTTAATGCAGATTACAGGTTCGGCCATCAAGCAAGGAATCTTACGCAATAGCAACCTTTTTGAGAGTCTGAATTTCCGTTATTTTGGGCCTATTGATGGTCATGATTTGCCACAATTGATTAGAGTGTTGAACTCTATGCAATCAATTAAAGGTGCAAAATTGCTTCATGTCCGCACTATAAAAGGCAAGGGATATACTCCAGCCGAGAGTGATAGATGTAGTTGGCATGCACCAGGTTATTATAATCCCACGACTGGAGAGCGTATCCCTGCATCAAAGAAAATTGATCGTTACCAAGATGTCTTTGGTGAGACGCTCGTGGAGTTGGCTAAGGCCGATGAGCGGATAATTGGAGTCTCGCCAGCGATGTTGTCGGGGTGTTCAATGGATCTATTATACAAAGCTATGCCAGAGCGCTGTTTCGATGTGGGAATTGCTGAGGGACATGCTGTAACCTACTCGGCAGGAGCTGCTGCTGCGGGTTTAATTCCATTTTGCAATATCTACTCTACATTTATGCAGAGGGCTTACGATAATATAATTCATGATGTTGCCATTCAATCTCTGCCTGTTGTATTGTGTCTCGATAGAGGAGGCCTAGTGGGTGAGGATGGAGCTACGCATCATGGAGTTTTTGATTTGGCTTGTCTTTCGACAGTGCCGAATTTGGTTGTTGCAGCACCTCGAAATGAGCGTGAATTACGTGATTTGATGTATACAGCGCTTCACTCTGGAGTGCCATTTGTTATTCGCTATCCTCGTGGTGCAGGCGAGGGGGTTGAGTGGCGAGGTGTGCCATTTTTAACCAAAGAGATTGGTGTTGGAGAAAAATTAAAGGATGGTAACCGAGTTGCTGTTCTCAGCGTCGGCACAACTGCTTCGCTTGTGAGTGAGGCTTTGAGTGACTATTCGAAATCTTCGGAGGTTGCGCATTATGATATGCGTTACGCAAAACCATTGGACTATAATTTATTGCGTGAGGTTGCTGGGCAATATGATTCAATTGTTACCATCGAAGATGGATCTATTAGAGGCGGTGTTGGCGAGTCAATTGCTGCATTCTTTGCAAGAGAAAGTTACGCTATAAAAGTAAAAATATTAGGTATTCCAGATACATTTATCGAGCACGCAACTCAACGTCAACTATATGAGGAGTGTGGTTTTGATCCTGCCTCTATTTGTAATGCATTAGATCAGTTTCTAAACTGATCTGGTACGGAATCTGCATGGTGTGGAGGTAATTTAACCTTTTGTCACCATGCTAAAAACTATTTTCTTTACATTATTTCTATCGCTATTCGGTCTAGGGTGTGCGCAAAGTATTGATCGTACGCCTGTTGATGAGTTTGATCTAAGTCGATATTTGGGTCAATGGTATGAGATAGCTCGCTTTGACTCTCGCTTTGAGCGGGATTTGGTAAGTGTCACTGCCCACTATTCATTAAACCCTGATGGTTCCATCAAGGTGATTAATCGAGGATATAACACTCGCAAGGAGTCGTGGGGTGAGAATGAGGCCAAAGCTGTTACCACTCGACATGTTGGCCGACTGAGAGTTTCATTCTTTCCGTTGATCTTTTCAGATTATAATATTTTATCCATTGGCGAGGATTATCAATGGGCTCTTGTGGGCTCTTCATCACCTGAATATTTATGGATTTTATCTCGCACAGCTCAATTAAATCAAAATATCCTCGACCATATTGTTACTTTGGCCGAGGATAGGGGTTATGATGTCTCTAAATTATTGTTTCTTTAGGAGATCGTTGCAAGGCGGCGAAAATTCAACGATCTCTAAAATGGAGCAAAACTTACGTTTTGCAATGGTTTCTTTAGAGATTTTTTAGAGTGTATCGAATCATCTTCTCTCTGACGTTTGCTGAGTTTCCAGGTGCCATTGAGTGGTTGTTATCGGGATAAACCATCATATCATATTGCTTACCTTTGGCGTTGAGTGCACGAGCCATCTCCATTGTATTTTGGAAGTGAACGTTGTCATCTGCTGTGCCATGGATAATAAGTAGGCTGGTCTTTTCTGTGAGTCCATCTGCGAAGTTTATCGGTGAGTTATCATCATATCCAGCAGGGTTATCTTGGGGCAAGCCGTTGTAAATCTCGGTGTATATTGAATCATAATAACGCCATGAAGTCACTGGAGCTACAGCAATTGCCATTGCATAGAGACCTTCAGACTTTAATGCGCAGTTAAGAGACATAAATCCACCGTATGACCAGCCGTAAATACCTATGCGAGCAGGATCGACGTATGGTAATGTCGCTGCATATTTTGCCGCTGAGATTTGATCTTCAACCTCTAGTCCTCCAAGGTTTTTATATGTGCATTTTTTGAATTGCTCGCCACGGAAACCCGTTCCACGAGGATCTACACACATCACAATATAATCATGGTCGACCATAACATCGAGCCAATCAATTGACCAATTGTCAGCTACTTGTTGCGATCCAGGACCTGAATATTGAGTGAAGATAACAGGGTAGCGTTTTGATGAGTCAAAGTTGCGAGGACGAACCATATATGCGTTCAAAACATCACCTCGCTCGGTTGTAATCTCGAAGAACTCCTTTGTTGGGCGGTTGTCGGCGGCTAAGGCCTCTGAAAGTTCTTTGTTGTCGGCTAGCATGCGAACGATTTCGCCTTTGTTGTTATATATTGCTGTTTGTGCAGGCTGTGTTGCGGTGCTGTATGATGCAATAAAGTAATCCATTTTGCGTGTAGGACGTACAGAGTAATATCCCTCCTTGCCGCTGATTTGTGTTTTGTTGCGGCCATTTATTCCGATAGAGTATATTCTGCGACGTAGGGGTGAACCTTCGGTTGAAACGTAATATAATTTCTTTGTGTCGGCAGTTATAAGTTGAGTTACCTCCCAATCGCCACTTGTAATTGCTCCAATGCGACCTTTGGCGGTTGAGTGGAGGTATAGGTGCATAAAGCCAGTTGTTGTCTCCTCCTTGGCGATAAAACGCTCATCATCAATAAAGCGGAGTGTTGTACCTCCTACACGTTCGATATATTGTTGAGCTTTCTCTTCGTAGATTGGACGTTGCTCACCATTTTGTTCGACGAGCATCACTTCAAGGTGATTTTGTAGGCGGTTCAGACGGAAGTAATATAGTTCACCTTTTGGGGTGTAATCTACATATGGTAAATATTGGTCATCCCAACGAGTGGTCTCGATTTTGCGATTCTCCTTGGTTTGAATGTCATATACCCATAATTCAACCGTTGAGTTTGTGTCACCAGCTTTAGGGTATTTAAACGAGAATGCTTTGTTGTACAAGGTATTATCGTAACGCATCATCTCGAACATTGGAACTTGGCTTTCGTCAAATTTAAGATATGCAATCTCCTGTCCGTCGGGTGAGAACCAAAATGCTTTTGTGAAGCCTAGCTCCTCTTCATATACCCAGTCGGTGGTTCCGTTGATAATCTTGTTCCACTCTCCATCGTTAGTAATTTGAGTTACCTCTTTGTTCTCGATATTGTAGATGTAGAGGTTGTTAAGA
Organism: Rikenellaceae bacterium; assembly: GCA_044433665.1. Classification (GTDB taxonomy): domain Bacteria; phylum Bacteroidota; class Bacteroidia; order Bacteroidales; family Rikenellaceae; genus Alistipes. Next base: position 43,172 of record JAWXTJ010000002.1, read on the forward strand.
CTCGAAAAGGCAATTGCGCTATTATCGGGAGAGAAGTTTGCATCACGCACCGATGGAATATCTTGAAGAATAGCCTCGGCAGCACCCTTGCCAATTTGTTGAAGATGGTAATTTGTGGTGAACGAGTGACGATAGATTTGATTGTAGCCTTGCGAGATAAGCATCAAAGACTCGTCAGAAGAGAGTGTGTAACCAGTCATTCTGAAATCACCCTTTGGAGATTCAAATAAGCTCTCCTCTACTTGAGGGTCAAGGAATGAGCATTTGACAACGTTACTTCGGCGAGAGGCTGTAAAGTGCTCTCCATCGTTCATTTGTCGAGCTTCAGAGACTCCTTTCGAGAGTGAACGAAGCGACATGATTGTTGTGTAGTCACTTTGAGCTGCCACCGAGAACGATGTGCACAAAAGTGTAATGACAACAGCTAATTTAGATGTAAGTTTCATCATAATTATTATATGTTTTTAGTGTTATATTCATATCCTAATCGCTTGCCAGTCTCGAATTTGGAGTTGTCCATCTTTGAGTTGAACTGGTCGATTTTTACTCTGTGATTTAGTTCGAATGGAGGAACCAACAAATCGAAGTTTATCGAGTAATATATTGCCGATTCTAATATTTTAACTAAAGCAAGTCGATCAAATATTGCAGATCCAAATTCACCAGCTTTAACACCATGCTGACCTTTACCCTCTACAAAATAGAAGCGGTCGGCATTGATAAATATTCGACCAATAAGATACCCCTCGTCAGCATTACGGTTGAATTTGAATGAGTCGGCCAAGAAGTTATAAATATTGATAACTCCGCAATAGGTCTTAATTTTATCATCTGCAACAAATTGATTTGCCCAAACTGGATGGTTCGAATCAAATTGGAATACATCGGTGTGCATCTGGAAAATTAGCGTATCATCTGCAACCTGCAATTGCGCTTCAAATTTTCCACGATCACGATACTCTAATCTCACTCGACGATCGAGTTTTCCCTCCAGTTCATCGTCAATCTCCGATGCCATTTCGAATAGTGTATCTTTGAGTAGATTAAAAGATGTGAATGTTGTGTCGAACACCTTCTGTTTGAGGTTCGATTTAACCGTTATTGTTTCAAGAATTTTGGCTCGTAACTCTTCCATATATCTATTTAAGTTTTATGATCTGACTTGTTTTAATTTCGCTGTTGTCTTTTAGTTTATTGAGTCTTATTAGGCGTGAAAGACGTATACCATAGCTTTGAGAGATGGTGTATAGAGTCTCTCCATCTGCTGTTTGGTGAGTGCGTTTATTGTCATCCTCCCATCTTGCTTTTTTACGCTCTATAAATATAATGTCTCCTTGTGAGATCTCCGCACCTTTCTTTAAATCGTTAAAGCGACGTAAATTATTTTTGCTTATTTCAAAGATTTTAGCAATCGACTCGATAGAATCACCCTCTTTAGCTCGTGTGAAGAAGAGACCATTGGTGCGTTCAATATTGTAACCTTTATGTGCGTTGATGGTGACCTTAAAGCGATTTGGATCTATATATTCTGCTTTTTCTTCATTTGCACTCTCCTGATCTCTCTTCCTTGCAGCCTCCTCCTCAGCTCTGTGACGCTCAGCGTATAATCGACCTCCGTTATCTTTATCGAGAATATACAACTGTTCATCCTCGATAATTTTAATTAGAGCCGACGCATATTGAGGTGATGTAGCATACCCCGCAGCCTTTAGTCCATGAGCCCAGCGAGTATAGTCAGCCGATGAATATGAAAACAAGGAGTCGTAACGCTCCGAAGTATCAAGAAATTCAGCGTGATCCCTATAAGACTCTTCAACAGAGTCATAAGCCCTAAAGCACTCATTAGGAGCATCGTCAGTATGGTTTACAGATCTTCCAGTCCAGTTAGATTTACACTTTATACCGAAGTGGTTATTTGAACTCGTAGCCAAGCGACTATTTCCGCAATCAGATTCAAGGATTCCTTGAGCCATAGTGATGCTGGCAGGGATGCCATACCTCTCCATATGGTTTATCGCAATATCTTTGTATTTAGCGATATATTCTTGACGAGTTTGGCGTGTTTGAGCCGAAAGATTACTAATTGATAGTAATATAATTACAATGCTTGCGACAAATATACTCTTTTTTATCATTTGTGAGAAAATTGATTTTCCCACAAAGATATAAAATCTTTTTTTACATCGGCTATTTTGATGAGATTAAAATAGCCTACGCATACGAAAATGACAACTTTCTTACAGACTCCGTCGGGCGGGGATAGCACCCCCGCTGGTGCATTCTTGTGTTGCGATATTGGGCATAGAGCTTTTTTTAAAAGCTCTATGATTTTATGAATTAAGGAGTTGCCGCAAATAAATTTGCACAACTCCTTAACTCATAAAATTCATCAAATGCTTTCAGCATTTGAACCCAATACGAAGTGAACCTTGCGGAATTTTTCGAACTCTTTCAGGCCCTGATAGATCCTTTCAGACCCTGTTATAATCTTGTAAGTCTTAAAAAACTTTTAACTCCTATTTTATCGTGCAGTATGCACCTCGACAAACAAACCAAGGATTATCTAAATTCTCTTTGTTGTAAGCCAATGGCTCATCCATATGAAGCGATCTTGTTGATCCTCCAGCCTCTGAAAGAATTAACTCTCCAGCTGCCGTATCCCACTCATAAGTGCTTGATGTGCGAATATAATAATCTACACTTCCCTCAGCCAACATGCAGAATTTATATGAACTTCCCTGCTCCACAATCTCGATTGATGGATTGGCAAGACGCAACTTTTCAATGTGTTCAAAAGTTTCGGGAGTATTGTGCGAACGAGAAATTGCAACAATTTGTGACTCTCTCGCCTCCTGCTGTAAGGGTAATTTAATACACTTATCCATAATCTCCGAATAACTGAACGAAGCGTTAAAATCTGGTTTTATATCTTCACACACAAACGAACCAAAATCGTTGTTAGATGCTAAAAAGAGTCGGTTGATAGATGGTACGTATACCACCGACAATACACACCTCTTTTTGTGCATAAGTGCAATATTTACTGTAAATTCATCACTGTGATTGATAAATTCAACTGTGCCATCAAGCGGATCAACAAGCCAAAATAGATCCCAATTCTCACGCTCTTCATATAACATCTCACGCCCCTCTTCGCTAAGTATCGGAATGCGAGTAGCCCCAAGTGACTCCTTGATTGTTGTGTGAGCCCGACGATCGGCCTCGGTAATTGGTGATTTGTCGCTTTTTAGCGTAATATCGAATATTTCAGGTTGTGTATAGACTTCCATTACCGCTGCACCTCCATGAATAGCGGCATTAACAATATTCGTTAGAAGATATTCACGTACCTCATTATCTTTCATCTTTATATATTTTATGTTTATCTCTGCTGTGTAAAGATAGTTAAAAAATATGAAACTGTAAAATATTTAAATCTATTTTTTTGCTATTTTAATATCCGATATTTAATTTTTATCGACTTGCGATTGTCTATCTTAATTTTATCGACTCCCTCGGGAAGTGCCGCCTCTCTACAGATGAGCTTAATACGCTCTCCAAACATCGAAGTAATCTTTTCTACACTCCCCTCAGGTCGAAGCGCAAGCTCTAATAATAAATTTTCAATGGCTCTTACTCGAAGTGTTCGTCGTGAATATATTTGTAAATTATAATTATAACTACTTATCACAGCGCCCACTTCAAATGGAGTGTAATCTTTACTCTGAGCGCTGTCGACAACAATCACTTTTGAAAAGAGTCGCTTGTGAGAGCGTAAAAGCGTCCTTGTAGCCTCTTGAGGTAGCTCCCCACTGGAAGTGTAGCTAGTCTTAAAAAGCCCAAAATATTGCGTTATATCTCTCAGTAACGACTGCTTTTCAGAAAAATCATCAACAATAATTACCTGATAAGCTGTTGATTCTGATTTTATCAGTGAGGCAATATAATTTACACTTTGCCCCTGACCAACAACGACACTTATGCGAAGCCGAGGCGATGTGCTCTCGTCGAAGTGTATTGTCTCCCGAAGTCGAGCATAACGCATAAACGTACGAGACCACATAAAGAAAATTATCGCTAAGAGTATGATTAAAACGATTATAAGCATTCGATTTTAATTTTGTAGGAGTTGATAAGAGAGTGAAAATATTTGCGTTCGTGTTGCCCCACAAAGAAATTGATTGTATTTTGAGCATATCCCTCTGATGCAATATGACGCAAAAAACGCTGAGCGTCAATCCGAGGCATTTTCCTTAGAAATTGGCAAATTGAGGGTGAGCAGAGAAGCAGCTGCATTGAAGCCAAGGCGTAAAGAGCCTCCCGACGCAGTGAATAATCGGTGTGAGTGTCAATGATTTTACGCAACTCATGCTCGGCACTTTCAATTCCGAAATATTGAACAATAGCCACACCCAATAGATTAAGATTTAGACTCTCGGATTGAAGCATTGGTTGATAAGCTACAGCAATCGAACCTAAGCGCAGCAGAGAGATAAGTTGTGAAATCTCGAATGGGGTCATCGGAGCGGGGTATCTAGCAATATGATACATTATATTCTTTTGATCGGCATTGATTATTGCCATCAACGCATAAAACCTATCCATTCTATCTTTGGCGTGAGTGTATGGTGCAAGTTGTTTCAGGTCGAATGGGGAGAGTGGAATGCGAGAAAAAATTGATAAATATTTTGTTCTCTCCGCACCTCGACTCCTCTTGGTCTGTGAGAGTAGAAAATCGGTTAGGTGTAGCGATTGTGTAATATTCTCTAAAGTGTGTTGGTCTAATTTATATATAATATGCGATAATTCCGCCACAACTTCGGCTGCGGCTTGTCTATTTTTGTTCCCTGAGAGCGTCGATAACTCTTCAATATATCGTTCACTTTGCGTATTCCCCACAAGAAGCACCTGTAAATAATGGTGTTGAATCTCATTTTTATTGTGATTAAGTCGTTCCTGTCGAAGTATAGCAATTGCAGCTATCGAGAGAAGAATGATTATTATAGTTGCCATAATTTTATTATTGAATAAATTGTGAAAGAACTTTATCTCGAAGACGATATAAATTTAGAGGAAAGGTTAAATATTGATCTACACCACACTCCAGCAGCATAAGTATTGTCGTTTGAGAGTGGGAGTGGGAGATAACATAAACTTTTGGCATATATTTGATCTCTTGGCGAAGGTAGTCGACAATGTTCATAGATGAAAAATATGGAGAAAGCGATAAAAATAGAATTAGTTCAATATGATGTTTTCTGCATAGTGAGATAAGACATTGAGTGGAGTCGGCATAATGAATGGTTATGCTGTGACTTTGCAATGTTGTGGCTATAGTTTTGGATATTAGTGTATTGTGAGAAACTATTAGAATGTGTGTCATACTTTTGCGAGGTGTTTGAAAATTACAAATATGGTAGAAATACAATAGTTAAAATTGTGCCAAAGCAAAAATATTTATATTTTTTGTTTAAAAAGTTTGTAGATTGATATATTATAACTATATTTGCGGGCAAATTTATGCATAATTACATAACAAAAATTATTTAATGTACGTTATAGTAGAGATTGCAGGTCAGCAATTTAAAGCTGAAAAAGGTCGTAAACTTTATGTTCACCGTCTTAAAGGCGAAGAAAATTCGTCTATAAGTTTCGACAAAGTCCTGCTCACAGACAACGACGGTCAGGTTAAAGTAGGTGCACCTGTAGTAGAAGGCGCCTCAGTTAAGTGTAAGATTCTTCGCCACTTGAAAGATGACAAAGTTATCGTATTCAAGAAAAAGCGTAGAACTGGTTATCAGAAACAGAACGGTCACCGTCAGTGTCTGACTCAGATTCTAATCGAAGAAATCGTAGCATAACCTTTAAAATTAGTAGAAAATGGCACACAAGAAAGGCGTTGGTAGTTCAAAGAACGGCCGCGAGTCAGAAAGCAAGAGACTCGGCGTGAAATTGTTTGGTGGTCAGTTCGCTAAGGCGGGCAACATTATCGTTCGTCAAAGAGGTACTGTTCACAACCCAGGTGCAAACGTGGGTATTGGTAAGGATCACACACTTTTTGCTTTGGTACACGGAACTGTATCATTCTGCAAGAAGGCAGGTGGTAAATCATTTGTTAGTGTAACACCACTTTCAGAGTAATTCCTTGCACCGAGCAAGATGTTGAGCAAAACTCAACATTCACAAAATTTAGAGATTGTCTTTTTTTAAGGACAATCTCTTTTTTTGCGTGTAATTTAAGGGTTGATTTTTAAGCCTTAAATCGGATTATAAAATAAAGCGCAGGCCACAGCGCAGATTTAAACTCAATGGAGTTTCGGTGCGGATGGTTGTTAGCTTTGATGGGGTAAAATAATAGAGTAATTCAGGTTCAGCATAGATACCCAACCATCTGCTTATTTTATATTGTACACCTAGAGCGGCTTCAGCCGAAGCGTGCCAAGGGTGTTCATTGAAGTCATTGCGGTTGATGGTTGCAGAGATGCAGTGTTCAATTTGCCCACCAGCTCCCATATAAAATGAAAACTTCTCGGTTGCATATATATCATAATTTACACGCAATGGTATACCTATATATTGAACTCTCTGGGTGAATTCATTAGATGAAGATACCATAGTTATATCCGAGGTGAGATGAGTATAGCTAACTCCGCTCTCTAGGCTCCATCTTTCATTTAATCTCTTTGCGACGCTTAAAACATATGAAATTGGCATATGATGATCGGCATTGGATGGCCTATAATTTTTATCGTCAATATTCTCGTTGTCAAGGGTTGGCGATGTAGGGGCGTTGTTAAACTCCCCACTAAAATCGCCACTTGGTGCTGTTCCAGAGTAAGTAGTTGTTGCCGATGTAAAAATCGAGTTGAAATCTATTGTTGACACTCCACCAGCTGCTAATGCCAATATTGCAGCTGAGGTGGTGTAACGACGTGTACGCTTTTTACCAAGAATTTTATCTGCATCAATTGTGGCTGAGTTGGCCTTTGAGAGAGCAAGAGACGGAGTGTTATTTTCGATTTCTTTATTTCCTTTGTTTGCGTTGTTTGTTTCATTTGATTCTAAACTTGTTTCTGTTTTAAAATCATCCTTAATTTCAATATCTTTAACTTCTTCTAAATCATTAAATATTTCAAATGCCTCAGATGCCTCAGATGCCTCAGATGTTTCAATTATCTCATCTTCACCATTATTATCCTCGATAAATCTCAATTGAGGCATCGAAATATTTGCAGGCTCCATCAAAATTGGAGATTTCTCAAATTCGATAAATTCAGAACTAGAGATCATTGTTTCATACGACTCAAACGAAATATTCGGAGCAAAAATTAAATTTAAGGCAATGGCGATAATCACCGAAGCAGCAACAGCACCGCTCCACATGGCAATATTTCTCCATGGTGAAACCTGAGCTGCACTATCCAGTGAGGCTTCGATTTTACTCCAAACTTGTGGCGCAGGAGTAAGTTCGGCACTCTCTAGTGAGTGTCGAAGCGATTTCTCAAAATGGTCGGTCTCTTTTATTCTATTCATGTAACTTGGTATAACTTTTAATTTTTTCGGCCAACAATCTCTTAGCTCGCAAAAGTTGAGATGATGAACTCTTTTCATTTATTTTTAACTCCTTGGCAATCTCTCTATGAGAGTAACCCTCAATGCAAAAGAGATTGAAAACTGTTCTGTACCCCTCGGGTAGTTCAGCAATAAACATTAGCAACACATCCTGTGGCACCCTTTCGACCTCTTTTGCCGCTTCATCCTGCAACTCCATCCGTTCATCTATTGTGTCGATCGAAAGAGACCGATTACGATTGTGACGAAGATACTCTAAAGAAATATTAATCATAATCCGACACATCCAAGCCTTCAATGACCCCTCCCCTCGATAGTTGATTTTTTTTATTGAGCTAAATATCTTAATGAAAGCATCGTGGAGCATATCTTCGGCAACACTCCGCTCCCCCAAATAACGCATAGCAATAGCCATAAGGGTGCCCGCATAACGATCATAGAGCTCATGTTGCGCTCTGCGATCACCCTCTTTTAATTTATTGACTAGGATATTATCTATACTCTTCATCTTTTATGTTTAGCTACCTATATAATGCGTAAAAGTCAAAAATACTGCATCGCAAAAAAAAATATATTTTACGATGCAGTATTTTGCATATATCTCCATTTATAGAGTAGTCAATGAGACAAAGATATAAACTTAATTAAAATTACACAATGAAACACAATTTTTTATTTGCAGCATTGCTAGCGTCGTTAACATTCGTATCATGTAACGATAATCAGGAACGAGAGCCAGGTTCATATGCCGACAAAGGAGCTTTTGCATCACTTAAGGTGGTAGAGAGTTTGGAGGATGCTGAGGAGAATGTATATTACTTCGTTCTTGATAATGGTACAAAGGTATTTTTAGCAGATAATCCAATCGGTGCAAAATTAGATGAAGCAAATGATGAGCGAGTGGTAATCTATTATGCTCTTATAGAGGATTACTCTGAGGCAGAAAGCGAGACTCTGCCAGGTGCATCTTATGATTGCGAATATGGCTTGCGTCTTTTCAACATCAAAAGAGTATTTGTATCGGAGAGCGCAACCGTTAATACCGAGAAGGAGAGTGAGGCTATTGCCGACCACGCATTGTCATACGTATATGATAGCTTCACCTATAGCAATGGTTATATCAACCTTTTGGCTGGTATGAAAGCAGACAAGATTGACGAAGTTAAATTATATCTTGTTGAGAACCTTTCAGAGGAGCCAGATCAAACAGACGAAGATTATCTTAACTTAGAGCTTCGTTACGACAGAGCAACTGACGAGTCAATGGGTTATACCTATGAGGAGTTTGCGAGCTTAAGCCTTGAGCAGTTCCAAGATCAACTTGCTGACAAAAAAGGTGTTATGCTTAGAATGATTACCTTAAAATCGGGAACAACTTTTGTAAAAATTGATATTGAGAATGACCAAACCGAGTCAAGAACTCTTTCGAGAACAAAAAGTGCAGATCAACTTTAGTCGATCTTAAAACTTAAATCAAGGAGGGCTGATTGTTAAAAACCAAAACATATATCAAATTACCTGTTTGCCCCTCTTTGACTGTATGGAGATAGTAACATTTTTGTGTTACTATCTTTTTTTATGCTAAAAGATAAAATAACTGCTAATTATTTTATTTTATTGAAAAAAATAAATTTTAATGATTTATTTGTATCTTTGAAAATGAACTAAAAAATATTGGATATGATAAAATTTTTTATTGTTATATTTACTTTACCTTTTTATTTAATTAAAGCTGTATTTTGTTTAGTGGCTTCTTTTTTTGTAGCTGTAATTGGAGCTTTGGGGGTCGTAGTAGGAGCAGAGGATATGTCAGATGTTGAAGATAGAATTAGTGATATATGGCGTGATTTTTAACTCTAATTAAATTTATAACGAAAGAAGTTTTTTGAGAAGGTGTTGATTTTAACTGATAGATGTAGGTGTGCTTATATTTAGTTTGTGCCAAGCATGTGATGTTAAGATATAAAGACTTTTTGTCAGTATTATTATTTATTTCACTTTTATTGCATATATATTTTGCAGAATAATAAATAATTACTACCTTTGCAGTCGCTCTGATTACCCATTGTGGGTGTTAAGGGTTATAACTAATTAATTATAAAATAATTATGAACAATTACGAAACCGTTTTCATTGTCACTCCAGTCCTATCTGAGGCTCAGGTGCAGGAGGTTGCTGACAAATTCCAAGGTGTTATCACCGAGAACGGCGGTCAGATCGTGAATAGAGAGAACTGGGGCTTGAAGAAGCTAGCTTATCCTATTCAAAAGAAGACCACCGGATTCTATTTCTTTTTTGAGTTTACAGGCGAGGGTTCAATCGTGGACACTCTAGAGACTCAATACCGTCGTGATGAGCGCATCATCCGATTCTTAACATTCAAGCAAGACAAGTTCGCTGTAGAGTACTCTGAGCGTCGTCGTGCAAAACTTTCTAATAAGCAGGAGGAGTAAAAATGGCAGACAACAGACCACAATCTGAGATCAGATACCTCAATCCAGTATCTGTAGATGTAAAGAAAAAGAAGTACTGCCGTTTCAAGAAACTTGGCATTAAGTACGTAGATTATAAGGACGGAGAGTTCTTGAAGAAGTTCCTTAACGAGCAAGGTAAGATTCTACCTCGTCGTTTGACTGGTACTTCACAAAAGTTCCAAAAGAAGGTTGCGCAAGCAGTTAAGCGTGCTCGTCACCTTGCGATCCTTCCGTTCGTAACCGATTGTATGAAATAATAAAGAGGAGGAAAAGTAATGGAGATTATTCTTATCAAAGATATAGAGAACTTGGGCTATGCAAACGAGATCGTTGATGTAAAGCCAGGTTATGCAAACAACTATTTGATCCCTCAGGGTTTCGCAAAGTCAGCGACACTTTCAGCAAGAAAGGTATTGGCAGAGAACCTACGTCAACGTGCTCACAAAGACGCTAAAGTCTTGGCTGATGCTCAAGCGTTGGCAGAGAAGATCGCTAACCTACCTATCACAATCAGCTCAAAAGCTGAGGAGGGTAAGTTGTTCGGTACTATCACATCAACAGACATCGCTGAGGCTCTAGCAGCTAAGGGAGTAGAGGTTGACCGTAAGGCAATTTCAATCGACCCTATCAAGACTGTAGGTGAGTATGAGGCAACTGTTAAGATCCACCGTGAGGTGAAAGCTACAATCAAGTTGTCAGTTACAGCTGAGGAGTAGTTCTTAAGAGATATATTCAAAAAAAGAGATCCAAATTGGGTCTCTTTTTTGTTTAATATATTGCGTCAATTCCAGCTGTAAATGTGAAATCTTCTCTTTCGTTCATTTGCCAAATGACATTGCCATCTTTGCTGAGTTCAATAAGAATTGGTTGTGATCTATCGCCATTGTGTCCTACCCAGTTGGCTAGCAGGAGATTGCCATTTTTTAGCTCAATGATGCCAGCGGCAAACTCTATATTTGCTCCGTTATTGAGGCGCTTGCCGCTTGTGATCTCTCTTTTTTTGCTGCTTTTTTTGTCTATTTCATAGATCTTTCCTGAGTGACCGCAAGTTACGATCCAATTCCCTTTTTTTGTTGTCGATACATAAAATGGGGTCTCTTCTAGCTTAATATCTTTTACCACCTCTCCCGATGGGGTGAGTTCAATTACTCTGCGTGAAGCGGTTATTGGAATTATGTAGTTTCCTCTTTTTGTTATTGCTATTTGGCGGAACTGCTTGTGGATATTTTCAATCTCTGTGTTGTAATGAGTTTCATTTTTGATATTTCCATTAATATCTATTTCCACAATTCTCATTGGGTTGCCTGCAATTGCTAAGGTCATGCCTCCTCTGCTTCTCGACACCGACTGCATCTCTTCACCCTCGTTTACATGGAAATTCCATATTGTTTGACCTTGGCTGTCGATCATAGTTGCACCTTTTTTATAGGTGTAAACTATTCGATTATTTTTTAAGTGTATAAGGCTATTACACTCTTTGCATTGACCATTTTTATCGTTGTATCTCCACTCAATTTCGTTGGTTTTACGGTTAAGGATCACAATTTCTTCAGATAGAGTTCCGCTAAGCAGAAGTCGGTCTTGACACTTTGCCTCTATGCAAATTAATAAAAATGATAGAATGATTAATGCTTTTCTCATTTGGTTAATTAGTTTACGTTTAACTATATTAACCATAAAAGTATACAATTTTTAGCTAAATAACAAGCAAATAGTTTTTTTAATGGCGTGCTTCACAATTGATATTGATAAAAACGGGTAGGTGATCGCTGTAACCGCCACTCCATTTATTGCCGCTAAATGAGCGGAACGGGTAACCTTTAAATCTGCCCTCTTGTTGAATTAGGTATGTGGGCTTGAATATGTTAGCGCAAAACTGTGAGTTATATATAGATTTTTGAAGTTTTAGCTCTTCAGATGGAGCATTAATCAAGTTCTCGCTGATGATGATATTATCGAAGATATTCCAAATATCATCATAGGCTAGTGTGCCGTAACCAGCCATAAGCATATCGTAAAATGGATTATATAGATCTCCCTTTGCTAATTTTTCAATGTTGTTTTTTGCTTTTAGACCGTCGGTGATGCTCTTGTCGTTTGGATCATCATTTAAATCACCCATCAAAATAAATTTTGTGTCGGGACGTATTGCGCTAACGGAATCGACAATTTGTCGCATTTGAGTGGCGCACGATAGGCGTAAATATTCAGATTGATCTGTGCCACCCCAACGAGATGGCCAGTGAGCAACCATAAAGAAAAAATCTTGCTCTTCGATTTTTCCCCACACTGTAAGGATGTCACGAGTTGTGAAATTGGGTTGATCGGGGATGATTGTCGTCACAGGATTGCTTCCCTCGACGTTAAATTGATCTGGACGAATTAGGAGAGCTACGTCGATACCTCGTTCGTCGGGTGAATCATAATGCACAATTTTATAATTTGCAGCTGCCATGCTTTTAGTTGAAATAATATCTTCCAATACCGATCTAGTTTCAACTTCCGATAGACCAATTACCGTTGGAAAATCTCCGTTTGCATCAGCAATATCTGCAAATACCCTCTCGGTATTTGCCAATTTTTGATAATATTTTTGGCTTGTCCATCTCTTCTTACCTTTGGGTGTGAACTCTTTATCGTTGGTATTCGGGTTGTTAATTGTGTCGAAGAAATTCTCGACATTATAGAATACAATTGTGAGATTTTGAGTATTTTGTGCAAAAATAGCAACAGCGCTGAGCATTATTATTGCTGTTATATGGAGTCGCTTTATCATATTTTTTGGCTTGTAAATATTCAATGTAAAAAATAAGGGTTGATCTCTTTATGCGAGAGGCCAACCCTTATTTTATTGTGAGGATTTATTATCCTCATTTGTGTGAATTGAGTATGGCAATAATTGCTTTACTCTACTTGAGGCTTAATACTCAAACCTAAATAGAGATTATTTCAACATCTCCATAACTTCATTATAGACTGTTTGTCCGTTATAGCCAAATTTCTCGTCCAATACTTTGAATGGTGCTGAGTATCCGAAGTGGTCAAGACCGTGGATTTTACCATTCTCGCCAACTAAACCTAGAAGATTTACTGGAAGTCCAGATGTCATACCGTAACGTTTAACTCCTGCTGGAAGAACGCTTTGTTGGTATGCGCAATCTTGATCTCGGAAAAGACCCTCACTTGGAACACTTACAACACGAACAGCAACGCCATCTTTTGCAAGAAGCTCTGCTCCGTCGACAAGTGTAGCAACCTCAGAACCTGTTGCAAGTAATACAACTTGTGGCTCTGGTGAGTCAACAACGATGTATCCACCTTTGGCCAATTGTTGAGCCTCTTGGTGACGGCTTCCGCCTAAAGTAGGTAGATCTTTGATATTTTGACGTGAAAGGATCAAGCCAACTGGTCGACGCTCCTCCAATGCTTGTTTCCAAGCTGCTGTAGTCTCCTCAGCATCCGCAGGACGAAGAACAACCATTGAGCGCTCGCCATGATGGTTATGAAGGTGCTCCATAAGGCGGATTTGTGCCTCTTGTTCAATTGGTTGGTGTGTTGGGCCATCCTCACCAACACGGAATGAATCATGTGTCCAGATAAAGATAACGTGTAGACGCATAAGAGCCGAAAGACGAACCGCAGGCTTCATATAGTCAGAGAATACAAAGAATGTTCCGCACGCAGGAATCACACCACCGTGAAGAGCCATACCATTCATAACACAAGCCATTGTAAGCTCCGAAACTCCAGCATTGAAGAATTTACCAGAGAAATCACCTTTGCTGAATGCTTTGGTCTTTTTAAGGAATCCGTCAGTTTTGTCAGAGTTGCTCAAGTCGGCTGATGCAACGATCATATTCTCGATATTCTCAGCGTAGTGACCAAGAACTGTTGCCGATGCTGCACGTGTTGCTATGTTAGAGCCCATTTTGATTGATGCGTAGTCAATATCTGGAGTCTCATTGCTTAGGAATTTATCCAATTTAGCCGCAAGTTCTGCATTTTCAGCACGCCATGTCGACTCAATTGCCTTTTGCTCCTCAGCCCAAACTGCCAATTGCTCACGACGAGCAGCATATAGTTCAGCACTCTCTGCGAAGATCTCAAATGGCTCCTCTGGATTACCACCAAGGTTTGTTGCTGTAGCTACAAAATCTGCACCAGCGTCAGAGAGAGGTTGACCGTGAGTCGAAACCATATCTTCGAAGCTAGAACCATCTGCCTTGCGAGCACCCTTACCCATTATTGTTTTACCGATGATAAGTGTTGGCTTCTCAGTCTCAGCATTTGCTGCAACCAAAGCAGCCTCAATTTGCTCTGCTGAGTGTCCATCAACTGTAATTACGCTCCAACCCCAAGCTAGATATTTTTGCTCAACATCCTCGCTTGCAACATCTTCAACCTTTGTTGAAAGTTGAATGTTATTCGAGTCGTAATACATAATAAAGTTGCTGAGACCCAAGTGACCAGCAATACGGCCAACACCCTGCGAAATCTCCTCTTGAACCGCTCCATCAGAGATATATGCGTAGGTCTTGTGAGCCATCCACTCACCAAAACGAGCAACCATAAAACGCTCAGCGATAGCAGCACCTAAAGCCATTGCATGACCTTGACCAAGTGGACCCGAAGTATTCTCGATACCACGCATTAGATCAACCTCAGGGTGACCAGGTGTGATACTCTCCCATTGACGAAGAGCCTTAAGATCTTCGAGCGAGAAGTTGCCAGCCAATGCCAAAACAGAGTAGAGCATAGGTGACATGTGACCTGGGTCGAGGAACATACGATCACGGTAAGGATAATCCATTTTTGTTGGATCATAGCGCAAAAACTTTGTGTATAAAACATTGATAAAATCTGCTCCACCCATCGCACCACCTGGGTGACCTGATTTTGAGCGTTCTACCATTGCTGCTGCCAGTAGACGGATATTGTCTGCTGCGCGATTCATTTTTTGATTGTCGATCATGGTTAAAATTTATTTAAGTTATTTGAATATTTTCTTAGCTCACATGTTTTAAACTTAAACTACTGTCGGACTCTACTTTCTCTTTGGCGTAGGGTAGTGTTACGCTAAATTCAGCTAGATCCATAGATGGAATGTCGAACATAATGTCGGTCATAATTGCCTCACATATCGAACGCAGACCACGAGCTCCAAGTTTATACTCAATCGCCTTATCGACGATATAATCCAAAACATCATCATCGAACGAAAGCTCCACGCTATCCATCTTGAAGAGATGTTTATATTGGCGAATAATTGCATTCTCAGGTTCTGTCAAGATCATACGCAAAGTTCCTTTGTCGAGAGGCTCCATATATGTTAAAACTGGAAGTCGACCGATTAGCTCAGGGATCAATCCAAAAGATTTAACATCTTGGTGAGTAACATATTGCATTAAATTATTGCGATCTATCTTGTCAACACCCTTTTGTCCATAACCAATTGCACGTGTGTTGAGACGCTGTGCAATTTTACGCTCGATACCGTCGAAGGCTCCACCGCAGATAAACAGGATATTTTTGGTGTTCACCTGCACAAATTTTTGATCTGGATGTTTACGACCTCCTTGTGGCGGAACGTTAACAATGGCACCTTCCAAAATCTTAAGCATAGCTTGTTGTACACCCTCACCTGAAACGTCACGTGTGATGCTTGGATTGTCGCTCTTACGAGCAATTTTATCAATCTCGTCGATAAATACAATACCTCTCTCGGCAAGATCAACATTGTAATCTGCCGCTTGAAGCAGTCGAGAAAGAATACCCTCAACATCCTCACCCACGTAACCCGCTTCGGTTAGAACCGTTGCATCAACAATGGTGAAAGGCACTTTTAAAAGTCGAGCAATTGTCCGAGCAATAAGGGTTTTTCCCGTTCCAGTTGAACCAATTAGAAGAATGTTCGATTTGTCGATCTCGATCGTGTTATCCTCAGCTCCATAAAATGCCGTAAGGCGTTTGAAGTGATTGTATACCGCAACCGACATATATCTTTTTGCAGCATCTTGACCAACGACATATTTATCGAGGAACTCTTTAATCTCTTTAGGTTTGTGTGTCTGAGTATATGTAAACTCTTCGTTGTTTTTCGTCTGCTTTACTTTAGCTATAATTTCATTTTCTAAAAGAATATTATAACCGTTCTCTATACACTTACTACAGATGTTCACACCATTCTCACCCGCAAATAATATTTGAGTTTCTGTGCGTGGATCACCACAAAATGCGCAATGATCGGTGCTCTTTGTTCCACCGCCTTTATTTGTTTTTTGAGCCATTTTTTTCTTTATCTTTTTACCAAAACTTCATCAATCAAACCATACTCTTTTGCCTCATTAGAGCTCATCCAATAATCTCTATCGGCATCTTTTTCGAACTTCCCGATTGGAGTTCCTGAGTGGTGTGACATAATTTGGTATAATTCGTTGCGAGTTTTAACAATCTCGCGAGCTGTAATTTCAATGTCCGATGCTTGACCTTGTGCACCGCCCAGAGGTTGGTGGATCATGATGCGTGAGTGGGGTAGCGCTGTACGTTTTCCAGCGGCACCTGCACAGAGAAGAACAGCACCCATCGAGGCTGCCAAACCTGTGCAAATTGTTGCTACATCGGGTTTTATAAGTTGCATTGTATCGTAAATTCCCAACCCTGCACTTACTGAACCACCTGGAGAGTTCAAGTAAATTTGAATATCTTGCTCTGGATCTGTCGACTCCAAGAAGAGCAGTTGAGCTTGGATAATATTCGCAGCATCGTCATATATTGGAGCTCCCAAAAAGATGATACGATCCATCATCAAGCGTGAAAAAACATCCATCGCAACAGCGTTTAATTGACGCTCCTCGATAATTGTTGGTGAAACGTATCCAGCTGCTGAAGATTGGAAATTGTGCAATTTTAGCGAGCTAATGCCGCAGTGTCCTTTGGCGTATTTCTCAAATTCTGACATAATCAAATAGTTTTTCGTTAATTTTTATTTCCAACATCAAAGTCATACTTTGTGCCATAGAACTAAAAACCCTGCAAACTTTCGCTTGCAGAGTTCAAAGTTATTATTTTTTTTCGAGAATTTAAAATTTATTTCCTCGAAATACACTTACTGCAAACTTTTAACTAGCTCTGTGTACTCCTCTGTAGATAGCACCTTCTCGACAATTGTCATCTTCTCTTTGTATGAGTTGATTACAACCTTGTCGTAAAGTGACTCGAAGATTCTCTTTGATTGCTCCTTGTCAGAGAGGATTTGTTGAGCATAGCTTGCCAACATATCCTCTGGTGCAGATGGCATACCATATTGAGCGAATTTCATTTGAGCAACTGCTTTAGCCTCCTCTACAGCTGCCTCTTGGCTAACCTCTAGCTTCTCGGCTGCAATTACTCGGCTACGGATAAAGTTCCAAGTGTAGATCTCAAGGAATTGGTCGAAATCTCTCTCGATCTCCTCAACTGAGAATTTACCCTCGTTGATTGTGTACAACCAACGCTTAAGGAATGCAACTGGCATTTGGATATTAGCCTTCTTTGTGATAAAGTCACGAACTTGAATTGCGAAAAGATTGTCGCTCTCACGGTTAAGCTCAACTGAAATTTGAGCGTCAATAAACTCTACCAAACCCTCCTCTGAGGTTACCTCACCTGCTGGGAATGCCAATTTGAAGAACTCCTCGTTCATCTCTGGCTCTGCGAATTGACGGATGTTTGTGATCTCTAATGTAAATTCTGGGTTGATACCCTCTAACTCCTCTTCAGCTACTTGAAGGATTGCTGCACGTTGAGATGCTGTTTTGTATAGCTCATTGATGTTAACATTCATCTTGTCGCCAACAACTTTACCGATAAATGGAGCACGCTCCTCCTCGCTCATTGAAACTAGACCTACGTAAGCCTCCTCGACGTTGATCTCAGAGTTGTCAAGTGTTCCAATTACAGCCTCATCAGAGGTAACACTCTCGCTATCCTCTAAACGGCCGAAACGACGAAGGAAGTTTGCACGGAAATCTGTGCGCATTTTATCCTCGATTGCGATCTTGTTGTATGTGATTTCATCCTCTTTGCTTACACTCATCTCGAAAGCTGGAGCCTCACCAATCTCGAAGATGAACTCAAACTCAACACCATTATCGAAGTCGAAGTCACCTTGCTCCTCAGATGGAATTATATCACCTAGATAGTCAATATTCTCAGTTTTGAGGTAGTTGTATGCAGCCTCAGAAGCGCAACGGAACGATTGCTCAGCTAAAACACCCTTACCAAACATCTTTTTGATAACGCCCATTGGAACCATACCAGGACGGAATCCAGGAACATTAGCTTTACGTTTGTACTCGCGGAGGTTTTTCTCTACAGCCTCTGCGTAATCACTCTCGCTCACTGTAATTTTGATAAGTGAGTTTAACTCTTCACGTTGTTCTCTTACAATATTCATCTTTACTTATATATAAATAGTTATTATTTTTTGCAAAATTAGCCCACAAAGATATAAATTATTTTTGTATTTCAAGCAGTTAAATGACTAAATTTGAATGATAAAATCTTTTTTATTGCTCAGCCGTGCAATATATAAATTGAATTGCCTATCTTTGTGTGATTATATATATACATAAAATATGAAAATTAAACTATTTTTAATGCCGCTTTGCCTGCTTGCAATCTCATGTATAGGCTTCGGTGGCGCAAAAACAAAAAGTGTAGCTAATGTTGTTGAAGCTACTCCTCCAACATATTATAGTTACAAAATTGAGGCTACATATCCTCATAAAACAGATAGTTACACTCAAGGGTTAATTTATCATAATGGCCGCTTATTGGAGGGGACAGGTCAAGTTGGCGAGTCTCGCTTGCTGGAGGTTGACCTGGAGAGTGGCGACACGAAATTGATCGCTCAACTTGGCGGATCACATTTTGGTGAGGGAATCACAATTTTGGGAGATACTCTTTATCAGCTCACTTGGATTACCAATCGTCTGTTTATGTATGATGCCTCTTCGGGAGAGCTCCTCGGAGAGAAAATTTATCGAGGCGAGGGTTGGGGAATAACCACCGATGGTGAAAAATTATATATGTCCGATGGAAGTTCAGTCATCTCTGTTCGAGATCCAAAAACATTCGAAGTTGAACGCCGAATATTAGTTAAGGTCGAGGGCGAAGCTGTTGAGTATCTTAATGAGCTGGAGTGGATAGATGGTAAAATTTGGGCTAATGTATATACTTTAAGCCAAATTATAATAATTAACCCAGAGAGCGGAGTAGTCGAGGGTGTAGTTGACCTAAGAGGTATACTCAACGAGGAGGATATTACATCAACAACCGACGTGCTCAATGGAATAGCCTATGATAAAGAGGGTGGGCGAATATTTGTAACAGGAAAAAATTGGAATAAACTTTTCCAAATTAAGATTATTTAGATGATGATTATAGATAAATTAAATGAAGCTCTCTCGGAGAGAATTTTATTGCTCGATGGGGGCTTGGGAACAATGGTTCAACTTTATAAATTGGGCGAGGCTGAGTATCGAGGTGAAACATTTGCTTCGTGGCATTGTGACCTTAAGGGGTGCAACGATGCTTTGGCCTTGACACGCCCCGAGGTAATTCGTGAGATACATTATAAATATTTGGCTGCTGGAGCCGATATTATTACAACCGATTCGTTTAATGCAAATGCTATATCTCTTGCCGATTATGGACTAGAGAGTTATTCTTATGATTTTTCTCGTGCAGCTGCGACAGTTGCATCCTCTGTTGCTAAAGAGTTTACTGAAAGAAATCCTCTAAAACCTCGTTTTGTGGCAGGTTCTGTAGGGCCAACATCTCGACCATCATCAATGTCGACTGATGTGTCGAGTCCAGCGGCTCGTGAGGTTACCTTCGATGGGTTGGTGGAAGCATACACTGCACAGGTCAATGGACTTTTGGATGGTGGAGCAGATATAATTTTGGTTGAAACAGTTTTTGATACTCTCAATGCAAAGGCCGCTCTATACTCGATAGATAAAGTCGGTCGAGAACGAGATAGAAAAATACCGACGATGCTTTCGGGAACTCTCTCAGATGCAAGTGGTCGTACACTTTCGGGGCAAGGTGTCGAGGCGATGTATGCTTCATTATCACACGCTTCATTGATCTCTGTAGGTCTTAATTGCGCCTTTGGAGCGAAACAACTTTTGCCATATTTGGAACGATTGGCAGAAGTGGCAGAGTGTCATATTTCGGCACATCCAAATGCTGGACTTCCAAATTTAGCTGGTGGTTATGATGAAACGCCTGATATGTTTGCCGCAGATATTGAAGAGTATTTGCGTCGAGGTGTGATAAATATTGTTGGAGGTTGCTGTGGAACAACTCCGCAACATATCTATTGTCTAAATCAAATTATTGATAAATATAAACCTCGCCCACGCCCTAAAAAGAGCCATATAACAACACTCAGTGGATTAGATACACTCAAAATAACCCCCGATATTAACTTTGTAAATGTTGGAGAGAGAAGTAACGTCGCAGGTTCAGCAAAATTTGCTCGTTTGATCCGTGAGGAGCGTTTCGATGAGGCTCTGTCGGTGGTTCGAGCACAAGTTGACGCTGGAGCTCAAATTATTGATGTCTGTATGGATGATAGCATGATTGAGGGCGAAAAGAGTATGCGTCATTTCTTGAATCTATTAGCTTCGGAGCCTGAGATTGCAAGAGTTCCACTTATGGTTGACTCTTCATCATGGGAGGTTCTGCAAGCAGGATTAAAGGTTGCTCAAGGAAAGAGTGTTGTCAACTCAATCTCACTCAAAGATGGAGAACAGAAATTTGTAGAGAGAGCCTTGGAGATTCATCGAATGGGAGCTGCTGCTGTTGTGATGCTCTTCGATGAGGTGGGTCAAGCAGATATTTATGAGCGAAAAATTGAGATTGCCGAGCGTGCGTATAATATTTTAACCTCTGCGGGTTTCCCTGCTGAAGATATTATCTTCGATCCAAATATCTTGGCCGTTGCAACTGGAATTGAGGAGCATGATGTATATGCTAAAGCCTTTATTGATGCAACACGTTGGATAAAGGAGAATTTACCTTACGCTAAGGTTTCGGGAGGTGTAAGTAATCTTTCGTTTGCCTTTAGAGGGAATAACCATATTCGTGAGGCGATGCACTCGGCATTCCTTTACCATGCAATTCAGGCAGGTATGGATATGGCTATTGTCAATACGCAAATGCTTCAAATATATGATGAAATTGATCCAGAGTTGCTTGAATTAATCGAGAATGTAATTCTTTATCGTTCGGCAGATGCAAGCGATAAACTTATCGAATATGCTCAAAATCATCAAAGTGGAGGAGCTAAAGCCTCGACTTCGAAACTGACTGAGGAGTGGCGAACATTACCTCTAAAAGAAAGAATTGAGTATGCAATGACCAAAGGTATTGCCGATTATATTGAGGCAGATACCCAAGAGAGTTACGAACTTTTAGGAGCGCCAATGAAAGTTATCGACCAAATGTTGATGCCCGCAATGGAACATGTTGGAGTGTTGTTTGGTGAGGGAAAGATGTTTTTGCCTCAGGTGGTTAAAACGGCAAGAGTTATGAAGCAAGCTGTGTCGCAATTAACTCCATACATTGAGGCATTAAAGAGCCAAGAAGGAGCACGCCAAGCGGGTCGAGTGCTTATTGCAACTGTCAAAGGAGATGTTCACGATATAGGTAAAAATATTGTCTCTGTCGTTATGGCTTGCAATGGTTACGAAATCAAAGACCTCGGAGTTATGGTTGAGACAAAACGTATTGTCGATGAGGCAGCAGAGTGGGGTGCTGATGTAATATGTATGAGTGGACTCATCACTCCGTCGCTCGATGAGATGACACGAGTAGTTGAGGAGTGCGAAAAAAGAGGAGTTAATTTACCTATAATAATAGGTGGGGCAACAACTTCGCCACTGCATACTGCTGTAAAAATTGCACCTCATTATTCAGGTGTTGTAATTCATGCACATAATGCAAGTGACAACCCAAAAATTTTGTCACAACTTTTAGGTGAGGATTCAGATCTATATATTGACCATATTCGTGCCGAACAACATTTAATGCGTGCAGATTATGAGCGAGTGGTTCGAGAACGAGAACTATTATCGCTCACGGAGGCTCGCACAGCAGGAGAACAATTTAAAGTTAAGGAGCCGATAACGCCGCAACATACAGGACGCTTGGTATTCCCCAATTTTGATATTGATGATGTTGAACAACTTATTGATTGGAATTTCTTCTTTATGGCTTGGGGGCTTAAAGGTCAATATCCAGCTCTGTTGAGTGACGAAAAGTATGGAGAGCAGGCTACAAAACTCTTTGAGGATGCTTCGGCAATGTTGCAACAGATCAAACGAGAGAATGGTTTGGTTCTGGAGGGTGCTATAGCTATTCTTAAGGCTCGAAGTGAGGGCGATGATATTATTGTTACCTCCACCAGAGGCAAGGAGGTTCGCATGCCGATGCTTCGCTCTCAAACTCGTGGTGTTGACTCATTATCTGTAGCCGATTTTGTAGCTGAGCAAGGGGATCATATTGGTTGTTTTGCAGTTACGGCAGGTGTTGAGTTAGAGAAATTCTCGGCACCGTTTAAAGAGGCGGGAGATGAATATAATGCAATGATTGCCAAGTTGCTTGCTGATCGACTAACAGAGGCCTTTGCACAACGTGTACATAGTTTTGTGCGTCGTGAGATGTGGGGTTATGAGTCAGGAGAACCTTTATCAACGGAGCAAATTTTGAGAGGTCGTTACGATGGAGTGCGTTTAGCATTTGGTTATCCCGCAGTTCCCGATCACTCGCTCAAACGAGAGGTTTTCGATTTGTTGAGTGCTTCGCAAACTACTCGAATGAAACTCACCGAGAATTTTATGATCTCACCTGGAGAGTCAATATGTGGTTTGATTTTGCCTCAAGGTCGTCTCTTTGAGGTTGGAGCATTGAGCGAGGAGCAGGTTGTAGATTACGCTGCACGCAGAAAAATGAGTGTAGAGGAGATAAAAAAGTTATTACCCAAGAGTATTTAAAATAAAAGATGAAAGTTTCACAAATATTAGAGTCAGCAACGGCTGAAGGTCGCACAAGATTTGCTTTCGAGCTGCTTCCACCGCTTAAAGGTGCAGGTTTAGATGGTATATATTCAGCGATTGACCCATTAATGCAATTTGACCCAGCATATATAAATATCACATTCCACCGAGAGGGAATCAAAGAGACCATTAGCGAATCGGGAGCGAGCGAATGGCATGTTTTACGTCGTCGTCCAGGTACCGTTGGAGTCTCGGCAGCCATTGAACGTAAATATGGAATTGCAACTGTGCCACATCTTATTTGTGGGGGTCTTTCGAAATATGATATTGAGGATTCTCTTATTGATATGGAGTTCTTAGGCTTGGAGAATGTCTTAGCACTTCAAGGTGATAGATCGCAAAACGAGCGTGTCTTTATGCCACATCAACAGGGGCATAGCCATGCAATTGATTTAGTGCGTCAGATTTCAAATATGAACAATGGAATCTTTATAGATAGTGAAGCTAAGGAGACTCATAACACAAATTTCTCGATAGGTGTTGCGGGTTATCCTGAGAAACATTTTGCAGCAAAAAGTATGGAGAGTGATATTGCTCACCTAAAAGCCAAAATTGAAGCAGGTGCGCAATATATTGTTACTCAAATGTTTTTTGATAATGCAGCTTACTTTAATTTTGTTGACAAGTGTCGTGAGGCAGGTATTATGGTGCCAATTGTACCTGGAATAAAACCTCTTTCGACTTTGCGTCAACTCTCAGTATTGTCTGAGACATTCAGTATCTCCATTCCAGAGGATCTTCGCACGGAGGTCGAAAGATTTGCTGATAATCCGCAAGCGGTGCGTCAGATAGGTTTGGAGTGGACGATAGCTCAATCACGAGAGTTGATAGCAGCCAAGGTGCCTGTACTTCATTATTATACAATGAGTAAAACGCATAATATTGAGCAGATTGCTCGTTCAATTTTTTAAAAGTGTAGAATTATGGATCCAGTAACTTTTCGTCGACATATTCACACTTACCCTGAACTCTCATTTGACGAGTGGGATACAGCGAAATTTATCGAAGATGTACTCACCGAAGAGGGTATTAAGCATCGACGTATTGCCTCGACAGGCGTATTGGCAAAAATTGAGGGCCGAGGTGATCTGAGCCGAGCGGTAGTTTTGCGAGCAGATATTGATGCGCTTCCAGTTAAGGAGCAGAGCGGAGTGAAGTTTGCATCACAAAATGAGGGTGTGATGCACGCTTGTGGACATGATATGCACGCAGCAATGCTCTTTGGCGCACTTTGTGAACTGAATCGAAGTCGAGATTTTGAGGGGACTCTATTTGGAATATTTCAACCAGGTGAAGAGTGTAATCCTGGAGGTGCCTCACTTGTTTTGGCTGAGGATCCATTCGAAGATTATAATATTTTGGCTGTTGTAGGTCAACATGTCGATGCTTCGTTGGAGGTTGGATTTGTTGGATTTCGTTCTGGAAAGTTTATGGCTTCGGGAGATGAGCTTCGTTTTAATATTTGTGGGGTTGGTGGACACGCTGCAATGAGAGATAAATTAAAGGATCCTGTGGCAGCTACAGCGGAGTTTATAACCTCATTGTTGACTTTCAATCACACCGAGAGGGTTTTGTCAATCGGTCGTATTGAGGCGGATGGAGCGACAAACGTTATTCCATCTATTGTTAAACTGGAGGGTACTTTGAGAACCTTTAGCGAGGTGGAACGAATCGACACTAAAGAGCAAATTAGAACCGTTGCGCAAGAGTGTAGTTCGAAACATGGAGTCAACATTGAGGTAGATATAAATAATGGCTATCCATGTGTTATATGTGACGAGAAACTAACAGAAATAGCTGCCGAGTTGGCAGCACAAACGTGTAATGTTGAGTGGTTACAGAAGAGAATGACGGCTGAGGATTTCGGATATTACTGCACTTGCTATCCATCACTTTTTTATAGAATTGGAGTGGGTAAGGAGGCTGGAGCTTCACACACATCAACATTTTGCCCCTCTGAGGGGGCTATCGCAATAGGCATTGAGCTTATGCGAGATTTAGCATTAAGATTTTTAAAAAATGAGAAATAAGAAAAATAAACACGAATTTGATCGTGCAGGCTTTATCCTAAATATGTTTAAGGAGATGCCGAATAATAAATTTTCGTTGAAACATTTGGCCTCTAGTGCTGGATGTGCAGATCGTACAGGTCGACGAGAGGTGTTAAATATCTTGCAGACATTCGTTGAGCAGGGTGTTATTGCAGAGACTGCACGAGGAAAATTTCATTTGGCAACCGCCGAATTACAACACAATGTGGGAGTGGTTGTGGTGACCAAGAGTGGTTCAATTTTCGTGGAGTGCGAGCAGTTGGATGGCGATGTTCATATTAGCCCATATCAGGCAAAACATGCAATGCACGGTGATGTAGTTGAATTTGTTGTTGTTCATAAATCGAGGAGAAGCCGAAATGCTGAGGGTGAGGTCGTGCGTATTGTTGAGCGAAATAAAAAGGTATATATTGGTATTGCTGAGGTTAGTGCTCACCAAATTTTTATCCGTTCTACCACTCGTCAGATGCCATTTGATGTCTTTATTCCTAAAAAGAACTATCCCGATTTAGAGGATGGTATCAAGGTTTCATTTAGAATCAAGGAGTGGGCTGAGGGTTCAAGAAGTCCAGTTGGAGAGATCGTTGAGGTGCTTGGTATGGCGGGTAAAAATGATACCGAGATGCACGCAATTTTAACTGAGTTTGAATTACCGTATAACTATCCTCAAGATGTAGTTGCAGCAGCTGAAGCAATTCCAAGTAGAATAAGTGAGGCTGATTATGCTGAGCGTCGAGATTTTAGAGATGTTGTAACATTCACCGTTGACCCTGCCGACGCTAAGGATTTTGATGATGCGCTTTCGGTGCGTCGAGTAAAAGAGGGTGTTTGGGAGATTGGAGTGCATATTGCCGATGTGACGCATTATGTTCAAACAGATTCTATTATCGAAAAGGAGGCTCAGGAGCGTGCAACATCAGTATATCTTGTGGATCGTACAATCCCAATGTTACCTGAGCGTTTATCTAATGAGTTATGCTCTTTGCGACCAAAAGAGGAGAGTTTGTGTTTCTCGGCAGTCTTTACATTGAACGAAGAGTTGGAGATTGTAGAGGAGTGGTTTGGGCGCACTGTTATCTACTCGGATCGTAGATTTACCTATGCTGAGGCTCAAGAGGTGATCGAAACAGGTCAGGGAGATTACGCAGAAGAGGTGCTTAAGCTCAATGAGCTTGCTCAACGTTTGAGAGCAGAAAGATTCAAGAAGGGAGCTATAGCTTTCGAGCGTGATGAGATGAAGTTCGAACTCAATGATGAGGGTCGACCAATTGGAGTCTATACGAAAGAGGCAAAGGAGTCAAATAAGATGATCGAAGAGTTTATGTTGCTTGCAAATCGTCGAGTTGCAGAGTTCTGTTCGAAGCGTCGTACGGCAAGTAGAAAATTTGAGCGAACAATGGTCTATCGTGTGCACGATCAGCCAGATGCTGAGAAATTGGACTCATTCCGTCAATTTATTCTCCGCTTTGGGCTCTACTTTAAGGCTATCAAGGGTGTGGCTGTAGCTCGTGAAATAAATAAACTTTTGGGCTCTATCAAGGGTAATACAGAGGAAAATGTGGTTTCGATGTTGGCTATTCGAACAATGGCTAAGGCGTTGTATACGACCGATAATATTGGTCACTATGGTCTAGCTTTTCCATATTATACTCACTTTACCTCACCAATTCGTCGTTATCCCGATATGATGGTGCATAGATTGTTGGCTCATTATCTCGATGGTGGAAAGTCGGTCGATAAAGAGTCGTTAGAAAAATTATGTGTTCACTCTTCCGAGAGAGAGATTGTTGCGGCAAATGCAGAAAGAGCATCAATAAAATATAAGGCGGTTGAGTTTATGAAAGATCGCATGGGAGAGGTCTTTGAAGGTCATATCTCTGGAATGAAAGAGTGGGGTATATTTGTGGAACTTGACGATACTCATATTGAGGGTATGCTTCCCATCAGAGAGTTGGGTGATGACTATTTCCACTTCGATGAGTCGAGTTATACGATGATCGGACGTGCCACACGAGAAACATTCACTTTGGGCGATGCCGTTAGTGTTACAATTAAACGTGCCGATTTGGGTAAACGTATGTTGGATTTTGCTTTGGTAAGTAAATTGTAAAGTATGAATTTATCGACTATTTTAGATAGATGTTTGCGTCGAGAGAAGATCTCTGCTGCTCAGGCCTATTTTTTGTATGATTCAGCTCCGCTTGAAGAGTTAGCCGCAGCGGCAGATGCTCTCAGACGAAGCATTGTGCCAGATCCAAATGTTGTCACATGGCAGATAGATAGAAATGTAAATATTACAAATGTCTGTATCTCAGGGTGTAAATTTTGTAATTTTCACTGTAAGCCTCATCAAACGGATCGACACTTTATAACGACTTTAGAGGAGTATAAAGAAAAAATAGATAGAACCTTGGAGTTGGGTGGAGATCAACTTTTATTGCAAGGTGGGCTCCATCCGAAATTGGGTGTTGAGTTTTATGAGGAGTTGTTTTCTTCTATTAAAGAGTTGTACCCATCGTTAAAACTTCATGCTTTGGGAGCTCCCGAAGTGTCGCACATTGCAAAGGTGAGTGGGCTTACAACCCTTGAAACTCTAAAACGTCTAGTCGGTGCAGGTTTGGAGTCGTTGCCTGGTGCAGGTGCTGAAATTTTGGTCGATGATGTTCGCCGACATATTTCACCCGCAAAACCAACTGTTGAAGAGTGGGTTGAGGTGATGCACGAGGCACACTGTCTGAATCTTGCAACATCGGCAACAATGATGTATGGACATGTTGAAACGGCACATCAGCGTGTGGATCATCTATTAAAAATTCGAGATCTACAAGAGCGTTGCCCAGAGGGGAATCATGGTTTTATCGCCTTTATCCCTTGGATATTCCGCTCGACTGGAACCGTTTTGGAGCGTGAGGGTGTTGTGACTAATTTTTCGTCGTTGGAGTATTTGAGAATAATTGCAATAAGTCGATTGTTGCTTACAAATATTGATAATATTCAAGCCTCATGGCTTACCGTTGGTCGTCCGACAGCTCAAATTGCACTGCATAGTGGAGCTAATGATTTTGGGTCGATAATGATTGAAGAAAATGTTGTTTCATCGGCAGGAGCCAATAATAGTTTTGATGCCGAAGGTATTCAAAAGGCAATTCGGGAGTCTGGTTTCACTCCTCGATTGCGAAATCAACTTTATGAGTATAGATAATGTATAATAGCTTAAAGGAGTTTGGTGAGGAGTTGGAGCGTTGCGGAGAGCTCATTAGAGTAAGCACACCAGTCTCAACGGAGTATGAAATAACGGAGATTGTAGACAGAGTAAGCAAAAGCTCGGATGGAGGTAAAGCCTTGCTGTTTGAGCAATGCGGTACAGATTTTCCACTGCTTATCAATATGATGGGCTCGGAACGTCGTATGGCAATGGTGGCAGGTGTGGATCGTTTGGAGCAACTTACCGAAAGAATTGATACGCTTTTCAAAAGCGCAACATCGCCAAAAGATACAATTTGGGATAAACTTAAAATGTTGCCTCTGCTCTCGGAAGTTTCGAAATGGTTGCCTCGAAAAAAGAGCTCCAGAGGAGTTTGCCAACAAGTTCAACTTCTTGGGGATGATGTGCGTCTATCGCAGTTGCCAATTTTGAAGTGTTGGGGATTTGATGGAGGTCGATTTATAACCTTGCCAATGGTCAATACCATTGACCCAGATTCGGGAGCGAGAAATGTTGGAATGTATCGCATGCAGGTTATAGATGAAAATACAACAGCCATGCACTGGCATATTCATAAAACTGGAGCACGCCATTATGATGTCTATAAACGTCGAGGTGAACGTATGCCTGTGAGTGTCGCTTTGGGAGGTGATCCAGCTTATACTTATGCAGCTACGGCACCCATGCCCGATAATTTGGATGAGTATCTTTTGGCTGGCTTTCTTCGTCAGAAGAGTGTGCAATTGGTTAAATGTATTACCAATGATATTTATGTGCCTGAGGATTGTGATATTGTCCTTGAGGGTTATGTTGATCCGATGGAAGAGAAGATCGTTGAGGGTCCTTTTGGAGATCATACAGGTTTTTATTCGCTTCAAGATAACTATCCTCTCTTCCATATTACAGCCATTACATATAGAAAGGGAGCGATATATCCTGCAACAATTGTAGGTGTTCCTCCGCAAGAAGATGCTGCAATTGCTGTAGCCTCGGAGCGTATTTTTGTAGCTCCAATTCGTTTTGCTCTGCATCCTGAGGTGTGTGATTTATATATGCCTGCTGCATGTACAGCGCATAATCTGATTCTCTCTTCATTTAAGAGTCGCTATGCGGGTCAAGCCCAAAAGGTAATTCTTTCGATGTGGGGTTCGGGGCAGATGATGTTCAATAAATATATGATTGTAACCGATTCTCAGGTTGATTTACGATCGGAAGAGCAGATTGCTCAACTTTTAAAGAGCGTAGATCTACATGGCCGTGTAGTTCGAGGAAGAGGTGTTTTGGATGTTTTGGATCATGCAACGCCAACTTGTGGCCTGGGCGGTAAATTAGCTTTGGATCTCACGGCCGTTGAACTTCGTGAAAGATCACCAAAGTGGGGTAGTGTCGAGGGTTTCAAGGTAGACGATAGATTGCTTGACTCGTGGGGAGTATTATTACTTTTTGCCTCGCCACTCGTTGAGGTTAATTTGCCTCAATTATTAGAGCAGCTCAATATCGAAGATGTAAATTTTGTTGCGATTTTTGACGATGCAGCCGAAACGATGACTCCATATGATCTTTTGTGGTTGGGAGCAGCCAATACGGAGGTTGATCGAGATGTTACACAAAGAGAGGGAACACTTCTTTTTGATGCACGCAGCAAGTTGCCTGGAAGAGGAGATAATCCTAAACGGTTCCCAAATGTTGTTGTTTCACGTCCAGATATTATTGATTTGGTCGACTCTCGTTGGGCGGAGTATGCAATAGGTGACTTTATCGAGTCACCATCACGCCACTATCGAGTGTTGGAGTTGTCAGAAAAGGAGGACTGGTAGAGTGAAAAAGGTCGGCTTATCACCAAAGGAGGCTAGAGGAGTGATCTCGTTGATGCTTATTATATCAATTATTGCAGGATATAAGTTGCTCCACGATCATATTATCCGAGAGCAAACCGTTGAATTTGCCAACCAAACTCCTGTTGACCTTAACGAAGAGGCAGAGTCTGAAACTCTCTTCGATTTTGACCCAAATACAATCCAACTACCTGAATTAATGCGCTTGGGGTTAACTCGGCAGGAGGCTGTAAGTATTATTCGCTATCGAGAGTATGGTAAAATTTTCAGAATCAAGGAGGATCTTTTCACCTGTTATGGTGTCAGCGATTCACTCTATTACGCATTGGAGCCATATATCGTTATTGCCGACACTTTTAAATTGAAGCGCAAGGAAGAGTATGCAAGCTATAATAAAGCGACCTACTCAACCAAAAGCCATAAACGAGAATTATTACCTCTTTCGGAATTCCTCCTCGATACAGTCGGCACAAAATATTTGGTTGCAACAGGAGCTCTTTCACGTCGACAGGCAGAAGTTTTTGTTCGGTGGAGGGATCTTTCAGGCATCTATGATATGGATGAGTTGCGTGAGTGTTATGTTGTTTCAGACTCTGTAGCTTCGATGTTGGAACCATATATTATCTTCTCTGAATCCTCTTTGATTGAAGATAAAAATATCGTAGACATTAATAAAGCCGACTCTACGGAGTTGCGTCGAGTCTATGGAATCGGTGAAAAGAGTGTTGTTGAGATCTTAAAATATCGAGAATTGTTAGGCGGATTTTACTCCGTAGAGCAACTTTCGGAGCTAAAAGTGGTCACAGAGAGCAATTATGAGAAAATAATTCAACAAATTTTGTGTGATAGTTGTGATATTTCAAAAATAGATGTTAACTTTGCATCCGCTAAAACAATAAAGGGTCACCCCTACATTGCTGATAAGGCATTGCGGCGGTTACTTAAAATAAGGGAATTGAAAGGAGGTTGGAGTACCATAGAAGAGATGATCGAAGATGACATATTTAATGAGCAGGAGGAGGCAAGATTGCGTCCCTATCTTCTTTTTAATAAATTCGAGCAGCGACAAGTGAGCGGCGATGAATTTTTATAGGTACAACCTTTTAGACAATTTCAGAAAAATAACGATGGTGAACAGAGTCGAAGCGACTTTAACACCGCAAGCAGAGAGGTTCGACCAACCGTAAAGGTCAAAAACAAATTTTAATAAAAAAACAATAAAAAATATACAGCTATGATTATCATGCCAGTTAAAGAGGGAGAGAACATCGAAAGAGCCCTTAAGAAATTCAAACGTAAATACGAGCGTACAGGAGTATTGAAGGAGCTTCGTCGTCGTCAATATTTCACTAAGCCATCTATCGCTAAGCGTGTAGCTATGCAACACGCAATCTACGTTAACCACATGTACAGCGAGGAGGAGTAGAGACTCTTTACAATATTTTAGAGGAGAAAAAATCCCCTCTAAATGCGTCCCAGTCAATTTTGGCTGGGATTTTTTTTTGAATTTTCTGTAAAAACTTATCAAATTAGTTTGCGAGTAACAAATAATTAGTTATATTTGCAATACTTAACTAATAACACAAAAAAACATGAAAGAAAAAACAATTAAATTAACGGCAAAAGAGGAAGAGGTAATGGTGCACTTTTGGAGTAAAGGCAAACTATTTGTTAAAGATCTATTAGAGTGTTACGAAGAGCCAAAACCACACTTTAATACTCTATCAACCGTTGTGCGAGGTTTAGAGGTGAAGGGTTTTTTGGATCATAAAGCCTATGGTGGATCATATCAATATTTCCCAGCTATCTCACTCGATGATTTTAAGAGTCGCTCATTGAGAGGTCTACTTAATAAGTATTATAACAACTCGCTTACCGCAGCTGTATCGGCACTTGTTGAGACCAAAGAGATAAGTTCAGACGAGCTGAGTGAACTCATGGAGCTAGTCGAAAAAAATATTGACTAGTTATGATTACGGGTGCACTAGGAGTATATCTAATTGAAGCAAGTATACTCCTAATTATCCTCTATCTCTTCAATAATTGGCTCCTAAGTCAAGAGACTGCACACCGCATGAATCGTGCTGTGTGGTTGATCTCTATTGTTTTCTCATTTGCTTTGCCTTTTGTCTCGTTGCAAAGTGTTGATTACATTGAGCCAATGGCAGGGATTACATTTGGCGAGATTGCAGTTGAGAGTGAAATTGCAGCTCAGGCAGGCGCTCCAGCGATCTTCTCGCTATATAATATCGTCAACACTCTGTTGTTTATCTATCTTTGTGGTGTGGTGGTGTGTGCAATTTATATGTTTATTGGCTACTTTTCGCTTATATCGTTGGTCTATAACGGGCGTTATAATCTGAGCAACTCAGCCAATGCCGAGGATAAAACTCTATTGTATAGACTTATAGGGTATCAAAGATTTGCGGCGGTTGATCGAGATATTCGTTATGTGATTCACGATAACGACAATCTATCTCCATTTAGTTGGTTTAATTCAGTGGTAGTATCACGCTCGGATATTGAGGCAAACGATCGAGAGATTATTCTACACGAACTCTCGCACATATCACAGCGACATTCACTAGATGTTTTGCTACTCAATCTAGCCACTATAATATTATGGTTCAACCCAGCCTCATGGCTTACAAAACGAGCTTTGCAGCAGGTACATGAATATTGTGCCGATGATGCTGTTTTGTCGTTGGGAATTAATGTCAAGGAGTATCAACTATTATTAATAAGAAAGGCTGTCGGAGCTCGCCTCTACTCGATGTCCAACAGCCTTAATCACAGTAACCTTAAAAACAGAATCACTATGATGACAAAGAAAAAATCCCCCAAGATGATGATGGCAAAGTGCCTATATGCCATTCCTGTAGCAATTTTTGCTATATTTATTTTCGCCTCTCCAGCATTAGCCGACTCGGTCGATGCAGTTTCAGAGGTTAAAATTACAAATTATTTTGAACAATTCAAAAATTTTGACCTAGAATCAACTCCTTATGGAGATAATATCACAGAGGTTGAGGTGGTAACGCACGTTGAAAAGATGAGTCAAGATACCACGAATGTTGAAAAAGTGTGGCTCAGAAGTGAAGTGATGCCAAAATTCCAAGGTGGAGATCTGAGAGATTTCCGAGATTGGGTTATGGCTCGTTTACGCTATCCAGCAGAAGCCGCAAAGAATAATATTCAAGGTATGGTAACTATGAAATTTGTTGTTGAGAAAGATGGATCTATTGGCAATGTTGAAGTTGCAAGATCTCCAGATTCTCAACTCTCAGAAGAAGCAGAAAGAGTTATTTTATCATCACCAAAATGGACTCCAGGAGAACAAGATGGCGAGAAAGTACGTGTCACCTACATGCTTCCAGTAGTTTTCAAAATATCAAACGACGACGAAACAGAGAAGTAATCGCTAAAGATAGTTGATACTTTTTTAGATATTAATGTGTTGTGCTGAATTTAGTGTGGGTAATAATTATTTGCCTCTACTGACTTACTGGCGACAACACATTAATATTTTTTATTGTTAATTTTTATGGTCAATTATTGTTTTGCCTTATGATCGTTTTCATTGATTTCCAACATATCTTGCTTCAACTTGTTTCCAGTCGACTATATCCCACATTTTTGAGAGGTGTTCGGCTCGTCGATTTCTGTAATCTACGTAATAGGCATGCTCCCAAACATCGAAAGTGAGAAGTGGTGTAAGACCCTCTCGCAATGGGTTGCCTGCATTTGAGGCTTGAGTTATCCTTAACTCATCGTTGCTATCTTTTGAGAGCCACACCCAACCTGCACCAAAAAGCGTTGTCCCTTGTTTTTCAAATTCTGTTTTGAAATCTTCAAAGGTGCCATATGAAAATTCAATCGCTTGCATCAGCGATCCTTTTGGTTTATCTTGACCATCGGGAGTCAATGAATTGAAATAAAAGATATGATTCCACACTTGCGCACCATTATTATATAAGGAGCCACTCGCCGAATAGATAACATCGTCGAGGATTCCACTGCTAAAATCGCTATCCTCAATTAAATTGTTTAAATTGTCAAGGTAAGTTTGCAAATGTTTACCATAATGCAACTCTAATGTCTCTCGACTAATCGTTGGCTCCAAAGCATCGAAGCTATATCGTAATTCTGGAATCGAAAATTTCTTATTCATAATGTTAATTTGTTTATAATACCTCTTTTTTAGTTACAAAAAACATACCTGTAATTAACTTTATAGCAAAACTATAATATTTATTTATACCATCATTGTTATTTTATTAACAAAAAAGTTGTGTGAAAATAATAACAATGAAATAAATTTATTATCTTTGCGTCCGAAAACGAGATTGATTGGACTTGCGGTTCAAGATGTCAACGAGTAAATAGACCTGATTAAATATTATATAATAATTATGAATTTTTATAGCGAGAACTGGGAGCAGTTCAATGGTACAGAGTGGAAGCACGAGGTTAACGTGCGTAACTTTATTCAAGCAAATTACACTCCTTATGTAGGAGATGATAAATTCCTTGCAGGGTCAACATCACGCACTCGTGCAGTATGGGATAAACTCACCGAGATGTTCAAAGTTGAGCGTGAGAAGGGTGTTTACGACACAGAGACTAAAATTCCATCGGCAATTGATGCTTATGGTGCTGGTTATATCGACAAGGAGAATGAGGTGATCGTTGGTCTGCAAACTGACGCTCCACTTAAGCGTGGTATCTATCCTCGTGGTGGATGGCGTATGGTTGAAAATGCTTTAAAAGCATATGGATATGAGATGGATCCAATGACAAAGGAGATCTTTACTCGCTATCGTAAGACTCACAATGAGGGTGTATTCTCGGCATATACCGACGAGATGGTTGCGGCTCGTAAATCTGCAATTATCACAGGTCTACCTGATGCTTATGGTCGTGGTCGTATCATTGGTGACTACCGTCGTGTAGCTCTTTATGGAACAGATATTTTGATCGAGGATAAAAAACGTCAACATTTGCGTCTTGATATTCAAGAGATCACAGTTGATATTATTCAACAACGTGAGGAGATTAGCGAGCAAATTGCAGCGCTTAAGAGCTTTGTGAAGATGTGTGCTTCGTATGGTTTTGATGTGACTAAACCAGCTAAAGATGCTCGTGAGGCGGTTCAATTTGTCTATCTTTCATATCTTGCTGCAACAAAAGATCAAGATGGTGCAGCGATGTCAATTGGTCGTACTTCGACTTTCCTTGACATCTTTATCGAGAAAGATTTGGCTGAGGGTAAACTTACAGAAGAGGAGGCTCAAGAGCTTATCGACCAATTTATCATTAAGTTGCGTATTATCCGTTTCTTGCGTACTCCAGAATATAACGATCTATTCTCGGGTGATCCAGTTTGGGTAACCGAAAGTTTAGGTGGTCAGGGAATTGATGGTCGTACACTTGTTACTCGCACATCATTCCGTTACCTACATACGCTATATAATTTAGGTGCTGCTCCAGAGCCAAACCTTACTGTTCTTTGGTCGGCATCATCGCCACAACCATGGAAAGAGTTCTGTGCAAAGGTATCTGTTGACACATCTTCTATTCAATATGAGAATGACGATCTAATGCGTCCAGATTATGGTGACGATTACGGTATCGCTTGTTGCGTATCGCCAATGAAGATTGGTAAGCAAATGCAGCTATTTGGTGCTCGTGCGAATCTTGCTAAGTGTCTATTGTATGCAATCAATGGTGGCCGTGATGAGAAGAGTGGTGCTCAAGTTGGCCCAGCTTTTGCTCCAGTTACAGGTGACTATTTGGAGTATGATGATGTTAAGGCGAAGTTCTCGTCTATGATGCGTTGGTTGGCTAAGGTCTATGTAAATGCACTAAAAATTATCCACTATATGCACGATAAGTACTCTTATGAGGCTTACGAGATGGCGCTTCACGATCTTGATGTTGAGCGTATCCGTGCTACGGGTATTGCTGGTCTTTCGATTGTAACCGACTCACTTGTTGCTATTCGTGACACAAAAGTTCGTATTATTCGTGACGAGCGTGGTTTGGCTGTTGATTTCGAGCGTGAGGGTGATTATGTTCCATTTGGAAATAACTGTTACGAGACGGATCAAATTGCGGTTGAGTTAACCGAGGAGTTTATGGATTACTTGCGTCAACATGAGACATATCGTAATGCAAAACCAACTCAATCAATTTTGACAATCACATCGAATGTGGTATATGGTAAAAAAACAGGTGCTACACCATGTGGACGCAAGGCAGGTACTCCATTTGCTCCAGGTGCAAACCCTATGAATGGTCGTGATACTAATGGTGCTTTGGCTTCATTGGCTTCGGTTTCGAAACTTCCATTCCACCATGCACATGATGGTATTTCGTATACATTTGCAATTGCTCCAGATGCTTTGGGTCGTGATGAGCAGGCTCGTGTTGCGAACCTTGTAAATATGATGGATGGTTACTTCACTCCAAATGGAGGTCAACATCTTAATGTTAACGTATTTAATCGTGAGCTTTTGATCGACGCTATGGAGCACCCTGAGAATTATCCTCAGCTTACAATCCGAGTTTCTGGTTATGCGGTTAACTTTGTTCGCCTAACTCGTGAGCAACAATTGGATGTTATCTCTCGTACGGTTAGCGATCGTATCTAACAAAAAAAGGGAGCTAAAAACTCCCTTTATTAAAAGTATATAATGAAAATTCATTCATTTGAAAGTTTCGGCACAGTGGATGGCCCAGGTATACGCTTCGTAGTGTTTGCCCAGGGTTGTCCACTGCGCTGTTTATATTGTCACAATCCTGATACGTGGCATATGAAGGATGCGCCAATCGAAAAATCTCCAAAGGAGGTTTTGAGTGAGGTGCTTAAGTATCGTAATTTTATCAAAAGTGGAGGTGTGACCATCTCTGGAGGTGAGCCATTGATGCAGGCCGAGGAGGTAGCTGAGTTTTTTGCCCTTTGTCGTAAGGAGGGGATTCACACGGCGCTCGACACTTCGGGGGTTATCTTTAATGAATCGGTGCAGTGTGCACTTGAACAGACTGATTTGGTTCTACTCGATATTAAATCAATCGACCCAAAGCAATTTACCGAGATTTCGGGTGGGGGAAGATTAGAGAAAGTTTTAGCGTTTTTAGATTATCTTGAACTTAAAGGTATCAAATGTTGGGTGCGTCATGTTCTTCTGCCAACATATACTGACAGCGAGGAGCATTTAAAGATTTTAGCGCAACATGTCAAAAAGTATTCAGTGGTGGAAAAGGTAGAGTTGCTGCCTTATCATGACATGGCCATAGCAAAATATGATGCTCTTGGGATTGAATATCCACTAAAAAAAGTAACACCCCATCCAAAGGATGAGGTGCAACGTTTACGACTACTCTTCGACAGCTTTTAGCGACATGTCTAAAGATTTTATTTGGTGAGTTAGCGCTCCGACCGAGATAAAATCTACACCCGATTCAGCATAGGTGCGCAAAGTATCAAATGTGATTCCTCCGCTTGACTCTGTTTCACAACGACCAGCAACCTTAGCTACCGCCTCACGAGTGAGCTCTGGAGAGAAATTATCGAACATAATTCTATCGGTTCCTCCTGCGGCGAAAACGTCGTCAATATCTTGCATTGTTCTTACCTCGCACTCAATTGGAATATTTTTGCCTTTAGCAGCCAAATACTCCTTTGCTCCACGAACTGCCTTTTGAACGCCTCCTGCAAAGTCGATATGGTTATCCTTAAGAAGAATCATATCGAAAAGACCCATACGGTGATTCTCGCCACCACCAATTTTTACGGCCATTTTGTCCAATACACGCATTCCAGGTGTAGTTTTACGAGTGTCAAGAACTTTAGTGTGTAGACCCTCCAACTGCTTTACATATTTAGCTGTTTGAGTTGCAACACCACTCATTCGCTGCATGATATTTAGCAAAACTCGCTCCGCTTGCAACAGTGATTGTAGACGACCCGAAACATAAAAGGCAACATCACCATTTGTGACAACTGTGCCATCCGACAACAATTTCTCAAACTTCATCTCTGGATCCAAGCGATTAAGCACCATTTCGGCAACCTCGACACCCGCCAAGACACCATCCTGCTTACATAGCAGGCGCATTTTACCCTGCTCCGAAGCAGGAATACAACAGAGCGATGTGTGGTCACCATCACCAATATCCTCTTTAATACAGAGCTCTATTAGCTCCTCCACGAATGGAATATATTCAGCTTTCATTTTATCTATTTTTTCAGTTTATTATTTTTGCAAAGATATAAAATTCTATTGAAATTCACACAATTCACACCAAACCATTAAGGTAAACATATAAAATTTCTTATTCCATTTATATTTTGTTCTACAGACAGAATTATTTTACTTGTAAAACTCATCTTCATGAATCTCTGTTGAAAGTCTCAAGACTCGCTCTGTTTACCTTATAAAATTACATTAGCATTTTTAATTCATATTTTTGACGAAATATTACTAGTGAAAAATTCTAAACATTATGTTAACTTATACTTTTTTATTATCTTTGTCACACATTGTTCGAATTTGTTCAGTGTGTGATTTAAAATAAATAATTTTATGAAGTTTAAGTTAGGTGAACTTTTTTGTGGCCCGGGAGGAATAGGAGTAGGGGCAATGAGTGCTAAAATTGAAGATTGCAGATTCTCTATAAGTCATCAATGGGCTAATGATTATGATGCTGATACGTGTAAAACTTATCGTAAAAATATTTGTCCTGATAATCCAACTTCAGTCATACACGAAGATGTAAGAAAATTAAATATTGACGACCTTGATGAAATAGATGCTCTTGCTTTTGGTTTTCCATGCAACGATTATAGCGTTGTTGGAGAACAAAAAGGTATGGATGGAGTGTATGGCCCTCTATATTCATATGGAGTAAAGGTTTTAAGAAAACATAAACCAATATGGTTCTTAGCAGAAAATGTAGGTGGATTAAAAAATGCAAATGACGGCAAAGCCTTTTCTATAATATTAAATGATCTAAGAGAATCTGGCTACACTATTACTCCACACCTGTATAAGTTTGAACAATATGGAGTTCCACAAGCTAGACATAGAATTATTATCATAGGTATTCGCAATGACCAAAAAGTTAAATTTCGAGTACCATCATCAGCACCGTATGCAATATTTAACAATACATGTAAGTTTGCTATTGAAAATCCACCTATAAGTGAAGTTGCATACAACAACGAATTAACTAAACAGTCTCCTACGGTTGTGGCTAGACTTAAGCATATATTACCAGGTCAAAATGCTTTCACGGCCAATATTCCAGAAGAATTACAACTTAAAATTAAAGGTGCGAAAATCAGTCAGATATATAAACGATTAGATCCTAATAGGCCAGCATATACTGTTACTGGAAGCGGTGGTGGCGGCACGCATATA
Organism: Rikenellaceae bacterium; assembly: GCA_044433665.1. GTDB lineage: Bacteria > Bacteroidota > Bacteroidia > Bacteroidales > Rikenellaceae > Alistipes. Next base: position 82,840 of record JAWXTJ010000002.1, read on the forward strand.
TACCACTGGAGTGAACCAAGAGCTCTGACCAATAGAGAAAGGGCGCGACTTCAAACATTTCCTGATAATTTTGAGTTTATTGGAAGCAAAGAAAGTGTAAGAAAGCAAATTGGCATGGCTGTTCCATGTAAGGGTGCACAGGTAATTTTTGAAGCTGTGTTAAATACATTTGCAGGTATTGAATATGAATCAATAGACTCTAATATTTATGAATAGTACTGTTTTTAAAGCATTTAATAGTGAATTAGTTCACATGATACTACTTGACCCTATCGTCAAAGGTGCAGATAAGTTAATAATTGTATCAGGATATGCAACTAATAACATGGCATCATGGCATATAAAAAAGATTTGTGACCAATCGATGCCACATTCCGTATCAATTGAGTTGCTTGTTGGAATGTGCCCATCGAGTGGTTTAGATATTGATGTACACGAGGGTTTTAAGTCTTTAGTTGAGTCTTCTGATGAAACGATGTCTTCTCTCTGTTGCAAATATATTTATAATGGTTATTCAGTACATTCAAAAGTTTATATATGGCTAAAAGGCCAAGAGCCAATTATTGCATTTACAGGTTCAGCAAACTATACACAATCTGGATTTGGCGCAAAAAGAAGAGAGTATATGGTGCCATGCGATCATAAAATGGCATATCAATATTATTTAGGGTTAGATAAGGATAGTATTTACTGCAATCACGCAGAGGTGGAGGAGTATGTAAAATTTACGAAAAAAGGTATTGTTAAAAAACTTGAAGAAGATAATAAAGACAGTGCAAGTGTGCAAGGTTTAAATAAAAAGACGCTTTCACTACTAACTAAATTTGGCGATGTTGGACATGGTTCAGGTATTAATTGGGGTCATAGAAGAGATGGGACTAAAAGAGATCCTAATCAAACATATATACCACTTCCAAGAGCTATTGCTAAAACAGGTTACTTCCCTTTGGATGAGCAACATTTCACTGTTATAACAGACGATCATAAACAGTTGATTTTACGAGTCGAGCAAGAAGGAGATAAAGCAATAACAACTCCTATGAGTAACTCTTTGTTAGGAGAGTATTTTAGGAATCGAATTGGTGTAGCAAGTGGTGCTTTTGTAACAAAAGATGATTTAGAAAAATACGGACGAACAGATGTAACCTTTTATAAAATTGATGAAGAGCAATTTTATATGGATTTTTCAGTGTGATTTGCAAAGATGTAAAATTCTATTGATATTTTTAATGGCGGTCATCAATAATGTCTAAAACCCATCATGTCAATATTCTGTTTTTGGCCATCTTTTAACCATTCGATCTCCTCGTCTTGGGTTATTGTTCCAATTTCGTATAATTCTGAATTGAACTTATTTTTGTAGGCCTCTTTTAACTCTTGAACTTGATCGGCTGAGGCGGTAAACAGAAGTTTATAATCCTCTCCACCACAGAGTGCCGAGTGAAGATCTACAGAGGTGGGAATATTACTCAATTCGATCGAAGCACCTACACCCGATAGCTTTAAAATATGTCGCAAATCTGAAGCTACTCCATCCGAAATATCCATCATGGCATTCACCTCGGAGCGTGTGCCTAACCACTCGCCTTCGTTGACTTGTGGCTCTGGGAGCTTGTGTATTGCGGCCAACGGTGAAAATGTATCTCCTTTGAAAATATCGCTAAGTCCAGCGGCTGACTCACCCAAGAGCCCATTTACTAAAACAGAATCTCCCGCCTTAGCTGCTGCACGTCGTTTAATATTTGATAGTTTGCCTCGGCCTATAGCTGTGACATTTATACTCAGCGCACCTTTAGAGGCTGTTGTATCGCCTCCAATTAGCGCCACTCCATATTTTGCCGAAAGAGCGTGATAACCCGCCATAAACTCCTCAATATACTCTCCCATTAACTCCTTTGGCACCGAGAGTGAAAGAAGAGTTGCCACGGGACGGACTCCCATAGCTGCAACATCGCTCAGGTTGACGGCTAAAGATTTATACCCCAAATCAAATGCTGAGGTTGAAGAGCGAAGAAAGTGAATATCTTCGATAAGCATATCCGAAGTAAAAACTAAAGCCTCATCACCGAGAGGCAATAGAGCACAATCATCACCAATACCCTCGAAATTATGTGTGGGTAGTGACGAAAAAAGCGCCTTGATTTGATCTATTAATCCAAATTCTGTCATTAATATTGTATAATATGCTCACAAAGGTATAAATATTTTTTTATTTTTGACGGATTTTATTATCTTTGTACCGCAATTAAGAGCATTCAAGAATATGAAGATACTAATACTCAATGGCCCAAACCTGAACTTACAAGGTAAACGCAATGTAGAGATCTACGGATCGACTACATTTGAAGAGTATATTGACGAGCTCCAAAAGAGCTACCCATCAATAGAATTTAACTATTTTCAATCAAATGTCGAGGGTGAATTAATCAACCAAATCCACGCCTCTGTGGGCACGGTAGATGGAGTTGTGATAAATGCTGGAGGTTATACACACACCTCAGTGGCTCTGCGAGACGCTATATCGGCAGTTACAACACCTGTTGTTGAAGTTCACATCTCTTCGATTCTCTCTCGTGAAGAGTTTCGTCACACGTCGATGATCGCACCTGTTGTTGTTGGGTCGATCATGGGTTTTGGACTTGACTCATATAGATTGGGAGTTGAAGCACTTATTGCAAAGAAAAATATTATTTAGACGAGATTATATGTTAAGAATGAAAAAGACAAAGATTGTTGCGACAATCTCAGACTTTAGATGTGGCGAAGAGTATATTAAAAGCCTTTTCGATGCAGGAATGGATGTTGTGCGTGTTAATTCAGCGCACGTAAGTGAAGAGAGCGCTTCAAAGATTGTAGAGAATGTTCACAAGGTGAACAATGCAATTCCAGTTATGATTGACACAAAGGGTCCTGAGATCCGTGTAACTTCAATTGCACCAGAATATGATGGGGCAATTGAATATAGCGTTGGTGACATCGTCACTGTTCGAGGAACAAGCACAGCTGAACTTACTCGCCGTGATACAATTTACATGAATGTTCCATCAATCGTAGATGATATTTCGGTTGGTGACCACATGCTTATTGCCGATGGAGCGCTTGAGATCGAGGTTACTCAAAAAACTAACGAAGAGCTCACTTGCGTATTTACTCTTGCTGGCAAACTAAAATCTCGCAAAAGTGTTAATGTTCCAGGTGTAAGTATTGCACTTCCATCTATCACCGAGAAGGATCGTCGCTTTATTTTGTGGGCAATTAACAACGATGTTGACTTTATTGCACACTCGTTTGTACGTAGCGCAGCTGATGTGAAGGCTGTTCAAGATATTTTGGATGCTCACAATAGCCCAATTAAGATCATCTCGAAGATTGAGAATCAAGAGGGTATCGACAACCTTGATGAGATTATTGAGGCTTCATACGCAATTATGGTTGCTCGTGGTGATCTTGGTGTTGAGCTTCCAGCAGAGAAGATTCCAGGAATCCAACGTATGATCGTTGAGCGTTGTACAGCAGCTAAGCGTCCTGTAATCATCGCAACTCAGATGCTTTACTCGATGGTTAACTCATCTCGTCCAACTCGTGCAGAGGTTAGTGATGTTGCAAGTGCAATTTATGAGCGTGTTGATGCAATTATGCTTAGTGACGAGACTGCAATGGGTTCATATCCTGTTGAGTCGGTAGCAACAATGGCTCGTATTGCTCGTGAAATTGAGAGCGATGAGCAACATTTTGCTCCAATGGTTGACATCAATATGGTTTCGGTGAATCACGAAATTACAGCTCAGTTGGCACGTTCGGCAGTTAGAGCGTGTAGCAATTTAAATATTCGTTATGTGATTATCGGTACTCAAACGGGACGTACAGGTCGTTATCTTGCGGCATTCCGTGGACGTAAAACAGTTATGGCTGTCTGCTTCTCGCTTCATGCACAGCGTATTTTGGCGCTTTCTTATGGTGTGGTTGCTATTTTGCGTACAAGACAAGACGATATTTATCACTACATTTCGGATGCGCTTGATTTTATTGGCAACTACGTTAAATTGAACAATAAGGATATTATGGTTGTTGTTGGTGGTAGCTTCGACTCTGGACGTGGTGGTTCATATGTTGAGATTGCCAACGTTGAAGAGTTGCGTTCACGCAGTAACTCAACTATAGAGAAATAGCTATAAAAGTAATTTTAATTATTTAAAGGGTGGCCTCATTTTTTGAGGCTACCCTTTTTAACGTAATTAGACTTTAGTGACTCAAATTTTATACTACTTATGAAGAGATTCCGCCATTTTAGTATATATTATATTATTTTATAGCACAAAAAGTTACAATCTATAAAATAGAGATATTATTCTAATTTTTTTATAAGTTCTAGGTGGACAGTAATAGACTTTTTTTCGTACTTTTGCTTAACCCTTAAATATAGGGGAGTTCTAATTTCTCCCTAAAATACTTTTCGATTACTAACCACCCCTTTTTGATTTTACAAAAATAGGTGGTAGAGCTACTACAACCCACTTTTGCAAAATCAAAAATGGATAATTATTAACCAAAAATTAAAATTAGGGAGAAAATAGAACTCCCCTATAGTTAAATTATGAAA
>JAWXTJ010000003.1:0-86998 GCA_044433665.1 Rikenellaceae bacterium
AGATGGCTCAGAGGATGCAGGCTACACTCCGTAGACTCCTAACTTGGACACTTCGCAATCGCACAATTTCGGTGGCTTCGGCTCTAATTTTTGTAGCTTTGAGTGGATGGATTTACACAAAATTACCTCAAAGTTTCTTCCCTGATTTGAATTATAATCAGCTATATATCGAGTTTAAACTTCCCGAGAGCTACTCTTCGAAGGCTACTGAATCGTCGCTAGAGTCGATTTCGGAATATTTAATGGAGCAGGAGGCAATTACTCATGTTACAACATCTGTTGGAGCTACTCCGAGTCGATATAATTTGGTGAGAAGTATCGCAACTCCAGCACTCTCGTATGGTGATCTTATCGTTGAGTTTGTCGATGAGAAGAGTCTCGTTGAGGCGATTCCGTCACTTCAACAATATTTAACAGATAACTATCCTGAGGCATATATAAGAGTTAAACGTTACAACTTAATGTATAGCAAATATCCAATTGAGGTGATGTTCAAGGGTGCCGATCCAGATGTATTAAGAGATCTCACTCGTCAAGCTCAAGCGATAATGGAGCAATGCGAAAATATCACACTTATAACCTCCGATTGGGAGCGCAAAGTGCCAATGTTGGAGGTTGATTACACGCAGCCGATAGCACGTTCATTGGGTCTAAGTCGTCAAGATGTTGGAATCTCGCTTTTGGCCTCGACAGAGGGTATTCCTGTTGAAACTCTGTATGATGGTGTGACAAGCCAATCAATTATAATCAAGTGTGTTGACTCCGAGGGTAAACCAATAGAATCGCTCGAAACAGCTCCAATATTCTCGATGATACCTTCACTCTCGGCGCTCAATGCGCAGACCCTGCGTGGAGTTATGACAGGTGCCATATCTCAACAAGATATTCTCTCTGAGGCTCTCGCAACAACTCCACTGAGTCAAACCATCGAGGGAATAAAACTCAAATGGGAAGATCCCGTTGTTATCCGTCACAATGGTCAACGAGCAATGAGAGCTCAATGTAATACGCTCCCTGGAGTAGGTGCCGAAGATGCTCGCCAACAGATTATTGATGCTGTTGAGGCAATCGAACTACCTGTGGGATATTCATTAAGCTGGGAGGGTGAATATTCAGCTAAAAGCAAGTCGATGAAGTATCTATTTGCTAATCTTCCGCTCTCGATTGTCTTGATGATAGGTATTTTGATTATGCTCTTCAAAGATTACCGCAAGCCGCTAATTATCCTTATCTGCGTACCGCTTCTATTCGTTGGAGCTGTATTTGGTGTGTTAATTTCGGGTAAGGCATTCGGATTTGTTGCGATCGTCGGAATATTGGGACTTATCGGAATGATGATAAAAAATGGCGTTGTGTTAATGGATGAAATCAATCTCCAAATCGGAGAGGGTAAGGAGCCTTTCGAAGCAATTTTGGATAGCTCAGCAGTGCGTTTCCGTCCTGTGATGATGGCCTCGATGACAACGATTTTAGGTATGATTCCACTTCTGCCCGATGATATGTTTGGATCATTGGCGGCAACGATCATGGGTGGATTGTTGATCGGAACAATCATTACGCTGATCTTTATTCCAATCTTCTACTCAATTTTCTTCAAAATAAAAATTAGATAAATCTATATGAATAAGATATATAAAATCATCTCGCTGCTGCTTCTACCTTTGAACCTCGTAGCGCAGTCACAAACGCTAACCTTGGAGCAGTGTCGTGAGATGGCTCTTGAAAATAGCTTTAACCTGCAATCAGCAAATGAGAGAATTGCCGCTTCGGAGGATCTACTTCAAGCCTACAAAACCAATAATCTCCCCAACTTCTCATTTTCGGGAAGTTACCTATATTCGACAGCCTCATTTAGTGAAGCTATCGAGGGCGGTTACCTACCAACATTCTCTCCCGATCTAACAACGGGAGAGCTAACACCAAATGTTATTGGCTATGCCGAGGATGGATCTGCAATATTTAGCTCGTATGCCTATATGCCAGATATGATCTTCGACTTTGAGGTGGGATCGGTTTTTAATGCAGGATTGCAAGTTGCTCAACCTATCTACATGGGAGGTAAAATCTCGACAGCAACAAAATTAGCTAAAGTTGGTGTCGAAGTCTCAGAGATTGAGCAGACACGTAGCAAGACAGAGGTTTTAGTCTCAGCAGATCAAGCATTCTACACCTACCTCAAAATGGAGGAGATAGTTCAAAGTGCCGATAGCTACCGCACCGTTGTTGATGAATTTCACCGACAAGTGGAGAACATGCTTAAAAATGGCATGTGCACAAAAAATGACCTTCTAAAGGTTCAAGTCAAGGTCAACGAAGCGGAGCTAAATCAGATGAAAGCGAAAAATGGTCTGATCTTGGCACGGATGAACCTATGTTACATAATCGGATTGCCAGTATCAACCCTAGAGCTTAAAGTTGTCGACAATTTCAATATTAAGCAATCAATAGATAACTCACTCGACATCACCGCACGCCCCGAGTTTGCACTTCTCGAAAAGAGCGTCGAGGCAAAAGAGTTAGAGGTAAAATTAACACAGAGCGATTTTAAACCATCGGTATCTGCGTTAGCATCATATAGCTACGCCAACGGTTTAAAACTAAATGGAACATCCCTGCTCGGTTCAACACCATCATTCACGGGAGGTGTAATGGTAAATATCCCTCTTTTCCACTGGGGAGAGGGCAGACGCAAAGTCTCAGCCGCACGCCGAGAGGTGGCAATTGCGGAGAACACCCAAGCCGACCTAGTTCAGAAGATGACCCTCGAACTAATGCAGTCGATAAATGCTTATCAGGAGTCACAAGCCGAAGTAGCCTTAATGGAGCGCACAGTAGAGCAAGCCGAGGAGAATCTTCGCCAAAGTGGCAAACAATACATCGCAGGAATGGAGACCATATCCGACTACCTCGAAGCCCAAGCCCAATGGCAAAAAGCGATGAGCGATCTAGTTGAAGCAAGATCAAATCAACGCCTCGCCTATGTGCAATATTGTCGCTGTCGGGGTGCTGAACTATAATAACTACTTAAGCTCTATTAAGATGATATATTTTACTAATTTATATGCTTTTGCGTGATTCTTGTAAATACAATGAAAAAATATTTGCATAACTATAAAAAATATAGTACATTTGCGAACAAACATATATAGAAGTATGAAAAACTTATTAGAAAATCTCAAGAAATACTTAGAGGAAACTCCTCGTGAAAAAGTTCTTGAAGAGTGGGCAGAAACTGCTCAATGGGACAATGTTGGAGTTGTTGCTACAGAATACTTCTTGCAACAATCTTTTACATTTACGAATTCAACAAATGTAAATAATAATAATTTTAGCTCGGAGTTTAATTCTTCGAGCTATATTTTTGCACTTTCATTATAACTTAATTATATGAGCCAAATACAAAATGCTGCCTTTTCTATTATTAATTTCGTCTTTGATAATGTTTCGCTAGACTTATCAAAGAAAGGCACAGATGAATTAGCGTTAAATTTTGAACCTAAGGGTGAATATATTCAGGATAAGAGTCTATTCAGACTAATTTTTAGTGTTAGAATCAAAAGTGAGGAGCTCCAAGAACCATTTGCATTCATAAGATGCGTAGGAGAATTTAACTTTGCAAATGTAACATCATTCTCAGAAATACCTTCATATTTTTATGCAAATAGCATCGCTATTCTATTCCCATACGTAAGGAGTTACATTAGTATTATAACAACACAAGCCAATATGAAAGGAATAATACTACCTACGTTAAATCTGCAATCTTTAGAAAGCACGCTTAGAGAGAATACGGAAGTTATAGAGTAGAATATGACGACAATTTTTCATACTGCAAAATACCAAGGAGAACCACAGGAAATAATAAATAAAGTTCCATTCATTGCAACTGGAGAAAAACAATGGCTTGGTGAGGGTTATTACTTTTGGGAGAGTTATATTGACAATGCTCATTGGTGGGGAGATGTGCATTATAATAACTCTTACATAATCTGTAAATCATTATACGAATCAACTAAGTCGAATAGTATCAACTTAATTGACAATAAAGAGCATCTTGATATAATTGAAAATTTTCAAAGGATTCTAATAAAAGAAAAAATAGCTACTTCTCAATCTACCCTTGGAAGAATTATAATGTTTGCACGTCGAAAAAACTTACTTCCTGATAATTATAAAGCTATACGCGCTGAGATTCCAAATAGCAGAAAGTACACCAATAAGAAATATAGTAAAACTATAACTATATCAGATAAATTTCTTTTAGATTTAAGGCCTCAGATACAAGTATGTTTTTTTGATGATTCTCTTTTCGTAAAACCGCTTACAATTATCTATCCAGAACATTATATAGATGGATATGCCGTGTAATAATGTATGAAGATCAGCTCTCTCGACTGGAGGCTGCCCTAACAGCAGGCAGCCCCTAGGCAAGATTGTAGAAATAATTTTTCGTTACCCTCTCTAATGCGCCAGCAACCAATTCTCCGCAACTCCCGCTTCGGCAAGGAGTTTAACGCTGAGGTCTGCGGCCTTTTCCATCTCTTGAGTAACGATTTCACGCACCTTAGTCTCCTCGCTTTTCAGCATATCAACAACAACCTCATCATGCACCTGCATCACCATCTTCGAGGCAATACCCTCGGTGCGGAATCTGCGCCATATCGCAATCATCGCAAGTTTCATAATATCGGCTGCACTACCCTGAATAGGTGCATTTATAGCGTTACGCTCAGCAAGCCCACGAGCGATTGCATTGCGTGAGCCAATATCTCGAAGATAGCGACGACGACCGAACAGTGTTGTCACATAACCTTGCGACTTTGCCGATTCAATCGCTGAATCCATATATGTTTTTACCCCAGGATATGAGGCGAAATACCCCTCAATTATCGCCTTAGATTCAGCTCTCGGAATATCTAGTCGCTGACTCAATCCAAAGGCAGAAATACCATATATAATACCAAAATTGGCAGTCTTAGCTTTGCGACGCTCGTCGGAGGTCACCTCCTCCAAACTCTTCCCAAAGAGCTTAGCCGCCGTAGCTGTGTGAATATCCTCACCCTGCTCAAATGCCGAGAGCAATGCAGGATCTGCACTCAAGTGTGCCATAAGTCGCAACTCAACCTGACTATAGTCGGCCGAAAGAATTGCGTGAGTGTCATCCGTCGGAATAAACGCTGCACGAATTGGTTTACCTAAAGCATCACGAATTGGAATATTTTGCAAATTAGGATTTGTAGATGATAAACGCCCCGTTGCAGTAACTGCCTGATTATACGAAGTATGTATACGTCCACTCTTGCGATTTACAAGCTGTGGCAGGGCCTCGACATAAGTCGACAACAATTTTTTCACACCTCGATATTCAAGTATCAACTCAACGATATGATGCTCCTTGGCGAAACCTTGAAGATACTCCTCGTCTGTTGCAAACTGCTTGGTTTTCGTGCGCTTAGGCTTATCGGTGATCTTCATTTTTGTGAAGAGAACCTCACCTAGCTGACGTGGAGAGTTTATATTTAATGATGGCTCCTGCGCAATCTCTCGCACTTCACGCTCTAACTCTAATAATTTATGGTTGAGCTCCTTAGCATATCCAGCCAAAGCCTCCGTGTCGATCTTAACACCTGCAAGCTCAATATCCGCAAGCACTCGAATCATCGGCTCCTCGATGGTGAAATATAGCTCTTCGAGACCCTCGTCAACCACCGCTGGATAGAGAACATCCTTTAATCGAAGCGTAATATCTGCATCCTCGGCAGCATATTCAGCAACGATCGGCAATGCAACCTGATCCATGGTCAATTGACGAGCTCCTTTACCTATAAGTGACTCAATTTCAATTGGTCTATATGATAAATATCGCTGTGCAAGATAGTTCATATTGTGGCGAGATTCAGCATCCAGAAGATAATGCAAAATCATCGTATCAAGAAGTCGACCTGCAACCTCGACACCTATGCGACGCATAACCATAATATCAAACTTAATATTTTGTCCAATTTTGGCAATACTCTCCGACTCAAATAAAGGACGCAAAATTTCAGCAAACTCACTCTCTATCTGCTCATTAAACGGAATATACCACGCCTCAAAAGGTCGCACAGCAAGCGAAAGACCAACGATACGATCACAATATGGATCAAGTCCCGTAGTCTCCGTATCGAAACAAATCTCTGAATGTTTAAGCAATTGAGAGACAAGCTCTTTAAGTCCCTCAGCCGAGTCAACAACAATATAATTATGCGGTGTTGTCTGAGCCGTTGCAATCTCAACAATAGCCTCTGAGGCAGCCTCAGGCACAGCATCAAAATCTAACATCTGCATTGAAGCAGAAGCGGGTGCCGCCACAGCAAAAAGATCTCCCTGACCCTCCAGTGCAGCAGCCTGTTTTGCAGCAGCTTTGGACTTCGGAGACGAGGATGCAGCCATCGGCTCAAAACCATCAACCGCCACACTCCCCTCACCCATCAAAGCATCGAGCTCACGAGCAAATGAGGTGAAATTCAGCTTAAGATAGAGCGCTTTAAGTCGCTTCACATCAGGAGAACATAGGGTAAGCGCCTCGGGATTAAACTCGATTGGCACATCGAGACATATCGTCGTAAGTCGCTTTGAAAGAGGCAACTCCTCGGCAGCAGCGGCAATTTTCTCACCCTGCTTACCCTTGATACTTGCAACATTAGCCAAGATATTCTCCACCGTTCCCCACTGCTGAACCAACTTGCAGGCACCCTTTTCACCAATACCCATCACACCTGGAATATTATCGGCCGAGTCACCCCAAATGGCCAAAATATCACGCACAAGTTGTGGGTCTTCGATTCCATATTTTGCATTTATAGCCTGCTTGTCGATAATCTCCACAGCATTATCTTTCTGCTTGTAGATCTTGCAATTATCTGTGACAAGTTGTCCATAATCCTTATCTGGGGTAACCATAAAAACTTCATATCCAGCCTCTTCACCCTTAACAGAGAGTGTTCCAATAACATCATCGGCCTCATATCCCGAAACCTCCAACACAGGAATGCACATCGCCTCGACAAGCTCCTTAACGAAAGGCACCGAGAGGATAATATCCTCGGGTGTTTCCGCACGATTTGCCTTATAAGCGGGAAAAATATCTCTGCGGAAGCTACCCCCAGCAGGGTCAAAAACTACCCCCAGCAGATCGGGATTCTCCTTGGCGATAATCTCACGGAGAAACTTCGTGAATCCAAAAACCACCGAAGTATTCATCCCCTCACCATTGCGCATAGGTCGCCCCATAAAGGCGTAATAATATCTGAAAATCAATGCGTAAGCATCAATCAAAAATAATCTCTTCATCTTAATTTATCGAGAGCCTAAAAGCCCCCTTTATCTATTTTTTATTGTCCTCGGCATACCACTCCGCAAAAGAAGTTGCCGTTTCGTGAAGTTTCAACGAGTGAAGCTCAACCCCACAAGGTAGTTGCGACGAAATTCGAGCCGCAAAATCGGATAACATATTCTCGCATGTCGGTTGATAATCAACCAGCTGCACATTCGAAAAATGGTCGCTCAGAGTTGCGGCTATATCCACAGCTTTCGGAGTGCGACGCATAACAAAACCATGATCCATTCGATTGATAACCTGCTCATTGACAACACGCTTCAAATCCCCAAAGTCGATCACCATTCCACATTTTGGAGACTCCACATCACCGTTCGGCTCCCCCTTGACCGTCACAAACAGACGATACGAATGTCCATGAATCTCACGGCACGCACCGTCATACCCTTCGAGTGCGTGAGCAGATTCAAAGGAGAACTCTTTTGTTAATCTAATCATAATTAAGATTATAATTTTTCACCATACGCCAAATCTCCAGCATCACCAATTCCAGGGACGATATATGCCTTCGAAGTGAGCTCTTCATCGACCACCGCAGCCCAAATTGTGGTCGTTGCACGACACATATTCTTGCGCACATAATCTATACCCTGCTCACTCGCTACAGCCGCAGCAATATGCGTATGACGTGGCTCGCCGCCCTTTTCGCAGAGTGCACGGTGAGTGAGCACAAGTGATGAACCAGTTGCCAACATCGGGTCTGCCAAGATCAATATTTTACCCTCGATACTGCCACACGAAATATACTCAACTTTTACCTCGAAGCTATTATCCTTATGGCTCTTACGATATGCCGCAACAAAGGCATTCGACGCAGAGTCGAAGTAGTTCAAGAAACCTTGATGATATGGAAGTCCCGCACGCATAATTGTCGCAAGCACAATATCATCATCAATCATCGCTACAACCGCCTCGCCCAACGGAGTTTCGACGGTTTGCATCTTATAATTGAGATGCTTAGAGATTTCGTAAGCTGTAATCTCTGCTATTCGCTCCATATTGCGGCGGAAGCGCATAGAGTCCTTTTGGATTTCTCTGTCACGTATCTCGGCAATAAATTTACCTAGCACGGAGTTCTCTGTTGACAAAATGTGTAGCATCATAATTGACTTATTTTTAGGTTATTCTTTTACAAAATATCTATTGTTATTTTCTCACGAAAATAGTTATCCTCCCCTTTAAAATGTTAATAAAGGAAGTTGTTAAATGGGAATCTTCCCGCATGAATCTCACGCACCATACCATAAAGATCCGCACGCAGAGTCTCAATATTGAGCTTCTCACGAGCCGAGATAAATATGCACGGTGCATTATCCTTAGCTATATAGCTATTTTTTAGATCATCGAGCGATAAATTCTCTTTTGTAGCAGGTGTCAGATCATCCTCATCCTTTTTAATATAGGTATATGCGTCAACCTTATTAAAGATCATATAGACAGGTTTATCACCCGCCCCAATATCGACAAGAGTCTGCTTCACAACGGCAATCTGATCCTCAAACCCAGGATGCGAAATATCGACAATATGCAACAGCAGATCCGCCTCACGCACTTCATCCAAAGTCGACTTGAACGACTCAACAAGTTGAGTTGGGAGCTTACGAATAAATCCCACCGTATCGGACATCAGAAACGGAAGATTATCGAAAACAACCTTTCTCACCGTTGTGTCGAGTGTCGCAAAGAGTTTATTCTCAGCGAAAACCTCACTCTTAGAGACTAGATTCATCAATGTAGATTTTCCAACATTGGTATATCCAACAAGAGCCACACGCACCATAGCGCCACGATTTGACCTCTGCACGGCCATCTGTCGGTCGATCTTCTTAAGCTCCTCTTTTAGTTTAGTTATTCGGTTGCGAACAATACGTCTATCGGTCTCAATCTCACGCTCTCCAGCACCACCACGAGTACCCGTTCCACCACGCTGACGCTCAAGGTGAGTCCACATACCCGTCAATCGAGGCAACATATATTCGTAATTGGCCAACTGCACCTGCGTCTTAGCATAGGCAGTTTGCGCCCTCTGCATAAAAATATCGAGGATCAAACGTGTACGATCCAAGATCCGACAAGGCATCTCCTTCTCGATATTGCGAGTCTGCGAAGGTGAAAGCTCATCATCGAAGATGATAACCTCGATCTCATTCTCCTTGCAATATTCGGCAATCTCCTGGAGCTTTCCAGGCCCCATATATATTCGTGACGAAGGTTGCGAAAGCCTCTGCGTAAAGCGCTTCTCAGAGCGAATATCAGCAGTCTCAGCCAAGAAGTCAAGCTCATCAAGAAAGTCACTAACCTCCTTAGGATCTTGACCATCACGAATCACAGCCGCCAAAACAGCTCGGTAGGGACGGTGAACTAAAACCTCGCTACTCTTCTCTTTTTTCTCTTTATTTTCCAAATTATTTCTCTTATTTTAATGTCTTTATAAAAACAACCCTCGGACTGTGCTCATGCCGCACGGGCACCAAGCGAGCTTGGATCCAAAAACTATCGTTTTTGATTTTGTCTTGCGCTTTCAGTGTGGGGCTTCGCCCTACGATATATTTAATATAATGAGCTTATGAAAACAAGTTTTCAACGCTCATTATATTAAATATATCTATGTCAACCTACGGTTGCCATCACACTTCAGCGAGGTCACATTCATGCGTCGATGAGGTTACTTAACATCATTCATTAATGAAATTTTGCTTCCATCATTCGTCAATAATTTTTTTCTTTCATACACGTCGAATGATATTATAATTAAACGTTATCAACGTTAACCTCGGTTCGGGTTCAAATGCCTTTAGGCGTTTGAAGAATTTTGAATATTAATGTGTTGTGCAAATTTATTTGCGGAACACGTTAATGTTTAAAATCTTAGAGATTGAAAATCTCTAAGCCCGAGACGCAACACAGAAAGCACCAGCGGGGGTGCTATCCCCGCCCGACGGAGTCAGTGAGAAGGGTGTTTAAAAAAAATTTAAGGGTACCCCTCGAAAGAGATACCCTTACAAATTATGTGCTAACATAGTTGTTGAGTGGAGTGGTTATTTACCTTTGACTTTTATTGTCTTTTTTCTCGATCTCTTCAACTAGAGTTTATTAGTTTTGAATCTTGAACACAACTGGAAGAGTATAAGCCACACGCACTGGTTTGTTACGTTGCATACCAGGAGTCCATTTTGGAGATTGCTTAAGTACACGGATCGCCTCTTCACCAAGAGAGCGGTCTGGAGTACGAAGAATCTCGATGTTTGTAAGAGTACCGTCACGCTCGATAACGAACTTAAGGGTTACAGTACCAGAGATACCATTCTCGGCAGCGATTTGTGGATACTTCAATTTTCCTTGAACCCAGTTACGGAAAGTAGTAAGGTCTCCGCCTTGGAATGTAGGCATAGTCTCAGCACGAAGGAAAGGTTGGTCATCCTCGATAACCTCTTCAACGATTTCAACTTGTTGGATAATCTCGGTGTCCTCATCGAACTCAGCGAAGTCGACCTCGGTTGTTACTTTGGTGTCATTGTCTACGATCTGAAGAAGGTCAGACATTACCTTAAGTTCTACTTTCTTAGGTGGCTCAGGTGGTTTTTGATCTTGACGAGTGATCTCGGTGATCTCCTCTTCAATCGGACCATAGTCCATCTCAACCTGCTCAATGCGGTGTTCTTTAGGTGTGTAGGCAAAAGCAAAGATCACTAACGCTAGTGATGCAATTAAGCCAATTTCAAGCAATAAACCTCTTTTGTTTTTAAGGTCAGCCTTAGGAGTCTTTTTTAATTCCATTATTTGAGTTTTTAATTTGTTCCTACAACTTTTGTTTTGAATAGCCTTATACCTTATATATAATAAGCAGACACTGGCTGCAACTCAATTTAGCCTGTGTATTCCGATGCTTTACTATTCAACCACAAATATAGTGATAAAAAATTAAAATAATAGCGTTGACGTACAAAAAAATATCTTTTTTTATTTAATTTTGTATTCTATAATAAGTTTTTAACACCTATGCAAGAGAATAAAGAGCCTTTATACGGCAAAACACTCGCAGAATTAGAGGCTCTTTGTGCCGAGATTTCGCTCCCAAAATTTACAGCAAAACAGATTGCTAATTGGTTATATGTCAAACATGTAACATCAATCGAGCAGATGACGAATCTTTCGCAGAAGGCTCGCACGCAACTCCTCGCAACGCACTCCATCGGTCTGTGTGAACCGCTCAAGGTGAGTGAGGCATCGGATGGAACAAAAAAGTACCTTTTTGCGACATCCAAGGGCTGTTTTATCGAGGCGGCATACATCCCCACACCCGATCGTGCCACACTTTGCGTCTCCTCGCAGGCTGGTTGTCGCATGGGTTGCACCTTCTGTGCAACGGGAAAACAGGGGTTACAGCACTCACTTTCGGCTGGTGAAATCTTGAATCAAGTTGCCTCAATACCTGAAAGCGGTAAAATTACAAATGTAGTTTTCATGGGTATGGGTGAACCTCTCGACAATGCCGACAATGTTCTCAAAGCGTTAGAGGTGATGACAGCGCCATGGGGGTATGCTTGGTCTCCATCACGCATTACGCTCTCCACGGCAGGTGTGGGGCGTGAATTGCGCAGATTCCTCGATGCGACATCGGTGCATCTTGCCATAAGTTTACACAATCCATACTCCAACGAGCGAGCCGAGATAATGCCGATAGAGAAGGCCTACCCGATAGCTGAAATCATGGAGATCCTCAGGGAGTATGATTTCTCACGTCAACGCAGACTCTCGTTCGAGTATATTGTGATGAGTGGAAAAAATAATCATCCGCATCATATCAAGGAGCTCTGCAAGTTACTCAATGGGGTGAAGTGCAGAATAAACTTAATTAAATTCCATAAGATTCCAGGTTCACCATATTTTTCGCCCGATGATGAAAAGATGGTTAGGTTCCGAGATACTTTAACGGCAAAAGGAATCCACACAACAATCAGAACTTCCCGAGGTGAGGAGATTCAGGCTGCCTGTGGTTTGCTCTCAACAATGGAGACTACTCTCTGAGGTTGATGCCTCTGCTCGTGTTACACAGGCATTAGACGCAGGAATTGGTGAAAAATAGCAAAAAATATCGAGAAATATGGATGTTGATTGTTTCTATATTTATGTTTTTCGTGTAGGGCAGCTCCTTGAGCTGCTCGCCCTCTGCGGACTTTTTCTTTCGAAAAAGTCCTTTTTGAGGAGGGAGGGCGAACAACTTTCTTACGTTGGGGACTGCCCTTGCAGCGGGCGGCCGCCAGACCTTCGTCTGGACAGAAAAACTTCGTTTTTCACCTTATTATTTCCAAATTACTTATAAATTAGTATCTTTGTACTTTAAAAATTATATAATTATGGCAGATAATTCAATTCTTATACGTCTCGACGGATTGAAACTTAAATTCGAGGAGATTGGGCAAAAGCTCACCGATCCAGAAGTTATCGGAGATGTGAAACAATATATTCAGCTTACTAAAGATTATAAGGAACTTGAACCAATAATCGAAACCTCAGAACGTTTCCGTAAGGCTATCAATGATTTAGCCGATGCAAAAGATATTTTTGCAAACGAGAAAGATGAAGATTTCAAGGAGATCGCACGTGAGGAGATCTCAACTTTGGAGCCCGCAATCGAGCGCATGGAGGAGGAGATTAAACTTCTTCTAATCCCGAAAGATCCCCAAGATGACAAAAATGCAATCCTGGAGATTCGTGGTGGTACAGGTGGTGATGAGGCAGCAATTTTTGCTGGCGATCTATTGCGTATGTATACTAAATATATTGAGACTAAAGGTTGGAAATATGAGATGACATCATTCTCGGATGGTACTTCGGGAGGTTTCAAAGAGGTTGTTTTAAAGGTTACTGGAGCAGGAGTTTATGGTGTTTTGAAGTATGAGTCGGGTGTACATCGTGTGCAGCGTGTGCCTCAGACTGAGACTCAGGGTCGTGTGCATACTTCAGCAGCTTCGGTTGCGGTACTTCCAGAGGCTGAGGAGTTTGATATTGATATTTCGATGAACGATATTCGCAAGGATATATTCTGTGCTTCGGGTCCTGGAGGTCAATCGGTGAATACAACATATTCGGCAATTCGATTAACTCACATCCCAACGGGTATTGTTGTTCAGTGTCAAGATCAAAAGTCGCAGTTAAAGAATTTCGATAAGGCTTTCGAGGAGCTTCGAACACGTGTTTTCAACTTGGAGTATTCGAAATATCTCGATGAGATCTCTTCGAAGCGTAAAACTTTGGTTTCAACGGGTGACCGTTCGGCTAAGATTCGTACCTATAATTATCCTCAGGGTCGTATCACAGATCACCGTATTAACTTCACTATCTATAACCTGTCGGCATTTATGGATGGCGATATTCAAGGTGTTATTGATGAGTTGATTGTTGCGGAGAATGCTGAGCGCTTGAAGGAGAGCGAACTATAGAACTCACCTCTAAAATGTCATCTTCACCATTAACTTTAAAAGAGTTACAGTTTTCAATCAAGAGGGCACTTTCCGAAAAGTTCCCTCTTGGAGTGTGGGTCACCGCCGAGATTGCTGAACTTAAGGTTAATTACTCGGGACACTGTTATTTGGAACTTGTCGAGAAGGGTGAAAGGGACTCCTTGGCCAAGGCGCAGTGTAGAGCTGTGATTTGGCGAAGTAGCTATCCGATGATCTCTTCACACTTTCTCTCGCAAACGGGGCAGCAGCTCGGTGCGGGGTTGAAGGTGTTGATTAAGGTTCTTGTAAATTTTCATGAACTCTATGGACTCTCGCTTCAGATTACAGATATTGATCCATCTTATACTTTGGGTGATGCCGAGAGGCAACGTCAACTAACTATTGCTCAGCTGCAAAAGGATGGCGTATGGGATATGAATCGTGAATTGCCTCTGCCTAGATTGGTGCAGCGGATAGCAATTATTTCGAGTGCTAATGCCGCTGGGTATCAAGATTTCTGTCAGGAGATTGCTCGAAGTGGATATTACTTTTCTTTGGAGCTCTTCGATGCCTATATGCAGGGTGCTGGAGCCGAAGAGTCGATTATATCTGCTTTGGAGGCTATTGCAGAGTCGGAGCAGGAGTTTGACGCTGTGGTTATTATTCGTGGTGGTGGCTCGGCCAATGATCTGCAATGTTTCAATGGCTATCGGGTAGCTTCTCATGTGGCTCAATTTCCGACACCAATTATTGCAGGTATCGGACATGATAAGGATGTGAGCGTTGTAGATATGGTTGCAGCAATCACCCTGAAAACCCCGACGGCAGTAGCGACATGGCTCACTGAGAGGATGGCACAAATTGAGGCTTGGTTGGATGGTGCGGCACTCGCTCTGCATGATGCAGCAACGGGAATTACTCGCAATCATCTTTTGCATTTGGAACATCTCTCGACCGATCTTAAGTCTCGTGCTGAGCAGCTTTTGGAGACTCAAAGGCGGAAAATTGATAATTACGCAGAGTCTATTCCAGAGCGAGCAATGCAGCTCTTGACTTTGGAGCGTAGTAAATTGGATGGGTTGCAATCGACCGTTGAATTACATTCACCCGATCATCTTCTCCGATTAGGCTTCGCTGTGGCTCGAATAGCGGGTGTTGCGATCAAGTCAAGCGATCAAGTCAAGGAGGGACAAATTATAGAGTTAGAGGTAGCCTCGGCAAAGATTTCAGCCGAGGTTAAATCAATAGAAAATAGATAATATAATGGCAAAGAAAACATTGAGCTACGACGAGGCAATAGGTCAAATCGAAGCAATTATGGCGAAATTCCGCAATGGGGAGATGTCGGTAGATCAACTTGCAGCCGAGGTGAAGCGTGCAACGGAGCTTATCGGTTACTGCAAGGAGCGACTACTTAAGGCCGAGGAGGATCTAAAAAAGGTGATGGAGTAGATGAAACGATTTATCAGCGCTATACTCAATTTGGTGCCACGCACACTTATGCAGCGTGTGGCCGAATGGATTGTGCCGATTATGGGACTTGCATATTTGGGACAGGGAAAAAAATGTCCAATTTGCGGCTGTGAGAGGCGTAAATTTATCCCTTATGGTTATGTCGAGGCTCGTGAGAATGCTCTCTGCCCATCTTGTTTATCATTGGAGCGTCATCGTCTATTATGGCTCTATTTAAGCCGAGAGACATCACTCGAAAAGAGCTGCCCGACACTTCTGCATATTGCACCTGAGGTGTCGCTAATGCGAAAATTCAAAAGAATATATAAAGGGTTTTCGAAACGTTACCTCACAGCTGACTTGGAGAGTCCATTGGCCTATTTCCATTTCGATGTGCAGAATATTCCACTCGACGATGATTATGCAGATGTGATAATCTGCAACCATCTTTTGGAGCATGTCGAGGATGACCACAAGGCAATGTGTGAGCTCTATAGAGTGATGAAACATGGTGGCTGGGGTGTGATGCTCTCACCTGTGGAGTATGATCGAGAGGAGACCTTTGAAGATGACACAATCACCGACCCCAAGGAGCGAACACGGATATTTGGACAATATGACCACCGCAGAATTTACGGTTTAGATTATGCCGAGAGACTCCGCAAGGCAGGCTTCGAGGTGGAGGAGATCCGATATTTCGACACTCTGAGCGAGGAGCAACAAAAAGAGTTTGCTGTAATGGATGAGATAATTTACAAAGTAAAAAAAATATAAAGATGAAAGATGCAATTTTAGAACTTATCGAGAGCGTAATTCATCCCGAGACCCAACAAGGAATCGTAAGTAGCGGTTTTGTGGAGAGTGTAACGGCTCATGAGAAGAAGATCACAGTGACCTTAACATTCGCAAAGGTCAGAGATCCATTCTCAACAAAGATCAAAAATCAGGTGATCTCACTCTTAGAGAGTCACTATCCATCACATGCAGGTGCAATAACTGTGATGGTCAAAGAGGGAGCACCCCAGAAACCAAAACCAAAGGAGGCACCCTCAGCAACGGGAGCTATAGCCAACATAATAGCTATATCTTCAGCTAAGGGCGGAGTAGGTAAATCTACAGTAACAGCAAATCTCGCAACAACACTTCGAGATATGGGCTTTAGAGTTGGTATTCTCGACTCAGATATTTACGGCCCATCGCAACATAAGATGTTCGGCTGTGAGGGTTTTGCACCCGAGGCTGTTCAGGAGGATGGTTTCGATTATATCATCCCTGCCGAGATGCACGATATTAAATTGATGTCTATAGGTTTCTTTGTTCGACCTACGGACGCTTTGATGTGGCGTGGAGTGATGGCTTCGAATGCACTTAAGCAGCTTATCCACCAGACAAAATGGGGCGTTTTAGACTTCTTGCTTATAGACCTGCCTCCAGGAACGGGAGATATTCATCTTTCGCTACTCACGGAGCTTAAGGTTACAAGTGCCGTTATTGTCTCAACACCGCAACAGGTTGCCTTAGCGGATGTTCTTCGAGGTGTAGAGATGTTCCGACATGAGCAGGTTAATGTTCCTATAGCTGGTATAATTGAGAATATGGCATGGTTTACACCTGCCGAGTTACCCGATAATAAATATTATATCTTTGGTAAAGGTGGTGCTCAAGCACTTGCCAAAGAACTCAATATCCCACTCCTAGGAAGTATTCCAATCATTCAATCTATAATGGAGTGCGCTGACGCTGGAGAACCTGCGGCATCAATAAATAAGGATGTGGCCGAAAACTACCAAACAATTGCGGAGAAAATTATAGCTGAAACTCTGAAAAAGTAAAAAACAACTCTCGGACTGTGCTCATGCCGCACGGGCACCAAGCGAGCTTGGATCCAAAAACTATCGTTTTTGCCTTTGTCTTGCACTGATTTAGTGGGGCTTGCAGCCCAACGATATATTAATAATCAAGAGCTTATGAAAATTAATTTTCATAAGCTCTTGATTATTAATATATCTATGTCAACCTACGGTTGCCATCACTAAATCAGCGAGGTTACCTTCATACTTCAACTTAGTTTCGTCACACTTCAACAAGGTTACATTCACATATAAATGACGTTTCAGCAGGTTTTAATAAAGTTTCGTCACACTTCAAAAGGTTATCATAACATATCAGCGAGTTGAACCTCGGCTCGGGCTTTAAATGCCAAAGGCATTTAAAAAATTCTAAGGATAAAATAGTTGTGCAAATTTATTTGCGGCAACTATTTTATCCTTAGAATTTTCGAGATTGCAAATCTCGGCAAGCCCGATACCGCAATGTAATGCACCAGCGGGGGTGCTATCCCCGCCCGACGGAGTCAGTCTGAAACTTTACTTAGCGTAAGATACTGAGCGTATTTCTCTAATAACCGTGATCTTAACTTGTCCAGGGTAGGTCATCTCATCCTGGATCTTCTTAGCTATATCATGTGATAAAGACTCTGTCTCTTGGTCTGTGAGCTTCTCAGCACCTACAATAACACGTAGTTCGCGACCTGCTTGAATAGCGTATGTCTTAAGTACTCCAGGGTATGATTGAGCAATATCCTCCATATTCTTGATACGCTTGATGTAGCTATCTACAACCTCACGTCGTGCTCCTAGGCGAGCTCCTGATATTGCGTCACACACTTGAATAATTGGCGAGAATAGCGATGTCATCTCTACCTCATCATGGTGAGCACCAATTGCATTGCAAACATCTGGTTTCTCCTTACAACGCTCTGCGAGCTTCATACCTATGATTGCGTGAGGCAACTCTGGCTCATTATCGGGTACCTTACCGATGTCATGGAGCAATCCTGCACGGCGAGCTACTTTTGGGTTCATACCCAGCTCTGAGGCCATGATTCCTGCAAGATTTGCCGTTTCACGAGCGTGTTGCAATAAGTTCTGACCATATGAAGAGCGATACTTCATCTTACCTACAAGGCGGATGATTTCTGGATGTAGACCATGGATTCCAAGATCTATAGCTGTGCGCTTACCCACCTCGACGATCTCCTCCTCGATCTGCTTTTGAACCTTACCTACAACCTCCTCAATACGAGCGGGGTGAATACGTCCATCGGTTACCAATTGGTGAAGTGCCAAACGAGCAACTTCACGACGCACAGGGTCGAAACCACTGATGATAATTGCCTCGGGGGTGTCGTCAACGATAATCTCAACTCCCGTTGCAGCCTCCAAAGCACGTATGTTACGTCCCTCACGGCCGATGATGCGACCCTTAACCTCGTCGCTGTCGATGTTGAATACTGTTACCGAGTTCTCGATAGCTGTCTCGGTGGCAACACGTTGAATAGATGTTACAACGATACGTTTAGCCTCACGTGAAGCATTTAATTTTGCCTCCTCGATTGTTTCGTTGATATATGCTTCGGCCTCTGATTTTGCCTCGGCTTTCATATTTTCAACAAGTTGAGTTTTAGCCTCCTCAGAACTTAATCCTGAGATCTGCTCTAGGCGCACATTCTGCTCCGAGATGATCTTCTCGACAGCCTCTTTTTTGCTCTCCAAAGTCTCGATCTTTGTATTTAGCTGCTCACGGAGGTTGTTGTTCTCCTTGATCTTCTTGTCGACTTCGCTCTGCTTATTTTGCAGGTTTTGCTCGATCTGTTTTGCTCGGTTTTCACTCTGCGCCACCTCTTGATTGCGCTTGTTCACGGCTCTGTCGTGCTCGCTTTTGAGTTGAATAAACTTCTCCTTAGCTTGGAGCATGCGCTCCTTTTTGATTATCTCGGCATCAGATGTTGCTTTGTCGATTATCGCTTTGGCCTTGTGATTAGCTCCATTTTTAGCTAATATATTGCTCACAATTGCGTATGCTACGACTGCAACAATCGCTGATACGAGTGCGATTATAACTGTCATTCCTGTAACTCCCATTAGATTTATTTTGTTTGTCGATTTAAAAATTATTTCAAAAAAAAGCCCGCACAGATTCCTCATCAATGTTTGACGAATCTGCTGATAAGTCATACGTGGAGCTGCCTTAAATCGCAATCTTCCAATGGTACCGATAGGTACACCCGAGGGTTAAGGCCTGATTTTGAGAAAATGAGCTTGACTCCAATGTGTAAAATGTTCAGAATCGCAAAGCGTGAGGAATCTATGCGGGTAGATTGCCTATATAAAGAACGTGTTGGGACAGCAAAAATTTTTCAATAAAGTCCCAAATTCAAAAAAAATATCTATTTCAATCCATTAAGGTAGCTGTCAATTTGCTCCTTGATGGTCGCTAGTGCTTCGACATCCTCCTGTTGAAGAGTGACCTCTCGTCTAGCATTTATGTTGACTATCGCCAACTTGAGTGCCGCCATAGCTAAATAGTCTCTGTCGGTGAACTCCTTGATGTTATGTTGTTGAAACTCCGAGGTCAGATAATTTACCTCTCGCTCGGCCAACCTATAAATCTCCTCCGCCTCACTATCTATAGCGAAAGAGTAGTTGCGACCTGCTAAAACGAGATTTATCGACTGCTTCCCCATTACTTCAATTTTATTATTCCGAGCTCTCTTGCTCCTGCTCAACTTTACTTAGCAGAGCTATACATCTGTCAACCTCCCGCATTAGTTGGTTTACTCTAGCTCGTGCTTTACTTTTATCGGTGCCATTACCGCTTAGTGCCTCGCCCAATCTCAGCGATGAGATCTCGGCATTGAGTCCCAAAACTTGCTCTTGCAGCTCTCGTCGCTCGATGAGTAGCTTCTCACGTTGCCTCTCCAGATCATCGTTGAGTTGACTCAACCGCTTATGGTCAGCAACCAAAGCAGCTACTTGAGCCTTCAACTCTGTTATAATAATCTTCTCGGCCATCACTCTCTAAGCTGTAATCAACAATTCAAAGATATGTATTTTTTTTTGAATTAACAAATATATCGCCTCAAAGCTATTTTGATGGTTCTTTTTTATTTATGTTAAATGCTTATTTGTTAATCATTTAAACAATTCTGCCAAATGTAAGTTTTACCCATCCACCCACCGAGTGTAGCCCCACCGCGATTCGAACGCGAATCTAAGGTTTAGGAAACCTTTATTCTATCCCTTGAACTATAGAGCCAGCTGATTTGAGTTTGCAAATATAACTATTTTTATTTGTTGAAACCTAATTATTTCGATAAAATTTAAGATAGCATTAGAGCTCTCCTTGATAAAGTCGCTACTCCATAACGAAACCAACCATTCCGTCGGAAAAGTACTCTTTATATCCTCCCGCAAGGTCATCAAAGATAAAGTATACTTCAGCGTCGGTGATCCTCTCGGCAACCTCAATGGCTCTCTCAGACCCCAAAGCCATAAACATCGTTCCGTAAGCATCGGCCAAGGCGCAGTTTGGTGCAATGACGGTTGCTGAGAGAAGTGATGATATTTTGCTGCTTCCAGTTATTGGGTCAATTGTGTGGGCGATTTTATTTCCATTTTCATCCATATGGAAGCGACGATAATTTCCAGAGGTTGCCATGGCTCTCAATGGGGACTCTTTCGGGATGGCGATACGTTTTTGAATATATTCGCCATTGCTCATATTTCCGTCGAAAGGGGACTCAATACCGATTCTCCAAGGATTTCCTTGGGCGTTGCTACCTTTACATGTAATCTCGCCACCGATGTCAACCATATAATTTTCTGCTCCCGCTTGGGCAACTCTTTGAGCTACCATATCGACAATATACCCTTTAGCGATAGAGTTAAGATCTATCTGCGTGCGGGGATCTTGACGAATAAGGCGAGACCCCTCTACAGAGATCTTTTGATAACCGACAAATTGAAGTATTGAGTCAACATTTGGTTTTTCGATCTGCTCCTCTTTTGATCCAAATCCGAAAGCCTTAACCAAGGGTGCAACAGTTACATCATACTTACCGCCACTAATTCGGCTCACCGAGTCGCTCAAATGCAAATTATATATAATCCCCTCAGTCAGGGAATCACTCTCACCACGATTTATTCGACTAAGTTGCGAAGCAGGATCAAAAAGCGACATCTCGGCCTTGAAGCGAGTGTCAAGCTCCATCACAGCAGCATATAGCTCAGCAGGCTGAATCTTAATATCGGCAACGATACGAAGCGAGGTACCAAGCATAGCCCCCTCGACGACAGAAAATTCATTTTTTGGAGTTGCACATCCAAGCAACAATGATGTGCAGAGAGTAACAATAATAACTATTTTTTTCATTTTTTACGGAGTATATTTTCGGTAAAATTAGAGTTTTTTTGGTTATTTTTTATTAATATAGTATAAATATTGAAAAAAAACATCTGTGAGGTTGGTTGTTAATAATTAATGTCGTACCTTTGCGGGACGCTCTGGCGTGATTACGAGTAAGGGTAATGCGTTGTAGAGTGGAACTAAACATTATAATAAAATGGCATATTTAACACCAGAGAAAAAGCAAGAGCTTTTTGGTAAGTACGGAACGTCTAACACCGATACAGGTTCTCCTGAGAGTCAAATCGCATTGTTCTCATACCGTATTAGCCACCTTACCGAGCACCTTAAGAAAAACCGCCACGACTTCGGAACTCAACGTTCTTTGTTGGCATTGGTTGGAAAACGTCGTAAGATGCTTAACTACTTGAAGAACAACGATATTGAGCGCTACCGTGCGATCCTTAAAGAGTTGAACCTTCGTAAGTAAAAAAAAAGGTAAAATAGAGGGTTGTGGCTTCTTATTCATAGAGGCTACATCCCTTTATAATTTTACACTTTCGGATGCAAAAATTAAGAAAAGACAAATAGAAATAGAATTATGGAAGGACAAGAGTTGTACAATATTGTACAAAAAACAATTACTCTAGCCGATGGGCGTGAGATAATGATCGAAACAGGAAAATTGGCGAAACAAGCTGATGGTGCTGTAGTTGTAAAGATGGGTGATACAATGCTTCTTGCGACAGTTGTAGCTGCGAAAGATGCAAAACCTGACACAGATTTTATGCCGTTGCAGGTAGAGTACAAAGAGAAATACGCTTCATGCGGACGTTTCCCTGGAGGCTTTATGAAGCGTGAGGCTAGAGCCAACGACAGCGAGATCCTTGTGGCTCGTCTTATTGACCGTGCTCTACGTCCACTATTCCCTGCTGATTACCACGCTGACGTTTTCGTTACCGTAAACCTAATTTCAGCAGATAAAGATATTCAACCTGATGCTCTTGCAGGTCTTGCCGCTTCGGCAGCTCTTGCAGTATCGGATATTCCATTCCAAGGTCCAATCTCGGAGGTTCGTGTAGCTCGCAAGAATGGTGAGTTTGTAATCAACCCTAACTTCTCGGAGATGGCAGATGTTGACCTAGATATTATGGTTGCAGGTACCATCGACAACATTATGATGGTCGAGGGTGAGATGTTGGAGGTTTCAGAGGATGTTATGCTTGAGTCAATCAAGGTAGCTCACGAGGAGATCAAGAAGCACTGTACAGCTCAAATGGAGCTTATGGAGGCTGTTGGCAAAACTGTAAAACGTACATATTGTCACGAGAACAACGACGAGGAGCTTCGTCAAGTTGTGATCGACGCACTATACGAGAAGGCATACGCTATCGCAACAAGCGGAACTATGAAGCATGAGCGTAGCGAGGCATTCGAGGCATTGGAGGCTGAGTTTATGGCAACATACTCTGATGAGGAGCTTGCCGAGAAGGGTACTCTAATCAAGAAATATTTCCACGATGACGTTCTTAAGAAGGCTATGCGTAACATGATCCTTGATATGGGTCAGCGTCTTGATGGTCGTCGTACAGATGAGATTCGTCCAATCTGTTGTGAGGTAGGTTACTTGCCTGCTGCACACGGTTCAGCGATCTTCACTCGTGGTGAGACTCAATCACTTACAACAGTTACTCTAGGTACAAAACTTGATGAGAAACAAAAGGATGAGGTTTTGGTAACAGGTACAGAGCAATTTGTACTTCACTACAACTTCCCTCCATTCTCAACTGGTGAGGCTCGTCCACAGCGTGCACTTTCACGTCGTGAGATTGGTCACGGAAACCTTGCATGGCGTGGTTTGAAGCCAATGGTTCCACTAGGGGCTGAGAATCCTTATGCTGTACGTGTTGTCTCTGACATCTTGGAGTCTAACGGTTCATCATCTATGGCTACTGTATGTGCTGGAACTTTGGCACTTATGGATGCTGGTGTGAAACTTAAGAAGCCAGTTTCTGGAATTGCAATGGGTCTTATCTCTGACTCGGCAAGTGGAAAATGGGCTGTTCTTTCAGATATTTTGGGTGATGAGGATCACTTGGGAGATATGGACTTCAAGGTAACGGGAACCGCTGACGGTATCACCGCTACACAAATGGATATTAAAGTTGACGGTCTATCATATGAGGTTTTGGCTGCTGCATTGGAGCAGGCTCGTGTGGGTCGTCTACACATCTTGGGTAAGATCACAGCTTGTATTGAGGAGCCACGTGACGATTACCGTTCATTCGTTCCACGTCTTGTTCAGATTGCTATCCCTCAAGATATGATCGGTGCAATTATCGGACCTGGAGGTAAAATTATCCAAGATATTCAAAAGACTACAGGTACAACAATCACTATCACTGAGGTTGATAACAAAGGCTTGGTTGACATCTTCGGACTTGATAAGGAATCTTTGGACGCAGCTCTTGGACGTATCAAAGGTATCGTAGCTATTCCAGAGGTTGGAGAGGTTTATAATGGAACTATCCGCTCGATTGTAGCTTTCGGAGCTTTCGTTGAGATTATGCCAGGTAAGGATGCTTTGCTTCACATCTCGGAGATCGACTACAAGCGTTTCGAGACTATGGATGAGACAGGCCTTAAGGAGGGTGAGAAGATCGAGGTTAAACTTGTTGGTGTAGATCCTAAAACTAACAAATTGAAACTTTCTCGCAAGGCGCTTTTGCCAAAGCCTGAGGGTTGGGTGGAGCGTGAGCGTAAGCCACGTGAGGATCGTGGCGATCGTCATGAGCGTCGTGAGCGTCGTCCACGTGACTAAAAATAGAAAAAAAGATAACCTACTCTCATTCGAAAGTAGGTTATTTTTTTTGGGTGAAAAACGAAGTTTTTCTGTCCAGGCTGTGCCTGGCGGCTGCCCGCTGTAAGGGCAGTCCTCGACGTAAGAAAGTGTGTCGCCCTCCCTCTTAAAAAAAGAGCACCATAAAATTTATAATATTTTTTGCAGAGTATAACGAAGATACAACAGCGGAGAATTAATTTGATTTATCAAACTCAAACGAATAATCAATCCATCTAACTGCTTATTATTTACAGTAACAACTTCATGATAAAGAGGTCTTATCTCATAAATATCTATCTCATCCAATATTCTAGTTTGTGAATTTTTATACACATCAATTCTTAATAAATTATCAATTGCGCTGTATTTATAATCTAATGAAACTGAACTTGAAGGAGTAGTTTCAATGATATTGCCAATAACTCCATTTTGACCAAAATATTGAGGGAAAAATTCCCAAGCCAACTCATTAACATGGTCTGTTGACTTCCATTCGAAACCATTATATTTCTCTGTTTTAACAAATTTCCATTTACCAATTAGTAGATTTGTGCTTTTCTTCATTTTTTTGATTGGGTTAATTCGAGACGGCACAAAAATGCACGGAACTCGAATGTTCTCCCTGTAGGTACGACCAAGCACCCTTGCGACAAACAGACAAGTCCGTGCAAGGCATTGCATGGACTTTATCTATCTATTAAGTCGCAAAATTTTGGTCGTTTTACAGAGACTAATAAATAGCTTAAAGCTAATTATATGTTATTTTTTATCTTTAGTTCATTCAAAAACTTTTATATTATTTCACAAAAGTAACAATTTTATTCTTAAAGAAGAATACTTTCTTCTATATTTGCATTGCATTTCATATCAATCACAGCAGGGAAACCTGCCTTTAAAAGTTGAGGCGTGTATTTTTATGTCAGTACTTGGTGGTTTTACTTTCCGTGTGGCGTATTAATGTACCCACTGCCGTGATTGGTGAAATGCAACGGGTCAGGTGAAATCACCCTCTTTTTATCTGGTTTCATTGCCGAATAAAGTTAAACCATTAAAAATTAAGGCACAAGTAGTTTATGGAATACGTTATGCAGTTTGCATAAACCACCAATTATTTGTAATATTGTTCTTTATATATGGTTATCAACAAAAGTTGTAAATTGAAAAATAGAACCAATCAATTTATCAACAAAAAAATAGCTTTTCTAAAACAACTGATAACCATTGTATTAACAAAATAAATATTAATCTATAAAAATTAAAAGATGAAAAAATTATTATTTCTTTTTGCCATTTTGTTCTCATTGTTAATAACTGTAAGTTGTGAAAACGCAGGGTCGGACGATACTCCAGAGGATCCATCAACTGACGAAACTATTACACCTGAGGATGACAGCACAACGACTGTATACAAATCAATCTCAGAGATTACAGTGAATGGAAATCAACATAACTGGGGTGCTTCCACCGGTGACGCGACATCTATTTACGGATGTCTATATGATGAAGATGGAGCGAAGTTGTACAGCAAGAACCGTGAGAGTGGTGAGATGGAGATTTTAGATGAGGCAACAAGAATCTCGGCTGATGACACAACGGATATATCATTCTTTAATCTACATATAGAAGAGGATTATCTATATTATCTTCCCTATGATCCTTCGAATAGTGATCGTTCAGGTCGTATGCACCGTGTAAACTTGGAGGATGGAACAATTGAGCAGCTTACCGAGCGTGTTATTTATGAGCTTTGTATATATGATAATAAGATATATTATACTTCATACTCTAGTGGTGGTGGTCTCTATTCTATTGATTTTGATGGAAGTGGGGAGGAGATAATTTATGGTAGCTGTTTGCAACAATTTTGGATATATGAGGGGAAGATATATTATCAAGATTATTTGAATGATGGTTATTTTAGAGTTCAGTTAAAATCAATTAGCCTTGATGATACGTCGACCTCGGAGGTAGTTTTTGATTCTATGACGAATTGCACTTTTACGTTTACTGATCTTGGAGAGCTTTATTGTATAGATTACTCTTTGAGTTTGGTGCAGCTGGTTAAGGTTGACCTTGAGACTTTAGAGGTTGAGAGACTTATTGACGGCGTTGGGTTTGGTAAAATAAATAGTTTAGATGGTGATCTTTATCTTAATTTCGATACGGCTAATGATACTTATGAGACTGGTATTTACCGATATAACGCAGAGAGTAATAGTTTGGAGCAGGTGGTAAATAGCACATCTATTTCAATATGCTTTGTTGGGAATGATGAGATTGTATATACAAATACCGCAGATCAAGAGTATGCAGGACGATTCTGGCAATTATATATTACTGATGTTGCTGGTTCTAAAAATGAATCTTTATTTAAAGAGTAGGTTGAATATCTATTATATGCAAAAAAAAATCATACTGAGGTGGTTAATGCTCGGTATGATTTTTTTTTCGTGTTATGCAGCTCTTTGAGCTGCTCGCCCTCTGCGCATTTTTTCTTTCGAAAAAATGCTTTTTTAGGAGGGAGGGCGACGCACTTTCTTACGTTGAGGACTGCCCTTACAGCGGGCGGCCGCCAGGCACAGCCTGGACAGAAAAACTTCGTTTTTCCCCTTAACGCATTTTAAGCGTAGCGATGGTCAATGCCGCTAGTAAGATCGAGATGATGCAAAAGCGCATAACAATCTTTGTTTCGAAGTACCCCTTTTTTTGATAATGATGGTGCAGAGGTGACATCAAAAAGATTCTCTCCCCTTGACCCGTTTTATGTTTTGTATATTTGAAATAGCTTACTTGAATCATTACCGAGAGCGCCTCGATGAGGAAT
Organism: Rikenellaceae bacterium; assembly: GCA_044433665.1. GTDB lineage: Bacteria > Bacteroidota > Bacteroidia > Bacteroidales > Rikenellaceae > Alistipes. The sequence continues at coordinate 27,126 of JAWXTJ010000003.1, forward strand.
ACTCCGCATAGCAAGGGTAGCATCAACTCTTTGCGGATACATATTGCAAATACCGCAATTATACCGCCCACAGAGAGAGACCCCGTATCTCCCATGAATATTTGTGCGGGGAATGTATTATACCAAAGGAAGCCAATAAGAGCCCCCGAGAGTGCCGCAGCGAATACCACAAGTTCACCGCTATTGGGGATATACATTATGTTTAGGTAGTCCGCATAGACAATATTTCCCGAGAGGTAGGCAAAGACTCCCAGCACGGCGGCGATAGGTATGGATACTCCCGTCATTAGTCCATCGAGACCATCGGTGAGGTTTGCTCCATTTGAGACTGCCGTAACTACAAAGATAGACATTAGAACGTAGACCACAAGGGTTAAGATGTCGTTTCCGCCTCCGATGCGCTTGTAATCCAAGATGTTATCTTTGATGAATGGTATTGTTGTGCTCGAAGCCTTATGAGCTTCTCCAACTGGTGATACTCTGTATTGAGTTAAGGTTTGTTTCTCTCCGTCAGAGTCGACAAAGCTGGTTTCGATTGCTGTTTTTTCGGTGTCTCGAACAATGATATTTGGAGAGTACCACATCGTGAGACCGACGATAAGACCTAAACCAACTTGTCCAATAATTTTGAAGTAGCCGTGTAGACCCTCTTTATCGCCACGGAAAACTTTGATGTAATCGTCGAGAAAGCCTAACAAACCGAGCCATACGGTTGTAGCTATAAGCAAGAGAACATAAATATTATCCAATCGTCCAAAGAGCATCGTTGGAACAAGAACAGCGAGGAGAATTATTACACCTCCCATTGTTGGAGTTCCTCGTTTCGAGAGTTGTCCTTCGAGACCCAGATCACGAACTTCATCCCCAATTTGGAGACGTTGGAGCAGGCGAATAACTCTCTTTCCTGCGAAGATGATAATAATTAACGCTGTGACAATTGCCGCTAGTGAGCGAAACGAGATATATTGGAACATTCCGCCTCCTGGGATGTCGATTCCAATATCATCTAAATACTTGAATAAATGGTAAAACATTATACGTAAATTAATTTAATTTTTTTCTTTTTTTTTCAGTGAGGGGTTAGTTGTGATTATGCCTCTCTTCTTATACCTCTCTTCTTATACCTCTCTTAAAACTTCATGGTCATCGAAATGAATCTTTGTATCTCCGATTATTTGGTAATTTTCGTGACCTTTACCCGCTACGAGAATTACATCCGTAGGTTTGGAGAAGAGCACCGCTGTGCGTATTGCCTCTCGACGGTCGAGAATGGAGAGGTAGCGAGCCGATGTGTCGGTGACTCCTGCAAGCATCTCGTTTAGGATTTGCTGTGGATCTTCATTTCGGGGGTTATCGGAGGTGAATATCGAAAGCGAGGCGTGCAATGCAGCTATTCGAGCCATCTCGGGACGCTTTGTTCGGTCTCTATTGCCACCGCAACCACAGACAATGATAAGTTGTTGTTCGGGTGTGATAATCTCTTTTATGGTCTCGATTACACTCTCCAGTGCATCGGGGGTGTGGGCATAGTCGACTATTGCCGTAGCTCCATTTCTCAGACGCATTGTTTCGAAACGACCGCAAACGGATTTAAGGGAACTTATAGCCACGAGGGTTTCCGCTTGAGACACTCCAAGTAGGCGAGCTATCGAGTATATTGCTAAAATGTTGTAAGCATTGAAACGCCCCGTTGAGCCAACCCAAATCTCCTCTCCATCGAGCTTTAGAAGCATTGAATCGAGGTGCATCTCGATGATTTTGACCTTGAAGTCGGCCATCGAGCGCAGGGAGTAACTATATTTTTGAGCTGCACAATTTTGCAGCATTATCTCTCCGTTGCGGTCATCTACATTGGTCACTGCAAAGGCACTCTTTGGCAGGGAGTCGAAGAGGCCTTTTTTTGCCTTTATGTATTCGGCAAACGTGTGGTGATAATCTAAATGATCGTGTGTGATATTGCTAAATAGAGCTCCCGCAAAGTGAAGCCCTGCAATACGCTCTTGGACAATGGCATGCGACGAAACCTCCATAAAACAGTAATCGCACCCTGCATCGACCATCTCACGGATCATCGAGTGGAGTCGCACAGCATCTGGGGTTGTGTGTGTGGAGTTATATTTTTCGCTATCTATGCAGTAACTCACCGTTGAGATCAAGCCTACTTTATAGCCTAGAGATCGAAATAGATCATATAATAGGGTTGCTGTGGTGGTTTTGCCGTTTGTTCCTGTTACACCTATCAGTTGCAGTTCTCGGCTTGGATTATTGTATAGCGCTGCTGCCGCCTCACCGAGTGTTTTTTGTGAATCTTCAACTATGATGTAGGTGACGTTTTCTTTATTTAAAATTGCCTCTTCGGGTAGTCGCTGACAGACAATCGCCACTGCACCCTGCTCAATGGCCGCTGGGATAAATGCGTGTCCATCGCTCTGAGTGCCGAGGATTGCAAAGAAGCAGCTTTGCGGTGTAACTTTTCGGGAATCATACTCTAAAGAGTTGATTTCGGCCTCTTTGCCACCGATCCACTTTTGATACTCTATATTTTGAAATAACTCTTTTAAACTCTTCATCTTCCCTTAATTTAGTCGAATGCTAACTATGGCACCATTCGAAATCTTAGCTCCAGCCTTGATGCTCTGTGAGCGTACTGCTCCCTTACCCTGGAACGACACTCGTAATCCTGCACGCTCCAAGAGGAAGAGTGCATCTTTGAGTCCCATACCTACAACATTGGGCATTGTGGTGGTGCTATACTCTATATCGGTTATTTCAGCTCTCGAAAGAGAATCTACACTCACTCGACCCCACTCACTATCGCCATCATGGCGTGCCGTGCGAGGCAAAAGATGATAGGTAATCTCCTCGATCTGCTTCACCTCGCCACTCTTTATTGCCTTTGGATATTGCTCCTTGCGTGTGTGAGCTACTTTATCATACCACTCCTCCTCGGCATTATAGAGATATTGAACAATATCTCGCTGAACATCTCCTGTTAGGGCACTTCCGTAATATGCGCCATTTGCTCTATTGGTGTAGATGGCTGTCATTATTGTATACTTTGGGTTGTCGGCTGGCATATAGGTAACCATGCTGCCTAGGTAGTAGCCATTTTCATATATAATTTCTCCTTGCGCCACCTTAGCTGTAGCTGTCTTGGCTCCAACTTTGAAATCTTTGAAGCCTCCCAGATATTTTGCCGCTGTTCCCTCTGTGGCTACCCCTTCGAGATAGCTTCGGAGTATGTTCAGGGTTTTATCTGAACATATTTTTGGGTTTAGGACATCTATGCTGTTGTTTTTTATCGTCTTGCCATTATGCTCATACTCCTTGATAAGTTTTGGAGCTACCATGCGTCCGTCGTTAGCAATTGCATTATAGAGAGTTAAAACATGAAGCGGTGAGAGCTCAATAGCATATCCATAGCCTAAATATGGCACTGTGTTTCCGTCTGTCCAATTATCGTCACCTGGAGCTCTAAAGCTAGGATCTATCGAGCCAAACTCTTTTAATCCAACATTTCGATCCAGATGTAATGATCGTAAGAAGTCGACAAATCGCGCAGGCTTGCTGTTGAAATTATCATAGGCCGCCCAAGCAAAGTAACCATTAAGTGAATGAATGGTGGCGGTGCGTAGGTCGACTTCATTGTATCCTGCATGAGCATCTTGAGCCTTGGCGCTACCCACTCTAAGCTCTTTTCCATTTCCAGAGTCATAGGTCTGATCGGGAGACATTCGAGCCTCCTCCAAAAGCACCATCACCGTTGCCGCCTTAAATGTAGAACCAGGTTCGTAACGTTCACGAAGAGCGCTATTATAACTGTCGACATAAACACCTTTAGAGGCTCTCTTCAAATTCGCCATAGCCAAAATCTCGCCTGTCTTTACATCCATAACCATCGAGGTGCCCCAAATACCATTGTGACGAATTATCGCCTCCTCCAGTGAGCGTGAGACAACATCTTGAATATTAATATCAATGGTTGTAACCACATCTCCACCATCTACAGGCTCAACATTTTCACCCTCCAGCACCTGACCATAAAATCCACGTGCGATTCTCTGTCGGCGGATCTTTCCAGGATGTGCCGCAAGTTGCTCGCTGTAGACTCCCTCGATACCATAACTTGTACCTCGATCATCTTCATAAAGTTTGCCGATAACACTTCGAGCCAACTCACCATGAGGATATATTCGGGTGTCGGTGCGTTCAAGATTATATGTAACGCCCATATTATAGTTCAAAATCGGCCACTTCTTCAACTCCTGCCACTCGGTGTAGTCAATCTCACGAGGTAACAGCGCAATGGGTTTATGGTCTCGAATTGTATCGTATAATTTGACTGTTACATATTGGTCACCTCGCAACCTATCGAGCAGTCGAAGCCACCACCCCTCGGAGCGGAGCACCGAAGTATCTTTTTTATACTTCAATTTATAGCCATTATCTCGACCCTTCAGCATTAAAGCAGCATACTCACGAGCAGGTTTATCCTTGAAATATCGAGCTAGGAGCTTCGAGAGTGAATCGCTCTGAGCTTTGAAAACTTTTAGACTGTCGAAACCCTCGCTTCCGTAATCCATCATCACCTGATAGCTATATATCGAAACGGCCAAAGGATCTCCATTACGGTCGAAGATAGATCCCCGATGTGCAGGAATATCTTGCCACGAGAAGATTTTATCGTGGAAACGTTTAGCATTATATTCGACCTCTGTAGAGAAAAATTGAACGTAGATTATACGCACAAAGACCAAGGCCATGATAATAATCGAGACCAAGAATATCTTCTTTGAACGTTTAAGCATCTCTTCTTTAGCAATATTTTTAGCCATAGGATTACTTATCTATAATTGTTTTTGACTCCTGCATATCGTAAAGAGGTATCTTTCTGCGAGCAAGCTCCTTGACTATTGCCGAGTGTGAGGTGCTGTTAAATCTCACCCTTTGATACTCCAGCGAGCGCTCACGAAGCAACTGCACGCTCCTCTCCCTTAAGGTATATCGCTCGCTTAAATGAAACGATGTAAAGATCGAAACAACACTCAAAAATAGAGCTACAGCAACCCAAATCAACTTTCGATAGGAGCCTGTGACACCATCCAAAATCAACCAGTTGCCCGATATAAATTGCCAAAATGGATTGGCCTCACGAGCTTTCTGCTTTGCCTTTCGCTTCTCCTCTTCCTCTCTCTCTTTCTCTCTCTCTTGGCGCTCCTCTTCACTCTCTTCACCCTCTTCGGCAGCTGCGGAGTCGGCACCCTCTTCGGTGTGAATAATTTCAGCCTCTACACGACGCTTATATTCACGATCGTCATCGGGGAAATCAAATGGAGTAATATCGTCTCTGTTCATAACCCACTAAAGTTTAATTGCTGCACGCATCTTGGCGCTTCTCGAACGAGGATTTCGCTCGATCTCCTCCTCTGAGGGAGCCATTGCCTTTCGAGTAACGAGCTCGAATGGGGTTTGCGCACGACCATAAAAATCTTTCTCTACTCGACCTTCAAAATTTCCGCTACGCATAAAATTCTTCACCAATCTATCCTCCAGCGAGTGGTATGAAATTACAACCAGTCGGCCTCCAGGTTTCAGAACCTTTAAACTCTGCTCCAAGGCCATCTTCAACGCCTCCATCTCGCCATTAACCTCAATGCGAAGTGCCTGAAAGAGCTTGGTCAAAAATTTAGACTCATCCTTTTTAGGGGTGCAGGGAGCAACTGCCGCAACAAGCTGAGCAGTGGTTGTGATTGGCTCCACAGCTCTTGCACGCTCTAGGCAGTTTGCGATTTTGTAAGGTGTTGGCAACTCTCCCCAATCACGCAAAATACGGATCAGTTCCTCATTGGTGTAACGATTTACAACGTCAGCCGCTGTGATCTTCCCCCTCTGATTCATTCTCATATCCAAGGGAGCATCCCCACGGAATGAAAAACCTCGCTCCCGAGCATCAAAGTGATGTGATGAAACACCCAAATCGGCAAGAATAGAGTCCACCGCCTCGACACCTCTTAAGCGTAGTGCACCACGCAGGAAGCGGAAATTACTCTCAACATAATGAAAATGTGGAGAGTCGGGCAGATTTGCTTTTGTATCTTTATCCTGATCGAAAGAGTAAAGCGCCCCCTCACCCTCAAGGTGAGAGAGGATATAACGAGAGTGTCCACCTCCGCCAAAAGTTAAATCAGCGTAGGTTCCCTCGGGATAAATATTCATCAACTGCACAGACTCTTCGAGTAGCACAGGGGTATGGTAGTCACTTTTATATTCGATCATTTCTAAAGAAAATATTTGGGTGTAAAGTTAGCAAATTTGTTCGAAAAAAGTTATATTTGCAGAATATTATTTTTTCAACTCATCATGCAAATTATGAATCTACTAGATGTTCCCGCAATCATTGCTTCGAAAGCGCCTAAGGCTGCCAAATATATACCTGGTTTTGTATATAATTACCTCAAACGAATACTCCATCAAGATGATCTAAATGATGTTATTGCCGAGGGGTGGAATCGCACACCACAAGGCTTTGTTCGTGGAGTTTTCAAACGCTGGAGAATAACCTACTCGCTCGATGGACTCGATAAACTCGACCCTAACGGCCGCTATATCTTCGCCTCAAACCACCCCTTTGGAGGTATGGATGGGATGATGATTGCCGACTGCTTGATCGAACACTTTGGCGATGCACGAGTTGTGGTGAACGACATCCTTATGCACCTCGAACCCCTCAAGCCAATTTGGATCCCCGTGAACACCCTCGGAGCTCAAAATGCAGAGTATGTACGCCTCTTCGACGAGGGGTTTGCCTCGAATCACCCAATTTTAATGTTTCCCGCAGGAATTTGTTCGAGGGTTGTCGATGGTAAAATTGCCGACCTCCAATGGAAAAACACCTTCGTGAGAAGAGCCCACGCAACAGGCAGAGAGATAGTTCCTTTATATGTTGAGGGGTCACTTCATAAAGGTTTCTATAGACTTTATCGCTGGCGTAAAGCATTGGGTATCAAAGCTAATATTGAGATGTTATTTCTCGTCGATGGAATGTTCCGCCAACATGGCAAACACTTCAAAATGAGCGTCGGCACTCCCATCTCTCTCGACTCATTACAATCATTTGGATCAGTGCGTGAACAAGTTGAGGAGGTACGTAAAAAGACCTATTCTATGCAAAAGTTATCAAAAAAATAGTTTATGTAAAAAATAAAAGCTATTTTTGTAATAATTATGATATTACATACGTTTTATTCAATTACATTCGCTATATGCAAACCCCAATAATCAACCCCGTTGCAAGAGAGCTACTCCTTGCCGAGCTCACCGAAGAGCGCAGAGTACGCAATACTAACAAGGCTGATAATCAGATATATGTATTCTCAGCCGCAGAGTGCCCCATGCTTATGCGTGAGGTGGGGAGATTGCGTGAGGAGTCATTCCGTGAAGCTGGGGGTGGCACAGGAGATGAGGTCGACATCGACCATGGCGACACGGCTGAAAATGGATACCTCCAACTTATCGTCTGGGATAGTGCCGAACAAGAGATTGTCGGTGGCTACCGCTTTATAATTTGCCAAGGTACTCACCCAAAATATCTCTCTACGGAGCATTATTTCAACTTTTCCGACAAGTTTCGTGAGGAGTATATGCCTCGCACAATCGAGCTTGGACGCTCCTTTGTGCAGTGCAAATATCAACCTCGTCGCAACCGCAAAGGAATCTATGCCCTCGACAACCTTTGGGATGGTCTAGGAGCGCTGATGATCTATAGCCCTCAGAGTCAATATTTCTTCGGGAAGATCACCATGTACACAACATTCAACAGTGAAGCTCGTGATTTGATAATCTCATTCTTCAGAGAATACTTCCCCGACACAGAGCGCCTTATGGCAGCAAAAGCAGCTTTGAAAGTTGGCGCAAGTCAGGAGATCTACGACGCAACATTCACAGGCGAGAGTTATGAAGAGAACTACAGAATATTGATGCAGGAGGTGCGTGAACGAGGTGAGACAATTCCGCCACTATTCAATGCCTACATGAGTCTTTCTCCATCAATGAAGACTTTCGATACATTCCTAAACAATGACTTTGGAGAGGTCGAGGAGACTGGAATATTGATTAATATGCGAGATATATATCCCGAGAAATTTGAGCGTTATACCCAATGGGAGGAGCTTGAAACTAACGGAGAAGAGTTAAAACAACATTGGGCACAAAGATTAGAGGCTCTACGTAAACATTAAAAATAAAGAAAATAAACAATGGCCTCATTAGACCAAACAATAGCAGAAATAGTTCAAATACTCCGCTCAGGTGGAGTAATTCTATACCCAACCGACACGGTGTGGGGAATAGGTTGCGACGCAACAAACGCAGAAGCAGTAGCCAAAATATATGCACTGAAAGGTAGCGAAGATAAAAAATCAATGCTTGTGCTCTGTCACAATGCCAATATGATCGTGCGTTACGTAAATCGTGCACCAGGCATAGCATTCGAAGTTATGGAGATGAGCGAGAAACCCTTAACGGCAATTCTCCCAGGAGCAGCAGGGTTAGCGGCAAACTTAATTCCAGAGGAGAAAACGTTAGGCGTAAGGATCCCGCAACACGAATTTTGCGAGAAGCTACTCTATAAATTCGGCAGACCAATAGTCTCGACATCAGCAAACCTTTCAGGAGAGGGAACTCCCAAGCGATTTAATGAGATCTGCCGTGAGATCGTCGAGGGTGTAGATTATGTAGTCCACCCACGCTTCGAAGGTAAGCCCACCCGCCAACCATCGGCAATAATCGCTTTTGGTGAGGATAACTCAATTAAAGTTATCCGAGACTAGCTTCTAGCTTCAAATAGATCACTTTTTTAGCTCTCACATTTTTTACCCTTGTATATTATGGTATTATTATGTATTTTTGTAAACATAAGAATGTATAAATCATGAAAAACTACATAAATAACATCCACTTAAAACAATATATCTGTCTGAAAGATATAGATATATCTATTAGCTCCTCTGAGTCGCCTCATCTATTTTTAACAGGTAAAAACGGTAGTGGTAAAACAATGTTATTGAATGTCATAGGTTCTGAACTTAGGAGGATGAGTGGCAGGGAATTATGTGCAGATAAAAATTGGCTTAACTGTTTTCGTAAAAATAAAACACCTAACCCAACTGTTACGGTAAGAGATGCAACGGGGAAACTAACATGTATGACATATGATACGTTATATGCTGCTGAATATAACGTCGAACTATCAAAATATTGTCAAGACAACATAAAATCAGAAGAGTTTGTCTTGAAAATGTATAGCGCATATAGAACACCAAATATTCAAGAGCCTTTAACTCCAACAAAGCCAGATTTGCACAAAAAAGAGAATTTAACAAGTGAATTTTTAAATTTCTTATCAGATCTGAAAATTCAAGAGCTATTAGCAAATGGAGATGAAGATAGAGCAGATGATGCTGTAGAGCTAAGAGGCTGGTTTGATAGTTTTGAAAAACTAATGCAGGAGATATATGAAGATGAAGAGTTGAAAATTAAATTTGATTCAAAGTTTTATAGATTTCTTATCACCACTGAGGGAAAACAATTTAAATTCACAGAACTATCTGATGGATTTGCCGCTATCTTGGAGATCGTCATTGACTTAATTCTCACGATGCAAAGCGACGAATCATTAACTAGATTTTATAAACGAGAGGGAATTGTGCTTATTGACGAAGTGGAGACACATCTACATTTAGCACTTCAAAAAAATATAATGCCAATACTCACAAAAGTATTCCCAAATATTCAATTTATTGTAACAACACACTCTCCTTTTGTGCTAAACTCACTGCCTAATGCTGTGGCGTTCGACTTAGAACATAAAGAGACTATTGAAGATTTGAATAAATACTCATATGAGGCTTTAGCAGAGGGCTATTTTGGCGTAACGACTGAGTCAAGTTACATGAGAATGCGTTTAAACGAGTTCCATAAGCTGCTCGAAAAAGAGAATTGGACAATAGCCGAAAAATCCAAAGTGAAGCAGATGATAGAAGATTTCAACAATGTATCCGAAGTTGCCTCTCCCGATATTAAGGGCGAATACAACAGGATCATGATTACATTTGCAAGTAAAATTAGAGAGTTGAATAATGATTAGAGTTGTTAAAAATATACAAGCGCCACTCTCTCTAAGCACAACAAAGCAATATGATGGAGAAGATGTAAAAAGACAGCTCATTGAAGATCAATCCCAAAAATGTTATTTATGCGAGAGAACACTTGTTACAGATTTCGAAATTGAACATCTTGATTCAACGGGTGGCCGGCAAGATTGGAATAATTTATTCCTTGCATGCAGATATTGCAATGGTAAAAAATTGCATTATTATGATGATATACTTGCCCCAAGCTCTAATAATATCGAAGAGTTAATTCAGCAAGAGATAGATGGAAATCAGGCTCTGTTTACCCCACTCGGCAGTGTGGGTAATACTATAAAATTGCTAAACTCTATTCATAATGGAATATCCAAAGTTCGCAATATTAAAGAAAAGCATTTTTTTGAGTATGTTAAAGGACAAGTAAATTCGTTTAGTGCGATTGTGTTGAAATATTGTTTGGAAAAGAGTGAAGATAATCGAGCCGCTGTAACTGAAGAGTTAGATATTCATAAAGAGTTTTTAGGATTTAAGTATTGGATTATTTGTAGTAATGCAGAGCTAAAAGCAGACTTTGCAAATGAGATAGTTTGGAATAAATAGGACACAGCTTTCTCGACTGAGGACTGCCCTTGCAGCGGGCGGCCGCCAGGCACAGCCTGGACATAAAAACTCCGTTTTTCACCTTGTATTGCACTGATTTAGTGTGGCTTCGCCCAACGATATATTTATTATAATGAGCTCATGAAAATAAACTTTCATGAGCTCATTATAATAAATATAGCTATGTCAATCTATGGTTGCCATCACTAAATCAGCGAGGTTCCATCATGCTTTCGTCTGTTTACTCTGTAAAATAGAGGTAATCATTTTGTGATTCAAAGCATTTGTTGTACTTTTGTCGTTTATTACTACGTTGTTTCTAAAAGTTTAGATATGTTGCGAAAACTTATAGCTGTAGCACTCTCCGCAGTGCTCCTATCTACTGGCTGGTTGAGCTTTAGCGGATTACCTCTGCTGATAGCTCTTGTACCTCTGCTGTGGATAAGCGACCGTGCCGAAGATTCTCGCCGTGGTTGGTGGAGTGTTTTTAGACTCGCTCTGCTCACTTTCGTCCTCTGGAATGTCGCTACTGTATGGTGGATATGGAATGCTACTCCCGTAGGACCTATTGCAGCTACCATTGTCTCCTCGACTCTCTCGATGATCGCTTTTATGAGTTTTCACACGCTCTCAAAGCGCACCTCTAAAGGATTGTCTTATACGCTTTTAGTCTCGCTTTGGATTGCTCTAGAGTATTGGTATACAACAACTTCTACGAATCTTTCTTGGCCTTGGTTGCTTCTCGGTAATGGCTTCTCCTCGGATATTTGGGCTATTCAATGGTATGAATATACTGGACTCTTCGGTGGTTCTCTTTGGGTGTTACTCTCAAATATTCTTTTTTATGAGGCGTGGCGAAGTAAAAACCGCTTAACGTGGATTGCGGCAACTGTGGTTGCTATCTCACCTTTGATTATTTCGGCTCTGATTTATTTTAATTATGGTGAATCTAATGTTGAGCATAGCGATAAGTTTAACAGTGAATCGAGTGCTGAGTCGATAAAGGTTAGCGTTGTGCAGCCAAATATTCATTTTGGACGTGAGGATCATCCTGGAGATGGTGAGCGGGCGAAGATTCTGCTCGATTTAGCGGCTCAGGGTGCCGAAGATAGTGATTTTATTATTATGCCTGAGTGTGCATTTCCAAGTTATGTATATATTAGCAATTTGGAGCGGGATCAATTTGTGCGGGAGTTGCGTGGGGTAGTTGATAATCATTACTCTCATGCGGCACTTATTTCGGGAGTCTCGACGGTTCAGTTTTACCCTCAGGGAGCACAGACAGCTACAGCGCGTCAGAGTGGTGAGAGATTTTATGATGTCTTTAATTCTGCGATATATATTCCGCATGGGGGTGGAAGCCCTAAGCTGCATCATAAGGCCAAATTGGTTATCGGTACCGAGAGTATACCTTTTGTTTCGATTTTGAAGTCGTTCGACTCGCTTATTATTGATCTTGGGGGAAGTCTTGGTCAGTTGGGTGTCGGAGCCGAAAGGGTAGTCTTTGATGATCCTGCGGCTCGTGTGGGTGCGGCAATCTGTTATGAGGCGCTCTATGGTGCCTATTATGGAGAGTTTGTGCAGAATGGTGCTGAGGCGATGTTTGTGATCTCGAACGATTGCTGGTGGGATAATACACCAGGTTATCGTCACCTCTTCTCGATGTCGGCTCTTCGGGCTGTGGAGCATCGACGGGCTATTGCGCGGAGTGCCAACACTGGAATTTCGGGTTTTATCTCCTCTCGGGGTGATAAGATTGACTCGATGGGTTGGGATGAGCGGGGTGTGCTCACAGGCTCCATTGAGCTGAATTCTCGATTGACGTTTTATACTCGCCATGGCGACTATATAGCTCGAATTGCAATTTTCATGGCGATACTTTCGCTACTTAATTATATGGTTTTTCGCATTCGTCGACTCAACCACCTTTGTTAAAAAAGGAGGGGTTTACCTCTCCAAATAATTGTTTTTTTTATCTTTTAAGATGAATTATACTCAAACCCTAGAATATCTATTCACCTCGATGCCGACATTTCAGAATGTCGGTAGCGATGCTTACAAGCCAGGCTTGGAGCGTATTAAATCATTCTGTAGCCACTTGGGTTACCCTCAGCGCAACTTCTACACCATTCATGTGGCGGGAACAAATGGCAAGGGATCTGTCTCGCATATCCTCGCCTCGGTGCTTCATGAAGCGGGTTATTGTGTAGGCCTCTACACTTCGCCACACCTTGTTGACTTCCGTGAGAGAATCCGAATTGATGGCGTGAAGATCCCCAAGCAAAAGGTTGTCAATTTTGTGGATCGCAATCGAGCGAAGATGGAGGAGTTGCAGCTCTCGTTCTTTGAGATGACCACAGCGCTTGCCTTCGATTATTTTGCGCATAATCATGTTGAGATTGCAATTATCGAGACTGGATTGGGTGGAAGATTGGATGCAACCAATGTGATAACTCCAATTTTGAGTATTGTAACAAATGTTGCCTTAGAGCATAAGGAGTATTTGGGTGACACCATTCAGCAGATTGCAGCCGAGAAGGCGGGAATTATCAAAAAGAGTGTTCCTGTTATCATCGGTGAGAGAAATAGTGAGTATAATTCGGTTTTCGAGAGTCGAGCATATGAGCTGAACTCTCCGATCTTCTATGCTCAGGAGCTTTTCAGCTGCTTGGAGCAAGTTCCAAGTGAGTCGGGTCAGAAGTTTACAATTGAGCGTCATTCGGATCGTTTTCTCTTTAGCTTGGAGTTGGATTTGGCGGGAATTTATCAGCGTCAAAATATCATCACGGCACTCTCTTCGGCTGACTATTTACATCGTTGCACACCACTCTCAATGAGTCGTAGGGCGGTTATTACGGGAATTTCGAACTCGGCTAGCTCAACAGGGCTTAAAGGTCGTTGGCAGAAGATAACCGATGCACCGTTGACAATTTGTGATACGGGACACAATTCTCACAGCTTAAAGATCGTTGCTGAGCAGATTGAGTCGAGTGCATACGAAAAATTATATTGCGTTTTGGGATTTGCCTCGGATAAGGATCTTTCGGAGATCTTCCCACACTTCCCCAAAGATGCACACTATATTTTCACTCGACCTACAAGCCAAAGGGCACTTCCTGCAGAGGTTCTTCTGGAGGAGGCCGCAAAATTTGGACTTCAGGGTGAGGCTGTAGATAGCGTCAGTGATGCCGTGGCTAAGGCTAAGGAGTTAGCATCTGAGAGAGATATGATCTTCATTGGTGGCAGCAACTTTGTTGTGGCAGAGATTTAGGGGAGGCATATAAGGAATGTTTAAAAAATATAAAAGCGAGTATATCGTCAATTTAAAATTGGCCCTACCCGTGATGCTTAGTCAGCTAGGTCAAGTAGTTGTGCAGCTAGCGGATAATATCATGGTGGGTCAATATGGAGATAAGGATCCTCTGCCACTTGCAGCTACATCGTTTGGTGGAGCTGTCTTTTTCCTTATCTATATTGCTTGTATGGCGCTTACTTTTGGTATCACCCCAATTGTGGGTGAGCTCTTTGTGCAGAGACGAATCAAGGAGGCTGCGAAGTATCTTGGGAATAGCATTGTTCTCTTTCCGCTGATTGGTTTTGTGGCTATGATTATTCAATTCTTGGCTATCCCTTTGATGAATTATATGGGACAACCCGAAGAGGTTGTGGCTATGGCTATTCCATACTATAAATCACTTGTGTGGAGTGTTGTGCCGATTATGTTCTTCTTTGTCTTTAAGCAGTTTCTCGAAGGGTTGGGCAATACGAAGATCACAATGTATATTGTTATCTTCTGCAATGCGGTGAATATTCTGCTTAACTACGTATTGATAAATGGCCATTGGGGAGCTCCCGAACTCGGAGCACTCGGAGCTGGTGTGGCAACGCTCGTGTCGAGGGTTTTGCAGGCTATTATAATCTTTACGTTTTTCCTTTCGGTGAAGAAGTTTAGAGCTTATTTCGAGAATTTTAAATTCCGTGAGTTGGAGAGATCTTACTCGGTTAATCTAATCAAAATTGGACTTCCGATATGCTCGCAGGTCTTTTTCGAGAGTTCGGCTTTTGTGATTTCGGGAATACTTATGGGCTATTTTGGGGCTAATATCATTGCGGCAAATCAGATTGGGGTATCTATGATGAATTGTGCTTTTATGATCGTTTTGGCTATCGGTTCTGCCACTACAATACGTATATCTCATTGTTATGGGAAACGTGATTTTGAGCAGATGAAGATCGCCTCGACAGCGGCCTTTCATTTGGCTCTGGTGTGGAATAGTTTGACGGCAATAACCTTTATCAGTTTGCAGAATATCTTGCCTCAGCTCTTCACCTCAAATGAGGAGATGATACATACAGCCTCGGTGCTTCTGGTCTTTATTGCTTTGTTCCAAATTCCTGATGGATTGCAATGTATTGGCGTTGGAATCTTAAGGGGGATGCAGGATGTGAGGGCGATATTTCCGATTTCGGTTTTTGCTTATTGGATGTTAAATATTCCTGTTGGGTGCCTATGTGCTTTTGTTTTGGGTATGGGGGCTAAGGGGCTTTATATTGGGTTTATTGTTGGGCTCACGACAGCTGCAATCTTATTGTTTAGGCGTATTCGCAAGCGACATAGGGAGCTTATGTTTTAGGTGAAAAACGAAGTTTTTCTGTCCAGGCTGTGCCTGGCGGCCGCCCGCTGTTAGGGCAGTCCTCGACGCAGGAAAGCGGTCGCCCTCCCTCCTCAAAAAGCATTTTTTCGAAGAAAAAATGCGCAGAGGGCGAGCAATTCGAAGAATTGCATTATATGAAGGGGAGAAAATAGAACGCCCCTGAAAAAAATAACGGGGGTAAGCGCATATTTTTATTGCGCTCACCCCCGTTAAGCAAAGATTGGTTTTTAATCAATTTACAATAACGGTCTCGCTCTCGATAAGAGTCACTTCGGGAGAGCATGCAGACTGCATGTCAGAGATTATATTTGGCTCTATGCTATTTGTAATAACAGCATAGAAGAATGTCTCCAACGAGGCGAATGAAGCGTTCACCTTTTGGGCGAAACATTCGTAAAATGCTTTGCGTGCAGCATGGTCCATACCCTCTGGTAGGATGCCTTGTTCGACGAGTGTGTGGTATGGATATAGATAACGCATATTTGCAGCGTCTGTGTTTAGATCCTCGACAATTGAGCTCACGACCCACACATCCAAGGTGTCTTTGAGGGCTGGCATTGAGATAAACTCTGTATAGACAGGGTAGCTATTTTCGGCATCTGTGCTTATGTCGGTTGTGAAAACTAGATATTCTGCGTCGTTAAATTCATCGAGATAGACCATATTGCGATATGGATCAAGCATCGTTATAAACTCTACTCGCTGTGCGGCATTCCATGATTTGGGGCTTGAACAACTGAGGATGAAGAGCGCTGAGGTTATTAATAGGGCGAATGATAAAGATTTTTTCATATTGTTTTGATTTTTTTTGTTTGTTTGTCGGATGTTTTTTTTTGGACAAGTAAAAACGTAGTTAAAATGTATTGAGGTTGCTCGTTTTATTTGCCATGATTTTTTTGTCAAGAAATGTGCCAGATTGATGTGGGTAAGGGGTGGATGGATGATTTTTTTTTCATGTGATGCAATTCTTCGAATTGCTCGCCCTCTGCGCATTTTTTTGCAAAAAATGCTTTTTTAGGAGGGAGGGCGACCACTCTCTTACGTCGGAGACTGCCCTTGCAGCGGGCGGCCGCCAGGCACAGCCTGGACAGAAAAACTCCGTTTTTCACTTTATCCTCCGTTTTCACTTTATCTTCCGTTTTTTATCTGATAACTTTATTACGTGAAGAAATATGAAAGAATTACAGAAAGTCTTTTTGTAGTTCTTTCACCGAACAATGTTAATAACTTATTATCTTTTTGCTTATTTAAATCAATTTTTTTTTATACCTTTGTACTCGAAAAATGCTAATTGGCTTTGTCTACAATGAGAGGGGATGCAAAAATAGAGTTGTGTGAAGAGTTTGAGTACTTTACAAGCGGTAGTTTTTACCGCAATAAAGAATCTTTCTGCTCGGATTTGTTGCGTCCAAACCAACATAAATTTCACAGTGGCGTGAAGCATATGCGCTCAAGCGTATTTGCTATCTCTTGTCGTAAAACCAACAGCAAATTGTTAAAAACCGAATAATACCTTTTCCGCTATGACATGAAAGTGTTATGGCGGATTTTTAATTGTAAAAATAATGAGAGTAGGAGTGATAATGGGTTCAACAAGCGATTATGAAGTAATGTCGGCTGCGGTTGAAACCTTAGAAGCATTTGGAGTTGATTTTGAAAAGCGCGTTGTGAGTGCTCACCGTACCCCCGACCTTTTGGTGGAGTATGCTAAGAGTGCTCGTGAGCGTGGCGTGGAGGTGATTATCGCTGGTGCAGGTGGTGCAGCTCATCTTCCAGGAATGGTGGCATCAATGACTCCACTGCCCGTAATTGGTGTGCCTGTGAAATCTCGTGCACTCAATGGCTTGGACTCTCTGTTGTCGATCGTGCAGATGCCTGCTGGTGTTCCCGTTGCGACAACGGCAATCAATGGCGCAAAAAATGCAGCCTTAATTGCAATCTCGATTCTCTCGCTCTCGGACGAGGTGTTGCGTGAGAAATATGATGCTTTCCGACGCAAGCAAACAGAGGATGTTCTTGCAGCAGAAATTTAATTTAATTTTAGATGAAAACTATTGGAATCATAGGTGCAGGTCAATTGGGAATGATGATCGCCGAGGCAGCCCGAGAGTTGGGCGCTCGAACAATTGCTTACGACCCAACACCCGAGTCACCAGCCTTTAAGGTGACCGACGACTTCGTTGTGGGCGCTTTCGATGATGTGGCCGCTTTGGAGGCTTTGTGTCAGCGTTGCGATGTGGTGACTTACGAATTTGAAAATATTCCAGCCGAGGTGCTTATCCCTCTTTGTAAGAAATATAATATTAAGCAGGGTTGTTCTCAGCTACTCGATTCTCAGGATCGTCTGCGTGAGAAGAATCAAGCTCGTGCACACGGTCTTAAAACACCTGCTTATATTGCTGTTGCTACGCCTCAGGAGCTTGCAGTGGCTGTTTCGCAGGTGGGTATGCCTTGCGTTTTAAAGACTCGAACTTTGGGATATGATGGCCATGGTCAGGTTGTTATCCGTTCGACGGAGGATATTGAGAAGGGGGAGGCGCTGTTGAGTGTTCCATGTATCGTTGAGGAGTTTATTGCCTTTGATTTTGAGATCTCGACAATTATCGTGCGTGGAGATCAGAACAGTGTTGTTTTCCCAATGGGACGCAATGTGCACCGTCAAGGGATTTTGGATTTGTCGATCGTGCCTGCCGAGATTTCGGAGACTCTACGTGTGAAGATCGAGGAGCAGAGCAAACGATTTATGGAGGAGTGCGATTATCGTGGAATCCTCACAATTGAGTATTTTGTAAGGGGGGAAGAGGTTATCTTCAATGAGATGGCACCTCGACCACACAATAGTGGACACTATACTATCGAGGGCTCAACAACATCACAGTTCAAAGAGCTTGTGCGTTATCTATTGGATATGCCGCTTGAAGAGCCTCAATTAGTTGCTCCAACGATTATGAAAAATATATTGGGTGAGGATCTTGAGGCAGCAAAGAGGATCGAGGCAGACGATATTGACGGGTGTTACGTTCATCTTTATGGAAAAGAGGTGAGCAAGCCTAAGCGCAAGATGGGACATATCACCTACGTTGGATTGAGCGAAGAGGAGTATCGCCAGAGATGGCAAGGATGCTTTGTTGAATAAATAGTTAAGAATAAAAGAACAAAATATAATAATAAATAGATGAGTAATTATCGCATTTTTGTTGAGAAGAAGTCACAATTTTGTGTCGAGGCGGAGAGTCTGCGTCATGAGTTGGAGGCCAATCTCAATATATCAATTAAGAGTCTACGTCATGTATGCGCCTATGATCTTTTTGGATTCTCGGCCGATTTGGTTGAGCGTAGCCGCTATGGAGTCTTTGGTGAGACGGTGACCGATACGGTGACCGACACCTTGCAGAGTGAGGGGATGAAACTACTCCCTATCGAGTTTCTACCTGGACAATTCGATCAGCGTGCAGCCTCGGCAGTCGACTGTGTTAAACTTTTGGAGCCAACGGCTGACGTGCGTATCAAATCGTCACGCATTATTTTGGTAGATGATAGCGTGAGCGACGAGGATATGGAGCGTATTAAACGCTACTCGATCAATGCTGTGGAGTCTCGTGAAAAGGATCTTTCGCAACTCAGTGATTTGGAGCAGGCGGAGGTTATCCCAGCGACAGTGTTGGAGGGATTCCGTGAGCTTAAAGAGGAGGAGTTGGCACCATATTGCAAGCAGATGGGCTTGGCGATGAATGCCGATGATTTGCGTGTTGTACGTGAGTATTTCACAGCCGAGGGTCGTGATCCACACTCTACGGAGCTTCGAATTTTGGATACTTATTGGAGTGACCACTGCCGTCACACAACATTTACTTCGGAGTTGGAGGGAATCGAGGTTGAGGAGTCATTCCTAAAGAGTGATATTGACTCTTCGATTGAGGCATATTTGAATATCCGTCGTGAGATGGGTCGTGAGCATAAAGATATTTGTTTGATGGACTTAGCGACAATTGGAGCTCGTTACCTGCGTCACAAGGGTCTTTTAGATGATATGGAGGTGAGCGAGGAGAATAACGCTTGTTCGATCTTCGTTAATGTTGATGTTGATGGAGCTGAGGAGAAGTGGTTGCTTCAATTCAAGAATGAGACTCACAACCACCCAACAGAGATCGAGCCTTTCGGAGGTGCTTCAACATGTTTGGGAGGCGCTATTCGTGACCCATTGTCGGGTCGTAGTTACGTATATCAAGCGATGCGTGTTACGGGAGCTGGAAATATCTACGCTCCAGTGAGTGAGACGATGGAGGGAAAACTTCCTCAGCGTATCATTAGCCACAAGGCAGCTGCTGGATATTCGAGCTATGGAAATCAGATCGGTTTGGCAACAACTCACCTGCGTGAGATCTACCACCCTAACTATGTCGCTAAGCGCTTGGAGGTTGGAGCAGTTGTTGGAGCTGTTAAGGCCGATAGCGTGCGTCGTGATCGTCCCGAGGCTGGAGATATTGTTCTTATGTTTGGTGGCCGTACAGGTCGTGACGGTGTAGGTGGTGCAACGGGATCATCTAAGGAGCATAATATCGAGTCTTTGGAGACTTGCAGCAGTGAGGTGCAAAAGGGAAATGCTCCTGAGGAGCGTAAGATTTCACGTCTTTTCCGTCGTGCGGAGGTTACTCGTTTGGTTAAGAAATCGAATGACTTTGGTGCAGGAGGTGTGAGTGTGGCTATCGGTGAGCTTACCGATGGTTTGGATATTTATCTTGATCGAGTTAAGACAAAATATAGTGGACTTAATACAACTGAAATCGCAATTAGCGAGTCGCAAGAGCGTATGTCGGTTGTCGTTGAGGCTAAGGATAAGGAGCAATTTATGGAGTATTGCCGCCAAGAGAATTTGGAGGTGGTGCATATTGCTGATGTTACCGACCTGAAACGCATGAGAATGTTCTATGGTGAGGAGTTGGTTGTAGATTTGAAACGTGATTTTATCGACTCGGCAGGTGCTAAGCATTATGCTGCTGCAAAAATTGCGGCGGTCGATGAGCGTAATCCATTCTCTCGCACGGTTGCTGGAGCAACGCTTCGTGAGAGAGTTATCAATAACTTGGAGGATGATAATGTCACCTCGCAACGTGGTTTGGTCGAGATGTTCGACTCGACAATCGGAGCTTCAACTGTGTTGATGCCATTTGGTGGTCGCACACAGAACTCTGAGACGCAGGTTTCAGTTCAGAAACTTCCGACAGATGGATTTACCAATACCGCTTCGATTATGGCGCACGGTTACAATCCATTTATCTCTTCATGGTCTCCATATCATGGTGCTGCTTACGCTGTTGTTGAGGCGTGTGCAAAGGTTACTGCGGCGGGTGCTCGTTTTGACTCTATGCGTTTCTCGTATCAAGAGTATTTTGAGCGTATGACCGATGAGAAATCTTGGGGTAAGCCTCTCGCTTCGCTTTTGGGTGCTTTGAAGATGCAGTTGGAGTTGTCGCTTCCATCAATTGGAGGTAAGGACTCAATGAGTGGAACATTCCAAGATATTAATGTGCCACCTATGCTAATGGCATTCGGTATCACAACGGTTGATGCTCGCAAGATTATCTCAACGGAGTTTAAAGCGGCGGGTAATCACCTATATATTATGCGTCACACACCTTTGGAGAATGGCATGCCAGATACGGAGCAACTCAAAGAGCTCTTTACACAAACTTCAGCTCTTATCGAGAGCGGTAGAGTGGTTTCGGCCTATGCTGTTGGTTTTGGTGGTGTGGCTGAGGCTGTCGCTAAGATGAGTTTCGGTAATGAGATTGGTGCGAAGATCGAGCTTTGTGAAGAGGAGCTATTCAATTACGCTTATGGTTCGATTGTCGTTGAGGCTTCTGCTCCAATTGAGAGTGATTTTGCTGAGACTCTGGGTGTGACTATAGCTGAGAAATCGCTTACAATCAACTCTGAGGAGTTCACCTTAGAGGAGCTTCGTCGATGCAATGCTGAGCGTTTCGCTTCGATATATCCTGATAAGGGTGAGAATAAAGCGACTGCAAAGGTGATAGGTAGTGAGCCTCGCAAGGTGACATATTCGTTTGACGCTGTGGAGAAACCAATTGTTTACATTCCAATTTTCCCAGGTACAAACTGTGATTATGATACTGCGAAAGCATTCCGTAAGGCGGGTGCTGAGGTTCTCACTTCGGTATTCTGTAACCTTACAAGCGAAGATACTTTAGCCTCGATTGAGACTATGGTTGAGATGATCGACAAGGCTCACATCTTTATGTTGAGTGGTGGTTTCTCGGCTGGTGATGAGCCTGATGGAAGCGGTAAGTTTATCGCTACGGTACTTAATAATCGTGATGTAACGGCTGCCGTTCACCGTCTTATCGAGCGTGAGGGTTTGATCTTGGGTATCTGTAACGGATTCCAAGCATTGGTGAAATCGGGTCTATTGCCTTATGGTCGTTTGGGTCAGGTGACAGAGGCTTCGCCAACTCTATTCCGCAATGATGTTAATCGTCACATTTCGCAAATTGTCTCGACACGTGTGTCGACCATTTCGTCTCCATGGCTTTCGTCGTTCACCGTAGGTGAGTGTCACGCAATTGCTGTGAGTCACGGTGAGGGTAAATTTGTTGTGAGCGAGGAGCTTGCCGAGGAGCTATTTGCAGCGGGCCAAGTTGCATTCCAATATGTTGACCTCAATGGTGAGGTTACAGCTGAGGCTCCATATAATCCAAATGGATCTTCTTACGCAATCGAGGGAATCATCTCGAAAGATGGCCGTATTTTAGGAAAAATGGGTCACACGGAGCGTTACGAAGAGAATCTATTTAAGAATATTGAGGGTGAAAAGAGCCAACCAATATTTGAGAATGCAGTAAACTATTTCCGAAAAAAGTAAAAACAAAATTAAAATAATTACAGACTATTATGAAACAAGGAGAAATGCTCTACGAGGGCAAAGCAAAGCAAGTTTTTTTGACAGATGACAAAGATCTAATCATCATTCACTATAAAGATGCTGCTACGGCATTCAATAATATTAAGAAAGCGACAATCGACCACAAAGGTGAGTTGAACAATGCAATCTCAACAATTATCTTCGAGCAGCTGCACAAAGCGGGAATCAAGAGTCACTATATCGAGACTTTGAACGACCGTGACCAATTGTGCCGTCGTGTGGAGATTATTCCAATCGAGGTTATCGTACGCAATATCATCGCTGGTTCGATGGCTCAACGCCTCGGAATGGAGGAGGGTACAAAGCCTGCCAACACAATCTATGATATTTGTTACAAAAACGATGAGTTGGGTGATCCACTTATCAACGACCACCATGCAGTAGCTCTTGGAGCTGTTACATATGAGGAGTTGGAGTATATCTACGATGTAACCGAGAAGATCAATAACGCTCTTACAGATATGTTCGCAAAGATGAACATCACACTTATCGACTTCAAAATTGAGTTCGGTAGAACATCTTCAGGTGAGATTATCCTAGCTGATGAGGTATCACCAGATACTTGCCGTCTATGGGATATGTCAACAAACGAGAAGTTGGATAAGGATCGTTTCCGTCGTGACCTAGGTAAGGTTATTGAGGCTTACGAGGAGATCTTGGCTCGTCTTCAAAAACTAGAGGAGTAATATGATGCCTCAAGTTAGCGATCGTGAGATCCATGAGGAGTGTGGTGTATTTGGAGTGTGGGGTGTTCCCGATGCTGCGTCGCTCACCTATTATGGACTTCACACCCTGCAACACCGTGGTCAAGAGAGCTGCGGTATTGTAGCGGTCGACAGCGTGAAAGGCTTTGGTCGAGTTCGTGGTGAGGGTCTTGTGTCGGAGGTATTCTCGGAGGCTAAATTAGAGAAGCTACCAGGTTCGATGTCGATTGGACATGTGCGCTACTCAACCTCGGGAGGTAATTCGGTGGAGAATATCCAACCATTTTACTTCCGCCACACCAATGGAGACTTTGCGATGGCTCATAATGGAAACCTCGTCAACTCGGATGAGTTGCGTCGATTCCTGGAGAATAAGGGTAGTCTATTTCAATCGAGCTCCGATAGTGAAGTTTTGGCTCACCTTATCAAAAAGGATAAGGGAACTGTGAACCGTATTGAGGCGATTGTCGAGGCGTTGAATATGATCGAGGGTGCCTTTGCATTCTTGATTATGACCGAGAATCGAATCTATGCGTGTCGTGATAAGTATGGTTTGCGTCCGCTTTCGATCGGTAAGCTCGGTGACGGATATGTTGTCAGTAGCGAAACGTGCGGATTGGATGTTGTCGGTGCAGAGTATATTCGAGATGTTGAGCCTGGTGAGATCGTTTCGATCGACCATCATGGACTCCGCTCGACGCTCTATTCGCAATATCGTCACTATAATATGTGCGCTATGGAGTATATATACTTCGCTCGTCCCGATTCAGATATTGAGGGGTGCAACGTGCATAAATTCCGCAAGAAAACAGGTAAATTGCTTTGGGAACAAGCTCCATGTGAGTGCGATATAGTTGTGGGTGTACCCGATTCGAGCCTTAGTGCAGCAATGGGATATGCCGAAGCGAGTGGTAAACCTTATGAAATGGGTCTTATCAAGAATAAGTATATCGGACGCACCTTTATTCAACCCTCACAAGCACTTCGTGAGAAGGGCGTGAGGATGAAACTTTCGGCCGTAAGAGGTATTGTCGAGGGTAAACGTGTTGCGCTCTTGGATGATTCAATCGTTCGTGGAACAACCTCGAAGAGAATCGTGAAGATGCTCAAGGAGGCGGGAGCCACTGAGGTGCATGTGCGTATTGCAAGTCCCGAGTATCGTAACCCTTGTTTCTATGGTGTTGATACTTCGGAGCAGGGCAATTTATTGTCGTATCGTATGGATGTCGCTCAAGCAACGGAGTATTTAGAGGCTGACTCATTGGTCTTTTTAGATCCTGAGCAACTCTTCAAGGCGGGAGATCGCAAGGAGCTATGTACGGCATGTTTCACGGGACGTTATCCAACAGACCTTTACGGTGCGGATAAGAAAAATGGTATTAATATAAAGAAAAGATAGAAAAAGTTATGGCAGAGAGTTATGAAAAGGCAGGTGTAAACCTCGAAGCAGGTTACGAAGTTGTGGCACGCATCAAAAAACATGTGGCATCTACCTCACGTCTAGGCGTTATGGGTAACATTGGAGCCTTCGGAGGTATGTTTGACCTCTCGGCACTCGGTGTGAAGGAGCCAGTTTTGGTAAGTGGTACAGATGGCGTAGGTACGAAACTTAAGCTAGCCTTTGAGATGGATAAGCACGATACAATCGGTGTTGACGCAGTTGCAATGTGCGTGAATGACGTATTGGCGCAAGGTGCCGAACCTCTCTACTTTTTGGACTATGTAGCTGTGGGTCACAACGAACCAGCTAAAATTGAATCAATCGTTGCAGGTGTTGCTGAGGGTTGCCGCCAATCGGGTTGCGCTCTTATCGGTGGTGAGACTGCCGAGATGCCTGGAATGTATACCGATGGCGAGTATGATATTGCAGGTTTCACCTGTGGTGTTGTCGAGAAATCGGAGCTTATCGACGGCTCAAAAGTTAAAGTTGGTGACGTGCTTATCGGTGTTGCATCGAGTGGCGTTCACTCTAATGGTTTCTCGCTTGTGCGTAAGATTGTAGCCGATAGCGGTAGCGATCTTCACAAGGTATACCCTGAGTTGGGTGATAAGCCATTGGGAGAGGTTCTTTTGACCCCAACAAAAATTTACATCAAGCCAGTTTTGGCAGTTGTCAAGGGGTGTGATGTTCATGGTATCAGCCACATCACTGGTGGAGGCTTCGACGAGAATATCCCACGTATATTAAAAGATGATATGGGTATCGAGATCAAGGAGGGTAGCTGGGAGATTCTTCCTGTTTTCCGCTTCTTGGAGCGTGAGGGTGGCGTAGCTCACCGTGAGATGTTCAACATCTTCAATATGGGTGTAGGTATGGTTATCGCTCTCGATGAGTCTGAGGCAGCCAAAGCAATTGAGATTCTTACTGAGGCTGGTGAAACAGCAACCGTTATTGGTCGAATTACCGACAAAGCGGGAGCAGTAGAGATTATCTAATTTGAATTATAAAAGTGTGAATTAAGATTTTTGATAATCTTAATTCACACAAAAAAACGGATGGAAGCATGAAACGTATAGCAATTTTCGCCAGTGGCAATGGCTCCAATTTCGAGGCCTTGGCTACGGCTTGTTTCGATGGACGTATTGCGGCCGAAGTTGCTGTAATGGTCTGTGATAAACCCTCGGCAGGAGTTGTTTCTCGTGCCGAGCGTTTAGGTATTACAGCCTTAGTGCTTTCGCCCAAAGATTTTGCCTCGAAGAGCGATTATGAGGCGGTCATCGTCGAGCGACTGTTGTCCGAGGGTGTCTCGCTTCTCTGCCTTGCGGGGTATATGCGCATTGTCGGCACGACACTGTTGGAGGCCTTTAAGGGGCGGATTATAAATGTGCATCCGTCGTTGCTACCCGCTTTCAAGGGGGCACGTGCAATCGAGCAGGCCTTGGAGTATGGAGTGAAACTCTTTGGAGTGACCATACATTATGTAAATGAGGAGCTCGACGGTGGAGGCATCATCGACCAGGTGGCCTTTCGATATGAGGGCGACAAAGTCGAGGAGCTCGAAGAGTTGGTGCATGCGGCCGAGCATCCTTTATATATAGAGTGTGTGAGACGAATATTGGACGAGGAAAATAGATTATAAAAACTAATATGAAAAGAGCATTATTTAGCGTAAGCGACAAGAGCGGTCTAGTGGATTTCGCTCGTGAGCTAGTGGCACAAGGTTGGGAGATTATCGCAACAGGTGGCACAATGAAACTACTCGCAGAGAGTGGAGTAGAGGTAATTAACATCAGCGATGTTACAGGATTCCCAGAAATTTGTGACGGTCGTGTAAAGACACTTCACCCAAATGTTCACGGTGGATTGCTTGCACGTCGTGACGATGAGAGCCACTTGGAGGCGCTTCGTGAGAATAATATCGAGTTTATCGACTTGGTGTGTGTAAACCTTTACCCATTCCGTGAGGCGATCTCGAAACCAAATGTTGAGCTTGCCGACGCAATCGAGAATATCGACATCGGAGGCCCATCAATGCTTCGCAGTGCAGCGAAAAATTTCAATGATGTAACCGTCGTGTGTGACCCAGCAGACTATGCTCAGATTGTAAGCGAAATCAAAGCTACAGGTAACACCGAGCTTAAAACTCGTTTCGAGCTATCGGCAAAGGCTTATACGCACACAGCTGAATATGATATGATGATCTCAACATTTATGCGTAAAAATGCAGGTCTCAATGAGAAGTTATTCTTAGAGTTCGACCTTAAGCAGTCACTTCGCTATGGCGAGAACCCACACCAAGAGGCTAAGTTCTTCGCAGCACCGACAGCAACATCATACTCATTGGCTTCAGCGAAGCAGCTAAATGGCAAAGAGCTTTCATACAATAATATTCAAGATGCAAATGCAGCGCTAGCCATCGTTCGTGAGTTCAGCGAGCCATTCTGTGTGGGTCTTAAGCATATGAACCCTTGCGGAGCAGCAACGGGAGCAGATGTTGTCGAGGCATGGACAAAGGCTTATGAGGCTGACACGGTGAGTATCTTTGGAGGTATCGTAGCTACAAACCAGACTGTAACAGCTGAGG
The DNA here is from genome assembly GCA_044433665.1 of Rikenellaceae bacterium. Lineage (GTDB taxonomy): Bacteria > Bacteroidota > Bacteroidia > Bacteroidales > Rikenellaceae > Alistipes. The sequence goes on from JAWXTJ010000003.1 coordinate 54,198, forward strand.
TAGCGGAGTTAATGAAGCCAATTTTCTTAGAGATTATCATGGCTCCAGCATTTACACCAGAGGCACTAGAGGTTCTTTGCACAAAGAAAAACCTACGCCTTTTGCAGGTGGATATGAGCACAGCAGAGGCTAAGCCACAACAATATGTAAGTGTTAACGGTGGACTTCTAGTTCAAGATCTTGACACGGAGACAGTTGATATTAAACTCGATATGGCTGTAACTGAGGTGAAGCCAGCAGAGAGTCAACTCTCAGATATGGAGTTCGGATGGAGAGTTGTGAAGCATGTTAAATCGAATGCAATAGTTGCAGTAAAGGGTGGTCAGACATTAGGTGTAGGAGCAGGTCAGATGAACCGTATTGGTTCGGCTGAGATTGCACTAAATCAGGCTAAGGCAAAAGGTGCAACAGAGGGGATTACCCTTGCTTCGGATGGTTTCTTCCCATTTGATGATTGTGTGACGCTAGCCGCTGAGTATGGTGTGAATGCGATTGTGCAACCTGGTGGCAGTGTGCGTGATGAGGATTCTATCAAGAAGGCTAATGAGCACCAGATCGCAATGGTCTTTACAAACATGCGTCATTTCAAACACTAACGGTTAGTAAAACCATTTAGGATCACGATTTTCGGCACTTCCCTCCGCTTTTCAATCCTCACGCACAGAAAGTGCGCTGCGGTTGAAAATGCTCACGAAGCCCCAAAACTCATAACCCTAAATGATTTTACCCCAGATCGGGGAGGGGGCTGGTTTCCGCTTTCCTCCCTTGGTTTTTCTGATTCCTTGAATTCCTTGAAATCTTTGAATTCCTTGATTTTTTGTTGTTTCTTCTCTCTTTTTCATTTTTGAAACACCTCAAATCAAGGATTTTACCCTAACGAAATTAATAACTACAAAAGATGAAAGTACTAGTAATAGGTGGCGGAGGCCGCTGCCATGCAATAGTCGACGCACTAAGTCGCTCAACTCAAGTCTCAAAGATCTACTGCGCACCAGGAAACGCTGGTATAGCCTCACAGGCCGAATGTGTAGCAATCAAAGAGACCGAGGTAGAACGCCTACGTGAGTTTGCCGAAATACACGATATTAACCTCACTGTCGTAGGTCCCGAAGTAGCCCTCGCAGCAGGTGTTGTCGATGTGTTCAAAGCCGATGGCCGACGCATATTTGGCCCAACAAAGGCTGCCGCTCAAATCGAGTCAAGCAAAGAGTTCGCCAAAGAACTTATGAAGCGCCACTCAATCCCAACAGCCTCATTCGAAACCTTCACCGATTTCGATGCTGCAATGGAATACGTACGCTCTGGAAGCCTACCCACAGTACTCAAATATGATGGACTTGCGGCAGGTAAAGGCGTTGTAATCCCAACAACCCTCGAAGAGGCAGAAGAGGCTTTAAAAGATATGCTCCTCAATGCAAAATTTGGTGAGGGTAAGGTTGTCATCGAAGAGTTCCTCGAAGGCCCTGAATTCTCATTTATGTGCTTCGTAGATGGAACAAACGTATACCCAATGGCTATCGCCCAAGATCACAAACGTGCTTTCGATGGCGATAAAGGCCCGAACACAGGCGGCATGGGAGCCTACTCCCCCGTTCCATTTATCACCGCCGAAGATGAAGCCTACACCCTCGAAAATGTAATGCTCCCAACAGCCGCAGCAATGGCCGAGGAGGGTTACCCATTCAGCGGAGTGCTCTACGGAGGCTTGATAAAAACCACTTCAGGAATCAAAGTAATCGAGTTCAACGCTCGCTTCGGAGATCCCGAGACCGAAGTTGTCCTCCCACGCATGAAGAGCGACATCTACGATGTTTTCTCAGCTATTGCCGACAGCACACCAGCCTCAATCGAGTGGCACGACTTCGCAACCCTAGGTATCGTCCTAGCCTCAAAAGGTTACCCAGGATCATACCCCTCAGGTTTCGAAATTGGCGGACTAGAGTCAGTAGAATCAGCCTACCACATGGGAACAGCACTCAAAGATGACAAAATCGTAACAGCAGGTGGCAGAGTATTGTTAGTAGTCGGCAAAGGCGCAGACCTAGCCGAAGCACAAAAAAATGCCTTGGAGCAGGTATCAAAAATTGATTGCGATGCCCTCTTCCACCGCACTGACATCGGACACTGGGCAATAAAATAGATTTAGAAAAAAGATAAAATTAGCATAAATGATTATAGAGCGAGATATTGAAAATCTAGTAGAGCAGCTATTAGTTAAAAATGGGTGGGTTATTGAATTAAATAACCCTCTCAGAAATGTTTATCATCAAAGGCCAAAAACCGCTGAAGATAAGCAGAAACTAAATGGTGCAAAACCCGATTTTTGCCTCTATTTGGATAGTCAATCAATCTCACCAGAGATTATAATAGAGACGAAGAAGCCAAATATGAATTTGGCGAAAACCAAGGAGCAAGCGCTAAATTATGCTAAACTATTGGGTTCTAAAATAGTTATCTTATTCGACGGAATACAAACCAAAAACTATTGGGTTGATAACCAAGAGGAGCTATTCGAAGATGGTATCTCGATAGATACAATCAGCGATATAGATTTCTATAAAAGATATATAAATCAGAACACTAACAACTACATAAACAGTAGCGTAGCGATAAATTCAAAAGAGGATCTGATAGCAGTTTTTGCATTCACAAATCAGAAACTCAGAAAAGCTGGTATCATCAAAGGAATGGAGAGATTCTTTGAATTTTCAAATCTTCTGTTCCTTAAGTTGATCTCAGAAAATAATGATGCTGTTTTAATCTCTGTGCTTGAATATATACGATGGGAGGCCTACAGAAATAAGTCGGGTGACGAGCTTTTGAGCTACATCAACGATATTGTTATACCAACGTTGGAGAAGATTTTCAACAACAAAGGAGAAAAAACACTATTCACCAAACTTATTATAAAGGATACTGCGGCATTAAAGCACATTATCGACAAGTTGGATAAACTTAACTTAAGCGGAATCAAGACTGATATTAAGGGTGACGCTTTCGAATATTTTATTCAACAATATAACTCGTCGAATAATGATTTGGGTGAATACTTCACACCAAGACATATTGTTAATTTCTTGGTAAAATTGGCTAATCCACAATATGGAGAGAGAGTTTACGATCCATTTTGCGGAACTGGAGGAATTTTAATCTCCTCTTTTAACCATATCAAGGATAATCTCGTAAGAAATAACTTTTTGACGGAATCCGTATTAAAGGATATTAAGGAGAATACAGTCTTTGGAAGTGAGATTTCATCGAATGCCAGGATTGCAAAGATGAATATGATTCTAACGGGTGATGGGCATAGTAATATCCAACAACAAGATACTTTGCTTAACCCCGTAAAGGAGAAATTTGATATTGTTATAACTAATATTCCATTCAACTTAGAGGGTACTGCAAAAGAGCTATACTCGCTATTGAGTGACAATGGTAATTCGCAATCTATTGAACATATTGTAAATTCACTGAGTAAAAAGCCAACCTCAAGAGCATATATAATAGTTCCAGAGTCTATATTGAATAATGATGAATTAAAGAATTTAAGAAAGTTTTTGATTGATAATAACCTCCTCAAGCAGATTATATCCCTGCCATCAGGAGTATTCTTGCCATATACAGAGGCTAAAGCGTCGGTATTGGTTCTGCAAGGATTCAATAACGAGCCTGTTAAAAAGATTCTATACACAATCATTAAAAATGATGGATTTACTCTAACGCAGAGACGAAGAAAAATATCGAATAAGATAAACGATTTAGATGAATATCTATTTGATAATACGTTTGCCACCCGAGAGATTGAAGTTAGCAAGATTGCAAAGAATAAAAAGTTCTCGTTTATATGGTTCAAGTACTTCAGTGAGGTGCCTGATAACTATGTTTTGTTAAGAGATATTTTGGAAGAGGAGAGAATTAAGAATATCGACCAACACGAAACGGCAACTGTTACGAAACACAATTTTTATGGAATCTTAAGCGGAGAGGAGTATTGGGGAGACTCATTTATGTCAGTGACATCCGAGACTAATGAAGATTATAAGGTTGTGAATCATAAATCAATTGCATATAATCCATCGAGAGCAAACACAGGATCTTTGAGTATTAATCTTACAAAAAAGATCTTGGCTGTTAGTAAAATGTATGTTACCTTTAAAGTTATTGACCAAAGATTTTTACCAGAATATGTCTACTTATGTTTAAAGAGTAAGGAGGGTATTCAAAATATAAGGGATAGATCGTTTGGCTCGGTAAGACAATCTTTAAGATTTGATGACCTATGTACAATTTCAATACCGTATGTCTCAATACAGAAACAGAAAGAGATTGTTGATAATGTTAACAAAAGTTACAAAATGTATATGAAGTACAAAGAGAGTCTTGACCTCTTTGATATTAACGAAAATATAAAATAAGAAAAAATATGATTATAAGCGGAAAAGAGTTGGCGGCATCGCTCAAAGTGGAGATGGCCGACCAAGTGAAAGAGTTCCCAGCAAAATATGGCCGAGTGCCTCATTTGGTGGTAATTCTCGTAGGTGAAGATCCAGGAAGCGTCTCTTACGTGCGTGGCAAGGCCAAAGCATCGGAAGAGGTGGGAATTAAAAATACAACTATTCGTCACGATGAGAATATCTCGGAGGCGGAGTTATTAACAATTATCGACAATCTGAATCAAGATGACTCTGTAGATGGCGTTCTTGTGCAACTCCCTCTACCTAAGCACATCGACTCAGATAAGGTAATTGCCGCAATCGACAAAGGCAAAGATGTTGATGGTTTCCACCCTCTCAATGTTGCAGCTTTGTGGACAAAGCAGGAGTGTACTTTACCATGTACCCCAAAGGGAATTATCAAGATGATGAAGGTTGCAGGCGTTGAGATCAGCGGAAAAAATGCAGTTGTTATAGGTCGCAGCAATATCGTCGGCCTACCAGTTGCCAAACTCCTCACCGATGAAAATGCAACAGTCACAATCGCTCACAGTCGCACGAAAAACCTCGCTGAGGTGACTCGCAAGGCGGAGATATTGGTAGTGGCTATCGGACGTGCGAAGTTCGTCACAGCCGATATGGTTTCGGACGGTACAGTTGTAATTGATGTCGGAGTAAACCGTGACCCTGAGACAAATAAGCTCTGTGGAGATGTCGATTTTGCAGCTATCGAGCCTAAAGCATCTGTTATAACTCCCGTTCCTGGTGGCGTGGGACCAATGACAATTTGTTGTTTGATGGAGAACACAATCGAATGTTTCTTGCGCAAGCAATAACTCGAAAAAAAATAAAAAAATTATGGGGCTGCATTTTAAATGTAGCCCCATATTCTTGAATACCAATCAAATAAAACCTAAGCAGGGTAAAAAATTATTGTAAGCACCTAAAAGGTTTTCTTAATTTACCACTCTTTGCATAAAGTGACAAAATATATGTAAGAATACTAAATATAAACAATACATTAAATAAGGCAGCATCGTCGGCAACAATATAATAAATTACAGCAACAGCTGATGATATAGCTAGTTTACCCCAAGATTTAGAACCGCCAGCTATAATAATAGAGACAATTGCCAACAATGACATAACTATCACAGAAATCAATAGCGATAGATCACTGCCACCTGCAAAGAAAAGAATCACTGTAACTGCTGTAATTCCATACAATAAAGAATCTAATAACTTTTCCATAATTTTACATATTTGAGATTTAGAAAAAAAATAAAATGCTACTCTGCATATGAATACAAATGTATATACAATTTAGATAAGATGCAAATTTTTGATGTAGATTTTTAATGTTAAAAATTTAGAATTCACCTAAATACACTCTCATACATTGTAATTTATTCATGATATTATTGTCAAAATAAAAAAATGATGAAAATAGAGCTTATCATAATATATTTAGAAAAATATTATCGCTATCTTTGTCAAAATAAATTTATTGCAATAGATATGGGATTTTTTGACCTTTTTAAAAAGAAGGCTGCAAGTGAACCTACCGAGAGTCAAGTTACTGTAGCCGAGATCGAAGAGCCTAAACAACAAGAGCTCAACGAAGGACTTGAACGTACCAAAACAGGTATCTTCTCGAAACTTAGTCGTGCCATAGCTGGTCGAACTACAGTTGACGATGATGTGCTCGATGAGCTCGAAGAGGTGTTGATAACATCCGACGTGGGTGTCGACACAACTCTGAAAATCATTCGTAATATCGAAGAGAGAGTGGCAAAAGATAAATATCTTGGAACTAGCGAGTTGCAGGGAATACTCCGCAATGAAGTTGCCAAGCTATTAGAGGAGGCTTCCTCGTCGAAACAAGATTTCGGTATCGAGGTGAAAACTGGCGTGCCATACGTTATGATGGTCGTTGGAGTGAATGGCGCTGGTAAAACAACAACAATTGGTAAACTCGCCTCGAAACTTACTGCTGCGGGACGTAAGGTCTATATCGGTGCTGCCGATACTTTCCGTGCTGCCGCTATCGAGCAACTTGCCGTATGGGCGGAGCGTGCTGGAGCAACTATGGTGCGTCAAGATATGGGCTCAGATCCCGCTTCGGTGGCTTACGATACTTTGAAATCGGCTGTGGCGAATGGTGCCGATGTGGTTCTTATTGATACCGCAGGCCGTCTACACAATAAAATTGGCTTGATGAATGAGCTTACCAAAATCCGCAATGTGATGGCTAAGGTGATCCCCGACGCTCCGCATGAGGTGATGTTGGTGCTCGATGGGTCAACGGGTCAAAATGCTTTTGAGCAGGCTAAGCAGTTTTCGCAAGCAACACAGGTTACTTCACTCACTGTCACTAAATTAGATGGTACAGCCAAAGGTGGTGTCGTGATCGGAATTAGCGATCAATTGAATATTCCTGTGCGTTATATCGGTGTCGGCGAGGGTGTCGATCAGCTTATGATGTTCAAAAGTGAGGAGTTTGTTAATGCACTTTTTGGAGATGAGAAAAATTAATTTTATTACCCTCGGTTGTTCAAAGAATGTTGTTGATTCCGAACATCTTATGGCGCAAGCTGAGGCTGCGGGATATGATGTGGAGTTCGACAGCGATGCACTTGATGCTGAGGTTGTTATTATAAATACTTGCGGCTTTATCGGGGATGCTAAGGAGGAGTCTATAGATATGATTCTTCAAGCCTCGGAGGCCAAGGAGGAGGGATTGATCCAAGAACTTTACGTTGTTGGGTGTCTCTCTGAAAGATATGCAGATGATCTGCGCAACGAGATTCCAGAGGTGGATGAATATTTCGGAGTTAAGGATTGGCAATCGGTAATTGAAAGACTTGGAGGAGAGCACCGTAAAGAGCTTGAAACCGAGCGAGTTATAACCACACCAGAGCATTACGCCTTCTTGAAAATCTCGGAGGGATGCGATTGGAAATGCGGATATTGCGCAATTCCTCTTATTCGAGGTCGACATATTTCGGTGCCTATAGAGGAGTTGCTTACAGAGGCTCGCTCTTTGGCGGAAAAAGGTGTGCGAGAATTGGTTGTTATTGCTCAAGATACAACATATTATGGAGTCGATATTTATGGAAAGCGTCGTTTAGCTGAGCTTCTCACTGAGCTCTGCAAGATTGAGAAGATCGAGTGGATCCGATTGCATTATGCCTATCCGACTGGATTTCCTGAGGATGTTATCGAGGTTATGGCTCGTGAGAAGAAGATTTGCAACTATCTCGATATTCCTTTTCAACATATTTCTGACAATATGCTTCGCTCAATGAAGCGTCGACATACAAAAGCTGAGGCCTACGCCTTGGTGGAGAAATTGCGCAGTGCAATTCCCGATTTGGTGCTTCGCACGACGATGCTTGTGGGTTATCCAGGTGAGAGTGAGGAGGATTTCGAGGAGCTATTGCAGTTTGTTCGAGATGTCCGCTTCGAGAGATTAGGGGTGTTTCCTTACTCACCTGAGGAGGGGACATATTCGGCAGATCATCTTGAAGATGATGTTCCTGCGGAGGTTAAAGAGGAGCGTGTAGAGCGTATTATGATGCTTCAAAATCAGATCTCACTGGAGAATAATGAGGCTCGTGTGGGGCAAACCTTACGGGTTATTGTTGATTCGCTGCAAGGAGATTATTACGTTGCAAGATCAGAGTATGATTCAGCCGATGTGGATTGCGAAATCTTGATTCCTTGTGAGGATATTGACCTCCGTGAAGGTGAATTTTATAGTGTCGAGATCGTCGGAGCTGAGGAGTATGATCTTTATGCTCGGGTTTTATAGTTTAAGGGGAGTTCTAATAATTCCCCTTTAATTATTGCTAACCTTTGTTGTTGGTTATCTTGGATAACTCCGCAGCTATTTTATTTGAAATAATTGTCATAAAGGCTCGTTCGGAGCATGATTTTATTGCTGTTAGGCCGCAGTGATCTACGTAGAAAAGCTCCTCTAATTTTGTGATCTCTTTGATCTTTAGGGGGCGTTCTTCGAGCGCAATATCCATCTTTTTGATTATCTCTTTTGTTATTTTATGCTCTACTGAGTGGGATTTTGCTGATGTTATAATATCACCCTGTGTGGTCACGGCAAAAACTTGCGCTCCATTAATCATATCCACCTCGTCGGCCGAAGCCCGCAGAGCAACCTCACACGAATGATAATTGCGTGCCGTGTGATTTGCCATCTCTATAACCTCTTGACGCAAGGTGGTCGAGAGCGAAATATGAGGAATATTAAAATCAACGATAGCCGCCTTGGGAAATATACTGCGTAGAGCATAACCATGATAGAGTGATCTTTGTCTCTTTGAGATTGTTACCTCGCCATCTTGCGTGAGCTGAAGAGTCACAAAGATGGATGTGCCGTTGGTGTAATAACTTCGTTTTATCACCTTTTTGATCCTCTCTATGATCTTTTCTGTGTCTAGCGTTATCGGACGACGATATATTTGTTGATAGGCCTCAGAGAGCAGCATTATATGCGCTTCAAGGTGGTATATAACACCATTGAGCGTGTGTACAGTTTGACTGAGGGTTATCTCTGAAGGCATTGACGTTAATTATTTTCTACATAGACAAAGTTACACATTATTTTTGAAACACAAAACTCTATTTCAATAACTTGTAAATAACATAGTCTTTCGCAATAAGATATAAAATTAAGGCTTTTTTCAATGAGTTTCTTGGAAGAATAATATAAATGCTTTATATTTGCATTAATGTAACACGGGTTACTGTAATGCTGAATACATAAAAACATGAATCTAAAATTTTACAATAGGGAAAATGAGTGTGAAGCTCTTCAAGAAATTGAAACTCTTTCGGCTGAGTCGTCGCAGATGACCGTGATGGTGGGACGTAGACGTGTGGGTAAAACTACGCTTTTGAAAAAGGCTTTTACAAAAACTACTGTTCTATATTTTTTTGTAGCTAAGAAAAATGAGGTGCTTTTGTGTGAGGAGTTTTCGGCTGAGGTCTCCGAAAAATTAGGGATTTCGCTTGGTAGTTATAGCTCTTTTACTTCGCTTTTTAAGGCTATAATGCAATTGTCGGAGAGTCGCAATTTCACACTTATAATTGATGAATTTCAGGAGTTTGCACTGCTTAACAGCTCAATATTTTCGGAAATGCAAAATATTTGGGACTCTTCGAAAGATCAAAGTCGGATTAACCTTGTTCTTTGTGGGTCGATATATTCAATGATGCGCAAAATTTTTGAACACTCTAAGGAGCCTCTATTTGGTCGAGCGACTGCAAAGATTACATTAAAACCATTCAATATTGCGACAATTAAGGAGATACTCGGTGATTATAACCCTGATTATAGCAATGAGGATCTTTTAGCATTCTATTTGGCAACGGGTGGTGTGGCGAAGTATATTGAGCAGCTTGTGAGGTATAAGGCATTTACAAAAAAGGCAATTTTGAACTATATCTTCAAAGAGAATTCCTATTTTTTAAATGAGGGACGAGATGTTTTGATTGATGAATTTGGTAGAGATTATGCAAATTATTTCTCGATTCTATCGTTAATAGCATCATCAAAGACCGAGCGGGGAGATATTGAGAGTACGCTCGATATGACCGTTGGAGGTTATCTCGAAAAATTAGAGAAAGATTATAGTATCATCAAGCGTATTCGTCCATTTGGAGCAAAGGAGGGAAGTCGATCTAATAAATATTTGATTGAGGATAATTTCTTAAATCTGTGGTTCCGATTTATTTACAAATATCGAAGTGCAGTAGAGATTGGTAATATGGAGTATGTTAGAGATATTGTTCTTAGAGATTATGATACTTTTAGCGGGATGGTGTTAGAGAAATATTTTAGAGCAAAGATGATTGATTCTAAAGAGTTTTCAGCGATTGGGAGCTATTGGAATCGTAAGGGTGAGAATGAGATTGATATAGTTGCTGTTAACGATTATCAGCGTCGTTTAGTTATCTGCGAGGTAAAGCGTAATAAATCGAAAATTAGCATCTCACAACTTCAGAATAAGGCAACTGAGATTGTGAAAAAGTATGCTGACTATGAGGTTGAGTATCGGGCTTTGTCTTTGGAGGATATGTAATCAGGCCGAGGAGATATTGAGATTTAGAGATCGTTGCAAGGCGGCGAAAATTCAACGATAACGTAGAGTCCTCTTCAGTCACATACTTCAGTATGCTCCTTTCAGAGCCCTCTACGCCATCTTTAAATTTTCATCCACCTATCAACGATCTCTTAAATGGAGCAAAACTTACGTTTTGCAATAATCTCGGCAAGCCCGAGACGCAAGAGAATGCACCAGCGGGGGTGCTATCCCCGCCCGACGGAGTCAGTCCGCAAGGTTGACTTTCAGTGGTTTAGCGCTTATGGATGGGTGAAGATCTTTAAGAGGAGTTCTCGCAGGAGTTCTCCATCGCTTGCGCCACCCGTGTTGATACCTTTGCTCTTTGCGTCGTACTCTCGCAGGAGTCCAAGGATGGCGAAAACTCGTTTATTTGGCCATAATGGAGCAGTACGTCTTAGCTCTCCAATGGCGTAGCTATTGCGGATATTGAGTTTCGACATCAGGTCGCTGTCTGTTGGTGGGGCTGCATTGCGGAACTTTGTGAGCCACATTAGATAGTTGTAGACAAAGAGATGTTTGAACTCATTGAAAAGCGCCATCACGGTGAGCAACAATGGGTTATCTTTTGGGTTGCGGGCGAAGTGGTCGGCAATCATCAGCGCTCGTGCAAAGTTGCGTGTCGAGACAGCTCGGCAGAGCTCAAAGTTATTGAACTCTTTCGATATTCCGATATTTTGCTCTACGTCGCTATCGGTGATTTTTGTTGTGCCGACGGGTAGCGACAACAGAAGTTTAGTTATCTCGCCTGTGATCTTCGAGAGGTCGGTACCGAGATTCTCGGTAATCATCGAGAGCGCTTTATGGTCGATTTGACACCCTCTCGATGCAATATACTCCGAGAGCCATGGTGCAATTTCGTAATCTCGTGGGCGGATAGATTCAAAGACAACTCCTTGGGCTGCACAATGTTTGTATAGTTGTGAGCGCTTGTCCAGAGATTTATCTTTGTGACAGATAATAAGTATTGTCGAGGGATTCGGCTTTGAGGTGTAGAGCGAGAGTTTCTCGATTGTGCGGAGCTGTTGCGCCTCTTTGAGGATCACCACTTGACGCTCTCCCATCATCGGCATTTGACGACAGCAGTTTATCACTTGTCCCACCTCGGAATCTTTACCATAGAGGGTCACGGAGTTAAATGAGCGCTCTGCTTCGCTCAGAATTGAAGCGTCGAGACGATCGCACAATTGGTCAATAAAGTAGCTCTCCTCACCCATTAATAGATAAATAGGTGAGAAATTGCGAGCTTCGACGCTCGAACCGATGCGAGCAACTTCGGCTACGCTATCACGGAATTTTAGGGTCGATTTTGCCACTATAGTATCTCTTTTGTGATTCGTAAAATATTTTCGCTTTCGTCATCAATTTTGAATAATTCGCTTACTCGACGACCTACCACCCAAACAATTTTTCCCTCCGAGAGCAGAACAAATTGTCGCTCCTTTTCGGGTTGCGAGATCTTTGCGTCGATAAGGAAGTCGCTCACTTTTTTGCGGCCGCTCATTCCCAGCGGGGTGAAGTAATCACCCTCACGCCAGCGACGCAAAGTAAGTGGATATTTCAACTTGTCGGCATCGAGGAGCGCAACTTTTTCGGGAGCCATCAGCGTTTCGAGAGCTCCAATATCGAGATGTTCATAAAAAAGTATCGAGTTTCCGCAATAGGTACGCAATAGATGCTCTTCAACTATGATCTCGCATGGATCATCTTCGGGGATCTTGGTAATCAAGATCATTCCCCGATTGGTATATGCAACAAACTCCTTAGAGTAAAAACGACACCCCGAACTCTCGCAATCGAGCGAGGCGAGAAGCGAGTCAACAACATCGCCCTTAAATCCGAAATTGGAGTTTAGAAGTTCATAAATCACAAAATTTTGAGGCAGGGAGGCTTCAATTCGATCTCTATCGAGTTGATATATTCCATTCTCATAGCTTATAACCTCCTCGCCGATTCTTGCGATTGTGCTATTAATAAATAGTTGCGCATCGGTCAGTCGGCTAATATTTTGACGCATAAGCGATGTAAACTTTGGATTTATCTCTTTGACACGAGGAATTAAACCCAAGCGGATCTTATTGCGCAAGTGTTTGGTTGAACGATTCGATGAGTCCTCTCGAAAGGGTACTTTATTATTTGCAGCATACTCCAAAATATCTTTGCGCTGAGCGAAGATCATTGGGCGAATAATTTTACCTCGCTGCACCTTGATTCCTGTCAACCCCTTGAGGCCTGTACCTCGGAAGAGATTTATAAAAAATGTCTCGATCGAGTCGTCAATATGGTGTGCAACGGCAATAGCCGTATATCCATGCTCACGACAAATTGCATCGAACCATTCGTAACGTTGTCTGCGAGCCACCATCTCGATAGAGTCTCCCGAGAGCTCCACCTCCTGAGCGGTTAAAAAGCGATGATTATAGTGCACCACACCCAAGGAGTCGGCCACCTTTTGCACCAAAATTTCATCTTCATCACTCTCCTCACCACGCAGTTGGAAGTTGCAGTGTGCCACACCAATATTGTATCCACACTTAGCAAAAAGATTCAACATAACCATTGAATCCACACCTCCTGAGACGGTCAAAAGGATCTTATCATCCTCTTTAACCAGCTTATTTTGCTCGATATACTCTTGGAATCTCTCTAAAAGGTTTGTCATAACTATAAAATATTTACTTCAGGTGATATTTCTACACCAAACATATCTTTAACTTTTGCAACTATCTTGTGTGCGAGTGCCATAACTTCAGCTCCCGTTGCACCACCAAGATTTATCAACACCAAGGCTTGATTTGGGTGAACACCTACTCTACCCTCACTATAACCCTTGAAGCCAGCTTTGTCGATAAGCCACCCTGCTGCAAGTTTCGCTTTTTCGGGATCCTCCTTAACACCATAAAGCGGCATATCTGGATATTTTGCCTTAAGAGCATCTGCTATCGAAGCCTCAATAACTGGATTTTTGAAGAAGCTACCTGCATTTCCCGTCACTGATGTATCGGGAAGTTTGCGTGATCGAATATCACAAATAGCCTCTCGAATATTGCGTTGAGTAACCCCTCCACGTGCTGCAACTTCGCTTACAACATCTCCATAACCGAGCTTCGGTGAGGGAAGATGGCTCAGGGTGAATATCACAGAGGTGATTATAACCTTACCTTGCAGCGAGCGTTTGAAGATACTATCTCGATAACCAAAGTCGCAATGCTCACCTTGCAATCTAAGAGTATTGAGTGTCGAGGGGCAGAACATCTCCACCTCGCTAATAATATCCTTGGCCTCCACGCCATAGGCTCCAATATTTTGAACTGGTGCTGCACCGACTTTACCTGGAATGAGCGAAAGATTCTCGGCACCCCAAAGTTCATTTTCGACTGTCCACTCCACAAAGTCATCCCACTCCACGCCTGCGGCAACTCTCACCTTACACTCGACACGGTTATCACTAAGTATCTCGATTGATGTTGCTTTAGGAGTGATGATTACACCTGTATAATCTTGCGTAAAGAGCACATTGTTTCCGCCACTGAGTACATACCACTCCGCAGGTGGATCATTCGAAAAAATCTCGAAGAGATCCTCTTGGTTTTCAAACTCAATAACCTTAGCTGCACGCTGCTCAATCTTGAAACTATTTCGATCAAAAAGAGATATATTGTAAAATTCTTGTTTCATAATGGACAAAGTTAAAAATAATTTATTAATTTTGGGAAATAGAATATCTAAGTAGGGTAAAATAATTATTGGTGTATTTTTAAGAGTGCTATTGGATATGAGATTTTTTGCTATTGAATCGAAGATATAGTTTTACTATATTGAGATTTAATAGTGAAAAATATCGCTCCAAGAGTGCTTTTAAAAATATTGCAATAATTGTTTTACACTACTTAACAAACCAATATAAAAAATTAATTGCCATGTTTACACCACAAGATCTTGAGCAAATTAAGGCTCATGGTATCGACCCGCAGAGTGTCGAGCAACAGATTAGCTACTTCCAGCAAGGCTTCCCATCACTACCTGTTTCACGTGCTGCTGCCGTAGGTGACGGAATTCTTCGCCTTAGCGATGTAGAACTTGCAGCTGCTGAGAGCTACTATCAAAGTCAACTTGACGAACTTAAAGTTGTGAAGTTTGTCCCTGCTTCGGGAGCTGCAACACGTATGTTCAAGGAGCTCTTCGAGTTTGTCGGAGCTGACAAGCGTACTCCAGGAATCGACAAGCTAATCGAAAATATCGAGAAGTTCGCATTCTGGCCTGAACTTAAAGCAATCCTTCCTGAGGGTGCCGACGACAAAACTATCGTTAGCGCAATCATTGGCGAGGGTCTAAATTACGGATCTCTCCCAAAAGGTCTTGTGACATTCCACAGCTACGAGGATGGTAACCGCAAAGCTATCGAGGAGCATCTTGTGGAGGCTGCAATCTATGGAAGCAACAGTGGAGTTGCCAATATTCACTTCACAGTCTCTACAGAGCATAAATCAGCCTTTGCAGCTCTTTTGGAGAGTGTTGTTCCACGTCATGAGGCTAAGTTTGGTGTAAAATATAATATCTCATTCTCGGAGCAGAGTCCAGCAACTGACACTGTGGCGGTGAATCCTGATAATACACTCTTCAGAACTAACGCAGGAGATCTTCTATTCCGTCCAGCGGGTCACGGAGCTTTGATCGAGAATTTGAACGCAATTGATGCAGATGTTATCTTCATCAAAAATATCGATAACGTTACAACAGATGCTCTTCGTGGCGATACAACAACCTATAAAAAGGCGCTTGGTGGAGTGCTTCTACAACTTCAAAACCAAGCATTCGAGTGCATCAAAGCGCTTGAGGTGGGTGGAGCTGAGTTGGAGGCTATCGCTGAATTTATCGAGAGTAAACTTTGTGTGAAACTTCCTGCTGATTATGGTTCTGCAACTCTTAAGGCTATTTTGGAGCGCCCAATGCGTGTTTGCGCTATGGTTCGCAATGAGGGTGAGCCTGGTGGAGGTCCATATTGGGTTAAGGATGCTGAAGGGTTTGAGACGCTTCAAATTGCTGAATCTAGCCAAATTTCTGCCGAGGATGCACACCTTATGAAATCTGCAACGCACTTCAATCCTGCGGATCTTATCTGCGCTGTGAAAGATTCTAGAGGCAACAAATTCGACCTTAAAGAGTTTGTTGATCCAACAACTGGATTTATCTCTGAGAAATCTAGTGAGGGACGTGCTTTGCGTGCTCAGGAGCTTCCTGGTTTGTGGAATGGGTCTATGGCAAAATGGAATACCATCTTTGTGGAGGTTCCAGTTTCTACATTCTCGCCTGTGAAGATTGTTCAAGACTTGTTGCGTCCACAACATCAATAGTAAAGAGAAAAACGGAGTTTTTCTGTCCAGACTGTGTCTGGTGCCCGTGCGGCACGAGCACAGTCCCCAACATAAGAAAGTGCGTCGCCCTCCCTCCTAAAAAAGGACTTTTTAGAATAAAAAGTCCGCAGAGGGCGAGCAGCTCGAAGAGCTGCAATACACGAAACCATTTGTGCGTCATTGAGAATTTCATCTTCAATGACGCACGAATAATTTAAGGGGAGTTCTAATTTAACTTTACCTCAACCTCTTTGGTCTCATTCAAGGCTCTATACTCGTCGCTAAACTCCTTAATATGTTTATAATGAATCTCAAAGAAAGCCCGAATCTTGCTTAATATTAAATTATTCGGATCATGTTCGCTCTGCTTCTGCATCTCAACATAATATTTCTTAAAATCCTTTTCGAGAGTTTCAAAAAGTCGATGTTCACGATACTCGGGAACCCGAAGTGAACGATACTGAAAAAGTGATAGATAGATGTAGAGTCTTTTGATCTCATCCTTTTCTAAATCAAAAGATGATGTTGTGGTGAGCCTCACCTTGTGTCTTTGTTCCATAGCCTTATTTTTTAATAGTTTAACTTTGTCGGGCAAGGAAATCGGATAAAAAAGAGGGTGATTTCACCTGACCCGCTGCGTTATACTCAATAAGGGTAAAAATGGGCACATTAATGCTCCATACGGGAGGTAAAACCACCCGTATATGCAGTGAAGTGCGGACATAAAAATGCCCGCCTTGACCATTAAAGGTAGGTTTTCCTACCCTTATTGAATATATAACGCATCACAAATATAGAAAAAAATATCGTAAAGACAAAAACGCTATTTTATTTTTCATGTTATGCAATTCTTCGAATTGCTCGCCCTATGCGCATTTTTTCTTTCGAAAAAATGCTTTTTTAGGAGGGAGGGCGATCAGCTTTCTTACGTCGGGGACTGTGCTCGTGCCGCACGGGCACCAGACACAGTCTGGACTAGAAAAACTTCGTTTTTCACCTATCTATTTATCACAATAAGCACAATGCACAGCCCCATCAGCCGCCCTTTTCGATAGGCGTTCAACATCCTCACTATTGCTGATACAAACAGGATTGCTGCAAGTATGAACCCCAATCTCCAACTCAGGAGCAAAATGAGGAGTAGTCAATGGCGATAGCCCCTTATTCCATTTCAGTAAGCTATAAATAAGCGACATACGCACAAATTTACCATTTTCGACTTGACGGAAATAAGCCGCACGAGGATCAGCATCAACCCCACGAGTGATCTCATTCACACGAGGCAGCGGGTGAAGAATAACCATATTCTCCTTTGCATCAACAAGTTTTTCAGGAGAGAGGATAAAGCTATCTTTCAATCGCTCATACTCGGCTTTATCAGCAAAGCGCTCCCCCTGCACACGAGTCATATAGAGCACATCGAGCTGAGGCATAGCCTCTTCAAGCGTAGCCACCTCAAAGAACTCAATAGGAGATGTTGCCACCTCTTTGTATACATATTTCGGAAGTTTCAGCTCCTCGGGAGCTATCAGAACAACTTTTATCGAGGTGAATCTCGCAAATGCCTTAATGAGTGAGTGCACCGTGCGTCCATATTTCAAGTCGCCACAAAATCCCACAGTTAAATTATCCAATCGTCCAAGCTCTCGTTTTATTGTAAGCAGGTCGGTGAGTGTCTGCGTCGGGTGTGCATGGCTACCGTCACCAGCATTTATCACAGGGATCTTCACATATTGAGAGGCCACAAGCGGTGCACCCTCCTTATAGTGTCGCATAGCGATAATATCGGCAAAACACTCCAGCACACGAGTTGTATCGGCCACAGTTTCACCCTTAGATACCGACGACGAAGCTGCATCATCGAAACCGAGCACCGTTCCTCCCAACTCCAACATCGCAGCATTGAAGCTCAAGCGTGTGCGAGTACTAGGTTCGTAGAATAGGGTAGCTAATTTCTTGCCGTGGCACACTTGGCTATATTTATCACGATTGGCGATAATATCTTCTGCCGTTTCGATAATTTTTATTGTCTCATCAATTGAGAAGTCTGTAGGGTCTATTAGGTGACGCATGTTGTGATTATGCTTTTTTTAATGTGTATGTAAAAACGATTTCTGAAAATTCACGTAAAAAAAAGGTTGCTCCCTCGGGGAAGCAACCTTTAAATATTTGATTGAATTAGATTCCTTCTCCCATGATTGGAATTGGCATTGCAGCGTAGATGCCATCCTGGAGTTTCTGACGAACAGATTTAAAGGCCTCAATAGTATAGTTAACATCTTCGATTGTGTGAACAGCTGTAGGAATCACACGAAGGATAATCTCACCCTTAGGGATTACAGGATAGATCACAATTGAGCAGAAGAGGTTGTGATTCTCACGAAGGTCAACGATAAGGTTTGTCGCCTCGTTCACGCCACCCTTCATATAAACTGGAGTCACTGGCGATTGAGTTACACCGATCTCGAAACCATTCTCCTTAAGAGCTCCCTGAAGTGCGTTAGTCACCTCCCACAACTTAGCAAGATACTCTGGGTGAGCCTTAATAAGCTCCAAGCGCTTCAAAGCACCGATAACCATAGGCATTGGCAGAGACTTAGCGTATAGCTGAGAACGCATATTGTAACGGAAGAAGTTGATAAGCCATTTTGGACCCGCAACGAACGCTCCGATACCTGCCATAGATTTTGCGAAAGTATTGAAAAGAACATCAATCTGATCTGTCACACCGAAGTGCTCGCCAGTACCACGACCATTAGCACCCATTGTACCGAAACCGTGAGCATCATCAACAAGCAGACGGAAGTTAAACTCACTCTTAAGCTCAACGATCTTATCCAAGAAACCAAGGTCACCCTTCATTCCAAATACACCCTCGGTGATAACCAAAACGCCTCCACGTTGCTCCTCGGCAAGCTCCGAAGCGTGTTGCAATTGAAGTTTAAGCGAGTCCAAGTCGTTGTGACCATATACAAAACGCTTACCCTTGTGCATGCGCAAACCATCAATAATACAAGCGTGAGCCTCAGCATCATAAACAACAACGTCACGAGCAGTAAGCAAACAGTCGATAATTGAAACCATACCTTGGTATCCGAAGTTAAGTAGGAAAGAGTCCTCCTTACCCACAAACCCAGCCAATTCACGCTCCAATTGCTCGTGATACTTAGTTTGACCACTCATCATACGAGCACCCATTGGGGCAGCCATACCAAAAATTGCAGCACCTTTAGCATCAGCCTCACGCACCTCAGGGTGGTTAGCCAAGCCAAGATAGTTGTTTAGTGACCAGTTCAACATCATCTGACCACGGAACATCATGTGAGGACCTAGCTCACCCTCTAATTTTGGGAATGCGAAGTAGCCATGTGCGGCATTCATATATTGTCCAATAGGACCGCCAACGTTTTTTTCTAGGCGTTCAAAAATATCTACCATTATTTATATGTTTTTATATTGTTTTTTTAATTTTAGCGATAGCATTATACAAAGTTACAAAAATATGCAGACTTTTAACAGAGATATACCTTAAATTATTGCACTTAGGGGTGTAAATTAGTATTTGTACTTATTAATCACACTTAAGGGGAGTTCTAATTTTCCCTAAAATACTTTTCGAGTTAAAGAGGGGTTAGTAATAAAAAAATGGCCTTTGAAGTAGATATAATGGCATTAAATATGAAGAGTACAAAAAGTGAGTTCTGTGCATATTTTAATGATGAGTAGGAAAAAAACTTTTTATATATTGGATGATTATAAAATGTTTTATATCTTCGACTTAACGTTGCGTCTATTTCATTGTTTGGAGAGTGAATTTTTTTTTATTATCTTTACACAAAATTAAAGGTAAATGAACTTTTTTTGTGAAAAATATGCTTAATAAAGGGCATTTTTCATAAATAGTGTAAGTAAAAATGTAAATTTACATGTTTAATTTTTGTCATATCAGCAATGAAAATTTATAATTATGGAAAGGAAAATTGATCTAGTCTATTTATGGTGCGATGGCAATGATATTGAATGGCGAAAGAGACGCAATAAATATCTTCACGGCGTTGACACTAGCGATGAGCAGAGCTTTTGCGAGGGGCGAGTTGTGGATAATAATGATTTGCTTTACTCGTTGCGTTCAGCCGAAATATGTGCTCCTTGGATTAATCACATCTATATCATTACAGATAATCAATGCCCTAAGTGGCTGGATTTAACAAATGACAGACTTACAGTTGTCGACCTTCGAGAGATCTGCGATGAGGAGATATTGCCACTCTACAACTCTACATCAATCGAGTTGAATATACATAAAATCAAGGGTTTGTCCGAGTATTATATCTATGCTAATGATGATATGATGTTTGGTCGAGCGATCTCTCCAGACTTTTTCTTCACCAACGATGGTAAGGTAAAATGTAGGGTTGTAAAGCGTCGTATAAATACAAAATCTCAGCAGACCTATAAAATCACGATAAATAGAGTTATAAAGACAATAGTCTCAGATTTTGGTGAGGAGTATAACGATTTACAACCACATCATCAGATTGACGCATATTTAAAAAGCAGTGTTGCGGAGTGTGTCGAGAAGTATGCAGAGTGGAGTCAAAAAACTCTCAATAATCGTTTCCGCTCGCCCGAGGATATGCAGAGACATATTTTGGTACTCTATGCGTTAGCGACAAAGCGTGGAGTTATGATTTGTCGCACTGGTTTCTGGATACCAAAAGTTATCAAGCCGCTTATGGCCTTATTGGGATTAAGTGATGGCGTTGACTCTCATTATTACTCTGTTAGACGCAAAAATATAGTCTCTAAAGTTAAACGTTATAGGCCTGCACTCATATGTTTCAATGATGGCGATAGGGTGAAGGAGCATCATCGTACACGGCTAAAAAAGGTGTATGAAGAGCTATTTCCTTTGAAGTCCTCTTTTGAGAGGGGGTGATTTTTTTTCGTGTAGTGTGTAGTGCAGCTCCTTGAGCTGCTCGCCCTCGGCGCATTTTTTCGAAAGAAAAAATGCTTTTTGAGGAGGGAGGGCGAGGTCAGCTTTCTCGACCGAGGACTGCCCTTACAGCGGGCGGCCGCCAGGCACAGCCTGGACAGAAAAACTTCGTTTTTCATTATCAAAGTCCCAAAAAAAATTACTATCTTTACGCAAAATTGTGAAAAATGAGCTGTAATTGTAAAAACAGACCCGATATAGAGAGAGGAGTAGTATTTTGTAACTGCGAGGGCGAAGCACACGCAGAAGCGCATAAAGGATGTTATAAACATCGTGAAAGCGACTGGTTACGATTGTACCCCAACAACCTCCCGACAGATATTATCGAAGTTAGATTTAAAAATACCCGTCGTTCATTCTATAAGAATGTCCACGGCCTAGACCTGAAAGTTGGCGATATTGTTGCCGTGGAATCTTCACCAGGTCACGATATTGGTACCGTTTCCCTGATTGGTGATATGGTGGTTCGCCAAATTAAAAGAACGGGATTTATTCCATTCAATGGTGAGTTTAAGAAGGTTTATCGCAAGGCGAAACCATATGATATTGAGAAGTGGCAAGAGGCTATAGGCCTAGAGCATGAAACGATGATCGCCTCACGACAAATTGCTGCCGAAATGGGGCTGAATATGAAGATTGGCGATGTCGAATATCAGGGAGATCGGATCAAGGCTATATTTTATTATATTGCCGATGAGCGAGTTGACTTCCGTGAACTTATCAAAGTTTTTGCCGACCGTTTCCATATTCGTATCGAGATGAAGCAGATCGGAGCTCGTCAAGAGGCTGGTCAAATTGGAGGTATTGGCCCTTGTGGTCGTGAGCTATGTTGCTCAGCATGGATGACAAACTTCACAAGTGTGACCACCAATGCTGCCCGCATGCAGGAGATTTCATTGAACCCTCAAAAGCTAATTGGTCAATGCTCAAAATTGAAGTGTTGCATGATGTATGAGTATGATACTTACGCAGATGCACGCAAAGATTTCCCTCGACTACGTGAGCCATTGCAAGCTATGGATGGTGAATATTACCTAATTAAAAATGATATTTTAGCGCATACAATGTCGTTCAGCAGTAGTAGAGATGCTATAATTAACATGATAACTCTACCTGTTTCACGTGTTTGGGAGATTATAAATATCAATAAGTCAGGTAAAAAGGTTGACCAGCTACAGCGAGAAGAGGATATTCCAAAGCCATCGGATGAGCCTAAATTCTGCTCTACAGAGGATAGCATCACCCGATTCGACACAAATAAGGGTTCTCGTTCATCCCGCAACAAGGGTGGCAGAGATCGTCGAGGCGGCAGAGATCGTGACCGAAATAGAGCTCCACGCACAGCCGAAAATGGAGCTGAGGCAAAGGGAGTTGAGGCATCAGCAACAACCCCTCAGAGTTCAAATGAATCACCTCGACCACCACGTCCAGCAGGCGAGAATCGTCGACGCACAACGAATCCAAATCGTCGAGAGGGAGGAGCACCACGACCAAATAATCAGAATGCTCAACCCCCAAGAGTTCAAAAGAGCAACGAGGGCGGAAATGATGCACCGAAATCAGCCGAAAACCAACAAGGTGAGAAGCGAGAGGGTGCACCACGTCGCAATAATAATAACCGCAATAAGCGTCGACCACCACGTCCCGCAGGTGAGGCGGGAGGCTCTAACGAGTCGAAGCCATCTCAAGCGCAAGATTCAAAAAAACAGTAATTCATGTCGCTAAGTCGCAAGATATTACCTATAGTCATGTTGCTCATGGTGGGCTGTGGCTCACCGAGTCAACTTGCTACATTCATCGACACTGACCCCGAAGCGTGGTGCACCCCAGCGGAGCTACGCTTTGAGGTTGATGATACTTTGAATATTTATAATATGGAGCTGCTCACACGTTATACAAACTCCATTTCGGTAGACTCCTTGCAGCTTTTGATAAGTATAACAGCACCCGATGGGGTGATGTGGAGCGAGCCATTTACACTCTACACGCCCAATAAAAATAACTCCATGGAGATCTCCCAAGGTAGCTACCGAGAGAATATTCGTTGGTCACAATTGGGAGAATATCGCCTCTCGCTCACACCTCAGCGAGTATACCGAGGAGTCAGCAGCGTGGGGGTGGAAGTAATAAAAAAAGGAGAGATATAAGGAGTGTAAAACAATGATTTTACCCAACTTAAGCGGAAAAATCACTCCACAACAAAAAAATAATAGATACAAAATGGGAAAAGATAAACTACGCAAATTTGCCGAAAACCTAACTTTCGACTGCTTTGTGCAACCCGAATTTGAGGATATTTTTCATAAGGATCACCCCCTAAAGGGTCACTGGGCAACAGATTTCTTTGGCAACGACAAGCCGATAATCTTGGAGCTAGGATGTGGTAAGGGTGAATACACGGTGGCTCTAGCCTCTCGTGACCAGGAGCATAATTATATTGGAATCGACATCAAAGGAGCACGCATGTGGCGAGGAGCTAAGCAAGCAACAGCGGCAGGGATGAAGAATGTCGGTTTTCTACGCACTCGCATAGAGTTTATAAACTCGTTCTTCGCTTTAGGGGAGATTGCCGAGATTTGGATTACCTTCCCCGATCCGCAACTCAAACGTCGACGTGCCAAGAAGCGCCTCACATCGCCACTCTTCCTAGAGCGTTACGCCCAAATGCTAACTCCAACAGGAGTGATAAATTTAAAAAGCGACTCAAAGCATCTATATCATTATACGCAAGAAGTTGTTAAACACTTCTCACTGCCTTTAGAGGTAGCCAACGATGATATATACGGTTCAGGATATGCCGATGAAACCCTTTCGGTAAAGACTGCATACGAGGAGATGTTCCTCCGACGAGGGCTTCCAATAACCTACACCCGATTTGGATTAGGTGGCCAAAGCACATTCCCTCACTTTGAATGGGAAGAGGATGAGAAGCTCAAAGACGAGAAAGATAACGAGTTGGAGCGTCAAGGAATGCCAAAAAACAATTGTCTGTAAATCTGCATTTACCATAAATTATCTCTCGGGAAATTGTTTCTCGCCATTTTTATTTTTATCTTTGTAAATAACACTCAAAATTATGGAGTTCACAAATTTACTCAATACATACGCCCCAGCAGCCTCAGAGGCTCAAGTGGAGGCTCAAGTTTCTAATTTTAAGGCGATTTCAGTGCGTAATCACAACCGTGAAGTCTATAAATTCTGCTTCTCGGCAATTGACCTTACGACCCTTTCGTGTAATGATTCGGAGGAGTCTGTCAGGGCTTTCGCATCGAAGTGTGCGGCATTCTACCAAGAATACCCACATATTCCCAATGTCGCTTCAATATGCGTCTATCCCTCATTTGTTGAGACTGTAGGCCTTGTCGTTGATGGCACACCAATGCGCATAACAAGTGTTGCCGCAGGATTTCCCGCTTCGCAAACTTTCTTGGAGGTTAAGGCTTTAGAGGTGGCTATGGCTATCGAGAGCGGTGCCGATGAGGTGGATATTGTGATGAATGTCGGCATGATCCTCACGGGACAAAATGAACTCGCCGCTAGTGAAGTACAAGTTATTCGTGACGAGATGGATTGCGACACCATCCTTAAGGTGATAATCGAGAGCGGAGCTTTGAAAACTCCTGAGCGCATACGTCGAGCATCACTGCTTTCGATCTTTGCAGGAGCAGATTTTATTAAAACATCAACTGGAAAAATAGATATTGCCGCAACCCCAGAGGCCGCTGTGGTGATGTGCCAAGCGATAAAAGATTATTTCGACACGACAGGGGAGCGCATAGGCTTCAAGGTGGCAGGTGGAGTGCGTACGGCTGAAGATGCAGCGCTATACTACACTATTGTCGAGGAGATCTTGGGCGAAGAGTGGCTTACAACCGAGCTATTTAGAATCGGAGCTTCATCGGCTGCCAACAATCTACTCTCGGCAATCGAAGAAAAAACTGTAGCATACTATTAATCAATCATAATCATCATAAAAAAAACGAAGTTTTCTGTTCAGATACCCGAAACAGAAAACTTCGTTTTTTTTCATTAAAGTGGACTCTCCATGGCTTAAAGTGGATTATCCATGACTTTAAAGTGGATTCTCCATAATCTCACGAGCCATATCTGGATTGGTCTTTTCGACCCCCGTGAATATATATATCAACATTCCAGCATCCGAAGGGTCGAAATTTTTACCATGCTTTATGCAGGTTGCAATTCGACCATATAGCCAATCCCAACTCCCCGACTTATAGCGAGGGTTATTGCGTGCAGAAGACTCTTTAATCCAGTCAAAATGAGCAATTAAAGTATTCAATCCAAGATAATCTTTACCTCCATTCTGATCGACAATCCGAGCAAACGTCACTGCTCCGCCCTCTGCCGACTCGAAACTATCCCTCATCTCTTGAAACGTCCACCCCGAGTGAACATCCCAATAAGTTTTTGTATGTGGGGCATCTGCATGTTTATCGTTCCAATTCGAGTGTGACACGACAGTAACATACCTGCGACACTTCACATCCGAGCGATTGATAGCCTCCCCGACAACCTGCATCGGCCCAGCTGCAATGATTATAAGCGGGTTCTCCTCGCTACTCAAATTGATCTGATCTCGAAGAGCATTATAGGCCACCTCAGCATTATCCACAGCGCAGATAAAGCGAGCAGGATCAAACCCAAATTGAGCCGCTCCACCCAAGGCACTCTCCCGCATATGTTCGTAAGCGGTCATTCCATAGGTTAGAGGCATCTCCTGATTGCTTCCCCAAACGTGGTCGCTATAGGTGTATAAAACCATCTTATCTTGGAGTCCCTTAGCGGCAATCAAAGCGAGGCTCAAGGGTGTTGCTGCCCAATCGTCATGGTCATGTTCATTTCCGTCGGAGCTTATTGCGATACGTCCTTTACCGTTCCAAAGAGGTGTTTGAGCTGTTGATGTTGCAATAATTGCCACTGTCAGCAATGTTGCAAGAGTAAATTTTAAGTTCATGAATTTTAGGTTTTAGGTTTTAAGCAAATATTAGGCTTTATATCTTTACATAGTTTCTATCTCTTTGGTGATTTCTGGGCTTTTAACATCTTTATGGCAACTCTATTTTTGGTTGGTGCGGTCTACTTTGTCTTTTTGGATACCGCGAAGTAGGGGGTGAGTTTGCCGATTACAGCACCCCACAAATAACCTCGCTAGCCTGTAGAGCTTGCTGTTTGTACCCCTCATCGGTGAAGTGTACATTGTTGGGTAGTTGATTCTGTGGATTAGCCTTTGTGAGTGAGTATTGGTCGTCGACAATAATCTCGGGGAATGAGGCCAACACCTCTAGTGCGAGGTTGTTGTATAGCACATCATCGCCCACATCTCTGCGAGGTTTGCACCCATCGGGGTAATAGGAGGTGTTAGCCCATATGATCTTCGCGCCTGTTTTGCTCATCCGAGTAAAAAGAGTGCGTAGATTATCCTGATATTTTGCAGGGGGCACATCCTGATGCTCATACTCTAGAGTGTATTTCAAGTCGTGGAGTCCCCAATTTACATGTATCACATCCCACTTCATCTCTCCCAACCAAAAGTCGATATTGAGAAGTGACGTATCGGTACTATTGGAGTTCTGAGGTATGCGATATACGTTTGCTTTGCCGGCGAGGTTCTCGCGTACAAAGGGGGTGTAGCCAATAGATATTGAGGTTCCGATGATTAGAACATTTGGCAGATCGGGGTTGTTCTCCACAAAAGCAAATGGTTGTTGTCCGTATAGTTCCACTAATTTTGTAGTTGTCGCCTGCCACTCCTCTGCGCTGAGGTAGAATTTGGTAGATACATTTAGATCCTTGTGCAAGGTCGTATTCGTTTGGCTCATAACGACAGATGTCGAGAGAGAGAGTAGGAGCAGGGCTAGGTGTTTGATTTTCATGGTTTGTTTGGATTTCTTAAGGTGTGTTCTAAATTCTAATTTTTACCGCCAATTTTTACCGCCAAATCTAAGACAAGAACCCGTAACATCCTAAATTGAAGCGTTTATCTGATCTCAAAGTTAAATCAAAAAAATCTAATAGTCAAACTTTTCGAACAAAATCTATCTATCTGCACATTATTTCAAAGCAATCCCCAACCTTACAATCTGCTCAAAGCGACACAAATCGTAAGTTAGATTGATAAGACCAATGATACCTTTAGCTCTTTCAAGTCCAACAGAACGCAAGTGTAACCCCTGCATAGTTTGCTCCATAAACCCGAAAACGTGCTCAACCCTCGCTCTAATTTTTGACTTCTCTCGGTTCGATGCCTTCTGCTCATCGGTGAGAGGCATCTCCTGATTGCTTCCCCAAACGTGGTCGCTATAGGTGTATAAAACCATCTTATCTTGGAGTCCCTTAGCGGCAATCAAAGCGAGGCTCAAGGGTGTTGCAGCCCAATCGTCATGGTCATGTTCATTTCCGTCGGAGCTTATTGCGATACGTCCTTTACCGTTCCAAAGAGGTGTTTGAGCTGTTGATGTTGCAATAATTGCCACTGTCAGCAATGTTGCAAGAGTAAATTTTAAGTTCATGAATTTTAGGTTTTAGGTTTTAACAAAATTAAAACATTTTTCGTTAACCGCAAAACAATACAATATATAAACTATATGTAACAGCATAAAAAAACGTCGCAAGAAATTCTTACGACGTTTCGAGTAGTGGATAGGGGATTCGAACCCCTATGTCCTGCGTGAGAGGCAGGTATCCTAGCCCTTAGATGAATCCACCATTTCGATTTGGTTGTGCAAAGGTAGTGCTTTTTTTTGTATTTGCAAATTTTTCAGCAAAAAAATGTGATTTTTCTTTCACTGATAATAAATTCAAAGTTAAGCTGATTGTGCAGAGGGGAAGTTTAAATATTCATAAGGTGTAATATATCAATAGAATAATAAAAAATATTTTGCGTTATCTGATAAAATGATTATTTTTGAGTTTTCCTACATAAAAAAATATTGAGTATGAGACCAAAAGAGATCCTACAACAATGGGTAGATCATTTTAATAATGCTGATGTTGAAGCAATGATCGAACTATATGCTGATGATGCCACAAATCATCAAGTAGCTAATGAGCCTATCAGAGGAAAGGAGGCAATAGGCAATGTTTTAAAAGCTGAATTTGCAGCAGCACCAATGGTGTGCATAGTTGAAAATATGTTTGAAGATGGTCAGTGGGCAATAATGGAGTGGAGAGATCCACTTGGATTGAGAGGATGTGGCTTTTTCCATATTGTAAACAATAAAATAATCTTCCAACGTGGCTATTGGGATAAACTATCATTCTTAAAACAGCATAATCTTCCAATTGAATAGAAACTACACGCATGGATATAAAAAGAATGAAGATGAGCGATATATACCCTCTATATGTCGCAAAAGCAGAGCGAAAAGGACGAGCCAAAGAGGAGGTAGATACAATAATTTGTTGGTTAACGGGATATTCTCAAATGCAATTTGAGCTTATGATAGATAAGTCAGCAGATT
Organism: Rikenellaceae bacterium; assembly: GCA_044433665.1. Classification (GTDB taxonomy): domain Bacteria; phylum Bacteroidota; class Bacteroidia; order Bacteroidales; family Rikenellaceae; genus Alistipes. The sequence goes on from JAWXTJ010000003.1 coordinate 82,602, forward strand.
TAGAGAGCTTCTTCATCTCTTCCCCTCGCCTAAATCCCAATCGAGTTTTGATTAAAGGTTCGATATGTGGAGTTAAGATCAATGAGATTGAAGATCCGATAGTGAAAGAGATTCGCTATCTTGATAAGCTGATAGATGAATTGGCAAAAGGAAAATTGATGAGTAAAATATTGAGGTGAGGTAGATTTTCAGACAATGTAGTTCATTGAATTGCCCGCCCCATCTTACGTCGAGGACTGCCCTTATAGCGGGCGGCCACTAGGCACAGCCTGGACAGAAAAACTCCGTTTTTCACTCCTTTATTATAGGATAAACCGAAAACTTATTGTACCTTTGCAGATTATAATAAGTTTATGATGGACTTTTTCAATACTATACTGCTCAGCTACGGCTGGCAGGGCTTAGCGCTTATCGCTTTAGTTGTAACGCTTTTAATTATACAAATATTTTATTACTCTTTTAGATTTCGTCGCCTAGGCACCTATCTAAATAAAAGTAGAATGCTGATACACGAGACTCCGCCACCCGTGTCGTTGGTTATTCCGATGTTCTCCGAGGATCGTGGCTATCTCGATGAGATTCTTCCTTCGTTGCTCTCGCAGAAGAGCGTCGAGTATGAGGTTGTTGTGGTTTATGTGGGTTGCGACAGTGATTTTTATGATGATATGCTCTACTTGAAAGAGGTGTTACCGAACTTTTCAGCAACGAAGATCGAGCGCAATGATCGTTTCCCAATCTCGGTGAAAACAGCTCTTAATATCGGAATTAAGGCTGCCAAGTATGAACATATTGTCTTTACCACCACCGATGCACATCCTGTCTCTGAGAATTGGCTTTGGTTGATGTCGAGAGGTTTTCAGCGTGGCAATGTGGTTTTGGGGTATTGCGGTGTGGAGACCAGCGATAATAAATTTGACTCGTTTTTTATTCGTGCTACACGTCTTTATGACTCGATGGTTTGGCTATCGAGAGCTATTGCGGGTAAACCATACAGAGGTATTCGCTCGAATATGGGATTCACAAAGTCGCTATATTTTGATAATCGAGGCTTCAATTGTCTGAATATGAATATTGGAGAGGATGATCTCTTCTTGCAGAAGATAATGACGAGCAGTAATACCAGCGTGATATTATCGCCACGTGCAATGGTGCTTCAACGTAATTGGGGTCGAATGGATGGTCTTGTCGACACGATGAAGTATTATGGTTCGGCAGCTAAATTTTACCCTATTGCAGCTCGCAACTATATTTCGTGGGAGATGACAAGTCGAGTGTTGTATATATTGCTTAGCATTGTTGGAGTGATCTTTTTGCCACTGGAGCTTAAGGCGGCAATTATTCTGTTGGCGCTCATTCGCCTGTGGGTTGTATTGAGCTCGGTGAATCAGGTGGCGAAGCGTGTTGGGGAGACGAAGATTGTTGGTCGATACCTTTTTTATGATCTGTTGAGTCCGATTTTTAGGCTTTTTATGCGTTTGGTAATGGTTAAACGTGACGATAGAGTATGGAGATAGAGGAGTTGATAATTGCTCCCGACACAACGCTTGTCGAGGCTGCTCTCGGGGGTGACCATCAAGCCTTCGAAGCCTTGATCCTGCGCTATCGTGAATCTATACACCGATTGCTAATCTCCCGCACGGGAAGTATTCACGACACAAACGACCTGATGCAGGAGACTCTGATAAAGGCTTATGTGAACCTGCATCGTTACGACACGAGATATACTTTTGGACAGTGGATATATACCATTGCTCGAAATACTCTTATCGACTCACAGCGTCGTCGGCACGATGATTTTTCGCTGGAGGATCGTTTTACAATCCTCGATGTGAAAAACCCCTCACCTGAGCAGTGCGTTATCAACAATCAAGATCGTAAACTCATTGAACTTTCGATTGGTCGACTTAGCGATACGCACGCTCAGCTATTTAGAATGCGTTTCTTAGATGAATATTCATATGAAGAGATTGCCGAGAAGCTCAAAATGCCACTCGGTAGCGTTAAAACTAATATTCATCGTGCACGAGCCAAGATGTGTCAATTTTTAATGGAGGGTGATGAGTAGGGTAGAGGGCTTACTATTTTATCTGGATACCTATTATATAATGGATGTGCAAAAAAAAAGATAAAGCCAAAATCCCCGAAAATCAGAAATAAAATAAGCAAGTAAAAAAACAATATGGAACTAATAAAAAAATATTTCCCCGAACTAACACCCAAACAACAGGAGCAATTCGAAGCCCTGTATGATCTATATCAAGATTGGAACTCAAAGATAAATGTTGTCTCACGCAAAGATTTCGACTCATTATACTTGCGTCATATCCTCCACTCATTGGCCATAGCTAAAGTGTGTCAGTTTAATGCAGGTGCTCGAATTTTAGATGTCGGTTGCGGAGGAGGATTTCCCTCGGTGCCTTTGGCTATTCTCTTTCCAGAGGTTCAGATCATGGCTGCCGACTCAATCGCAAAGAAGATTACCGTTGTGAGTGGAGTGAAAGAGTCGCTGGGGCTCGATAACCTCACACCTTGTTGCGCACGTGTAGAGCAAATCCCTGCTCGCTTCGATTATGTAGTCTCACGAGCAGTCACCGCCATGCCAACCTTCGTAAACTGGGTGTGGAACAAAATCGAACGAGGCAAAAAGGGAACCCTGCACAATGGAATTCTCTACCTCAAAGGTGGCGATCTAGCAGAGGAGTTAGCCTTGACAGCTAAACGATGGGATATTTACGAAATTTCAGACTTTTTCAGCGAGGAGTTCTTTGAGACTAAAAAAGTAGTCTACACTCGAAAATAGGAACGATCATTTTAAAGGGTAGGAAGAGCCCCGTTCAATATTTCGGTCTATTTATTGCACAGCTACATCATGAATATATAATGATGTAGCTGTTGCCATAATATGGTAGGCTCCCTGCTACACGATGGTAATACATGCACTATGGGGTCGGTGTGAAAAATATCTTTCCGAAATGAAAAAATTATATCTCTTTATCTTGTGCGCTGTAGCCTCAGTCTCAGTGGTTTCAGCCCAAGGATTATCGGACTCATGGTGGGGAGTACGTGCAGGTGTCAACTTCTCAAACCTCTCGTCTCCAGATTACTCAACGGAGTTCCTGACAGGCTTTAGCGCAGGTGTTTCATACGCACGCCCCATCTCAAATACCATACCTATATATATAGAGAGCGGTTTGTACTTCCAAAAGCGAGGAGCAAAGGATAATGGATTCCTCACCGACGCTGGCGACGAGTCGAAATTTACCAAATATGAATTCGAAATCCCGCTACTCCTGGGATATGCCGTGCAGTTGACCAACTCCTGGTCGGTACACCCATTCGTCGGTTTATACTACTCGGTAGCGACAAATGGCAAATTCGAATTGGGAGATTCCGAGTTCGATCCATATAAAGAATCGCTGCTTCAAACCCTCCGAGATACGGAGCCAACGTCACAACAACTACTTCACTGCTCCGATTTTGGACTTCGTGTAGGCCTCTCGGTGCTCTATGGCCGCTATTTATTGGGCTTTGCCTATGATGGTGGGTTATTGAATCTATACACCCCATCACTCAGGGATGTAGGGTATAAAGCATTATCAGGCAGTTTTACCCTCCAAGTGGGCTATAATTTTTAAGCTGATTATCAAGTAGTTAAAAAATAAATGCAAAAATAAATGTAAAAAAAGCATGAAAATATTTGCAAGTTCGAAAAAAGTCGCTACCTTTGCAACCGCAATACAGAAAGCAAGTCACTTGCTAAAGTGCAGTCGATTTCAACAAAAAGACTAAACAAAACAACGCTTGAAAAAATATTGCAAAAAAAGTTCTTTAAAAATTTGGTAGTTTAAAATAAACTCCATATCTTTGCAGTCCCGCTTCACAACAAAGCAGGGTTTTTGAAAAGAGTTGGAAGTTAAACTTCAACAAGTTTTTGAATTTGTTCTTTGAATTATTGGTTATATATTTTTGAAAGAAAATTGTAGTATTTATCTGTCAATTCCTTGTGATAAGGAATTAAAAATTAAATAGTCAGGACTCTAAACAACAAAACAACATTTTTACAATGGAGAGTTTGATCCTGGCTCAGGATGAACGCTAGCGGCAGGCCTAACACATGCAAGTCGAGGGGCATCACGATTGAAGTTTACTTTAATTGGTGGCGACCGGCGCACGGGTGCGTAACGCGTATACAATCTACCTATAACAGGGGGATAACACCGAGAAATTGGTACTAATACCCCATAACAATTAGAGAGGCATCTCTCTGATTTGAAAGCTCCGGTGGTTATAGATGAGTATGCGTTGTATTAGATAGTTGGTAAGGTAACGGCTTACCAAGTCTACGATACATAGGGGGACTGAGAGGTTAACCCCCCACACTGGTACTGAGACACGGA
>JAWXTJ010000004.1:0-80976 GCA_044433665.1 Rikenellaceae bacterium
CAAATAATCCTCCACCGCATCCTCATCTTCGCTCTGCAGCGCCAAGCGATACTCCCGAAAATACCGCTCAACGGTCTTGCGATTCAACCCTAAATCGCGCGCTACACTGCGCGCACTCTGAGAGCCATAGTGGCTCAAAATCTGTTGCTTCTCTACCATTGTTATCATTGTTGTATCCTATATTTCGTTGAATTCCCCTTGAATATAAATTTCGCAGAAATATAGAATATTTTATTAAAATACACCCCTAAAGTGGTATACTTTTCAATGATTACTTGGCCCATTTTTCGATTATTATATACAGTTGTCTTAAAAGAGCAGGGCTTTTCACCAAAAAGGGGTCAATCTTGCCAATATTTCTCAGATTAAAGAGAAACCCCGTCAACAAAATATTTTCTAATACACTATGTTATACTAAGTTATGAGTATTTGTACTGTCAACTACAAAAAATGCTGAATCCAATAACTTAGGATATGTCTATTTTTTTATATCTTTGCATAAATAAAATTAGAAAGAGGAGAACTTCCCATTGAACATGTCTGAAATAGTTATACAAAAAATAAGTAACGAGGAGAGTGCCAAGCTACCACCATTAACATTCGAGGGTGAGATAATCGTTGTGGATAGCGTAGAGCGAATCGAGGCTGCATGCAATGATATTGCTCGCTACCCTATCATCGGGTTTGATACCGAAACTCGACCATCATTCAAGGCTGGAGTGAGTTATAAAGTGGCTCTACTTCAACTCTCTACACCGATAAAATGCTACCTCTTCCGCCTCAATAAAATCCCTCTCGACAGAGCTATACTCTCAATATTGGAGCGTAAAGATATTATTAAATTGGGAGCCGATGTATTGGGAGATCTACGTGCATTGCGCAAATTACGCAACTTCAAAGAGAATGGTTTTATCGACCTGCAAAAGATTGTCGAGCAATATGGTATAGGTGAAAAGAGCCTAAGAAAGATGTCGGCTCTAGTTTTGGGATACAGAATCTCTAAAGCTCAACGGCTAAGCAACTGGGAAGCAACGACATTCACCCCACAACAAATGGTATATGCAGCAACTGATGCTTGGGCATGTATCGAGATATACAACAAATTACAGAAAATGCAAAAAGTAAATATATAATGAGACCACAACTATTTCTTAAACGAGGTAAAGAGGAGTCACTCCTACGCCGTCACCCATGGATATTTTCAGGAGCTATCGACAAAGTAGACTCTAAAAATGAACTTGTAGAGGGTGAAATCGTAGATCTTCGCACAAAAAGCGGTGATTTTATCGCTTCGGGACACTTCCAAATCGGCTCAATTGCTGTTCGAGTTTTAACTTTCGAACAAGAGGAGATCAATCAAGAGTGGTGGAACTCAAAGATTGCAATCGCATATGAAGTTCGCAAAGCCTTGCTTTTAACCGACAATGAATCAACGACATGTTATAGACTAATCCACGGCGAAGGAGATTCTCTACCAGGTTTAGTTGTCGATATTTACGACCATACAGCCGTTGTACAGTGTCACTCTGTAGGTATGTATCATTCACGACTATTTATTGCCGAGGCGATAAAGGCTTGCTATGGTTCAAAGATTGAGGCTATATATGATAAAAGCTCTCAAACGGTACCTTTCAATGCAAACTTAGGCGCTGTAGATGGTTACCTTTGGGGTCACACGCCAGCTAAGGAGAGTGTAGTTTTCGAAAATGGTCATAAATTTATGGTCAACTGGGAGAAGGGGCAAAAGACTGGCTTCTTCCTCGACCAACGATATAATCGTGAGCTGGTTGGCCACTACTCTAAAGGACGCACTGTGCTCAACACATTCTGTTACACGGGTGGTTTCTCGGTATATGCCATGGCTGGAGGAGCTAAAGAGGTATGCTCGGTAGACTCATCGGAGAGAGCTGTACACCTAGCTAAAGAGAATATGGAGCTTAATTTTGGCGCAGATGTCAACCACTCAACATTGGCAGTTGATGCAGTTGAGTATCTTAAAAATATTGGAGACAAATATGATTTAATCATCCTCGACCCTCCAGCATTTGCCAAGCATCATAAAGTTTTAGGCAACGCAATGCAGGGATACAAGCGATTAAATGCTCGTGCACTCTCACAAATCAAAAGTGGCGGAATCCTCTTTACATTCTCTTGCTCGCAAGCTGTTTCAAAGGATCTATTTCGCACAACAGTATTCTCAGCCGCTGCAATTGCGGGTCGCAAAGTGAGAATACTCCACCAATTAACACAACCAGCAGACCACCCAATAAATATTTACCACCCCGAGGGTGAGTATCTTAAGGGTTTAGTTCTATACGTTGAGTAAAAAAAATCGACTGCATATAATAATTGCAGTCGATTTTTTTGTGCTTTACTTCGTTTTGTAAGAACAACGATATTTTCCTTTGGCTAGGTTCGCTAACTTACTTTTGATTAGATTCTTGCGGAGTGGTGATAGGTGGTCCGTGAAAACCTCACCCTCAATATGATCGTATTCGTGTTGAATAACTCTTGCTGGAAGTCCCTCGAAAAGTTCATCATGCTCAATGAAATCTTCATCCATGTAACGCATGCGGATAGCGATAGGACGTTTTACATCCTCATTTAAACCTGGTAGCGAAAGGCAACCCTCATTGAAAAGATCAGTTTCCTCGGACTCTTCGTAGATCTCTGCATTGATAAAGACTTTTTTATAATTGGCCAATTCGGGATTATCATCTGCCCATGGTGTGCAGTCAACAATGAAAAGACGAATGTTCTTGCCAATTTGTGGAGCTGCTAAGCCAACTCCCGAGCAGTCATCCAAAGTCAAAAACATATCGACGATCAACTTATTCAAATTTGGGTAATCCTTGTCGATATTCTCCGATGGCTTGCGTAAAACGGGTGATCCGTAAATTACTATTGGGTATATCATATTTTTATTAATTTGGTTCTATAGTGAGCGTGAATCCATATAGCTTTGAAGAATAATTGTTGCCGAGACTTTATCTACAAGCGCCTTATTTCGTCGAGCCATCTTACCTATTCCACTCTCCAATATTGTGCGTTGAGCCATTACAGAGGTGAATCGTTCGTCATGTAAAACTACCTCCTTTGCAGGATAAGCGGCACGAAGTCGAGCTACAAGAGGTTCGATAAAGCGCCATGTTGCCGATGGTTCGCCATTCATCTGCGTGGGTTTTCCAACAACTATTGTTGTAACGTCATTTTGCTCGAAATATTTTACCAACCAACGCTCCAACTCCTTTGTAGCCACTGTATCTAACCCACCAGCTATTATTTGCAAGGGATCGCTAACTGCGATCCCTGTGCGTTTTGTTCCATAATCTATAGAGAGTATTCTTCCCACTTTTCGGTAAATTTAACCGTTTATTTTTTTGTATAACTCACGGAAAGATGAAGCCTCGCTAACCATACCGTAAATCTTGTCGATTGAGATACGCTCCTGCTCCATTGTATCACGGTAACGAACTGTTACTGTGTTATCTTCGAGTGTTTGGTGGTCAACGGTGATACAGAATGGTGTACCCACTGCATCTTGACGACGGTAACGTTTTCCGATTGAATCTTTCTCGTCATAAACTACATTGAAGTCATATTTCAAGTCGTCGATAATCTTGCGTGCAACCTCTGGAAGTCCACCTTTCTTAATAAGTGGCATTACAGCAACCTTAGTTGGCGCCAATGCTGTAGGTAGACTCAATACTACACGGCTATCACCACCCTCCAAAGTCTCTTCTTTATATGAAGCTGACATAACTTGAAGGAACATACGGTCAACACCAATTGAAGTTTCAACTACGTAAGGCACATAACTTTGAGAGGTCTCAGGGTCGAAATATTGAATCTTCTTGCCAGCGAATTTTTGGTGACTACCCAAGTCGAAATCTGTACGTGAGTGGATACCCTCCACCTCTTTGAATCCAAATGGGAAGTTATATTCAATATCGGCTGCTGCATTAGCATAGTGAGCCAATTTATCGTGATCGTGGAAGCGATAATTTGCATCACCAAAGCCCAATGCACGGTGCCAAGCCATACGGCTATCTTTCCACTCCTGCCACCACTTCATCTCCTCTCCTGGACGAACAAAGAATTGCATCTCCATCTGCTCGAACTCACGCATACGGAAGATAAATTGACGTGCAACGATCTCGTTACGAAATGCCTTACCAATTTGAGCTATACCGAATGGAAGTTTCATACGTCCACTCTTTTGAACATTCAGGAAGTTCACAAAGATACCTTGAGCCGTCTCAGGACGCAAGTAAATTGTATTTGCACCATCAGCTGTAGAACCCATTTGAGTCGAGAACATCAAGTTGAATTGACGTACATCTGTCCAGTTACGAGTTCCCGAGATTGGACAAACTACCTCGCAGTCGACAATAATTTGCTTAAGCTCTTCAAGGTTGCTATCGTTCAACGCCTCAGCGAAGCGCTTGTGAACGGCGTTACGTTTTTCGGCAATTTCAACTACACGAGGTGAGGTTGCTAAATATTGCTCCTTATCGAAAGAGTCACCAAAACGCTTTGCAGCTTTGTCAACCTCTTTTTGAATTTTATCATCTTGTTTTGCTAGCCACTCCTCAACCAAAACATCAGCACGATAGCGCTTCTTTGAATCTTTATTGTCGATAAGTGGATCGTTGAAAGCTCCTACGTGACCTGAAGCCTCCCATGTGCGTGGGTGCATAAAGATTGCAGCATCGAGACCCACGATATTTTCGTGAAGTTTCACCATTGAATCCCACCAATAACGCTTGATGTTATTCTTTAGCTCAACACCATTTTGACCATAATCGTAAACGGCACCCAGACCGTCATATATTTCGCTCGAAGGGAATACAAAACCATACTCCTTGCAGTGAGCAACTAATTTTTTAAATAACTCTTCTTGTGTCATAATATTTTAATTATTTCTTATTTGCAGTTTTGATTCTCTCTTGCTCGGCCATTAGCTCCTCATAACGTTGTTGGAACTTCGACTTTTTGCCACCAGTCTTATTTTTTGCAGAGTTAGCCTTGATCTTTGCGTGGATCTTCTCATCGTCAACCATATTGCGGATAAGCATTGTTTGGCCAATTGTCAAAAGGTTTGAGATAAGGTAATAGAAACAAAGACCACTTGCGTAGCTATTAAACCATAATAACATCATGACAGGCATCATATAGACCATCATAAACTTCATTCCAGCCATTTGTGGTTGACTAGATGCCGATTGCTGATAGTTCATATATGAATATACAAACATCGAAGCGGTCATTATCAATGCAAAAAGTGATACATGATCGCCATAGAATGGAATGTTGAATGGTAAATTCAAAACGCTATCATACGACGAAAGGTCAGTAGCCCAAAGGAATGACTGGTCACGAAGCTCAATCGACGCAGGGAAGAAGCGGAACATTGCGATGATAATTGGCATCTGAATAAGCATCGGAAGACATCCTCCCAATGGGTTGATTCCAGCCTTTTTATAAAGATCCATTGTCGCTTGCTGACGCTTCATTGCATCGGCCTCTTTTGGATATTTTGCAGTGATCTCATCAACCTCTGGCTTGATTACACGCATCTTACCCATTGAAAGGTAGCTACTGTAAGTAAGTGGCGAGATAAGCAACTTAACACCAAGAGCCAAGATAAAGATGATAATACCAAAATTAGAGATATACTTGCGTAAGAAATCGAAAGCATTAATTACAATACCTTTATTTACCCAACCAAAAATACCCCAACCAAGTGGAATAACCTCGGTAATCTCCAATTTTCCGTGACCTAGTTCGTCAAGACCTTTAAGTGTGCTATATTTATTTGGACCATAATACAATGCAAAATTATATCCTTGAGTTTGAGCATTATATGGAATAGCCATCTTTGAGCTAAAACTCTTCATATAACCCGTAGTAGGATTTGCAGTTTGGTATGCAACATCAGCATAGCTAAAGTTCTCTGGAGCAATAAATACAGACGAGAAGTATTGTTGCTTGAATGCAATCCACTCAACTGGAGTTGTGATCTTATCACTTTTACCCTCTTCACTTACACCTAGCTCGTCAATTGAGTTATCACCCTTGAAGTGGTACGAGAGCGTTGTGTACATATTCTCGTTTTTAAATCCACGCTCATTTTGATAACTTGTATTGCGCCAATCAATACCAATTGTGGTTTGGTTGGCCATAATTGGAGCCATATTGCGAAGATTTACATCAAAGTCAATAAGGTAGTTACGGCTGTTATTATCACCGTTGTATAGTGTGTAGCTATACTCAACAGCAGCATCGTTTCCAAAATCAAGTACAAAGGTCAATCTCTCTCCACCCTCGACACTCTGCACTGGAAGAGCAACGAAGTTATAATCTGTGGTGTTGACCTTAACATTGTTGAACCCATTGCGAATATAGAACTCAAAGTCCATTTTTGCACTTCTTGGGTCGAATAGTTCGATTAATTCCGTGCGCTCACCATCTGCCCATTTTGTGTAATCTTTGAGTGTTACACCAGCAACCTGTGCTCCACGAGAGCTGAAATCAATTTTTAGAACGTCATTCTCTAAAGTGTAGCTCTGCTCAGCATTGTCTCTGGCTGCCGTCAATGACTCGCCTAGCTGGTCAACACTTTTTTGGTGCTCAACTTGTGTTTTTTGCTCTACAGTTAAACTATCTGTTGTAAGTTTTAACTCAGCCGCTGCCTTTGCTTCAGCTTCGGACGCAACCTTAGCTTCGGCTTGAGCTATAGCCTCAACCTTTGCGTTATACTCAGCAACTTCCAATTGGTATCTCTCCTGCTCCTTAGAGCTATAGAACATATACCCGCCCAGAAGAACAACTCCTGCGACCAGGGCAATAATTGTATTCTTATCCATCTAAATTACTCGTTACTTTTAGCGTTATACTCTAATGCTGCCTTTACAAATGCTGCAAAAAGAGGATGTGGATTTAATGCTGTACTTTTATACTCTGGGTGATATTGAGTTCCAACAAACCATGGGTGATTCTCAATCTCAACAACCTCAACGAGGCTCGTGTCAGGGTTAACACCTGTGGCAATCATACCATGCTTCTCGAAATCCTCAATATAGTCGTTGTTAAACTCATAACGGTGACGGTGACGCTCAACAATACTCAATGTTCCGTATGCCTCTGCGATCTTCGAACCCGCTTTGAGTGAACAAGCATAGCCTCCAAGACGCATAGTTCCGCCTTTGGCTGTAATTCCTTTTTGCTCCTCCATAAGGTCAATAACATGACAGTTCGACATTGGATCCATCTCGCTAGAGTGGGCATCTTTATAACCCATTACGTTGCGAGCAAACTCAATTACAGCACTTTGCATACCCAAGCAGATACCCAAGAATGGGATCATATTCTCACGAGCAAATTTCACTGCCGCAATTTTACCATCAATTCCACGGTTTCCAAATCCTGGAGCAACCAAAATTGCGGCTTTGTCACCTAATTTCTCTGCAACGTTACTGTCTGTGATCTTTTCAGAGTTTACGTATGTAAGTTTAACTTTGCAATTATTTACAGTTCCTGCGTGGATAAATGACTCACAAATTGATTTATAAGCATCTGGAAGTTCAGTATATTTACCAACCAATGCAATCTCAACATGTTGCTCTGGATTTTTGATTCTATCCACGAAACGGCTCCAGTTCTCTAAGTCTGGTTTAACGCCTGTTTCAAGATCCAATTTTTTACAAACTACCTCGTCTAAATTTTGTTCGTGCATCTTCAATGGTACCTCATATATTGTAGGTACGTCGATTGACTCCATAACTGCATTGGCATCAACATTACAGAATAGAGCCACTTTACGCTTCAGATCTGCCGAAAGTGCATGCTCCGAACGAAGTACCAAAACATCTGGTTGCAGACCATTCTCCAAAAGTAACTTTACAGAGTGTTGTGTAGGCTTTGTCTTTAACTCACCTGAGGCTGCCATATATGGAATCAGCGTTAGGTGAATCAAAATTGAGTTGTGGTAACCAACTTGATAACGAAGTTGACGTACAGCCTCGATAAATGGTTGAGACTCGATGTCACCAACAGTTCCACCGATCTCTGTGATAATTACATCATACTCCTTCTTTTGACCTAAAAGCTGAATTCTGCGCTTAATCTCATCGGTGATGTGAGGGATAACCTGTACAGTTTTTCCCAAAAATTCACCTTTACGCTCCTTCTCAATTACGTTTTGGTATATTTTACCTGTTGTTACGTTGTTTGCTTTTGTTGTATGGATAGATGTAAATCTCTCGTAGTGACCTAAGTCAAGATCTGTCTCAGCACCATCCTCGGTTACGTAACACTCTCCATGCTCATAAGGATTTAGTGTACCTGGATCCACATTGATATATGGATCTAGCTTTTGGATAGTTACTGAGTAACCTCTAGCTTGAAGTAGGCGTGCTGTAGAAGCTGAAATAATTCCTTTACCCAGCGACGACGCAACACCGCCTGTAACGAATATATATTTCGGTTTGTCTAGTTTCATATATTATATTAAATAGTTTGTATATTTTGGAGATTAATCATATCTCCTTAAATTTGTTTATTAACATTTTAGAGGGAGTATACCTCCCTCTAAAAATTGTTTAAGCCTCTTGCTGTTCTATTAGTTTAATCTTCTCGTATGTCTGCTTCATCTCCTCTTTTGCACGTTCAATTTTTGCTTTCACATCGGCAATCATCGACTCGGCACCTTTGGAGTTGGCGAAGAATCCAATGTTGTTTTCTAAAAGAGCAACATCTGACTCTAATTGGCGCAACTTATTATATAGCTTCTCTCTCTCGCCCTTGATTCTACGATCTCCCGAACCTTTCATTGCTGAAACTTTATCTTTGAAACGGTTCATCGAGCGATCACGCTCCGAGCCACGCAGTGTTGAGAACATAACGTCAACAACCTCTTTATACTCTTTTTGGATTGCATCTTTCTGCTTGATCGGCACAAAACCAATATCACTCCAACGTCGCTGGAAAGTTTTGATTGCATCAAAACCACCCTCTTTAATGTCGGCAGCTTTCATCTCCTCCAATAGAGCTCTCTTCGCCGCAAGGTTGCTCTCTTGCTCATTATCACGACCTGCAAAGTGTTGCGATTTACGCTCGAAGAAAGCATCACATGCAGCTCTAAATCGTTTCCAGATTTGATCTGAATAACGACGAGGTACAGCTCCGATCTTCTTCCACTTAGCCTGGAACTCAAGAAGTGACTCTGTTGCAGTTTTCCAATCCTCAGAATTTTGCAAAGACTCGGCAGCCTCACATAGTTCAGTTTTCAACTCAAGATTATGATCCATTTCGCTCTTTGCCGATGAGTAGAACTCACGTTTAGCCTCGAAGAATTTATCGCATGCTTGGCGGAAACGCTCATATATTTTATTATTATCTTTCTTTGGCGCAAAACCAATGCTCTTCCAAACTTTTTGCAATTCCAGAAGTTTATCGCTAGCCTTGTTCCAATCTTTACGAACTGAAAGCATTTCTGTCAGTAGATCCTCAGCCTCCACACAAAGTTTTGTTTTAAGATCTAAATTGGTTGTCTGCTCCGATTTTAACCCCTCGAAGTGCTCTTGGTGCAGTTTGTTTATGCGACTTGATGCTGCACGGAAACGCTCCCAAAGGGCCTCTTTAAACTCATTTGCAACGGGACCTGTTTCGTGCCACTGCTCGTGAAGTTTTTGAAGTTTGCGGAATGCCTCGACAACTGAAACATCAGCGCAAAGTGCCTCGGCCTCTTCGCAAAGTTCTGTCTTTGTAACCAAGTTCTTTTTAAGGTCTAGGTCACGAAGCTCTTTGTTTATCTTGATAAAGTTGTAGAAGTTTTCAATATGTAGATTATATGTCTCCCACAAATCTTTAACATTTTGCAAAGGTACCAAACCTATATCTTTCCAACGCTGTTGTAGCTCACGGAAGCGAGTAAATGTATGGTTGATTGTCTCGTCCGAGTTAATCAACTCCTTTAACTCCTCGATAACCTCCAACTTAAGTTTTAGATTCTCCTCTTTTTGACTCTCAAGCGATGCGATATATTCGTCACGCTCCTTACGGTAGATCTTAAATAGATCCTTTAGCCTAACCTCAGCAGCATCAACTGGAGCCTCGAACTCCTCCTCTTTGCCACCCTCTTCGACAAATGCACGACGAAGAGCATCAACCTCCGCACGGTGGATTTTGTAGAATGCAATCTTGATTGACTCAACACTTCGACGCAACGATTGAACACTCTCATTTTGCAATAGAGTGCCAAAAATCTCGACTAGCTCCTCTTTGCTTTTGGTGTCAAACGAGTCACTCTCCACACTCTGGCCAAGCTCTTCCTCCTCTGAGGTTGCTTCGCCGATGTCGAGACCTGCGCTTTGGGCTGCTAATGCTGCCTCTTCGGTTGTTGTGCCAGTGCACTCTGTCGGTGCTGCACTCTCTTCTTGGGGTTCAGTAGCTATGCTCTTTGTAGAGCTGCTCAATTGCGTATCTTCAGCTGTGCTGACTTGCTCCTCAGGAGCAGAAAGGATAGGGTTTTCAGTTGCCATTCTTTAGGTCTATTTTAGTTAGACTATATTTTATAACCCACAAATGTAATGTTTTTTTTTCGATCATGGATTATTTTCACCCTATTTTTTGCACAAATATGGTTAGATTCTCTTTGAAGAGAGTCTGTTTATTATTATTTTTGTGAAAATTATGATTTTTATAGAGTTGAATTTCCGAAAATAAGTCGTATCTTGTCAATTGAATTAACAAAATAACAGAGAATATAATATTTGATTTGTATGATATTTGCTTTAATGAGTGCCGAACATTTCACTCGACCAATTGAAAATCCAGTGCTAAAATTTTTAATAATTTTGGCAATAATACTCTTTGCTCCTCTGCTTCTCGACAGACTGCGTATTCCTCATATTTTGGGGCTTATTATCGCTGGAGCTATCGTTGGACCTTATGGTTTTAATCTGATTTTGCGTGATGATGGTATTATCCTCTCGGGAACAGCTGGACTGCTATATTTAATGTTTTTGGCGGGTCTCGAAATTGATTTTAATGAGTTGATGCGCAACCGTTCACGAAGTATTATTTTTGGAATGTTTACATTCTTGATTCCGCTCGGAATGGGTTTTGCAACGGGTTTGTATATTCTGAAATTCTCGCCCATCACCTCTTTGATGTTGGGAAGTATGTTTGCCTCGCACACCTTGGTTACCTATCCGATGGTCTCGAAGATGGGAGTTAAGCGAAATCGAGCTGTAACCGTTGCAATTGGAGGAACTGTAATTACCGATACTTTGGCGCTTTTGGCACTCTCGGGTGTGGTTGGGCTTGCTCACGGAGAGGTTGATTCTGCATTTTGGATTAGATTGGTTATTTCGGTTTTGATCTTTGCGTCGATAGTTATTCTCCTCTTTCCTATAATTGCTCGTTATTTCTTGAAGAGAGTATCGGATGGACTCTCTCAATTTGTCTTTGTGCTTTTTATGGTCTTTTTGGGTGCTGTATTGGCCGAGATGGCTGGATTAGAGGCGATCATTGGAGCATTCTTTGCGGGGCTTTCACTCAATAGATTAATTCCTCAATCTTCAGCTTTGATGAATAGAATAGATTTTGTCGGCAATGCAATTTTTATCCCATTTTTCTTGATTGGAGTGGGTATGTTAATTGATTTTAGAGTCTTTATTTCAGATTGGAATACCATTATTGTGGCATTGATTATGACAACCGTTGCTCTCTTGTCTAAATATTTAGCTGCCTATTTCGCTCAGAAAAGTTTTAAGTTTACTCGCAATGAGCGTACACTTATTTATGGATTGAGTAGCGCTCGTGTTGCTGCAACTTTGGCTATGGCATTGGTGGGTTATAATTTGATTTTGTCGGTTACCCCCGAGGGTGAAACTATCCGATTGTTGAGCGATAGCGTTTTGAACGGAACTATCTTGATGATTTTTATTACTTGTACCGTTGCGTCGTTCTCGGCTCAGCGTGCTGCGCATAAAATATCAATGAGTGAAGTTATCGACCTTGAAGATGACGACGATCAGGAACATCGTCTCTTTATTCCAGTATATAATGAGGAGGTTACCGACGAACTAATTAGCTTCGCTCATCTGCTCACCTCGAAGAGCGAAAATAATCTAGTCTCTGTTGCGGCAATCATAGATAGCGAGACCGATCAACTCGCTCAGTTAAAGCGTTCTCAAAAGCTCTTCGAGCGAGCTATGCAGTGTTCAGCGGCAGCCGAAAGAGTCGTGGATACATGTTTGCGATATGATACAAGTTACACCAATGGTATCCTTAATTTATTAAGGGAGCATAATGTTTCGGATCTACTGCTCGATATTGACTCTAATAAATTTATCAAGGAGTCTCTGCTGGCTAAAATTTCGCATAATGAGATACATAATGGAGATGTTACAACCTATGTATATCGCTCCTGTCAACCAATCCAGACAATTAAGCGACAGGTTATCGTCATGCCACCAAGTGCAGAGTTAGAGTTTGGTTTCAGAAGTTGGATCATTCGGGTATGGTGTTTAATGCGCTCAACGGGTGCAAGTGCTATGATTTACGCTAGCCAAAGTACTTTAGATGTGATTCTTCAAATTAATAAAGTTGCACCTATTCCAATCGAAACGCATGAGCTTCCCACTTATAAAGATCTTTTGATTATAACACGAGAGCTTAAGGCTGACGATGGAGTTATATTCATAATGAGCAAGCCACTAAACCCCTCTTATCATGAGAACATGGAGGATATACCTAGCTATATTAATAGCTATTTTAATGGTGTTAATTTTGTCTTAATCTATCCGTTCCAGCATGGTGTGACTTCGGGTGTTGTGCAGGATGCTTCAAATCCAGCTTCAGTTAGTGCAGTTTCAAAGATTGAGGATTTGGTTGAGAGTGTAATTGCCAAGATTATTCGCCGATAATAATGTCTTAGACTTGATCTTCAATATTTTAGCTGTTAGTTGAATAACACCTAAAAAAAATATTAAAAAAGCGAATCGACTTTTAGGAAATTCTATCTATTTTGTCTATATTTGCGGAGGTGTTCATATTTTTTGCGTAAATAGAACAAAAAAAATAAGAAAATAATCAACTTTAACCAATAATAATATATGAAAATTTTAGTTTTAAATTGTGGTAGCTCGTCTATCAAATACCAAGTGATCGACATGGAAAGCGGCGCTGGAGTATTAATGGCAAAAGGTCTTGTTGAAAGAATCGGTCTGCCTGAAGGGCACCTAGAACACAAGGTTGGCAAATCGAAGTTTGAAATTCGTCAACCTATTCCAGATCACACCACAGGTATTAAACTTGTCCTAGATGCACTTTTGGATGCTGAGCATGGTGTACTAACTTCGCTCGACGATATTAAGGCTGTAGGTCACCGTGTTGCTCATGGTGGTGAGTATTTCCCAGCAAGTTGTCTCGTAGATGAGGATGTAAAAGCTAAAATTACCTCGCTATTCGCAATTGCACCACTTCACAACCCAGCTAACCTTGAGGGTGTTCTTTCAATCGAGAAAGTTTTGCCTGGTGTAAGCCAAGTTGTTGTATTCGATACATCGTTCCACCAAACAATCCCTGCAACAAATTACATGTTTGCACTTCCTAGAAAATATTACGATAAGTATGGTGTTCGTAAATATGGTTTCCACGGAACAAGTCACAAATTTGTAGCTCAACGTGCAGCTGAAATGGTGGGTATTGATTTTGAAAGTTCTAAGATTGTTACATGTCACGTAGGTAATGGTGGTTCGGTAACAGCTATCCTTAACGGTAAATCATACGATACTTCAATGGGATTCTCTCCTCTTGATGGTCTTGTAATGGGTACTCGTTGCGGTATGGTTGACGCTAGCGCAATCACTTATATTGGAAAGAAAGAGGGTTTGAGCTTCGACGAACTTGATTCAATGATGAACAAAGATTCAGGAGTTTGGGGTATGACAAATGAGCTTTCGAGCGATATGCGTGATATTGATGCTGCTTATGACGAGGGTAATGAGCTTGCTATTGTAGCTCGTGATATGTATAACAGCCGTATTAAGAAGTTTATTGGTCAATATGCAGCTATCATGGGTGGCTTGGATTTGATCGTATTTACAGGCGGTGTAGGTGAGAACTCTGATGCTTTGCGCGTTCAAGCATGTTCTGGTCTTGAGTTTATGGGCGTTGAGTTCGACGCTGAGGTAAACAAAGGCCTTAGAGGTAAGGATATGATCCTTTCTAAACCTGAGTCAAAGGTCAAAGTTGTTGTTTACCAAACAAACGAGGAGTTGGTGATTGCAACAGATACTTATAACTTGGTTAAGTAATAATTAATATAAGGGAAGAGATTCATCTCCCCTTAACCTAAACAAAATTTAGAAACTTTTAAAATTAAAAATAAAATGGTAATCGAAAAATTAGATCAGATCGTAGAAGAGGCTCGCAAACGTGGTAAACGTCGTTTAGCTGTAGCTTATGGTCAAGATTCACACACAATTGAGGCTGTATACAACGCTTACAAAGAGGGTCTTGTTGAGCCAACACTTTATGGTGACAAGAGCGTTATTGAGGAGATTTGCGAGGCAGAGGGTTTTGATATTAACGCATTTAGAATTATTGACGAGTCATCGGATGTTAAGTGCGTTCGTTTGGCAGTTTCATCGGTTGTTGCTGGCGATGCTGATGTTTTGATGAAAGGTCTTGTATCTACAGATAAATATATGCGTGGTATCCTAAATAAGGAGGCTGGTCTATTCCCACCACGTGGAGTATTGAGCCACGTTACAATTATCGAGATGCCTGGTTATCCTCGTTTGCTTACAGTATCTGACGTTGCGGTACTTCCACAACCAGACTTCAAGCAAAAGACTGTTCAAATCGGTTATTTGGCACAAACAGCGAAACTATTGGGTATTAAAACTCCAAAGATCGCTTGTATTGCACCATCTGAGCAAGTTCTTCCTAACGTTCCATCTTCAGCTGAGGCAGCTTTGTTAGCTAAATTGGGTGATCGTGGTCAATTGGGTAACGTTATCGTTGATGGTCCACTTTCGCTTGACGTAGCTCTTTTCAAAGAGGTTGCCGAGCATAAGAAAGTTCAAGGTTCTAGCATCGCAGGTGAGCCAGATTGTTTGTTGTTCCCTAACTTGGAATCAGCAAACGTATTCTTCAAAGCATCTTCACACCTTTGCCACGGCGAGCTAGCTGCAATGGTAATGGGTACCAAAGTTCCATGTGTACTTACTTCACGTGGTGACTCAAGCAAGACTAAGCTATACTCTATCGCTTTGGCTTGTTTGGCTGTTAAAAGCTAAATGATTTTTTAAAAATAATGACGCTATGAGTTACTATATTTTAGCTGTCGATCCAGGGTCAACATCAACAAAGGCTGCTCTCTATAAAGATGAGCAACCTTTGTATGAGTTGGTTATAGATCACACTAAAGATGAGCTCAATTGTTATGACACTGTTATAGACCAGTTTGAATGGAGGCAAGATCTTGTGATCTACCACCTCTGTCAAACTGGTTTTGACATTTCTCAACTTTCGGCCGTAATTGGTAGAGGTGGAGTGATTAAACCTGTCGAGGGTGGTGTGTATGAGATCAATGACCGTTTATGGCAGGATACTAAATATGCTGAAATGGAGCATTCGTGTAATCTAGGTGCTCTGATTGCTCGATCAATTGCCGACAGTGTCGGTGTAAGGTCATTTATTGCTGATCCAGTTGTGCTCGACGAGATGGAACCATTGGCTCGGATTAGCGGGTTGCCTGAGATTCCTCGACGCTCAATATTTCATGCTCTTAATACTCGTGCAACGGTTCGTATTCATGCGCAGAGTCAAGGGCGAGAAGCTCAAGGTTTAAATATAATCATCGCCCATTTGGGAGGTGGAGTCACTGTAAGTCTTCACTCGAAGGGTCGAGTGATAGATACTTTTTGTGGCTTAGGTGGTGATGGCACCTTTTCACCAGAGAGAGCGGGTAGATTAGCTACGAATAGGCTCGTTGACATGTGTTTTTCGGGTGAATATACTCACAAGGAGATTCAGAAGATGATAACGGGTGGTGGCGGTTTTGTTGCTCATTTAGGGACAAATTCTGTTGTGGAGATTATGCAGCGTGTAGAGGCAGGAGATGCAGAGGCAAAGGTTATTGTTGATGCTTTTTGTTATAATGTTGCCAAGGATATTGGAGCGTTGTCAACTGTTGTTTCGGGTGATGTCGATGGTATAATTTTAACGGGCGGAATTGCTCATTGCGAGTATATAACTTCGGAGATCGAAAAAAGGTCGAAATTTATTGCTCCAATATATCTCTATCCAGGAGAGAACGAGTTAAAATCTTTGGCTGAGAATGCACTTGCTGTAATGCGAGGCGAGATGGAGGCAAAGGTCTATAAATAGAGAGAAACTAACATTTTAAGTGGAGATCTAATTTCTCCCTAAAATACTTTTCGATTACTAACCACCCCTTTTCGATTTTACAAAAATCGGTGGTAGAGCTACTACAACCCACTTTTGCAAAATCAGAAATGGGTAATTATTAACAAAAAAATAAAATTAGGGAGAAAATAGAACTCCCCTTAAATTAATTAGATAAACGGACACAATTTTGATATTACCAATAAATTGTTACCTTTGTGAAAATTAATTAAATTTAATATAATTTTAATATGAAACTATTAGAAGGAAAAGTTGCTGTTGTTACAGGTGCAGCACGTGGTATTGGTAAGGCTATCGCTATCGAGTTTGCTAAGGCAGGTGCAGATGTAGCTTTTACTGATTTGGTAATTGATGAGAATGGCTTGGCTACTGAAGCTGAGATTAACGCTTTAGGCGTTAAGGGTAAAGGTTATGCGTCGAACGCTGCTGATTTTACCGCTACTCACGATGTTATCGGTCAAATTCACAAGGATTTCGGACGTATTGACGTTTTAGTAAATAATGCAGGTATCACCAAAGATGGACTAATGATGCGTATGTCTGAGGCTCAATGGGATGCTGTAATCAACGTTAACTTGAAATCGGCGTTCAACTTTGTGCATGCTGTAACTCCAATTATGGCTCGTCAAAAGGGCGGTTCAATTATCAATATGTCATCGGTAGTTGGTGTTAGCGGTAACGCTGGACAGTGTAACTACTCAGCATCAAAGGCTGGTATGATCGGCTTGGCGAAATCTATCGCTAAGGAGATGGGACCACGTGGTATTCGTGCTAATGCTATCGCTCCAGGATTTATCATCACTGAGATGACCGATCAGCTTCCAGAGGAGGTTAAGCAAGGTTGGTACAATCAAATTCCACTTCGTCGTGGAGGTACAACAGAGGATGTTGCTAAGGTATGTTTATTCCTAGCTTCTGATCTATCGTCTTATGTTTCTGGACAAGTTATTCACTGTTGCGGTGCTATGAATTGCTAGAATTTTCTGATAGAAATAGAATTTATACCGAAAGTGACTAATAAGATCTTAAAAAAGATTGAGTTAGTCACTCTCTTTTTTTGCGCAAAAAGGGTTAGCATATCAATTGTTTTTACTACTTTTGTGCCAAAATTATAATAGACAATGATACGTTCAATGACAGGCTTCGGAAAGTCAGAAGCAACCATAAATAATAAGAAAATTACCGTTGAGATACGTACGCTCAACTCTAAACAGTTAGATCTTTCACTTCGAATTCCTTCGGTCTATCGCTCGGTTGAGGCGGAGGTTAGAAACATTCTAGCGAGTGGCGTAGTGCGTGGAAAGTGTGATGTTCAGATCTCTTATAGCTCGATTGACGGAGCCGATGCAACCTCAAAAAAGATTGACAAAGCATTATTCACAAGCTATTTTAATCAGATTGAAGAAGTTAGCCGAGAGATCAACAAAGTGATTAATTATGGTGATGTCGTTGCCTCAATTTTGCGTATGCCCGATGTTGTGGCTGTGCAAGTTGAAGAGGTTGAGCCTGCCGAGTGTTCTGCTGTAGTTGAAGTTGTTAAGGAGGCTATAGCCCACCTAAATGAGTTCCGTGAGCAGGAGGGTTCAATCCTTATTGCTGATCTTTTGAAGCGAATTGATATAATCGAGCAGACTAAAGAGTTAGTCGCTCCATACGAGCAAGTGAGAGTTGAAGCGGTAAAGAATCGCATTCGTGAGAATATCGCAAAATTACAGGTTAATGTTGATTCAAACCGTTTGGAGGCTGAGATGATCTTCTATGCCGAGAAACTCGATATTACCGAGGAGAAAGTTCGTTTGGCAAATCACTGTAAATATTTCCGTGAGGTGGCAACCTCTGAAGAGGGTGTTGGTCGTAAACTAGGTTTTATCTCGCAGGAGATTGGTCGTGAGATCAACACAATGGGATCAAAGGCAAATGAGCCAAATATTCAACGCTTTGTAGTTGAGATGAAAGATGAATTGGAGAAGATAAAAGAACAGGCACTCAATATTTTATAAAAATCATGGATGGCAAATTAATTATATTCTCAGCCCCAAGTGGAGCTGGTAAAACAACAGTTGTTAAGGAGCTACTTAAAAAATTCTCGAACTTCGAATTTTCAATTTCGGCAACTTCTCGTGCACCTCGTGGCACGGAGCAGAATGGTGTTGATTACTATTTTTTGTCAAATGAGGAGTTTGTGCAGCGTGCTCAAAACAATGAATTCGTCGAGTGGGAAGAGGTCTATGCGGGAACCAGTTACGGCACTCTTCGCTCGGAGATGCAACGAATTTGGGCAAAAGGAAATGTAATTTTATTTGATGTCGATGTTATGGGCGGCATTCGTCTAAAGGAGATTTTCGGGGATGCAGCATGCTCAATTTTTGTTATGCCACCATCTCTTGAGGTTCTTCGCAAACGATTGGTTGGTCGAGCTACAGATAAAGCAGAAGCGATCGAAAAGCGATTAGCGAAAGCAGAGCTCGAAATTTCAAAATCACCAAAATTCGATCATATAATCGTAAATGATGATCTGAGCGTCGCAGTAGCAGAAACAGAGTCGGTTATCCGTAAATTTTTAGAAGAGTAGAGGGTGAAGAGAACAATGTTATATTTTGGGTCGTTCAACCCAATTCACCGTGGACATATCGCTTTAGCTGAGTATGTTATAGATAAGAAATTGTGCGATGATGTGGTGATAGTTGTTTCGCCACGCAATCCACTAAAGGCTGTTGCCGATCTTGCTCCTGAGGTGGATCGCTTCGAGATGGTCGAATTGGCATGTGCAGCGTCGAGATACCCCGATAAAATCAAGGCTTCAATAATTGAGTTTCTGTTGGGTCGTCCATCTTACACCATAAATACGTTGCGTCACTTAAGTGAAAATTATGGAGAGGGTGTTCAATTTTCAATACTTATGGGTGGAGATATTATCCCTAACTTTCATTTGTGGCGAGATTATAAGGAGATCCTTGAAAATTATAAAATCCTTGTCTATCCACGTCATGGAGAGCGAGTTGAACTCTATTTAGATAAAATTACCCTGCTACATGGAGCACCTTTGCAAAATTTTTCATCGACAGACGTGCGAGTAGCGCTGACCAATGGAGAAAGCACCGAAGAGATGTTGATCCCCGAGGTGAGCAAATATATCAAGCAAAAAGATCTTTGGAGAGCAAAAGGCGAACTGGCCGAGTTAAATTGTTTAATTGCCGAGTCACCAACAGCTGAAAATTATATTGCAAGAGGAAAATTTTATTACCGAAGTAATAATTTCGGAAAGGCACTAAATGATTTTAATCGAGCTCTTGCAATTGATGCTTCCAGTGACGAGGCAGCGGAGTTTAAGAGCATGATCGAGGAGATCTTCACCTTTAGAAATATTGATATTTATAACCCTTAACCCATTAAAATTATGATGATTGAGATAGATGACAAAATCGTTAGCATAGATCTTTTACGTGAATATTTCGCATGCGACATCTCGCAATGTAAAGGTATTTGTTGTGTAGAGGGTAATGCAGGCGCACCTCTTGAAATTGAAGAGGTCGACACCTTAGAAGAGGAGTACGATGCGTACAAAAAATATATGACCCCAGAGGGTGTTGAAGCGGTCGAGAAGCAAGGCTTCATGGTTATTGATGATGATGGGGATTACACCACACCGCTTGTAAATGATGCAGAGTGTGCTTTTGCCTACACGGAGAATGGCGTTACACTTTGCGCAATCGAAAAGGCATGGCGAGCAGGCGAAACAAAATTCATGAAACCTATATCATGCCATTTATACCCCATCAGATTGATAAATTTTGCAAACGGAGGTGTCGGATTAAATTACCATAGGTGGAGTGTTTGCCACTCGGCATGCGCCAATGGAACAAAATTACAAATCCCAGTCTACAAATCACTTCGAGAACCAATAGTTCGTCGCTTTGGCGAAGATTTCTATTCAGCACTTGATGCAGCTGCCCAAATGTTAAAAGAGGAGTAGATGTGATCTTTCAAGTAGTAAACGCATGAAGTAATTTTTTCATGCGTTTACTGTATTTATATGGTTCTTCTCTGTAATATTTCCTTCTTTAACTGCCAAAAAAAGTCATCAATAAATCAAGTGAGTAATCTTGATTCTCTAAAAATTCATCAACACTCCATTTATTATACTTACTAATAACTCTATTGGAATTTACAAAAGACCCAATACTTTTCTTGAAGTACCTATCTTTCTTGATTTCATAATCTAAATTTCCTTGCGATATATTTTTACGCCTACCAAGAAGACATAAATTACCTATTTTATGCGTGTATAACTTTCTTTGATCTTCATCAAAATCAGAAACCCAAAGACTATTTACCTTAGGTGTTTGAGGAAGTATATGTTCTACTGTAACTTGCTTAAAACCACCCCATCTTATCGTATCTTTGTCAATTAAAATAAAATCAAGGATAAACAATAAAGTTTTACAAAATGATCTACCATAAACATCAGAAGAAATTGTATTTTTAAATAACTCAATATCGAACTTGAAAATACCACTATTCATTAAAATTGCGTCGATACTATTATTGTTATCTATCTCCTTAATAATCGCATTTAAATTCTCTATTCTTTTCGTAAAACTTTCACGACACACAACATCAGCTATTGTTTTGCAAATTAATTTTCTAGCAAATTGCTGTTTGATGTTATCAGAACTATTTCCAAATTTCATCATAAATTTCATCATTACAGCAACCCAATCGTTTGACGGGAAAGAGTTATTCATTAAGATGATGAGATTATGTATATAGAAATTGCTTGTTTCACTCAAAATATCACCATCTAAAACTTTCTTATAAGCCTCGCACGCATCTTTAATATAATTAAAGAAATCCTTACCTGGTGATATTATATTTGCTTTAAAGATTAAATTTTCAAATTCATCAAGTAAATTACTCTTAGCTTTCTCTTTTATGATAATAGTTCTAACAAGTGAAAGAAAACGCTCAAAATCATCGCCCAGCTCTATCTGCATATCTTCCCACATTTTCGCATACTTTTCTTGATCTCTAGATGTGCAGACTTGAAGATTTATAGATTTGATTATATCCGAATTTCCGAGTTTAACACCTCTATCATTTAAAATAGAAAAGAATTTAAATGCGTCTTGTAACGAATCAGCTGAAACATATATAAGCACTACATTATTTACCAAATGCGCTACAAATGTTTCAATAAAATCAGAGTCTTTGTCACTGAAATATTCTTGAATAACAAGAATAGCTTGAGAAATATTCTTGATTGATGGACTAATATTATATTCTTTGACTTTAGCACTTATTTTATCAATATTATCAGATATAGAATCTCTATGAACTATGTATTTTTCAATAAAATTATCTACATCGCCTCTAATTTGAAATAATATTCTAACTCGTTGTTCAAGCCGCTTGATTTTATTTGCTTCTTGTAAAACATATTTTTCACATGCTGATTTAGTCTCTTCATTTGATTGAGACAGGTCTCTTAACGTTGCGAAAATAAGAAATAATGTAGTGAGTCTTTGCTGTCCATCCAGTAAATCTTTACCTCCATTTTTTGTTTTACTCTGTATTACGTATGACCCAAGGAAATATTCATCATTTGGCGTATTTCTAGCGGCATTACAAATATCATCTAATAGATCAATTATATTATCCCTATCCCACACATAATGTCTTTGATATGATGGTATATTATACCAATCAGAAAATACAGCATCTACAGTCTGCTTATCAGTTTCTATCTTTTTTTTGTCCATTATTATTCATTTTAATATTAATAAATATAGTTCTAATATTTCTCGCATATAACCTCGAAATGATAAGCGTTCTAAATTATTTTCAGATAAATCTTTTTATTCATACACAAGAATCACCAAAGACAAAGTTATAAAAATTAACTCATTTATTGTTGATATTATACAACTATTTTATATTAAAACATAAAACAGCCTCCATACTTAAAATTAAGCATAGAGGCTGTTTATACAATCTTTATGATAGAATCTTTTAATGCAATACAGATCAATTACTTATGACCTGTTATAATATTATCCTACTTCTTAGACATGTAGCTTTTGATGTAGTGGTGGTGTGAACCCCAACGCTCGAAAGCAGCTTTATCCAACTCCTCTTGTGCTGATGGGTGAGCAACTGAGATCAATAGGCGAGCACGCTCTTGAAGCGTTTTGCCATATAGATCTACTGCTCCGAACTCTGTTACAAAGTAGTGCATGTGTGCACGTGTAGTAACAACGCCTGCTCCTGCTGCCAAAATTGGTGCTATCTTTGATACTCCCTTGTTAGTGATTGATGGCATTGCAATGATCGCTTTACCTCCCTTTGAAAGTGATGCTCCATATACAAAGTCTACTTGACCACCAACTCCTGAGTAAAATTTAGTTCCTAAAGAGTCTGCGCAAACTTGACCTGTTAGATCTACTTGAAGAGCTGAGTTGATCGCTGTTACTTTATCATTCTTCGAAATTATGTAAGGATCATTAGTGTAACCTACATCCTTCATAAGTACGCCTGGGTTATCGTCGATAAAATCGTAAACCTCTTGTGAGCCCATCAAGAATGTTGATACCATCATTCCTTTATCAATGTTCTTTGCAGCGCCATTGATTACACCTGATCTTACCAATGGAAGTACACCGTCGGCAAACATCTCTGTGTGGATACCCAAGTTTTTGTGGCCTGTCAATTGACTTAGAACAGCGTTTGGAATCGCTCCGATACCCATTTGAAGAGTTGCGCCATCCTCAATTAGTGCAGCACAGTTTTTTCCGATTGCAATATCTACGTCACTTGGAACAGCGATATGCGCCTCCTCAAGTGGACTATCTTGCTCAACGAAGATGTCAATTGCCGATAGGTGGATCATTGCATCTCCAAAGGCACGTGGTACGTGGCGGTTAACTACAGCGATAACAGTATCAGCTGTCTCTACAGCTGCCAAAGTTGCATCTACAGAGGTTCCTAAAGAGACGTAACCATGCTTATCTGGAGGACAAACTTGAATCATTGCAACATTACAAGGAACCGCACCACAACGATATAACCTTTGTGTCTCGCTCAAGAAGATTGGAATATAATCTGCATTACCACTTTGAGTGTCACGACGAACATTTGCACCAACGAAGAATGAATCTAGTTGGAAAATCTCCGAAAAACGCTCCTCAGAATATGCCGAGTATCCCTCCGTGTGAAGATGGTGAATGTGTACATCACGCAACTCACCACGCTCGCCACGAGCACACATCTGCTCTACAAGACATTTTGGTACCGATGCTACTGAACTAAGGTGAATATGGTCACCAGATTTAATCACCTTTACGGCCTCTTCTGCCGTAACAAAATTAATAGGTCTGCTCATAATTTTACCTAATGATTTTAGTTATTATTTAAGTTTATACTTCTTTAAATTTATGCAAATCGTAGTTTTTCAACCAATTTGCATAAATTATTCTATTCTGAGTTTATTTTCTCTTAACCTCGACTTGCTCGTATCCCTCGATAATATCACCAATCTTAATATCGTTGAATGCCTCAATATTAAGACCGCAATCCATACCATTGGTTACCTCTTTCACATCATCCTTGTAACGTTTTAGTGATCCAAGTTTACCTGTGTAGATCACAATACCGTCACGAATAACACGGATTGGAGTGTTACGAGAGATCTTACCCTCACGAACTAGACCTCCAGCGATAGTTCCAACTTTCGACACCTTGAATACCTCTAAAACCTCGATCGAGCAGACAATCTCCTCTTTCATAATTGGCTCCAACATACCCTCGATTGCATCCTTAATGTCGTTAATTGCATCGTAAATAATTGAGTATAGACGGATCTCGATCTCCTCTTTCTCGGCAATCTTACGTGCAGAAGCTGATGGACGAACCTGGAAACCGACGATAATTGCATTCGAAGCTGCTGCCAACAATACATCCGACTCCGAAATTTGACCTACGGCAGCATGTATCACATTCACCTGAACGGTCTCTTTCGAGAGCTTGATAAGTGATCCAGACATCGCCTCGATAGAACCATCCACATCACCCTTAATGATGATATTAAGCTCCTTGAACGATCCAATTGCAATACGACGGCCAATCTCGTCAAGTGTAACGTGCTTCTGAGTCATCAAACCTTGCATACGTTGCAACTGCTCACGTTTGTTAGCTACCTCACGTGCTGAGCGATCGTCAGCCATAACATTAAATGTGTCACCCGCTTGAGGAGCTCCATTTAGACCCAATACTTGGACTGGTGTCGAAGGACCTGCTGCATCAATCTTGATTCCATTCTCGTTGAACATCGCCTTTACACGACCTGTATAGATTCCCGAAAGAAGAATATCTCCTACTCGAAGTGTTCCATTTTGAACCAAGATTGTCGATACGTAACCACGACCTTTATCCAAAGTCGACTCGATTACTGTTCCGCTAGCCTTCTTCTCTGGATTTGCCTTAAGGTCGAGAAGCTCTGCCTCCAAAAGAACCTTTGTAAGTAGCTTATCAAGGTTCATACCCATTTTAGCCGAAACATCTTGACTTTGGTATTTTCCACCCCAATCCTCTACAAGGTAGTTCATTTGAGCCAATTGCTCCTTGATATGCTCTGGGTTAGCCGCTGGTTTATCACACTTATTGATTGCGAATACCATTGGTACACCTGCCGCCTGTGCGTGATTGATAGCCTCGGTTGTTTGAGGCATCACGCTATCGTCAGCTGCAACGATAATGATAGCAACGTCGGTAACCTTTGCTCCACGAGCACGCATCGCCGTAAAGGCCTCGTGACCTGGAGTATCAAGGAATGTGATCTTTTGACCATTAAGCTCAACAGAGTATGCACCGATATGTTGGGTGATACCTCCCGCCTCGCCTTGGATTACATTTGTCTTACGGATATTATCCAAAAGTGATGTTTTACCGTGGTCAACGTGTCCCATAACCGTTACGATTGGTGGACGTGGAGTGGTGTCAGTTAACTCGTCTGCATCCTCATCAGAGATTGCCTCTTGGATCTCGACCGATACAAATTCAACTTTATAGTCAAACTCCTCTGCCACAACTACCAATGCCTCAGCATCCAAACGTTGGTTGATAGATACCATAAGACCCAAGTTCATACATGCCGAGATTACCTCGGTCACCGTAACGTTCATCATTGTCGCCAATTCACTTACAGTAACAAACTCTGTAACCTTAAGTGTTGAGCGCTCCATCTCTTCGCGTTCGAACTCCTCGTGAGCACGCTCTGCTTGAGCATCACGCTTCTCCTTACGATATTTAGCTCCCTTATTTTTAACACCTTTGGCTGTCAAACGTGCCAACGTGTCTTTTACCTTCTTTGAAACCTCCTCGTCGCTTACCTCTGGGCGTACTGCTGGTTTTGGAGCTACTTTAGCACCCTTATTTCTACGACCTTGGCCTGCATTATTGTTATTATTGCCTCCTTGGCGTTGTCCACCATTGTTGTTATTTTGGTTTCCACGATTTTGGCCTCCTTGACCCTGTTGACCTCCGCCTTGGTTGTTATTGTTGCGTTGACCTCCGCCACCACCTTGTGCTCCGCCTCCTGCTGGCTTATTGTTTTGAACACGGTTGATGTCGACTTTCTCCTTGCCTAAACGCTTACGCTTATGCTTACCTTTACCTCCTGGGGCAAAGCTCGAAACGTCAATTGTTCCCAATACTTGTGGAATACCGATGTTTTGAACATTTGAACGCATTATCTGCTCTGCTGGTGCTGGCGTAGCTACTGGTGTTGGCGCTGGTGCTGGTGTTGGTGTTGCAACCACCTCAACGACTGGTGTAACTGGTGCCACTTGAGCTACAGGTGCTGGTGTTGCCACAGGTGCTTTAGGCTCCGCAACCTTTTGAGGTGCTGCCGCTTTTTGAGATCCAGATTTTGATCTATTCTGTTGATCGTTCCTGTGTTTATGTGACGATCTTGAATTTTGCTTTTGTGTATATTTTGAATCGAGATTTATACTTCCCAAAACTTGCGGTTGGGTTATTTGTTGTTTCTTCTCGACAATATTACTCTTTACTATAACCTCCGTATCGGTTGTTGTCGTAGCTGCTGCGCCCTCATTTGCATCTGACTCGATACTTACCGACGCTTGCTTCTTCGAAATACGCTCACGAACCGATTTACGATCGTTACTATCTCCCCTATTTGAACCATACTCTTTCTCAAGAGCTGCATAGACAGCAGGCTCAACCATTGAATTGGGTGAACCATCGCTCTTGATGCCATTCTTTCGCAAGAAGTCTGTAATGGTATTAATACCAACTTTAAACTCCTTTGCTACTTGAACTAGCCTTAATCTTTTTTCATTACTCATATCTTAATCCTCTCTTTTTATTATTCACTATCTACTTCTGATTCAAACTCAGCTTTAAGAATATCCATGACTCTTTGTGCTTGCTCAACTTCAAGATCGGCACGTGTAGCGATCTCGTTTACAGAGAGCTCAATTACACTCTTCGCCGTATCACAACCAACTGCTTTTAGAGCCTCGATAATCCATGGTTCGATCTCGTCTGAGAACTCAGTAAGTGCAACATCTTCCTCCTCAACCTCACGGTAAACATCAATATCGTAACCTGTAAGCATCTTCGAAAGGCGAATATTCAAACCACCCTTACCAATTGCAAGCGACACTTGATCTGGCTGAAGATATACCGAAGCGGTTTGACGCTCTTCATCAACTGTAATACTCGATACTTTCGCTGGATTTAGGGTTCTTTGAATCAAAAGCGAAACATTTGACGTGTAGTTCACAACGTCGATATTCTCGTTGCGCAACTCCTTAACAACAGTATAAATACGAGATCCTTTCATTCCGACACATGCTCCAACTGGATCAATGCGCTCATCATAAGACTCTACGGCAACCTTAGCACGCTCACCTGGAATACGTGCGATAGCCTTAATTGTGATAAGTCCATCGAAAATCTCAGGAACCTCTTGCTCGAAGAGACGCTCCAAGAATTGGTTTGCTGTACGAGAAAGGATAATACGAGGTTGATTATTATTCATCTCAACGGCCTTAACGATAGCCTTGATGGTGTCACCCTTACGATAGTAATCACTTGGGATCTGCTCCGCCTTTGGCAAAATCAACTCATTCTCATCATCATCCAAGATAAGAACCTCTTTCTTCCAAACTTGGTAAACCTCACCCGAGATAATCTCGCCCACTCTCTGAGAATATTTCTCGAAGAGAACAGCTTTCTCCAAATCAAGGATACGAGATGCCAAATTTTGACGCAATGAAAGTACCGCACGACGACCAAACTGTGAGAGTTTAATCTCATCGGTATACTCATCACCAACCTCATAACTCTCATCGAGGAGTTTCACATCACTCACCGAAATTTGGACGTTTGGATCCTCTACCTCACCATCTTCAACAACTTGGCGATTTCTCCAAATCTCCAAATCTCCTCGTTCTGGGTTGATAATAACGTCGAAATTCTCGTCTACTTCATACTGCTTTTGCAATGCGTGGCGAAATACATCCTCCAACACACCAATCATTGTACTTTTGTCAATGTTTTTAAGCTCTTTAAATTCAGCAAAATTGCTGATTAGATTAAGATTGTCCATATATAGTTTATTATTTATTTCTATTTAAAATCTAAATACTCTTTAGTATATTTTATCTCGGCAAATGGCACAACTTTCTCCACCTCTACCAATTGTTTTTTCTTTTTACCCGATGAAGTTTCAACAACTTGCTTCTCCTCGTAACTCAAAGTGATCTGAGTCTCACTCACCTCGGTGAGTTTAGCGACGATTTTAATTCCACTTAAAAGCAAAACCTCAACCGAAGAGCCCACAAGTTTACGATATTGACGCAAAAGTTTCAACTCCGAGCCAATACCTGCCGAAGCGACTGTCAATGAAAAATCCTCAACTTCACGATCAAACTCAGCCTCAATGGCACGACTTAGTGCAATACAGACATCAATTGAAACTTTCGTGTCGCTATCAATATATAAATCAATCTCATTCGATGGAGTGCAGGTGCAACCCACAACAAACATGTCGGTATCAACTAACTTGGCCTCAGCTGATTCTACTATCTTCTTTGTATCTATCATAAAATAATTATTTCGAATTTAGCAAGTTGCTCTAAGCTCTATAAACTACGAAATAAGGGGACTTTTTCGTCCCCTTATCACTCATCTCTATGCTTCTTGCATTTCTACGATGCAAATATATGAAAAATATTTTGTTCTACAATATTTTTTCTAATAATTCTATGCAAAAGGCTTAATAATGCCTCTCTTAGAGCTTCGAATAAACTCAAGGAGATAATCTCTATCCGCACTAGCCTCAACCTCACTCTCCACCTCGGTGCAACCATTCATATAGTTCAATCCGCTTTGGAACAAGATTCTGCAACTATCATGAATAATGGCAATCTGCTCAGGGGTAAATCCACGACGTGAAAGACCAATCTTATTGATTCCCGCATAACGAACATCATCACCACGAACCACAACAAATGGAGGAATATCTTGCGTCACAAGAGCTCCACCTTGAATCATCGAGTGATCTCCGATCTTCACCCACTGATGCACAGCAACGTGACCACCAACAACAACCCAGTCACCAACCTCGACCTCTCCAGCCAAAGAGACACGATTAGCAAATACGCAGTGGCTACCCACAACATCATCATGCGCAATATGTACATAAGCCATAATTAAATTATGGTCACCAACGACAGTCTCGCCACGAGATGCGGTACCACGACTAATGGTTACACACTCACGAATATCATTATAATCACCAATAACAGCCAAACTTGCTTCACCTGCAAATTTCAAATCTTGAGGCAAACATGCAATAGATGCCGCAGTGTGGATCTTACAACCCTTACCAATACGAGCACCATCATGAATCACTGCACCAGGCCCAATCCAACAATCGTCACCAATGACTACATCACCTGCAATATATGCAAAAGGCTCAACAGTTACATTATTTCCAATTTGAGCATCTGGATGCACAAAAGCTCTATCACTAATCATTTTTATTTAGTTTTATTTTTAACAATTTGCGCCATCATAGTAGCCTCACAAGCCAAGGTGTCGCCCACAAATGCCTTACCCTCAACAACCGCTACGCCACGACGTATTGGCTCCAAGAATTGAAGCTCGAATTGAAGCGTATCGCCAGGGACAACCTTACGTTTAAACTTCACATTGTCGATCTTCATAAAATAGGTCGAATACAAAGAGGGATCATCAACACCCGCCAAAACCAAAAGACCGCTACACTGAGCCATCGCCTCAACGATCAACACACCTGGCATAACTGGCTCCTCGGGGAAGTGACCCACGAAGAATGGCTCGTTCATCGTTACATTCTTGATTCCTGCAATCGACGTTTCGTCAATATGGAAAATACGATCTACAAGCAAGAATGGTGGGCGATGAGGCAACAAGCTGCGAATTTTGTTAATATCGAAAACTGGCGTTTGACGAACATCATATTTAAAACGAGGACGCTCACCAATCTTACGAATCGTACGTTTGGTTTGCATCATAAACTCAGTATTAGCGTAGTGTCCTGGACGAGTAGCCCAAACACGACCCTTAATTCTGCGACCTAAAAGTGCAAAATCTCCAAGCAAATCAAGGAGTTTATGGCGTGCCAACTCATTATTGAAACGCAACTTTAGATTATTTACATAACCTCCTGTGATCTTAATATCTTGACGGTTGAAAAGTCTCTTTAGATGATCTAATTGCTCATCATCAACTTGATTCTCAACTACAACAATTGCATTGTCTAAATCTCCACCCTTAATCAAATTCATCTTGAAGAGTGGCTCCAAATCGTGTAGGAAAACAAACGTACGACAAGGTGCGATTTTAGCTGTATAATCATCACCTGGAACAAATGTCGCATATTGATTACCGATAACCTTAGAGTTATAATCTACATGCACAGAAACCGAGAATTCATCATCTGGATATAAGATAATCGCTACACCCTTCTCTGGAATTGTGTAAACCATCTTTTCGGTAACTTGATAGAATTTACGGTCAGCAGCCTGTTCCGCCAATCCCACCTCCGAGATTGCGAGAGCATACTCACGAGCCGAGCCATCCATAATTGGTGTCTCAGGACCATTAATATCAATAATTGCATTGTCGACACCAAGTGTCCAAAGAGCAGATAAGATATGCTCTATAGTTGCCACCGAGTGACCACCCTTTTCGATTGTGGTTCCCCTTGAGGTATCAACTACATAATCACATAGAGCTGGAATCTCGGGTGAACCCTCAATATCTACTCGACGAAATATAATTCCACTATCTGCCACAGCAGGGTGGACACTCATCTCTACTACAGAGCCAGTATGTAAACCTTTGCCAGCGAACGAGATAGAGCCATTAAGCGTTTGTTGTTTTGAACTCATAACACACTATGTTGTTTATTTTTGTCGACAAAGATATGAAAATATGATTAAAAAACACTATTTTTGCTCGGTAATTAACACCATGTTGCAACATAAATGAATATAGAACAAAATAAAAAAACAAAACTTAGGCTACCTTTTAGTGATAAAAAAACCGATATGGGCGAATGGGCATTCGATCACAAGGTGGGATTGTGTGTAACTCTAATTGCGTACCTGCTTTTTGGAATCACCTTTGTCGGTGCAAAAATATTTATCAATACCGAGCAGCATACTCAAGGTTTTTTCATAGATATGGAAGATATTGCAGCCTTGGAGGAGCTTCAAAAGCAACTTGAGCAGGAGGTTCAAGATAATCAAAGTGTCGACTGGAAATCGGTAAGCAACAGCGCTTCAAATGAATACTCACTCGAAAACCAAGCTATAAGTGGCAATAGCACCAACTCGGCAGAGCTAAGCAATCAAGCAAGCCAAGCCAAAGAGATAATGGAGGCAAATCGAAGAGCATACGAAGATGCCTTGAATAAGATCGAAGAGAATCGTGAACAGGTTCGCAACGCAGGAAAAGAGAGCGGCACGGAGCGTCGAGATGTCAAACGACAAGGCAATGTAACCGTTTCGTATGCCTTTTCAAACCCTGTACGCCATGCTCAAAATCTAATCGTCCCTGCATATCAATGCCAAGGCGGCGGCGAGGTTGTGGTATCGGCTCAACTTAACCAAAAGGGAGTTATTGTCAAAGCTGAAATTCAGCGAGGTGGCGATAAATGTATGCAAGAGACAGCTCTCAAAGCGGCCAAGGCCTCAACTTTCAATGTGGCATCCGATGCTCCAGAGTTGCAGAATGGCACTATCACCTATATATTTATTCCACAATAAACATGTTTAGACAACATTGGAGACAAGATTAAACAAATTTATCAGCGATTCAGGCTACTGCTCACGCAGAGAGGCCGACAGATTTATCGAAGGCGGAAAGGTTACAATCAACAGAGCTGTAGCCACTTTAGGCGATAAGGTCACCCCAAACGATCAGGTACGTGTAAACGGCAACCTAATCGAAAACGACATCACACCCAACGTATATATTGCACTCAATAAACCCGTTGGAGTCACAAGCACCACCGATCAATCGGATCGCAGCAATGTAGTAGATTTCATCAACTACCCCACTCGCATATTCCACATCGGCCGCCTAGACAAAGATTCCGAAGGTTTACTCCTGCTCACCAACGATGGAGATATTGTGAACAAGATACTCAGAGCGGGAAATAATCATGAAAAAGAGTATGAAGTCTGGGTTGACAAACCCCTAGACAATACCTTTGTTGAACGCATGAGCTCAGGCATAAAGATCCTCGGCACAACAACAAAAAAGTGCAAAGTGGAGCAAGAGGGAGCTAAAAAGTTCCGCATCACCCTCACGCAAGGTCTCAACCGTCAAATACGTCGCATGTGTGAAGTATTAGGCTACGAGGTAACCCGACTCAAGCGAGTAAGAATAATGAACATCAAACTCGCCCCTCTAGCAACAGGCCAATGGCGAGAGTTGGAGGCCAACGAGCTAAAATCACTCTTCTCAAATCTCAAAGATTCCGACGGAGAGCAAGCAGCATCAAAAGGCGCTGGAGCAGGCAAAAAGAGACAATCACCACCCCAAAAGCAAAACCGTCCACCCCAAAAAGGAGGTTTCAGCAACAAACCTCGAAGCACCTCTCAAAGAAATAGCTCTCAAAGAAGTACTTCTCAAAAAAGTAGAAAAAGATAAAAACATCTAAGTAGGGTAAAATAATTATTGGTGTATTTTTAAGAGTGTTATTGGAAAAGAGATTTTTTGCTATTGAATCGAAAATATAGTTATTCTATATTGGGATTTAATAGTGATAAATATCGCTCCAAGAGGGCTTTTAAAATATAGCAATATTTGTTTTACACTACTTAAGGGGAGTTCTAATTTCTCCCTAAAATACTTTTCGATTACTAACCACCCCTTTTTGATTTTACAAAAATAGGTGGTAGAGCTACTACAACCCACTTTTGCAAAATCAAAAATGGATAATTATTAACCAAAAATTAAAATTAGGGAGAAAATAGAACTCCCCTTAAACTCTACAGATTGGTCTAAAATCACAATAGGTGCAAGTCCCCTCGACATCTTCTGCTTGTCGAAATGGGATTGAGCGATCTAAAAGTTCCGAAAGTTTATCGGTGAGGTGTTCTTCGAATGCCTCACTTTTTGTTTTATATGTGGCTATTGCGCCTTTATTATCATCGTCATTGCAAGATTTATCTACAAGGAGTGGTGAATATGTCGGATTGTGCATAAATCGAACATAATAGAGCGATGGCACAACATCTACACCAAGTGAGTGATGCAATAACATCGAATAGGTCAAAGTTTGAATAATATGCCCCTGTCGCTCAGCTCCCTCTCCGTTAAATAACGAGTCTATAGATTTAAATTCCAAGTGCTTACCACCCGTCTTATAATCTACAACTCTAAGTCGTCCGCTCTTTAACCTATCTACTCTATCCAAAGTACCCTCAATAACGACACTTTCACCTGAAGCTAATTCTAGCTTATGCGAGTGTTTCTGCTCAGTGCCAAATACTTCAAACTCTGAATTTGCAGCATCGAATGCCATCACTCCATCCATAATATATTTAACAACTATATCTTTAATTAGCAACAAATCACCAGCAAAATCTTCAGTCACAACGCTCTCTCGCAATTTACAAACATCTCTCATTGCAATAATCACCTCTCTCTCTATAAGAGCTTTATCTTGCCTTACCTCATCTAATTTAGAGCTAATATTTTGCTCGCCAATCAATGGTTCATACAAACGATGTATAGCTCCATGCAGAATATTTCCAAACATTGAGTTGTCTACATCTTCGGTCAACTCGTCACCACCTTTTATATGCGCAATATGTTGAAAATAGAAACGCAGAGGACATGCCACATATCTATTTATTGCCGATGGGGAGAGAGTTTGGGGATTTTCCGAATCTGTATATCGAGACAAAATTTTATCTACCTCACCCTCTTTGGCAACCTCAATTTTA
The DNA here is from genome assembly GCA_044433665.1 of Rikenellaceae bacterium. Classification (GTDB taxonomy): domain Bacteria; phylum Bacteroidota; class Bacteroidia; order Bacteroidales; family Rikenellaceae; genus Alistipes. Next base: position 33,975 of record JAWXTJ010000004.1, read on the forward strand.
CTCTGCTCATAAAGGTTAACATCGACACCAACATCGACACTTTGCAATTTAAATGGGCTCTCATAATCCATTTGATAAATATATCGACTCGCCTCACCCGTTGTTTTATCATCGGCATGCGAACAATAGAGCATCCATACTTTTTCGGCTCTCTGAATTAAACGATAGAAATAATATGCAAAGACACCTTCATGATGCTCAGGGGTTGGCACACCATATGCAGCCCGAATATTATAGGGCACATAAGATGGTGTTGTAAGTCGATTTCCTGGGAAATTATCATCATTCATCGAGAGGATAATCACATTACGAAAATCAAGATTACGAGTCTCCAAAATTCCCATAATCTGAAGTCCCTCTAAAGGTTCTCCCTCGAATGGCACTCGAAGCGATTGAAGCAAGCGTCTAAGCAGCGAAAGGTAAATCGTAAGCGAAAGATCAATTGCGCAACTCTCCAAAGAGTTATGCAGAGTCAAGATATTTTCTGAGATTGTCGCAAGAAACTCCAATCTTCGCAAAGAATCCTCCCCCTCGTATGGATATTTAGCCACAAAAGAGATTACACGTTGCAGATATTGCGAGAGTGATTGCCAAGTATCACACGCCTCAAACAGAACTGATAAATGCTCAGGACGATCAGATAAAATTGTCGCTCGATCAACCGAAATAAGCCTCTCCAAATTTATCTGCGACTCAATTTGCGCAAAAACATCTTTATCAATTACATTGATATAAGGGTGTGAAAGCAGAGCCACAACATCAACATAATAGAATTGTGGATTTTTGCTACTTCTCTTTTTCGCCTGTGATTGCAAGGCTAGCAATCTCTCCACCAAAGAGTAGGCCAAAGATTGCTTCAGCGGATAACCCATTGTAACATTAACCTTTCCCGCCTGTGAGGGCAGAGCATACAACAATGGAGTCAGTAAATTCTCATCGGTCAAAACAATTGCTGTATTTTTATCAACCCCACCTTGAGCAATTAAATCAGAGATTATCTTCGACGCATATTTACATTGTAAGACATTTGAAGCTGCCGCAACAACATTAAACTCCTTACGGGTAGAATTAAAATTTTGGTGCGAAATATCGAACTGAGAACCATATCGAACCAAATTTTCTCGAATAAATAATCCTGCCTCCTGCTTTACATCTGTGGTGTAATAATTATCATAATCCCAAAAGAAATCAACCGACGAACTCAGAGTCAAAGCATCAAAGAGTCGCTTTTCACACTCCGAGAGTGCATTAAAACCAACTACAGCGTAACAATCTCCACCCTCAAAACTAAACTCTCCCGCTTGCAATCGCTCCACGGCCGAGCGTTGAATCATTCCAGTATATGCAATACCAAGCTCCGTAAGTCGTGCCCGAAATTGATGATATATTTTAGGCAGCGACTCCCAAACCTTTAAAAATCGTTGCTTCTCTTTCGAGAGTTCTCGACCATCTTGCAGGGAGCTCCAAAATGAAATTATCTTCAACTGCTCAGGGGTCATATATGAAATATCCGACTCCAACACCTTAAGATCCGCAACATTCGAAAACAGCATATCTGCATCGACCATATATTTGTCGATCATATCAAAATCCGAAAGCAGGATCTCTCCCCAAAAGTAAAATTTATCGAAGCTCTCAGCATGATAAACCGAATATATTCGATACAACTCAGCAATCAATCGAATATTATCTCCATGACGCAAGGTTGTAGCCTCGGCCATCAACTCATCGAGACTTCGCCAAGTAGGTTGCCACAGCGGCTCAGTAGCCACTTCACTAAGCGCCTCGGTAAAAAATATACGTGAGCGTCGAGATGGAAAGACCAACTTTAGCGAACTTATATCAGATCCATATTTATTATATAGCCTCTCGGCAACTTCATTTAGAAAACCTCGCATCAAATATTGAGTTTAACAGAAGATAAGTAGCGTAAATCATCTCCTTAATTTAAAAATAGAACGCAAGATATAAAAAAAATAAGACCCAGAGAAACTACCGCCCAAATATTTTTGTTATCTTTGAATTTTAAAACAGGTAATAAGTAGTGTAAAACAATTATTGCAATATTTTTAAAAGTACTCTTGGAGCGATATTTTTCACTATTAAATCTCAATATAGTAAAACTATATTTTTGATTCAATAGTGAAAAATCTCATCTCCAATAGCACTCTTAAAAACAGACCAATAATTAACTTAAACCCATAAAATCAAGTCAGTGAGAGCAACAATATATAACGCAAGTGCAGGTTCTGGTAAAACATATACATTGGCTTACAAATATGTACGTGATGTAATTGAGGAGCCAACCCTCTATCGCAACATCTTAGCTGTAACATTTACCAACAAGGCCACCGAAGAGATGAAGCGTCGCATACTAAGCGAGATACACTCGTTGGCTTCGGGTGACAAGAGCAGCTACCTTCAAAAATTACAAAGTGACCTTTCACTAAGCGAAAAGAGCATCCGCAAAAGAGCATTAGAGGTGAGAGGATCAATCTTGCACGACTACTCTCGATTTACAATCCTCACTATAGATCGTTTTTTTCAACGTATCATACGAGCATTTATCCAAGAGCTCGGAATTGATATAAATTATAATATCGAGCTTGACCCCGCAACAATTCTCTCACAGAGTGCCGACAGAATTATCGAAGAGGTTAGCAACAACGAAGAGCTAAAAAAATGGATTAGCGAATTTATCGAAGAGAGAATCGAAGATGGTCGCAGCTGGGATATTCACGAGGGTGTCCTTTCACTCGGTAATGAAATTTTCAAAGAGTCGAACCGAGAAACATTGGAGCGACCAAACTCCAAAGCTGAGCTCAAAACAATTGTCGAGAAATTCAATAAAAATAGCGAGCGAAGCAAACAGAGAATGAAAGAGTGCGCAGAAAAAGCACTTGAAATAATCTCAGAAGATGGTCTGACAACAGAATCATTTAACGGAAAGAGTCGCAGTTTTGCAAAATATTTCAACCTTGTTGCGGATGGCCAAATCAAAGAACCGACCAAAACAATCAAAGATAGAGCCTCATCGACCAAAGGTTGGGGTAAAGGAGTTGAAGCGACAGCAAGCAAGTTGCAACCTATTCTTCAAGAGATAGTCGACATATATTTCCAAAATATAAAAGAGTGGAATACAGCCACTCTACTGAGGGAAAACTATCGAAGTTTTGCGCTTCTCACCGACCTATACAATATGGTAAAGGTAGTGAGTAACGAACAAAATATGATGCTTCTATCAGAAACAAAACTGATTCTCTCCGAATTTATCGCAAACAACGATGTTCCATTTATATACGAAAAGGTGGGCAATCGATTCGAGCGATATATGATTGATGAGTTTCAAGATACCTCACTCAAAGAGTGGCATAACTTTCTGCCTCTGCTCCAAAATGCCATGTCTCAGAGTGAAAAGAGCTCTGTGCTGATCGTTGGTGACATCAAGCAATCTATTTATAGATGGCGTGGTGGCGATTGGCGTATTCTGCACTCATTGGCAAAAAACGAACTAGGTGAGCAAAGCACTGAAACGATCAACCTTAAAGAGAATTACCGAAGTTTACCAAATATTGTAAAGTTCAATAATGCACTTATCGAAGCGGTCGTATCAGAAGATAACACTCTTCTAAACAACAAATTAAGCGAAGCCATAGAGAGTGGTGACATAACCACCGAAACCAATGCCGAACTGCAAAATATGTTGCAACAAGCATACTCAGACCACTCACAAACCCCTCGCAAAAAGGGCGAAAGCGAAGGTTACATCGAACTCACAATTCACAAAGATGAGCCCCAAATCGAGGAGCGAATAAAAGAGATTCTCGATTTAGGATTCCAACCCTGTGAGATTTTAATTTTGGTACGCTCGAACAGCGAAGGTGTAAAAATAGCAAGCAAACTATTAGAGTTCAAACGTGAAAACAGAGAATCACGTTACTATTTTGATGTAATGACCCAAGAGGCATTAGTTGTTGGACTCTCCCCAGTAAGTCAATTTGTTGTCTCAGCATTAATGCTTTCGGTCAACGAAAATGACTCAATCCAAAGAGCAATCTACAATCGCTTCCTTGGCGATCGAGAATTCAACTCACCACTCACCGAAGAGGAGAGCGAGCTATTGCGCTCAATCAGACTACTCTCAACCGAGGAGGCATTCGAGAGTATTGTGATCCATTATCAACTCGACAAAGAGCCAAAAAACGTCGCCTACCTACAAGCCATCCACGAATCAATCTGCAACTTTTGCAGCAACAAAAGCGGAGATATTTCACTATTCTTAAAATGGTGGGAGGAGCACGGAGCAAAACGCTCAATCAGCGTAGAGCAGAGCGAAAAATCTATTGAGATCACCACAATCCACAAAGCCAAAGGATTGGAGAAAGCAGTTGTAATAATCCCATATTGCACCTGGGCACTCGACCCAAAAAGCAGTGGAGGCGGCAAAAACGACCCAAAGAAACCTCAAAAAAGTAGCGCAGTGTGGGCAGAAGCCTCTGAGGAGCTGAGCGAGCTAGGTTCATTCCCCGTTAAATATAAAAAAGTAATGGGTGAGTCGCTATTCTCACAACAATATTATAGAGAGTTTATCTACTCTCATATCGACAATATAAACATGTTATATGTGGCGCTCACACGAGCATCACAAGCTCTACATATCTTCATCAAAGATCGTAAAATTGGTGTCGGCAAAGCAATTTCCGATCTATTTTCACCAAACAACGAGCAATTCAACTTCGGTGAACTTCAAGGTTCAGCAGCCTACACAGACGAGCAAACAACATACACCTTTGGCAAAAAAGCTAACCCAATTTCAGGTGAGAGATCCAAGAATAACAACCTATACACCATGGATCACTACCCCACCTCAATTGCAGATTTAAGATTAAGATTACCCTCACAACGCTACTTTGAGCAGAGCGAGGAGGTAACTCTTTCACCACGTCACGAAGGAATACTAATGCACAAACTCTTCGCCGAAGCAACATCCACAGAGCAGATAAACGACAATTTAAATACAATGCTCCTCAATGGCAAGATCAACCAAACAGAGTTTCAAGCCCTCGACTCAAAGATCAAAAGTGCACTATCAGTAGATCCAGTTAAAAGTTGGTTCAACACCGTGTGGGACACCGTACATAATGAGGATGATATAATCCTCCCAAAATCATCGAAGATCAAACGCCCTGACAGGGTGATGATAAAGGATAATACAGCCATCGTCGTCGACTATAAATTTGGCTACAAAGAGTCCAAAATCCATAAAGATCAAGTCGAAGAGTATATGTCACTATTAAAACAAATGGGGCACAAAGAGGTATCAGGATATATTTGGTATATTAAAACCAACAAGATAATATCTTTATAAGAGAGAGTAAATCCCTCTAGTTCCTACATCAAAATCTCATTAATAAGTTAAAATTAATTTTCTTTTGTTTAGTTATTTCGAAGTAATAATTGTAATTTAATTCTGGTATAAATATCTATTTTATTTCTTTTCAACATATCAAAAACTTCTTTCTTAATTTTAAAATCTCCATATCCAATAATAAGGGCTTTAATTTTTTCAAAACTTGTTCGTTGATAATTCAATCCATATTTATTTAAAAATAATATCAGAAAAATATGAAATACTTTAATTATGTTGTAATTTAAATTACAATCATCTTTCTGAATACCGACTATATAATTGACTACTATTTGTATTTCAGCATGATTACAATCGTATTTTTTCTCAAAATCATCATATGTCATTACATCATTGTGTGTTTTAACATAATTTGAGTAATGAGGAAATTCATTTGTAAAAAAATGGTTATCGTTATTTTCACCAGTATACCCAAAACTAGAAAGAAGACGACATTCACAAAAGAATCTTTTAAGAGTCTTTATGTAATTTAGATAGATTTCATCATTTTTATCAACTTTATAATAATCATAATTACATAAAGAATATTCTGCTTTATCAATCCAGTACCAAAAAACTAATAATCTATACATAAAACTTTTTATGTAATATGATTCATTATCAATATGCCATCTTTGATCTATATTTCTGTAAAAATTACCTAACCTATCTTCAAGATCTTCTGACGCTTTAATCAATGGAGTTTTACAGACTGCCAATCCTTCTTTTATCTTAACTATTTGATTAAAGTCATATTCTTTTTTTATTTTATAATCTAAAGATCTCCTATTATAAAAAAATGTTGCAAATTCTTTTATAAACCATATAAATACAGTAACAATAGAACTTATTATTACTGTTTGATAATTACTATCTAAATCTGAAAAAAATCAAATATCTCTGTTGTCATATTATTGATAATGTTACGTTTTTAAACAATGTATTATTTATATATTATATAATTTTCACTCAAAATTTAACTCATAATAATATATAGTTTTGCAAACAATACCACATTTCTGCCATTTATGAATAAGCCAAAAACCTCTTACATAATTAATAGAAGACATAAATTTGATAAAACATCCTCTTTCCACACTTCGTAAAGTTCCTTAATCCTATTCATCTAAAGCGAGTACAACATTTTCAACGCACACACAAAAGCGGATTGCATCTTCCTCTATAAGCGCATATATCATTTTGCTAAGTCTTACTATAATTTTAACTCTTTATTCACTACAAAAATAACAAAAAAAATATTTTTCACAAAACAAAAAGTACAATATTAAGGCAATACCCTCACCAGACACACTCAAGAGCAAAAAATCAGTATTTTAGCTTATTAATTTCTATATTTTTTTAGCGACCTTTGCAAATATTTTGACTCGCATTAAAAACTATAAATTAATAACTAAAAAATGAAGAAATTCTTTTCGCAATTCCAAGGTGAAGATTGGGTAATTGTACTTGCAGGTACAATTATTATAGCGCTTGCAGTGCTCTTCCCGTCAATGATGCCAACCATGCCAAAGGTCTTGTCAGCTAAAGCTGATTGGATTAATGCTGGTTCGATGTATGTGTTAATCACACTTATAACCCTACTTTCGAATGTACTTCTAAATCGCTCAGTTAAGGGTGTTACACTATCGCTCTTTGTAGTTTTCGGACTTGCTGTAGCAGCTCAACTACTTGCTGAAATTCCATCAATCAAGTCTCTAGGTCTTGAAGTTGTTCTCTTCTCAGTTCTTATTGGTCTTATCATCAGCAATGTATTCCGTGTTCCTGAGTGGTTGAAACCAGCTATCCAAAGTGAGTTTTACATCAAAATCGGTATCATCTGCCTAGGTTCAACAATCCTCTTTGGCGATGTCCTTAAATCGGGTGCTTACGGACTTATCCAATCACTTATCGTTGTATTCACTGTGTGGAATTTCACATTCTGGTTAGGAAAGAAAATGGGTGTAGATCGTGAATTGCGTACAATGCTATCGAGTGCCGTGAGTATCTGCGGTGTATCGGCTGCGATTGCTACATGTGGCGTAATCAAAGGTGACAACAAAAAACTTTCATCGGTAATCTCGCTAGTTCTAGTTTGCGCAATCCCAATGATGTATATTATGCCTCCAGTATGTCACTGGATGGGTCTCTCAGAGGAGGTATCTGGAGCATGGTTAGGTGGTACAATCGACACAACAGGAGCTGTTGCAGCATCTGGAACAATGTTGGGTGAGGTTGCAGCACAAACGGCAATCATCGTTAAATCATCACAAAATGTACTTTTAGGAGTTGCAGCTTTCTTTATTTCGCTTATCTGGACATACAAAGGAAAAGGCGCACGCAGAAAACCTACAGCAGGTGTTATCTGGGATCGCTTCCCTAAATTTGTTGTTGGTTTTATCGTTGCATCGCTTGTATTTAGCTTCTGCTTTGCGCCTGAGGTTGCAAAGAGCGTCGGCAAAGTTACAAAATCAATGACCAACACCCTATTCGGAATAGCCTTTGTTTGCATCGGTCTTGAGACTCGCTTTAGCGAGATCTTCGCAAAAGAGAACCGCAAGCAAATGTATGTATTCCTAATCGCTCAAGGATTCAATATCATCGTAACATTAATTGTTGCTTACGTAATGTTCGGTTGGTTAAAACCAATGATGGTGGGTTAATAAATTAATAGATCCAAAAATCAATCTAAAATTAGAGCCTATAAAGATGTTGAAATCTTTATAGGCTCTAATTTTATAATATGCTTATTTTGTTTACTTATTGTTTCCCTGCTCAACAATTGAAGCTACCGCCATATCTCCAGTAACATTTACAGCCGTTCTAAGCATATCTAGCGGACGATCAATTCCAAGAATCAAGGCTAGACCCTCACTTGGTATACCCACTGACGAAAGAACCATTATAAGCATAACTACGCTTCCACTTGGGATTCCTGGAGTACCTATCGACGAGATTGTCGTAACTCCAACAATAGTTAATATCTGAGCTAAAGAGAGATCAATACCCATAACCTGCGCAATAAAGATTGCTGCAATAGCTTGATAACAACTCGTTCCATCCATATTTATCGTCACACCAACAGGCAAAACGAAAGAGGTAACATTGCTCGATAATTTTAAATCCTTTTGACACTGCTCCATGGTCACAGGAAGTGTTGCAGCACTTGAACTTGTCGAAAAACCAAGAATCTGCACAGGGGAAGCTGCCTTGATAAACCTTCCAACTCCAATATTCGTAAACAGCTTAATTAAAAGCGGATAGAAAGCAAACATCAAAACCAATAACGAGGCAGCAACAGTAAGTGCATAAAGTCCTAAAGCAGCAAATATAGATATATCCCCCGCCGTATCAACAGCCAAACTTGCCATAAGTGCAAAAACACCAAACGGAGCGAAAATCATTATATAATCAATGATCTTCATCACAATCAAATTAAGCGTATCTATCAATTTAATAACAGGTTGAACTTCATTGATTCCAATAGCCAACATCGCAATACCAACCAGAAGAGCGATAAAAATAATCTTCAACATTCCTCCATTACTTGCCAAAGCGGCAACAATATTATCTGGCACAATATCAACTAAAATCTTCAACGGAGTATCTTCGGCAACCTGATCTGCTGAAACACTCTTTTGCTCCACATCGCCCTGATACAACTCCCTTAACTCAGTAGCCTTATCAGCAGGGAAAATCTCACCTGGTTTAATTAAACACGCTGCCGAAACGCCTATAGAGATTGCAACAATCGTCGTTCCAACATAGATTAAAATAGTCTTAATACCCAAATTCGAAAGATTCTTAATTTCGCCCAATCCTGTCACACCCTTAATCAACGAAAAAAGAACTAGAGGCACAGCAACCATCTTTAATAGATTGATAAAAATAGTACCAAAAGGTGCCACGAAATCACTAACAAATTGCTCAGCTCCGAGCTTCACAAAAATTAATCCTGCCAAGACACCAAGCACCATTCCAAAAAGAATCTTTACGTAGAGAGGGATGTTTTTCATATTCAATCTAAATTTATATTTTTTAATATTTACTGACAACTTTTACCAATACCACTTATACAAACGCATAACAACAATTTCCAATCCCCTCACACAATCAGAGGATAAGCGAGATGAGCCTCGACTCAGGTTTAAATACCTTTGGCATTTAAAGATTCTAAATATTAATGTGTTGTGCAAATGAAATTTGCGGCAACACATTAATATTTAGAGTTTTATACATTGAAAACCTATAAACCCGAAACACAATACAGTATGCACCCGTGGGGGTGCTATCCCCACCCGTCGGAGACAGTCAGCAAGTGTTCTACCTGCTGTTAGCAAAGATACGAAAAAAAAGCTGTATACCGAAGTATACAGCTCAAAATATATGTAAAAATTCTTATTAATTCAAAAATGCGAGGAAAATACCAGCCGCAACAGCCGAACCTACAACACCCGCTACATTTGGACCCATAGCGTGCATCAACAAGAAATTACTTGGATCTGCCTTTTGACCCTCAGTTTGCGAAACACGTGCAGCCATTGGCACAGCCGACACACCCGCAGAACCGATAAGTGGATTCATCTTTTTACCCTCTGGAGCAAAAAGATTAAGGAACTTAGCAAATAGAATACCGCCACCAGTACCGACACAGAATGCCAAGATACCAAGAACGAGAATTCCCAAAGTACGGAAATTGATGAACGCCTCAGCTGTAGCAGTAGCACCTACGGTCAAACCAAGGAAAATAACCACAATATTCATCATCTCATTTTGTACAGTCTTGCTCAAACGATCCACAACACCCGACTCCTTCATTAAGTTACCAAACATCAAACATCCAACAAGTGGAGCAGCGCTAGGCAACAACAACGAAATCACGATTGCGATAATAATAGGGAAGATAATCTTCTCACCCTTAGATACTGGGCGAAGTTGACTCATCTTAATCTTACGCTCGCTCTCGGTGGTCAATGCACGCATAATTGGTGGTTGGATCACAGGAACCAACGCCATATATGAATATGCAGCAACTGCAATAGGACCCAAAAGCTCAGGAGCCAAGATAGAGGCTAAAAGAATTGATGTTGGACCATCAGCACCTCCAATGATACCGATAGCACCAGCCTCGTTAGGAGCGAAACCAAGCGCATAAGCACCGATGAAAGTTAGGAAGATTCCAATTTGTGCAGCAGCACCCAACACAAAACTCTTAGGATTAGCAATAAGTGGACCAAAGTCGGTCATCGCACCAACGCCGATGAAAATAAGGCAAGGGTAGATTCCGAGCTTAACGCCCAGGTAAAGGTAGTCCATAATACCTGCATTATCAACAAAGATGTCCCAATGAACATGCCCACCTGCGAAAAGTGATGGGTGATACATCTCTGCACCAGGTAGGTTAGTTAGTAGCATACCAAAAGCGATGGTAAGCAGCAACAATGGTTCAAACTTGTGATGGATAGCAAGATAGATCAAGAAGATAGCAACACATAGCATACCGACGCTACCGAAGCCACCTGCATTCTCCAACATTGCAGCTACACCTGTAGAGTTAGCAAAATTAGCTAAGCTCTCCAATACAAAGTTTGATTCTGAGGCAAGTAAATTAAACATACGACTATTCTATCACAAGTAAGATTTGACCTTCCATTACAGTAGCACCCTTTTGCACTGAGATCTCTTTAACAACACCTGCAACAGCTGCATCAATATTGTTCTCCATCTTCATCGCTTCAAGGATCATCAAAGTCTCGCCTTGCGAAACTTTAGCTCCAACAGCTACCTTAATATCTGCGATAGTTCCAGGTAGTGGGCTACGCATAGCATGACCAGCGCCTGTATGTGCCGCAGCAACTGGTGTAGACTCCACCAAAGTTGGAGTTACGTTAGTTGCATATTGTCTAGAGCGAGCCACTTGTGGCTTCACTGAAGGAAGAACTGTTCTTACACCGTCAACCTCAACATCATACGCAACGCCATTGAGAATGACTTTAGCTGTAGTCGACTCTTCGTTCAGTTCACCGACTTGAACACTATATTTGTGTCCGTTAATTTTTAATGTATAATCTTTCATTATTTTATTTGTCTATTTACGGTTTGGCAGTTGTGTTAATCCGTGAATTTTAGAACTCCATGGAGAGTATGCACGTTTGATACTCATAATGGTCAAAATTGCTGACTCACGGTCGTGACGCTCACCCATGTGCATACGCAACGCTGTGGTGATTGCTGCGACCTCCTCGCCTGACAATTGTGGTTGAAGTTGAACTTTATTATCTGGAACCTTAGTAGCCATCATGGTTAGGTATCCAAATAGTTTAATTACAGCCACCAAAGCCAAAAGCATTGTCAACACCAATAGAAAGCCGATAAGCGCTATCCACAAGATCTCCGACCATGTCCATGTTGCATTTAATAACATTATCATAGTAGTAATCTTTACAATGGAATATTAGAGTGCTTCTTAGCTGGATTTTGCAGACGCTTAGATGCTAACGATTGCAATGCACGAGCAACACGGAAACGAGTGTTACGTGGCTCAATTACATCGTCGATATATCCGTAACGAGCTGCATTGTAAGGATTCGAGAACTTCTCGTTGTACTCTTGCTCCTTCTCAGCTACGAACTTAGCACGCTCCTCTGCATCCTCGAACGACGCAAGCGCTTTAGCTTGAAGTACCTCAACGGCACCACTCGCACCCATTACTGCGATCTCAGCTGTTGGCCAAGCGTAGTTTATATCTCCACGGATGTGCTTAGATGACATCACGATATATGCACCACCGTAAGCCTTACGAAGAGTTACAGTAACCTTAGGAACTGTAGCCTCGCAATATGCGAATAGCAACTTAGCACCGTGAGTGATAACTCCACCATACTCTTGAGATGTACCAGGAAGGAATCCAGGAACGTCAACTAGGGTAACGATTGGAATATTGAAAGCATCACAGAAACGAACGAAACGAGCAGCCTTACGTGAAGCGTTGCTATCAAGTACACCAGCCATAAATTTAGGTTGGTTAGCGATGATACCTACACTCTGACCATTGAAACGAGCGAAGCAAGTGATGATATTTTTAGCAAAACCAGCAGCTGACTCCAAGAACTCACCATTATCAACGATTGCATGGATTACATCGGTCATATCGTATGGTTTGTTTGGATTGTCAGGAACGATTTCGTTAAGTGAATCCTCCAAACGAGTGATCTTATCGTTACAAACCTGAAGTGGAGCCTCCTCCATATTGTTTTGTGGAATGTACGAAAGCAAATCACGGATCAAAGCGATACCATCCTCCTCGGTCTCAACTGCGAATTGTGAAACTCCAGATTTTGTTGTGTGCATAAACGCACCACCCAATTGCTCTTGTGTTACATCCTCACCAGTTACAGTTTTAACAACTTTAGGGCCTGTAAGGAACATATTTGAAGTTTGGCTCTTCATGATGATAAAGTCAGTAAGCGCAGGAGAATAAACCGCACCACCAGCACATGGGCCAAAAATAGCCGAAATTTGAGGAATAACACCCGACGACATTACGTTGCGTTGGAAGATGTTAGCATATCCTGCCAAGGCGTTGATACCCTCTTGGATACGAGCACCACCCGAGTCGTTGATACCGATACATGGAGCACCGTTACGAAGCGCCATATCTTGAACCTTACAGATCTTCTCAGCCATTGAAAGCGACAAAGAACCAGCAGAAACTGTAAAATCTTGCGCAAAAAGATAAACCAAACGGCCCTCGATAGTACCGTAACCAGTTACAATACCGTCACCAAATGTGTGGCTCTTCTCCATTCCGAAGTCATAACAACGGTGAGTTACGAACATATCGAACTCCTCGAAACTACCCTCATCAAGTAACATTGCAATACGCTCACGAGCAGTATATTTACCCTTTGCGTGTTGAGCGTCGATACGTTTCTGACCACCACCTTGGCGGGCAGTTTCTCTGCGATCGACTAACTCTTTAATCTTATTTTGAATTTCGCTCATAATATATTATAGTGTGTTCAATTATTTCTTTTCACAAAGCTCCGTCAAGATACCTTGAGTTGATTTTGGGTGAAGGAATGCAATTGTTAGACCCTCAGCGCCTCCACGTGGAGTTTTGTCGATTAGGCGAATACCTTGAGCCTCGGCATCTGCCATTTGCTCCTCGATACCCTCACATGCTAGTGCCATGTGGTGGAATCCTACACCTTTGTTCTCAATAAATTTAGCGATTGTAGACTCCTCAGAAGTTGGCTCCAATAGCTCAATTTTAGTTTGACCCAACATAAAAAATGCTGTACGAACTTTCTGATCTGCAACCTCTTCGACTGCGTAACATTTTAGCCCCATAACATTCTCCCAATATGGGATTGCCTCATCTAAGCTCTTTACTGCAATGCCAAGATGTTCGATGTGTGATACTTTCATAAATACTTTATTTAAATTTAGCTAATTAATTAGTTCTCTGTTATTAATCTAACAAAGGTATAAATTAAAAAACAAATAACAATAAATTATTACATTTTTTTTATTTAAGTAGGGTAAAATAATTATTGGTGTATTTTTAAGAATGCTATTGGAGATGAGATTTTTTGCTATTGAATCGAAAATATAGTTATTCTATATTGAGATTTAATAGTGAAAAATATCGCTCCAAGAGTGCTTTTAAAAATATAGCAATAATTGTTTTACACTACTTATACCTCGATTTTATAGTATAAAAGCTATCTGAAAGCTACTCAACAGATTCATAAATTCTTGAAAGTTGCTCAGAGAGGCTCTCTTGTGAGTAACGACGAGCCTCAGCCCAGTACTGCGCAATAAGCTGACCACGATATGATTCATCATATAAAATTGATTTTAGCACATCGGCTATCTGTTGCTGATTATGTGACTCAACATACTTCGCAGCTTTGCCTGCTGCCTCCCGATTTAATGGAGTATCGGAGAGGATCATTGGCACATTTTGGTGCAGAGCCTCAATAATTGGCAAAATCGAACTCTCAAAAGCAGGCATATATATCACAACTAAAGCCATTCGATAGAGTGAGCGAAGATCGGATGGTGCAATTTCATATATAAACTGCACCCTGCCAGCGGCTCCCACATCTCTCACCATTTTCAGCAACACATCCGAATGAGTTGTGCGCCGACCATACAAAACAACATTCAAAGATTGAGGCAGAGAGAAAATTGCATGCAGAATCACCGCATGATCGTGCATGGTGTCTATTTCACCAGCTATTAATATATAGGTGTCGGGTAGTTCGAACTTCTCTCGCGTCTCTTGCAGTTCATCACTCGAAACAGAACTCTCACAAGGCCGACGAGAGGAAAAATGTAGAGGCAGACAAACCTCAACTCGCTGCTCATCCAACCCCAAAGCCTCGATTGCTCTACTCCGAGCCTGACTATTATTTGTAATTATCCGAGCAGCATGCCGACAATGATAACGAAATAACGGAAATCGAAAAAGCCTCTCCGAGAGTGAAAAAATCTCAGGCGAGGTGATAAACCGCATATCATTGAGCGAGATTACCGAGCGAGATGCTCGAAAGAGAAGATCCAAAGAGTCATGCGGAGCCATACAGTGCCAAATATCAGAATCTGCCTGCTCGGCATAGTGATTGTATTGGTGATGTGGAGCATAATTTGTAAGAAGTTCAATTATTCGAGAGGCATATTGCCGCCCTATTTCACCAGAGTAGAATGCTATCTTCATCTCAGAATTTTTTTATTTACTTATTTATTTATATCTTCGTAACAAAATAGAAACCAAACTCTATCGAACTATGTCATTTACCAAAATAAAACACTTTGAAATGGATTATATTGATGACCATCATGACAGTGCACTCACTGTAAATGAAGGTGTTGCCGACCAACCAATCGTAAACCCATATTTTGTACGCCGTCGTCGTCGCACGCTCTCAACGCAAGATTATGTTGACGGTATCTTGGCTGGTAATATCACAATTCTTTCGCAAGCGATAACACTTGTCGAGAGTGCCAATCCTCAACATTATGCCCAAGCGCAAGAGATTATCGAGGCGTGTCTACCCCACTCTGGCAAATCTATTAGAGTTGGAATAACGGGTGTTCCAGGTGCTGGCAAATCATCATTTATCGAGGCTGTTGGTAATATGATTACCTCAATGCGTCACAAATTAGCCGTCTTGGCTATCGACCCAAGTTCGGAGCGAAGTGGAGGCTCTATCCTTGGAGATAAGACACGCATGGAGAGTATATCTTCTAACCCCGATGTATTTATTCGACCCTCACCCTCGGCAGGTTCATTGGGAGGTGTAGCTCGAAAAACTCGTGAGACGATTGTACTTTGCGAGGCGGCTGGTTTCGATATTATCTTTATTGAAACCGTTGGAGTCGGTCAATCGGAAACTGCTGTGCACTCGATGGTTGATATGTTTATGATGTTGCAAATTTCAGGTGCAGGAGATGAACTTCAAGGAATCAAGCGAGGTATAATGGAGATGGCCGATATGATGGTTGTCACCAAAGCCGATGGCGAAAATACAAGAAAAGCAGACGTTGCACGCAGTCAATATCAAAGTGCAATGCGACTCTTCCCAATGCCTGAATCTCAATGCCGACCTAAGGCTTACACCTGTTCTTCACTAGAAAAGACAGGTTTAGAAGAGGTATGGAAAGGTGTCGAGGAGTTTATCGAACAGACAAAAGGCAACGGTTACTTTATAGGAAATCGTCACCGCCAATTAAAATATTGGATGTATGAGACGATAAACGACACTCTAAAGAGCAACTTCTATCTAAACCCAAAAATTGAGGCAATAATTGGCGATTATGAAAAGAGAGTACTCGACACAAAAATCAGCTCATTTATAGCTGCTAAGGAGCTATTAGATAAATATTTTGAACGATAAAAAAAAGATGAAGAAGATAGTTGTTTTTACAGGAGCTGGAGTTAGCGCCGACAGTGGAATTGCTACATTCCGTGCATCGGATGGCCTCTGGGCAAATTATCGCATTGAGGATGTTTGCACACCTGAGGCATTAGCTACAAATAGAGATGTTGTAATAGAATTTTACAATAAACGACGCAAGGAGCTTTACGAAAAAGAGCCAAATGCGGGACACTATGCAATTGCTGAATTAGAAAAATATTTTGACGTTGAAGTGGTAACACAAAACGTCGACAATCTACACGAAAGAGCTGGCTCCTCAAAGGTGTTGCATCTTCATGGAGAGCTCACAAAACTATGCTCACAGCGAAATACGCAGCTAACATATAATCTCGAAGGATGGGAACAACATCTTGATGACAGAGCTCCAAATGGAGATCTACTTCGGCCTTATATTGTCTTTTTTGGCGAAGATGTTCCAATGTTCACACCTGCGTGTAAAATCGTATCTACGGCAGATATTCTGCTTGTTGTGGGAACATCGCTTGCGGTCTACCCTGCTGCATCACTACTCCACTACACAAGACCAGAGGTTCCAATATATTTAGTCGACCCCGAACGACCAAATACAAGTTTGATCCGCAACCCAATAACCCACATCGCAAAACGCTCAGCCGAAGGGTTACCTCAACTAGTTGATATTTTGCGAGAAGAGGCTTAAAAACACTTCAGATAAGCAAAAAAATCCCCTGCACTCTTCACAAGCGCAGGGGATTTTTTAAATATTATTATCTTTAATTGGATTATTTAACCCAACCAGCAGTCCAATCGTTACCAGCCTCAACAGCACCAGCATAATCAACAACTGCGAAGAAATCATCACCACCAAAATCAACTGCACCAGCAACTGTACCTACGTAGTTATCTGCAAGCTCAGAAACATAATCAATTACGTTAAGAGCAGTAAGCATTGATGTTGTATAAAGTTTTGCAGAGCTATCGTTAGTCATATCAGTTGAGAAGTAGTTACCAGATAGGATAGATACACCCTCAGAAAGCTGAAGATCTGTGTTAGTAGTTTTGATGTAAAGGCTATTAGTTTTGCCAGTGATAAGTGAGTTGTAAAGCTCAATCTCAGTACCCGCCTTCAACATTACACCATCATTTTTGCTTGTGCTACCATTACCTACCAAAGTTGCATTTGCAATAACTGGGTGAGACGCTGGAGTAGCTACATTATCATTACCGTTGTTATCACACTCCAACAAACAGTCACACTCGAAACCGATCTCAGATGAAGCCTCTTGGTAAGCAACGATAAATTGCGCTTTACCACACCATCCGTCAGTCCAGTCGAAAGAGTCATCAGAACAAGATGTTACAACACAATATTTGATGTTTACAGTACCACCGAAGAACTCGAAACCATCGTCAGAGCCGTGATAAGCCTGTACATACTCAACAGTTGTACCTGCACCAACACCATAGAAAGAGATACCATTACACTCTTGCTCCTCAGAGTATGAGAAACCTGTATACTCAACACGTACATAACGAAGTGTACCAGAATTATCATTTGAATCGCTACCACCATAAGGAAGAGTCTCAATCTCCGACAAAGAGTCGCTACCAGAGTTGATAGGAGCATAACCACAAATGTGAATACCACCCCAAGCACCAACAGTCTCATTGTTACTTGTCATTACGATAACACCGTCAGCGTCACCACCGTCAGCCTCGATCATACCGCCTTGCTCAACGAAGATATAGTCAGTATTGATAGCATCGTATTGAGCTGTGATAGTTACACCTGACTCAATTACAAGAACGCCACCATCTTTTACATGTAGACCACCGTCAAGAAGTACTGAAGCACCTGACTCGATAGTTACAGTTCCTGTAACAACTGCTGGAAGAGTCTCACCGTCGACAACTGTGTAAGTTGCAGAGTCATCAGTATTCTCCTCTGGAGTCTCATCGCCACCTTCAGTTTCCGAACATGATGTCATTGTAACACCTACGCAAAGTGCAAATGCAAACGCTGCTGATAGCATCAAAAAATTCTTTTTCATAATTTTTTTGTTTAAATTAAATGTTTGTTTTTTATTTGTTTTTTAGAATTTGAACGATACACCGATGTCACCACCGATACCATAATTGTGACTCTCCACAACTACATTTTCACCTGCAATCTCTTGCTTGTAAATATCATCACGATTAAGCAGATTTGTTAGCTGAGCCGAGATTTGGATATTCTTTGTAATGCTGTAAGCAACATTGAAATTTAGCGAGTGTACAGCCATTTGGTATACATCACCACGGTTTGCAGTTCCCACAGCGTGAATACGTGGACCTTGAAGATTGTAAAGAAGTGCAATACTCATCATACGTCCCTCATCATCCAAATATGGAGTATAGGTAAGATCGGCATTCAAAAGATATGGCGACGCACCTTGAAGCTCACGATTTGTATTTGTATAACTTGCATCCTCCGACAAAGCAACATTTGTATACATATATGAACCATTAACGCTCAATTTAAGATCCTCATATATAGTTTTTCGAGCCTCAACTTCAACTCCTGCTGCAAGACCTGCCTCAGCATTATAGAATGTGTGTAACTCTCCACCTCCCGATATTGTTTGAACACGCTCGATTGGAGCCTCCAAATGTTTGTAATATCCAGTTACAGAGAGCATATTACCACCTTCACAGAACGCCTCATAACGAAGGTCAACATTATAGTTATAACCATTCTCAAGTGAAGCATTACCGACAATTTGAGCCGAACCGTAAGACTCTTGGTATTGGAATGGAGCCATCTCAATAAATGATGGACGAGTTACCGTGCGAGAAGCTGCAAAACGGATCTGATTTTTATTCTCGAAAGTATATCGAAGATTGAAAGCAGGGAATAGATCCTGAGTCTTATATGTTCGAGAATCGCTGCTGCTACCTGTCGAATAGTTTACCGTTTGCGAAGATTTCTCATAACGTAGACCTGCATTGACAAGCCACCTCTCAGAGTATGCCAAATCGAGTGACGCATAAGCTGAAGCGATAGTGCTACCTGCATCATAACAATCTTTAGCTTGATATGATGGTGTGACAGAGTATACACCCTCCTCTAAATTCTCTAACGTGAGATAATTGTCAGCAGAGTAAGGATCAGAGTACATATACTCAGAAATTGCATCATATTTTTGACTAAACGAATAGTAATAACGGTGTGCGAAGTAATCACGTACTTTATCTTTGTAAGCCACACCGAAAGTCAATTTGTGAGCCTCACCAAATTTATAATCTGTAGATAGATTTCCATTCCATTCATCCTCTTTTAGCTCACCATAATAACGCATTGTTGAGTTTGTTTTGTCGGTGAAAACCTTCAACATACCCTCATCATTCTCAGAATATGCCACCTGACGACGATCTGGCTCATCGGCAGATGTTGTCGTGTAAGCACCCGACCAATTTAAGCCCCATGCGTCACCAAACTCGTGAGTACCATTTAACTGGTGAGTTGCAAGTTTATAAATATGTGTTACACTATTGCTAAAGACCATTTGAAGACCATCCTCATAGTCGTTACCTTTACGGTATGAATACTCATCGCTAGCATTGCGAGCATAGAAGAAAGTATAGCCAATGCGGTCATTCTCACGAAGTGTCATACCTATATTTCCAAGGGTAGCGATCTTCAAAGATGTCTCATAACTTGTTGCGATATACTCATCTGTGATGCCTCCAGTAGCCTCATAAAGACGATATTCTGAATCACGATCTGTTTGAAGATCATTGCTGATACCTCCCGAAAGCAAAATGCTTAATTTTTGATTACCAACACCATAGCTATGACCAAAGGCGGCATTTCCACCAAATACAGGAAGCGCATTTGTTTTATTCACATTAAACGATGTCTCGAAAGGAGAACCATTTTCTAAGATATATGTCTTAATATCTCCACCCGCAAGAACATTATCAACAACCGCTTGTCTCTCCGTAGACTTTGTAAAAAGTGACACATTATCCATTCTATAGAAATCTTGGAATGTTGTGTTTGTATTTCCACCAACACTAAAACCAAACGAGATAAAATCATCAGAGGTCAAATCCTTTGTTGCAATATCTACGTGAGCACCAGAGTAATCAGCGTATGAAGTTGCATTATAAACCTTACTTACAGTTATATTTTTAACTGTCGAAGATGGGAAAATATCAAGTGGAATAAGTTTATTATCAGGGTTTGGCGAAGCGATAGGCTGTCCATTAAGAGTTGTAACGCTGTAACGGTCACCCAAACCACGAACTACAAGTTGACCAGACGAGGCAACCGAGATTCCTGTAATTTTTTTAACTCCCTCTTGAACATTCGAGATACCTTTAATCGACATCTCCTTTGCTCCTAGGTTTTCAATTGCCACATTCGAGGCGATACGCTCATTTTGAAGAGTTGCTTCGCTTTCAAGATTTTTGCGAGCCGTTACAACAACCTCAGAAATTGTTTGAGCATCTTCGGCAAGCTCGATCACTAAATCTGGAGTTTTCGAGTTAATCTCTACCTCCATTACTTGAGTTATGTATGCGATATACGAAAACTCCAAGTTTACTACACCTCGGCTAACCTTTAGCTCGAAGTTACCGTCAAAGTCAGTTGTTGCACCTTGACTCGTCTCCAACACATAAACAGTCGCTCCAAAGAGAGGCTCCTTAGTTGAACTGTCGATAATTCTTCCTTTAATTGTTGCCGCTTGTGATGCCAACGATAGCGTAAGCATTACAACCAACATTAGAATGTGTCTAATTTTCTTCACTTTTACTTTTGTTTAAATTAACGATGCAAAAGTGAGAATTTGTTATTAAGCTAACGTTTCATAATCATTAATAATCTATTACATGATTGTGTCAATTGTGTTACAGAATACGCTGACAATATTTAACTGCCATATTATCAAAAACTTACACACAAAAATAGAAAAAGCAGCTATATTTTATTATAGCTGCCTCTTATATTATATATAGGTATATATTACTCGTTTGTCTCTGCGTCGAAATCAGAAACCAAAATACGTCCGCAATACTCGCAAACAATAAGTTTCTTTCCGTGACGAATATCAACTTGGCGTTGTGGTGGTATACGGTTGAAACATCCACCGCAAGCATCACGCTTAACGGTTACAACAGCCAAACCATTGCGTACATTACCACGAATACGGCTATAAGCAGAAAGTAGACGCTCATCAATCTTCACCTTAGCAGCCTCAGCCTTGGCTTGCAACTCCACAACTGACGAAGCGGTCTCCGACTCAATGCTATCCAACTCTTGCTTCTTCACTTTAAGATCCTCTTTACGCTCAGCAATATCCACAGAGGCTTGATCTGCAAGAAGTTTCTTTGCTTTCAAGGCTACAGCATACTCCTTAAGATACTTCTCAGCTGCTTGAATCTCCAACTCTTTATACTCAATCTCCTTGGTGATTGCATCAAACTCACGGTTATTGCGTACGTTATTGTGTTGCTCCTTGTAGTTTGTAATGCTGATTTTAGCTTGGTCAATCTCACGACGACGTTGCTTAGTTAGCTGATTTACATCCTCAATTTCCGAATTAATATTTTCGATACGAGTATTTAGACCCGCAAGGCTATCCTCCAGATCTTGAACCTCCAAAGGAAGCTCACCTTTAATCATATTAATCTCATCAATTTGAGAGTCAATCTTTTGAAGCTCATACAATGCTACAATTTTCTCTTGCATCGAATAATCAGCCTCAACTACTTTCTTCTGTGTTGCCATACTTATGCTATTCTCGTTTACTATTAAATTATCGTTTATTAAAGCCCTGATAATATACAGGGTTACAAGAGGCTTCACTCTTGCGAACTGCAAAGTTAAACATTTTTTTTGATAAAATATCAAATAATAGATCAATTGCGCAATATTCACTCTCAAAATGGCCAATATCTACAACTGTAAACTTTTTATCGGGCTCCATAAAATCATTATATTTAAGGTCTCCCGTGATATATAGGTCAACTTCGCTTCGCTTCACAATCGACATAAGCGAGCCGCCAGCACCTGTACACAGAGCTACTTTTCGAATTGGACGCTCAACAGGTTGGCTATAACGCACAGCCGAAAGATTCAAGATCGAGGCGATTTGCTCAACATAATCGGCAAAACTTATCGGAGTGTTTAGCTCTCCAATAACTCCAAAACCAACATTTTCCTCTTTAGAGGTAGATTCCAACAATACTAAATTACTCAATCCCAACATTGTTGCCAAGCGCCAACTCATTCCATTTGGTGTGCTATCTAAATTTGTGTGGCAAGCATAGAGTGAAATATCTGAACGAATAGCCTCCTCAACGCATCTCTCAACATAGCTAGCTGAATTAAATCGCTTCAGCGGATGAAAAACAATAGGATGATGAGTTATAATTAAATTTGCTCCAATATTTTTCGCCTCAGCAATAACCTCTTCGGTTACATCAACAGCCAACAAAACCCCACGCACCTCAGTCTCTGCACGACCGACAATCAATCCTGCATTATCATACGATGCTTGATAGCCAAGAGGTGCAAACTCCTCAATTACATCTGTTATATCTTTTATTGTTACCATAATTTTTAAAACAATTTCTGTTCATAAAAGGCAAACAGCTCCTTCTCTTCGCTGCTATCCTGAACTACTCTACGCCTCTGTCGAGGTCTATTATCAACAATTACAAGCTCGTCATCCTCTTCTGAGAGCATATCAAATTGCTCTTCTGAGCGTATATCCTCCTCCGAGGTGTCACCATCCTCTTTTAATACCTCTCGCACCTCTAAAAGCAACGATTTAATATTTAAAAGTCGATCCATTAGCTCAACTTCACGATTGATCGGCACGACACCATTGGCCTTGATACTCTTTTTGGCTCCCTCCAAGGTCATACCACGCTCTTTAACAAGATGATATATCAGCTTAAAATTCTCAATATCTTTGGGGGTAAATTGTCTATTCCCTTTTTTATTACGCACAGGTTTAATCACAGAAAACTGCTTCTCCCAATAACGAATCAACGAGCTACTCACATCGAACATCTCCGAGACTTCACCCATTGTATAGAACATCTTTGTCACCTCCATATAATTTTCTTATTTTAATATTCGCAATGAATTTGGATAGATATTATTAACTCGTCCACCGATTCGTTTTACAAACCCGATGGTGTAGCCATTGGCCGAAACAATATTTATCCCCTCAGCAAAGAGCTCCGCTGAAAGCTCCTGTTTGCGAAGATACAACAAAATATCTGAATTATCAAGTTCAACCTCACTAACTACATCACAATTAAGATCATGAAATAGCGCCAAAGCGGGATCTGGTTTTAATTTCCCTTTAAATATCTGCCCCATGGCAACTCCCGAATATATAATCGTAAGCGATTCAGCTAGGCTCTTCACCGCTTCTGCTTGTGCACGATAATATCCATATATTGCGCTATCTGCAACATTAAGAAAAACCATAAGTTCAGGCTGTGCAACCCACTTAGAGACCTCTAAAAGCGACTGACGATCAATCGAACTAAATATCTTCTTTCGAGATTTTGGCTGACGCATTTTACCTCCTGCATCGAAACTCTTAGTCGCTACAGCCACAAAAAGACCCTCTCCCTCGATCTTGTGAGGGAAGAATCTAAATGTTTGAAAGGCTCCCACTTGACCACAAGAAACACTCCAACTCTCATCACACTCAACTGTATCGTATGGCGCAACCTCATCTCCATAACTCTCCATAAAATGCTCTAAAACCTCTTCATTCTCCGTGCGATTAAATGTGCAAGTGCTATAGATCAATACTCCGCCCGCCTTAAGCGACTGCCAACCATTATCGAGAATTTCCCGTTGACGCTCAGCACACATCGCAACATTCGAAGGAGACCACTCTTCAATAGCTCCCTCCATTTTACGAAACATACCCTCCCCCGAACAAGGAGCATCAACGGCAACAATATCAAACCACGACTGAAACTGAGCCAAATGCTCAGAGCGACTATTGCAAACAACGATATTTCCCAAACCCCATTTTCTCGCATTATCCGCTAAAATCGAAGCTCTCGAACGATTGATTTCATTCGCAACAACTAACCCCTCCAAACCAACAAGGGTTGAATAGAGCGTAGATTTTCCACCTGGAGCGGCGCACATATCCAGCACCCTTGCACCCTCAATATTTCTCTCAGAAAGAATATGCCCCACAAATTGAGAGCTTGCCTCTTGAACATAATAGGCCCCTGCATGAAAATCGCTATCAAGGGTAAACGATGGTCTTTCATCGAGATAAAATCCATATTTACTCCAACCCACAGGCCTTTGAGCAATCGGCTCTTTAACCTTATATGGATTTAATCTAATTGAAGTTGGTGACTCTGTTGAAAGTGCCGAAAAAAGAGCTTCTGCTTGTACTTGACCTAAATCCTGCACAACACGCTCCACGAAAAGCTGTGGTAATTTTACCTCTGACATCTATTTTAAGTTGGAGATCTATTTTTCTCCTTAATTTTATTTTTTACTCTTTCGAACCGCTCATTGAATCTATCTTTTTACAAATAGATTCAAAAATTTCTGGATTGCTGACAAAATCATTCTGATCCATATTGACAACAAAAAGATTTCCATTATAGATCTTTTCGACCCAGTTATTATATTTATCATTGAGCTTCATCAAATACTCCTCATCAATATTTGCCTCATAATCTCTGCCTCGCTTTTTTATCTGCTCGATTAACGTTTTAACATCCGCCTTAAGATAGATTAAAATATCTGGTCGAGGTACAAAACTTGAAAAGAGATTGAATGTTTTCATATAGGTCGAAAAATCCCGAGAGCTCATCAGACCCATCTGATGAAGGTTATCCGCAAAAATATGAGCATCTTCATATATTGTTCTATCTTGAATGATATATGATCCACGTGTGACACTTTCCGTATATATATCTTTAGTTTGCTGAATACGACTACTCAAAAAATAAATTTGAAGATTGAACGACCAGCGGCTCATATCCTCATAAAAATCACCAATATATGGATTATTAGGCTCTTCGAAATAGGCCTGTGCATTATATCGTTTTGTCAACATCTCGGTAAGGGTTGTCTTTCCGCTACCGATATTTCCAGCTATTGCAATATACATAAGTCTCCTCTTGTTTTTATTATTTTTGTTCTCGTTCTCGTTCAATCCAATTTATAACCTGTTCGATCATTTTTCGATCATTACTCAGGCGTGGTAATTTATTCTTATTATTACACCTCATCCAACGCAAAAATGTTCCCGATCCCAACACCGTTAAACTCGGCAATGATAGCGTCGAGAGTCTCTTTGCATCATAATCTGAATTTATAGAACGCAATTCACCATCCAATATTTCGATAAACGCCTCAATATTATGCGGAGGTCGAATAAACTCCACCAACCACTCGTGACACCCCTTTTTACCAACATCCATAAATTGAGGTGCAACCATATAATCTCCCAAAACTGCCCCCGTAGCCTCACATGCAGCAACAACAGCCTTATCCGAATTTTCAACGATCACCTCCTCACCAAAGGCATTAATATATTGACGTGTTCGACCTGCAAAGCGAATACGATATGGATCGAGCGACGTAAACTCAATGGTGTCACCAATCTCATATCGCCACAGACCATTCGACGAGGTGATAATAAGCGCATAAACAACACCCACGCAAACCCCCTCCAACGGAACAATCTGATCTCCCGCTCGGAACTCATAAAAAGTATCATAATCCAACATCAACAACATATCGTCTCGACTCAGATCATCTGCAATAGCAAAGAAACCCTCCGAAGCGTTATAAGTCTCCATATAGTTAATTCCGCCACCATCAATATTGTTATACGCTTGACGATAAGGAGTCATCTCAATACCTCCATGAATAAAGAGCTCCATATTTGGCCAAACCTCACGAATATTACTCTTTCCAGTATACTCCAACACTCGACCCATAAGCGCCAAATTCCACGAAGGGACACCAGCGAACGAAGTTATATTTTCATCTACACACTCCCGACAAATCCGCTCACACTTCTCATCAAAATTTGTAAGCAGAGCAGTCTCCATCTTCGGCATACGAAACCATCCGCTACCAATTGCAAAGCGCCAAACAATAATTCCCGACAGATCACCAACTAGATAATTATTTTCAAATTGTGCCGAGCCACCCAAAGTAAGCACCTTACCCGAGAGTACTCCCGAAGATGGGAAAATTGTGTTATATATCGTTCCCACATCACTCATACCCCTCATATGACTATTATAAAAAGCCTTTGAGGAGATTGGGATATATTTACTTCTTGCCGAAGTTGTACCTGACGAGCGTGCAAACATTGTAATTCTACCCAAAGCCGAAACATCTTTTTCACCATCGAGCATACGCTCAATATATGGCTTAAATGCCTCATAATCGGCAACAGGCACCTTTGAAACAAATTGCTCATAGGTTATATCATCTGAAATTGAGTGCTCCTCTCCAAAACTCGTATGGGAGCCATTTATCATAAGCTCACGGAAAACCTCACGTTGCACCTCCAGCGGATTGCATCGCATTCTTTCAATAGCGCCACTGCGCCTCATTACAAATGGTTTTACTATAGAGAGCTTCAAAGACATAACCTACAAATAATTAGTTAAAGAAACTACCAATTTTGCTAATAGATCGAGGCATAGCAAAAACTACAACTCTATCGTAAGGAGCAATCACGGTATTACCAGTCACAATAAAAACCTTGTCACCACGAACAATACCACCGATGATGGTATCATTTGGCAACGACAACTCTCGCACTGGGCGTTTTGTCGCTGGAGAGTTTGGTTTAACGATAAACTCCAACACTTCAGCCTCACTACCCGTTAAGCATTTTATGGCCTGTACATCTGTCGACATTGTAAAACGGAAGATATTCGAAGCTGTAACCATCTTTTTATTGATTATGGTATCTATACCAATGCTATCGGCCAAGTTAATATAATTCAAATTCTCAACCTCAGCAATAACCTTTTTCACACCCATTCGCTTAGCCAACATCGCCGCTAAAATATTCGTTTCGCTTCGTCCCGTCACAGCAACAAAGGCATCCATATTGGCAAGACCCTCTTCGAGCATCACCTCTGTATTTCGACCATCCTCGTGAATAATCAATGTCTTATCCAGCTGCTCGGCCAAACGATACGCCTTTTCAGCATTGTAATCAACAAGTTTAATATTGACCTTATCTTGCAACTCTGTAGCAACTCTAATACCAATTCGAGATCCGCCCAAAATCATCATATTTTTAATCTCGATATTACTCTTTCCCGAGAGACCCATCAGTTCGTCGAGTGCCGTATGGCGGGTAATAACATAGATTAAATCCCCCTCCATAAATACCTCATCCTTCTGCGGAATTATAGTCTCGCCACCTCGGTTGATGGCCACGGTGCGATACGCAAGAGGTGTATCATCATCGGCAAATCCCGACAACTCACGCCCAAGAAGCGGAGAGGTAGCATCAAGACGGAAAACAACCAACGATAATTTTCCACTTGAAAAATCTACATACTCAGTTATCGAAGAGTGACCCAAAAGGTTGATAACCTCACGAGCCGCCACCTTTTCGGGATAGAAGAGGTAATCAATACCCATATTGATAAATACCTCCTTATTATTTGGCTCCAAATATTCATTATTATCTACCCTAGCGATAGATTTTTTCACACCTAGCTGCTTTGCCAAAACAGCCGCAACGATATTATCATTCTCGGCATGATTCACCGCAATAAATAGATCACTCTTACGAATTGCAGCACGACGAAGTGTAGCGAAAGCTGTTGAATCACCCTCAATGGTGATAACATCCGCTAAACTAGTAACTTCGGCCAGAAGTTTTGGATCGCTATCAATTACGGTTATATCATGACCATTACCACTCAGCATCGTTGCCAAGTGACTACCCATTTCTCCTGCTCCTGCAATAACAATCCTCATAATATTCGATAAAATTTTGTATTTACACTACAAATATATACATTTGTAAGATCAATTCAAAATTAAAAAACTATTAAGTTATGCCAAGTTGGTTATTTGTCTTTCTCTTTTGTGTGGGTGCGGTTGCAATATTTGTTGTTGGACTCTCGATCACTCTTATGGTTAAGGGTCACTTTGTGGACTCTGAAATTGCCACAAATAAAAATATGCAGAATTTAGGTATTCGCTGTGCTGTGCAGGAGTCTCGCACGGATGAGCAGGGAGTAAGCTGTAATGATGTAGGGTGCAGTGGAAACTGTGCTGGATGCGAAATTGAATCTTAAACGAGATAAAGCGTAAAATGAAGATTTCCTGTATAGATACGCTCTATACAGGAAATCTTTATTTTTCTTAATCCATCTTCAACACCGCCAAGAAAGCCGATTGCGGCACCTGCACAGATCCAATCTGACGCATACGTTTCTTTCCAGCCTTCTGCTTCTCCAGAAGTTTTCGCTTTCGTGAAATATCACCTCCATAACATTTTGCTGTTACATCTTTACGCACAGCCTTTACTGTTTCACGAGCGATGATCTTAGCTCCGATAGCCGCTTGAATTGCAATATCGAACTGTTGACGAGGTATCAACTCTTTGAGCTTCTCGCACATCTTGCGACCAAAATCATACGAGTTATCTGCATATATCAATGACGAAAGAGCATCTACAGGCTCTCCATTGAGCAGAATATCTAACTTTGCCAATTTACTTGATTTATAACCTGTTCGATGATAATCGAATGAGGCATATCCTTTTGATACACTTTTTAATTTATCGTAAAAGTCAAAGACAATCTCCGAAAGTGGCATCTCGAAGTTCACCTCTACACGATCTTGAGTGATAAATGTCTGATTGGTGAGCGTTCCTCGCTTGTCGATACAGAGTTTCATCACATTACCCAAAAATTCTGACTTTGTGATAACTTGCGCCTTAATATATGGCTCCTCAATCTTTGCAATTTTGGTCACCTCAGGCAATCCCGATGGGTTATGAACCTCAACGACATCTCCCATTGTTGTTGTTATTGTGTACGACACGTTCGGAACAGTTGTAATAACATCCATATCGAACTCACGATACAATCGCTCTTGAATAATCTCCATATGGAGCAGGCCGAGGAAACCACAACGGAATCCAAAACCAAGAGCTAGCGAACTCTCAGGCTCAAACGTCAACGAAGCATCATTGAGCTGCAATTTATCAAGTGAAGCTCTCAGATCTTCATATTGGTCAGCCTCAACAGGATATACTCCCGCAAAGACCATCGGTTTAACATCCTCAAATCCTCCGATAGACTCCTTGCAAGGATTCTCCATTGAGGTGATGGTATCACCAACCTTAACATCTTTAGAATTTTTAATTCCCGAACAGATATAACCTACATCTCCTGCACGAACTTCACTCTTTGGGGACATCTTAAGTTTAAGAACTCCAATCTCATCGGCATCATAATCACAATCGGTATTGAAGAACTTCACATGATCTCCCTTGCGGATAACGCCATTAAAAACTCTATAGTATGCAATTACACCACGGAATGGGTTAAACACAGAGTCAAAGATCAACGCCTGAAGCGGAGCATTGTCATCACCTTTAGGCTCGGGAACACGCTCGATTATAGCCTCAAGAACCTCCTCGACACCGACACCCGTTTTTCCTGAAGCGAGCAAAATATCCTCACTCTTGCAACCGATAAGGTCTATAATTTGATCCTTAACCTCGTCGATCATTGCCGATTCGACATCAATTTTATTTAAAACTGGAATTATCTCAAGGTCATTTCCAACGGCCAAATATAGATTAGATATTGTCTGTGCCTGAATACCCTGCGTAGCATCAACAACAAGCAGAGCACCCTCACACGAGGCAATCGCACGAGAGACCTCATACGAAAAATCGACGTGTCCAGGTGTATCAATCAAGTTGAGAACATACTTCTCACCTGAGCGAGCTACATACTCCATTTGAATGGCGTGACTCTTAATTGTGATTCCTTTCTCACGCTCAAGATCCATATCATCGAGCACCTGAGACTGCATTTCACGCTGATTTAGGGTGTTGGTTTTCTCCAACAGACGGTCAGCAAGAGTACTCTTACCATGGTCGATATGCGCTATAATACAAAAATTACGTATTCTCTTCATCTTTATTTTTTATATCTTAATGTGCAAAGATACAATTTTAATTGATTAAATCAAAAAAGGCTTCCTCTCTGTTATTCAGAAAGGAAGCCTTTTTATTAATTATAAGTGATTAAAATGTCACTCTTAGAAGATTGATGTCGAGATTGACAACTCATCGTCGGTGAAACCTGTCTTGCGGAAGCCCTCGTAATAGAATGTCTCTCCAGTGCTCAAAGTAAGCTCAAATGAGATTTTATCAACTGGGTATCCTGTTGGAGAAGTATAAGCATCCTCCTCGATTTTACCATTTGCAATTGTGTATGTCACAGCATCAGAACTATCAATAACATTAGACTGAGAACCCGAAGTCGAGAATGTCCAAGTATCAATATCTACAACGATATAGAAACGAGTTGCGCTAAATGCCACTGGAGCTGGGATGTCGATAAACATGTCAGTCTCAGTATTTGCAGCTGTGTTGTATGTGTAGATGTAGTCGATATATGACGCTGGATTTCCAGCTACGTAGCTACTGTCGGCATTGTAATAAACCCACCAGTTACCCGCCATCTTCTCGGTCAATGTTCCACCTGCCTCATACTCTTCGCAGCTTGTAAATGTAAATGATAATGCAAATACTGCGATAGCTAAAACAATATATTTTTTCATAATAATTATTTTTTATTTCTTAATTTACCTATTTTGTCAACTCAATATGGAAAGCCATCTCACCACCAAAGTCATAATCCCAAGTCAATGTCGATGTTGCCTCATCAAATGTTCCATTTGCAAGAGCACCCTCGTATGCCTCCCAACCTGAAATTGTAGTGAAGTAAAGTGGCTCAATGACGTTAGAACTATCTAGGGTGATATAACCACTCATGTTGTAAGAAGATCCATACGCTTTGTAAGTTTTGAACCATGCACCTGAGAAATCAGATACAAAGTATACTCCTGTACAAACCTCCGAAACAGTTACAACAAAGTTAGAGTATGATAATCCATTATCATCAGTAACAAAAGTATCTTGAGTTGCTGAACCTGTGATCTCTCTATAACTTGCACTTGATAAGGTGTAAGTGCCTGTTATTTCGCTTGCCGCTACACCTGCATAAGCTGGATCGTAAACAAATACGTTACGAGAAGCAGTTGTCGAGTATCCATCAGAGTTTTCAACGTAATAAGAGACTGGGTAAACACCAACCTTTGAAGTGTTAACATCGCCAGAGGTCTCAACTGTTGAAGCTACATCAACACCATCTTCGGTAGCTGTAAAACCTGGATCAGTATACGAAGAGCCTAACTCAACATATTGGTCGCCACCTTCGAGTTCGAGAACAACGAAATATGTTATCGTAGAGATACCCTCGGTAGACAATTCACCACATGCAACAAAAGAGAGAGCTGCTACGAGTGTAAAAATTTTATATAATATCTTTTTCATAATATTTACTCTTATTTTTTAATTAATTCTCTCTTACGTCCCACCAGATCTCATTCATCAACTGTGTAGTACCAGTTCCATTTGATGGTGTATTAGGGTTAAGTGTAGATGATGCAGTTGGGAAGTATACACTCTGTAGAAGACTGCTGTTTGTTGGCAAGAAGATCGAACATGTTGGAGTGATTTGATCTCCAGCAGTGTATGTAGGATACTCCTCTTCGGTTGAGTTCAACATAAGAGTTCCGCTAACCGATGATAGTGATGGGTAACCCATACGACGCAACTCACACCATGACTCCATATTGTTGACCATTGCAAGACCAATCCATTTTTGAAGTCCAATAACCTCTAATTTATCCTCCTCAGAACCTGCCGAAGGCCACTCACCATATTTACCAGCACCGTATACCAACGACTCAGCAGCAGTTGAACCACCTAGAGTGTTATACATATCGAAACTTGCATCAACAGCAGCGTGATATGCAGCCTCAGCAGAAGCATCGTCGCTATAGAATCTTAGGTAAGCCTCAGCAAGGAAGAAGTTAAGCTCCATTGTTGTAAGCAAAGAGATTGGACGAACCTCCATATCAATATATGGGTTGTCGATAAGATAGATGTAAGATTGAAGCGATTGATCCTCGTTGTACTCAGTTTGGTTACGAGCAGTATCATTCTTAGATCCTGGGATCAAACCAAAGATATTGCCATTGTCATTGTACTCAAAAAGTGCAGGGATACGAGTATCTTTGTGATAGATATAGATTGAAGCGATTGGGTAAGCTGCAACCATACTTGTAGAGTTATCGTAAGTCTCATACCATGGGTTACGTTTGTTGTCGGTTGCCTCGAAAGCATCGAACTCAACATCTGAAGTGATAAAGTTACCCTCTGAAATAAGAGCTTTGATTGCTGTAGAGTTATCCTGAGCGAATGAACCACGCATCAAAAGTTTCAAACGAAGAGTGTTAGCAACTTTTACCCACTCGCTAACGTCACCTGTTAGGATATAACCCGCAGTAACCGTCTCGCTACCCTCCAAAAGAGCCTCAGCAGCATCTAACTCAGCAAGTAAGCCAGCGTAAATATCCGAACCGCCATCCCAAGCTGGAGTAGCATTTGCACTACCTAGAAGCGCCTCAGAATATGGAGCAGATCCAAATAAATCGGCAATAACTTGGAATGCGTAGCAGCGAAGAACTGTTGCAGCGAAGTAGTTACCCCAATCTGCATCCTCCTCACACTTGATTTGGATTTGGTGAAGATCCTCCAAAGTTGCAGCGTAGGTATCCTCGTAAATATCGTCGAATTGATCGGTACCGAATGAGTAGTCACACAACTCATTGTAAGCATTTGCACCTAGTCCTTGATCGAAATATTGAGCAAAGAATCCCGTGTATGCTTGCAGATAAACTGCCATGGTCGTAGCCAAGTGAGTCTGAGCAGCTGGCATAATAAGGTCTACTGAAACATCGGTAGGGTTATTTGGATCGGTGTTTACATCCAAATAGTCGCTACAACTCACGCATAGGCCTGTAGCCAATATTAATGATAATACTATTTTTTTCATTGTATACTCTTTTTAACTAATTAAAACTTAACTGAGAGACTGAAACCGTAGGTTCTTGTACTTGGGTTACTGTAATACTCACCAAATTGACCAGAAATGTCATTACCACGTCCACCCATCTCAGGGTCGATAAATGTGTTAGTTGATGGACACCACAAGAATAGGTTGTTTCCATAAGCTGAAACCTTAACCTCATTAAGGATTGTACCTGCAAACCACTTCTTAGGAAGGTTGTAAGCAAGGTTCAACGAACGAAGTTTAACGTATGACTTGTCAACCAAGAAGTTAGACTCTCCATTCTCGCCACCATACATCCAATAGTAGATTTGGTTACCAGTACTTACAGCTGTTGTATTCTCTACGTAAGATACGTTACCATTCTCATCTGTCACCTCATTCACTGAGTTAGGAACAATGAATGGGTTACGATCATTGTAAACTGTCTCAGCACTCAAACCTGTAAAGTAGCTCAAATCTTTAGTAGATGAGTACATCAAACCACCTTGACGAATATCGAAACTTGCACTAAGGCTCAAGTTTTTATATCTAAATGATGTATTGATACCCATTTGATAATCATAGTTCATATCACCAACAATCTGCATCTCTGTGTCATATACTGGACGACCTGTTGAAGCACTTACGATTGGGTTTCCATTTGGATCATACGAAGCAACCTGAGTTTCGAATACTCCTAGAGGATAACCCTCGATAGCTTTAAGTGAAGTGTAGCTAGAAGAGGCAATTGTAGCCTCACCACCCATCTCCTCAGGAAGCTCAAGAACCATACTGTTGTTCTTTGTGTAGTTAACAGAAACATTCCAAGTGAAATCTCTTGTACGGATTGGAGTTACATCAACGAGCAACTCAACACCTCTATTTCTGATCTTACCAAGGTTTGTAACCTGTGAAGTGTAACCAGTTGCTGGATCCATATCAAGGTCATAGATTTGGCTCTCAGAGATTCTATTGTAATATGCACCGTCAAAATTCAAACGACCACCGAAGAAGTCCAATGTTGCACCAACCTCAAACTCAGTTGTAATCTCTGGTTGTAGGTTAACGTCAGCAAGCGAGTTACCCATTGTAAAACCATTTAGACCACCTAGAGGCATACTTACTGTAGATCCAGAAGTAGAGCTTGATTGAGAGTATGTAGGCTCAACTTGATATACATCAGCATCAGAACCCGTTTGACCCCAAGCTACACGCACCTTACCGAAGGTAAGAATATCTTTCGATGTTGAAGGCATAAGCTCAGTGAATACAAAACTACCAGTAACACCAGGATAGAAGAAGCTATTGTTATCTACTGGAAGAGTTGATGACCAGTCGTTACGAGCAGTAAGTGTAAGGTATGCAAGTGATTTGTAACCAAACTCAACCTGTCCGAATACACCAACCAAGCGACGAAGTGACTCATACTCCTCAACCACTGGAGTTGATGAAGAGTTAGCAAGATTATACCATCCATCAATATCGAAATCTGTAACATCTACAGAAAGATAAGATTGTGAACGCTCATTGATGTTAGAACCAACAACTGCATTAATTTGGAAATCACCAACTTTAGTGTCGTAAGCAAGCAAGAAATCATGGTTAAGCTCTTGACGTGTACCAACTTTATTAAGGAAAGTTCCGTAAGTTGTATACTCACCATAGTTTGTAGAGCCCTCAGAAGCGAACATCTCAGGAGTACCAGAGTTAAGCTCATAGGCAGTGTGATCCAAACCTAAACGATATGTAAAGTTAAGGTTGTCAAGAATCTTATAATCGAACTGAATCTTACCGAACAATTTGCTAGACTCGTATAGTTTCTCAGATTCTGTAATCTTGTAATAAGGGTTACCAGAAGTATAAGGTGTAAAATACTCATCAACAGAGTTGAATGGGTTGTCCATATCAGCAAAGTCAACAATACTCATATCACCTGGAATTTGGTAGAGTGTACCTAGAACGCTTGAACCTCCTGCATACTCCTTAAACTCTTTGGTGTAGTTGATAGAAGATGAAATTGTTACTCTCTTATATGTGTGGCTACCACGAGTTGAGAATGTATACTTTTGGTAAGTATCATTATCAGTTGGGATAATACCATCACTTGAAGTTTGTGAAACAGAGGCAAAGTATGTAGTTGCATCGTTACCACCTTGAATAGAGATATTATTATTATAGGTAACACCAAGCTCATAGAAATCTTTGATTGCATCCTCTTGAGCTAGGTATGTTTTGAACTGTTGAGAGTTATCATAGATATTACCCCAAAGACGCTCAGAACCATCGTAAGCAGGACCCCAAGTACAGTTCTCTTGATTTGCTTGACCATCCCAACCTTGACCGAACTCAGTTTGGAAAGCAGGAAGCATCAAAAGACTCTCGAATTGAACACCACCTGAGTACTCAACCGACATCTTACTATTCTTAGAACCTGTTTTAGTGTTGATTAGGACAACACCAGCAGCAGCACGGCTACCATAAAGAGCTGTCGCAGCAGCACCTTTAAGGATTGTCATACTCTCAATATCCGATGGATTGACAGCATTTGAACCTGTACCGAAGTCATAAGTACTATAAGAACTTGTTGATTCATTGGTCATTGGAACACCGTCGATAACGTAAAGAGGTTGATTTGAACCACTCAACGAACTCATACCACGGATAACAACCGAACTAGAACTACCAGCACCGATACCTTGAGTAATCTGAACACCAGCTACTTTACCTGCTAGACCAGAGATTGCATCTGTTCTATTCTGGCTTGTAATATCATCAGAATCAAGCGTTGTAGCTGAGTAACCAAGAGCCTTTTCAGAACGTTTGATACCCATCGCTGTTACAACGACCTCTGAGATCTCCTCAGCGTCGTCAGACAACTCGATAAACATTGTCGACTTAACTGGGAGTTGAACAGTTGTCATACCTATAAAAGCAACTTCAAGCACTGATGATGCACTTGGCGCTTTAATAGAGAATTCACCAGCTGCGTTTGTTGTTGTACCCACGGTACTACCAACAACTGTTACAACAGCTCCTACGACTGCCGAACCGTCACTTTTTGATACAACAACACCTGTCACAGGCTGAACTTGCGCCCATGAACAAGTGATGCTCATCAAAAACAACATTGTAAAAAAGTAAATCTTCCTCATAGAAAAATAATTAATTGATTAATAGATTAGACCTAATTCCACTTACAGATTGAAACCTAAAAATGGAACTTAATGTTTTAACTCATTCTTTGTTATTATATAAAATATTAATTAATATAAATCGAGAACATCTCAATTGATGCTACAAATCACCATATTGCTGATATTACACATGACAAATATAGAGTATTATTCACCGTGGAGCTGTAATTCATTGTAAATTTTTTTAATAAAAAAACTCGGATTATAAATTCTAAAGTATTTCCTCTCTTTTTATAACAATCTTACAAAATACAAGATGATAATTTGCAATATCGTAATACTAAAAAAATTTATTAAATTTAGTTGGTTGCAATAAAATATAGAGACATCGAGAAAAACAACATCA
The DNA here is from genome assembly GCA_044433665.1 of Rikenellaceae bacterium. Taxonomy (GTDB): domain Bacteria; phylum Bacteroidota; class Bacteroidia; order Bacteroidales; family Rikenellaceae; genus Alistipes. The sequence continues at coordinate 70,998 of JAWXTJ010000004.1, forward strand.
TAATCACAACATTAAGCTACTGTAATCTCTTTTTACAACTACTTTAGGACATATATACCATATTTTAACGATTATTTAAACTTTTCTCTTCAAGTTACAATTACTCATAAACTACCAATAATAACAATCTAAAATTTATAGTTTGATCGGACATATACCTATTATATATATACACTCATTCAAAAAAAGCCCACTCAATAAACTACTCAATAAATATTACATTTAATAGATTAAATTTCTATTTTTTTGTATCTTTGCCATCGAAAGGGTTGTCAGCGGCTATTTTTGTTGACTATTTTATCACCTAGGTAATTAATTATTGGTCATATTAATAATCTTTTTTTTATCATGAATGAACATATAAAAGACATTGCACTACGACTCAGAGGATTGAGAGATGTACTAGATCTCAAAATAAGCGAAGTGGCTGAAATATGCTGTGTCACAACCGAGCAATACGAATTATACGAATCAGGAACTACAGATATTCCTGTTGGAATGCTTTACTGCATTAGCAAGCGTTACAACATCGAGATGAGTGCCCTGCTTTTCGGAGAAGAGCCGCATATGTGCTCCTATTTCCTAACTCGCAAGGGTACTGGAGCAGCCGTTCAACGCAGAAAGGCTTACGAGTATCAATCACTTGCAGCAGGATTTGTAAAACGCAAGGCTGATCCATTTCTAGTAACTGTAGAGCCAAGTAAAGCAGAGGCGGCAACATTCAACTCACACGAAGGCCAAGAGTTTAGCCTAGTGTTAGAGGGCAAAATGTTGATTAACGTCGATGGCAAAGAACTTACATTAGAGGAGGGTGACAGCATCTATTTCGATTCAACACGTCCTCACTTAATAAAAGCTCTCGACGACAAGAAGATGAAAATGCTTACCATCATTATATAAGAGAATCCGAATCTAACTCTCGAAACACCGACACGACAATATATGTTAAAAAAATACTTAAAGCAGACTGAATTTAAGTCTCAAAGCGACTTTATGGAGAATTTCAAAGTTGAAGTACCTGAAAATTTCAACTTTGGATATGACGTTGTAGATAGCTGGGCTGAAAGCCACCCCGATAAAAAAGCTCTTTGCTGGACAAACGATAAAGGTGAACATATAGATTTCACCTTCGCAGATATTAAACGAGAGAGCGACAAAGCTGCCTCATGGTTCACATCTCTAGGTGTTGGACGTAGCGATATGGTTATGCTCATTCTAAAACGTCGTTACGAGTTTTGGTTTTCTATCATTGCGCTCCATAAAATTGGTGCCGTTTGTATTCCCGCAACTCACCTACTCACCGAAAAAGATATTATCTTTCGCTGTAATGCAGCTGGAATAAAGATGATTGTGACCGTTGGTGACCAAATTGTTACAGATCACGTTGATAAATCTATCGAGCAATGTCCAACACTGCTTCACAGAGTAACCATCGGTGAGCAGACTCCTGAGGGTTGGTTAAGCTACAAGGATGGCGTAAACAACGCTGCTCCTTTTTCAGCTCCAAGCTGTCCAAATTGTAACGACGATATTTCACTTCTATACTTCACATCTGGAACAACGGGCAATCCAAAAATGGTAGCTCACGATTTCACCTATCCACTTGCTCACATTGTCACAGCTTCATATTGGCATAATCTCACCGAAGAGAGTCTTCACCTGACACTGGCAGATACTGGCTGGGGAAAAGCTGTTTGGGGTAAATTATATGGACAATGGATTGCTGGAGCAAATGTTTTTGTATACGACTTCGATAAATTTGAGCCTAAGGATGTTCTTGTCATGATCGAGAAGTATGGTATTACATCATTTTGTGCACCTCCGACTGTGTTCCGCTTCCTTATTCGTGAGGATTTATCGAAATATAATATTTCACATCTTCGATATTGCACTATTGCGGGCGAGGCTCTCAATCCTGTTGTATATGAGGAGTTTTATCGAAAAACTGGAATTAAATTAATGGAGGGTTTCGGCCAGACTGAGACAACGCTAACACTTGCGACATATCCTTGGGTTGAGCCGAAACCAGGCTCTATGGGTATTCCAAACCCTCAATATAATATTGATCTGCTCACTCCAGATGGCCGCTCGGCAGAGGATGGCGAGCAAGGACAGATAGTTATTCGCTGCAACGATGGCCACCCACTAGGTCTATTCAAGGAGTATTATCGTGACAAGGCTTTAACTGCTGAGGTTTACACAGGTGAGCTATACTACACAGGTGACGTTGCTTGGCGTGATGAAGATGGATATTATTGGTTTGTAGGTAGAGCCGACGATGTAATCAAATCTTCAGGCTACAGAATCGGACCTTTCGAGGTTGAAAGTGCTCTTATGACACATCCATCAGTTGTTGAGTGTGCAATAACGGGCGTGCCTGATGAGGTGCGTGGACAAGTTGTAAAAGCGACAATTGTTCTAGCTGAAAGTTATAAAAACCATGATAAAGAGGCTCTAACAAAGGAGATTCAAAACCACGTAAAAAAGGTGACAGCTCCATATAAATATCCTCGCATTGTAGAGTTTGTCAACGAGCTACCAAAAACAATAAGCGGAAAAATTCGCAGAGTAGAGATTCGAAACAAATAAGGAAGAAGAATACTAAACAAACATAAGACTAAATATGCAAAAAATTACAAACACCGCACTATCTGTAGCTTTAGCAGTTGCCAGCCTCAGCGCATGCACCTCTGCAACAACAACATCCTCGTCTCAATGTGAAGCTACACCAACCGAGACACAAATTCTAGCTCCAGCAGAGACCTCTGTATGGGTATCATTAACTGTAGCCGAGGGTAAGCGCCTAATTGCCAAAGGAATTACCGAATATGCTCCCGTGCGCAACGCAATGGAGAATGCCGCTGTGATAATCACAAGAGGATCTACAAATCATTATATTTTAGAGGAGTTCTTCGGCACCGAGATCGAAAATGGAAGTTTCCAAACAGGAAAGATTATACCTAAAGGAAAAGAGGCTCACAAGGTATATACAATCAAGAAGGAGTATCTGTATCAAAAAGGTAAATTAACTGAGATTCAAGACCTTGAAAAAGCACTCAGTGCCCTACCAAAAGGATCTGTGGTATTTAAAGGTGGTAATATCTTAAACCATGATGCAGGCGTAGCCGCAGTGTTAATTGGTCACCCAACAGGAGGCACAATAGGTATGATCGACAAAGTTCTATCGGATAACATTAAGTTGATAGTTCCAATTGGCCTAGAGAAGAATAGCTCTGTCAATATGGATTTTATGGCTCAAAATTTCAGCACAAAACAAGATGCCGCACCAGCCGTTCACATTCTTAATGGAACTCCATTCACCGAGATTGAGGCGATAAAAAGTGTTGCAGATGTGGAGGTATTCCAATACGCAGCAGGTGGCGTTGATGGCGCTGAAGGTGGCGTAAGTCTACTGATAAGAGGTACTGCAGAACAAGTAGCAAAAGCTACAGAGTTTATTGATGGCGTATACGGAGAGGCTCCTTTCTACTCTGACAACGTTAAAACCTCTACTTGGTAGGTTTTAAACCTTTCTTACGTCGAGGACTGCCCTAACAGCGGGCGGCCGCCAGGCTCAGCCTGGACCCAAAAACTTCGTTTTTGCCTTTGTCTTGCGCTGAATTGTTGTCGCTACGCTCCTACGATATGAAAAGAGCATTGACCTTATGAAAGTAAACTTTCAACGGTCAATGCTCTTTTCATATCTAATGACAACTTCGTTGTCATCAACAATTCGTCGAGGTTATGTTACCTTTTCAGTGGTGTGAATTTTACTTTGTACTCACCATTTGTGGTTGGTTTTGCTATTGCTACTGAGGGTTCTATCTTTTTATAGTTTGAGAATATCTCTTTTGGATTTGAACACTCTTGCCAAAAAACTGCCATGATAATATTATCCTTTTTCGATTCAACTATTGTTGCTTGAGAGTCATTTTGAAGGATTTTATAATTCTCGGTTAATGGGTTGCGTGAATAGAAATCTGCTGACTCTACCTTGGGAGTTACTCCATAAGCGTAGCTTCTGCCCTCAGCTGAATTATGAACTATTCTAGCCATAAATACATCACCTTTTACCTCTTCTTTTGGGTAAAAATGAGCTACATCATTCCATGTTCCCATCTGCTCCTTAACTCTCAGTTCAATCTCCTGACCATCTAATGACTCATAACCAACATTATCCGAAAGAAGTTTTGTCGCTTTAACATAATCAGCTCCATTTACAACATCGCACACTTCATTTGTCGCTGCAAGATAATTCGCTGAGCCTTTGAAATTCGCTTGATTAAGCGTTGTCACCAAAAAATCATCCTCCTCAGAGGCAATATTACAACCTAAACAAAGAACAACATCATTGAAGAAGAACCAACTTTTATCAGCACTTACACCATCTCGACGATACTCCATTGCTGTTACACCATACATACCATCACTATCTCCTCCAACAAAATCGCTACCATTATAATAACTATAATCGCTAAAGCTCTTTAATGGCTTATCATTTAAAGCGACTGTGGTTCCAGGAATATATCGACTGTCCCAAATTGGGAATATATCGTGATATTCATCTCCATCTACATATATCATCGTTGCACCATCCGACATATGGTATCCTTTTAGATTCTCATTGTTGGTGGTTTCACCTCCGATAATTGTTGTACTACACATCTTCACTGAGAAGAAGAAATCAGCGGCTCTGTGAACTGTATATTTACTAACATCATAATGAATATTACCCATCAAATTATTTGAGTATGGAGCAACGAAATTTCGAGAGATATAATTTTCATACTCTTGGCGGTGCTCCTTATCAATATACATCATATTAAGACATGATATAAGCAATGAGGCCCCCTTACCATACATTGAGTTGACGAAGAGTTGTCGGCCACAACAACTTACATCCATCGCACCATGCCAAACAGTTGTTGTTATTCCATTCAACATATAATTTCTCATATCTGTTTTTTGACTCTCTGTAAAATCATAAGAAGTAGAGTTGAAAATACGCATCCAATAGCTGATACTTGCTGCAAAGGCTAATCCATAGTTACCAAATTGTAGCTGTGAACCATGTTGATGGAAGCTATAATCTGATTGAATACCCTCGGCACCATCTTGAGCCATTACTAGCTCTTCACGAATTGCTTGGCTACTTGCTTCGAGCAGCTCCTTATCATTAAGCAGTAAGGCTTTCATAAAGACAATTCCCGAGAACCACACCTTATTTTGTCCTGTGCCGCTAATTTGTGCAAGATCAATTACTTCTATTGCTTTTGCCATCAATGGTTCCGAAATCTCATCTTCGAGCAAAATTAATAGTGGCGCAATAACTTTAGGTGATCCAATTTCATTATACCACCAGTTGGGACACTGAATACCTGCATTACACCAAAATTCCAAGGCATTTAACGCAGCCTCTAGCACCGAATTATCGTTATAATATTCTGACGACTTAGATTTATAGGCTCTCGCCAACACCATCATATTTTGCATATGACGCAAAGGATCCCAATTACTTCTGGATTGGCTTGTATACTCAATATCTGGCCAAGTTCCATTGTCGGTAATTGTCGAGAGTAGATCTTCCACCTGCTTTGTACTTGGAAGTTCATGGGCTACAAGTTCTCGCAAACATTGGTCTATATTCTCTCCATTTGGGAAATATTTATTGGCTAGCTCTCCGACAATTTTATCGTTGTTATCAACGACGATAAGCTGGTCAATAATGCTATTTTTCAATTTTTGCACCTCATCGGCTTGAACTGCAACAATTGAAGTGAGAAGGAGAATGGTTAGTAAAAATCGCTTCATGATTTTAGATTGGTTAGTTTTGGGTTAAGTTTTTTCTTTAAAAAAAGGGGCTCTATTTTTTTCGTTTAGATTTTCCTTTCATAGGCATGGTCAATGCACGAGTAACATCTGGGGTTAAATAAGGGTGCGCGTTGTCGATTATTATATTGCGCTTCATTAGGCGACAAATTGCATCCAACATCGGCTTCTCCTCAACGGTAAACATTGAAATTGCTCTTCCTGAACGTCCAACTCGACCACAGCGACCACAGCGATGAATATATTGCTCTGCATTTTGTGGCAACCCGAAGTTAAAAACATGCGTCACCGAATCAATATCTATACCTCTTGCAATAACATCGGTTGCAACAATTATTGATGTTTCACCACATCGAAAGCGAGAGAGGATATGTTCACGAGCAGCCTGTGACCTATCGCTGTGCATCGCCTCAGCTGTGATTGAGTTCTCTAAAAGCAAACCCACTACCCTATCGGCCATCTTTCTTGAACGTGTAAAAATTATTGATTGTGCAGCTGATTCTGAGCGCAGGAGATGAATCAACAGACGATCCATCATCTCAAAAGAGACAAAATAACCTAAATGATCGACACTCTCAACAGCCATTTTTTCGCCCTCCAAGCTAAGTCGAGCAATAGATGGAGATAGATCATTAACAAGATCTTCAACCTCTTGAGGCAATGTTGCCGAAAAACAAAATGTTGCAGCCGAAGCTGCTCGCAATTGAGACAACTTTAAAATCGGCTCCCGAAAACCGAGATCCAGCATTTGATCCACCTCATCCAAAACGAAGTAGTCAAGTTGATTAATATCAACTGCACCCTGCTCCAGCAGGTCAATCAATCGACCAGGTGTGGCTATGATAATCTCTGGATTTTGAGATAGGCTCTTTCGCTGCTCATCATACCCCACTCCACCAACTATGACGCTACATTTTAATGAAAGTGTTTCACCGAGACAAGAGCAGACTTGAGCTATTTGTTGTGCCAACTCTCTTGTTGGAGCCAACACCAATGCTCTTGCCTTGCGATTCTCAATTGAGGCTACACCTTGAATCAAAGGTAAAAGATAGGCTAAAGTCTTTCCGCTTCCCGTTTGCGAGGTAACAAGAACACTTCGTCCGCCGAGAGCTTCGGGGATGACCAATTGTTGAATAGGGAGTGGCGAGACAATATTCATAGCTTTTAATTTAGCTACTAATTGTGGTGCCACTCCCAATATTTCAAAAGACATATATTCTGTAAGGCTTAGAATAGTTTATTTAGCACACTTGTTGCAGCCTCGACAGCCGTAGATGTTGTTGTGCTTGTTGTTGTAGATGAATCTCCTTCGAGTTCAAATCCCAATTTAACACCATCATATTGGTCTACCAAGGCGCTAACTGTTGCCAAAGTTGAATTTGATGAAACTGAAGATAAGGCAGAAATAAGACTCAAAAGTTTGTCAGCGCTAAAAAGAAGCGACATTGATGTTCCAAGCAGGGTTACATCCGCAGTAAGTGTTCCAAGGCTCACTGACCCTATGGCACTATACTTCAATGAAATCTGTCCATTAGTTGTATCTACGGTATAAGTACCGCTTAGATCTCGGCTTTTAACATTCGAAGTAAAAGTTTGATCGCTATTAAATACAAATGTGAAAACATCTGCTTCGATTCCCACCTTTGTGCAGGCAGCTTCCAATTTACTCTCGATTTGAGAACTTACAACAGTTCCCGTAGCGCTAGAGACAACGCTATCGCTAGAGAGCTCGACAGCTGGTGCAATATATGTCCACTCACCAGTTACGTTGCTAACTGTGATCGAAGAGCCTCCAGTAACCGAGGTGACAACATCTGTTACGCTTATCGAAGAGACAATATCAGAGAGTGATTGTGCTTTAAGCGCAGATGAACTAAAAAGTAGAATTGCTGCTGCAAAAAAAGAGATTGATTTATTCATAATTTTAATTTATTAGATTATTATATTAAGAGAACAATATGCCAAGCAAAAGTAATTATTTCGAAGTAATATTACAAATATTAACTATTAAATTTCGTACCTAACTGAACTTTAGGCGAAAAAATAGCTGTAAAAACACCTCTATTTTAGTTAGACAAGGCCAATTAGTAGAAAAAATTAGCATTTTTAATTTTTTTTTCATAGTTTTGTGATGTACAAGTAGTGTAAAATAATTATTGACATATTTTTAAAAGCACTCTTGGAGCGATATTTTTCACTCTTGAATCTCAATATAGAATAACTATATTTTTGATTCAAGAGCAAAAAATCTCACCTCCAATAGCACCCTTAAAAATATATCAATAATTGTTTTACCCTACTTAAAATAATTTCAAAATAGAACTATAAGGTATAAATTATATGTCAAACCCAGCTACTGAACCTACCAAAGAGAGGTCACTAAATTTCCTAGAAGAGATCATCGAAGAGTCAATTGCCACAGGCGACAAACGAGTTCAAACACGATTCCCACCAGAGCCAAACGGCTATTTACATATAGGTCACGCAAAAAGTATTTGCATCAATTTCGGATTAGCAAAAAAATATGGAGGTCTATGTAATCTTCGCTTCGACGATACAAACCCAACAAAAGAGGATGTTGAGTATGTTGACGCAATTAAACGTGACATTGAGTGGTTAGGATTCAAATGGGCTATCGAGCGCTACGCATCGGACTATTTCGATCAACTTTACGATTGGGCTGTAGAGCTTATCAAGCGTGGAGCAGCTTATGTTGACGATCAATCTCAAGAGCAAATTCGTGAGAATCGTGGTACAGTATCGGTTCCTGGTACAAACTCACCATTCCGTGAGCGCTCAGTAGAGGAGAATATAACTCTTTTTGCGGAGATGAAAGAGGGTAAATATCCAGACGGTGCAAAGGTTTTGCGTGCTAAAGTCGATATGGCTCACCCAAATATGTTGATGCGTGACCCAATTATGTATCGTATTTTGCACACCGAACACCACCGCACAGGTAATAAATGGTGCATCTACCCAATGTATGATTACGCACACGGTCAAAGTGACTCTATCGAGCAAATTACACACTCTATTTGCACCTTGGAGTTTGATGTTCACCGACCATTATATGATTGGTTTATCGAGGCTTTGGAGATCTATCCATCACATCAATATGAGTTTGCTCGCCTTAATTTGACCTACACGATGATGTCGAAACGTCGTCTTTTAAAGTTGGTTGAAGAGGGCGCTGTAATGGGTTGGGATGATCCACGTATGCCAACTATCTGCGGACTTCGTCGTAAGGGTTACACCCCTGCTTCGGTTCGTGCATTTGCTGAGATGGTTGGTGTAGCGAAGCGTGATAACACAATCGACATTAGCAAATTGGAGTATTGCGTTCGTGAGGATCTCAATAAGATTGCCGAACGTCGTATGGCTGTGCTTAATCCACTTAAAGTGACGATTACCAACTATGAAGAGGGTAAAACAGAGATGTTCTCAGCAATTAATAACCCTGAAAATGCAGAAGATGGAAGCCGTGAGGTTCCATTCTCAAAGACACTTCTTATCGAGCGTGATGATTTTATGGAGAATCCTCCAAAGAAATTCTATCGTCTTTCGATTGGTGGAGAGGTTCGTTTGCGTTATGCTTATTTGCTTAAATGCGAAGATGTCGTGCGTGATGAGAATGGTGAGGTTATCGAGCTACTTTGTACAATCGACCCAATGTCGGGTGAGGGATCTTCGAGCGACGGTCGTAGAGTAAAGGGTGTTATCCACTGGGTATCGGCACAACATGCAGTTGAAGCTGAGGTGAGATTAATCAACCCACTCTTCACAAAGGAGAATCCAGACGATTGCGCCGAGGGAGAAACATGGGAGGATAATTTAAATCCAGAGTCAATGGTTAAGATCAAAGGTTACCTTGAGCCATCACTTGCCCTAGCTCCACTTGGTACAACATATCAATTTGAGCGTGTAGGTTATTTCTGTCCAGATAGTGACTCTACAAAGGAGAATTTAGTATTTAATCGTACAGTGACCCTTAAGGATTCATGGGCTAAAAAGACTAACGCCAAGAAGTAAAAATTTAAGGGGAGTTCTATTTTCTCCCTAATTTTAATTTTTGGTTAATAATTATCCATTTTTGATTTTGCAAAAGTGGGTTGTAGTAGCTCTACCACCTATTTTTGTAAAATCAAAAAGG
>JAWXTJ010000005.1:0-79302 GCA_044433665.1 Rikenellaceae bacterium
AGGCATTCTGCTTTGGAGAACCTTACGATCGAGGAATTTTGGCAGAGGTATTTAAAAATTGAGAAAAATTTGAATGTGGCTTAACTTGATGTGCGGTTTTGATTTGGTATTTCACTTCGACTCCTCTTTTACTGTCACCCCACACAGCAGAGTTTTAGCTTGAAGTGGCACCATTGTAAGTGACAATATCCAACTAAGCATCAACGACACAGCAAGCACAATAAAGAGATCCCTCACATAAACTCCCGCCGTATCAGGAGAAAGGAAAATCGGGAAAAATGCCAAAATTGCAATCAGCGTAGCACCCAACAATGGCATTGCGGTCTTTTGACCAATATCTGTTAGCGAGCGACTACGTAAACGTCCATTTTTCAAATCTATAAGTATTCCATCGACAATAACAATTGCATTATCGACAAGCATTCCCATTGCCAAAATAAATGCCGCCAACGATACACGTTGCAGAGTACCACCAAAAGCGTAAAGGAACATCAACGATCCAGTAACGGTCACAACCAAAGTTGTTCCAAGCAACACTCCACTTCTGAGTCCCATTGTAAACATCAAAACGATAATCACAATAGCTACCGAGCAGACCAAATTCAACAGGAAATTATTGATTGCATCCTCAACCCTTTCAGGTTGAAAAAACACCTTATTATACTCAATTCCAATAGGCAGATGATCTCGCTTCAACTCCTCCAAAAGCCTCTCCACCTGATCGCCAATTTTGGTAATATCTGTCCCATCGAGTGCCGAAATCGAAATTCCGATAGCTCTCTGACCATCATAATATAGAGCGTTTCGAATAGGCTCCGAATACCCCTCATCAATATTTGCAATATCTCGCAAGCGCATCTGGTCATCTTCGTGACCTGCAATAATCATATCGGCAATCTCCTCAGGGCTTCGATAACGATCATTCACACTCACTCGAATTCTCTGCTCTCCACTCTCGAAATTTCCTGAATAGATGGTTTGATTCTGACCTTTGAGCGTTTGAATAACCTCCGCAGGTGAAACCCCAAGAGTTGCCATGCGATCCTCATAGATCGAAATATTTATAACAGGCTTAGCAACACCATACAACTCCACCTTAGAGATACCCTCAATATTGAGCACCTCACGCTTAACAAGCTCAGCATAATCGTTCAGCTCCTTATTTGAAAATCCATCCGAGGTAAGCGCATAAAACATTCCAAAGACATCTCCATAACTATCAATAACAACACTCGAAGATACTCCCGTAGGTAAACTCCTCTGCACATCACCCACTCGGCGACGGAGAATATCCCAATATTGCTCCATCTCGCTATCCTTAACAGTGCTCAATAGATTAACCGATATAATCGACAAATCGGCCGACGAGCGGCTCTCAATCTTATCAACACCATTCATCGACAAGATCGACTTTTCAAGCAGATCGGTAACCTGCAACTCCACATCATGCGACGAACCTCCAGGGAATGTCGTAATAATCATAGCCTGAGGAACACTAATTGCAGGATCCTCCAACTTACTCATATTATAATATGACATAAGGCCACCTACAACCAATATCATCACGAAATAGTAAACCAGTTTACTATTCGAAAGAGCCCATTTTCCTATATTCATAACTCCTTACCTCCTTATTTGATACCACCAATATTCGAGGCAGAAGCCTCCTGAAGAAGTGTTACCTTTTGACCCTCCTTAAGGCTATTAACACCCGCAACAACGACTCTCTCGCCTGCCTTAAGTCCATCGCTTATAACCGCCCGACCATCGCTTTTAATCTCGCTAACTGTAACCTTGCGACTCTGAACCGCATTGTTCGAGACTACCCACACTGAACTCTGAGACGAACTCTCAACAATTGCTGAAAATGGAATTATAACACTCTCATCACTCTCCGACTCCGTATAGTACCTCAACTCAACCATAGCGCTCATTCCCGCCGATGGCACAATATCGCCACTCGTATCGAGGGTAAAGGTTAACTTATATAATTGATTCAAATTAGCCTTTGGAGTAATCCCATTAAATATAAGTGGGAAATTCACACCCGCAAAAATATCTATAGAAGCTGTAGCACTCATTAAACGGCTATGTTTCAAATAATTAGCCGCTGGAATATCTATTGTAATCTGTGGTGCTGTATCCGAGATAATCGAAATCACAGGAGTACCAGCCGCTACAGCCTCACCCTTCCCAAAATTACTCTTCTGAATATATCCATTAAAGGGTGCTCGAAGCTCCGTATCAGCAAGTGCATTTTTGTGAGCCTCCAATTTTGCAGTTATCGCCTTTAATCCATTTGTTGCCTTATCATAATCGTTTGTCGAGACACTCTGGTCAGCATATAGAGCCACTACCCTATCCACCTCCGACTTGATTGCATCATACTCCGCTTGGGTTGCCGAAAGTTGTAAAGCATAATCTCGACTATCGAGACGTGCAATAATATCACCCTCATGCACATAACGACCATCCTCAGCACAAACGTCATCTATAATACCCGCAACTCTGAATCCTAAATTTACATCTGTCGCCGCTATAACCTTTCCAGGAAAATAGCTACTTTCAAAACTTGCATTCGCTTCTACAGCGCTTTCATATTTAACCTTTCGAGAAGCATCATCACTCTTAACATCACCTCTACACGACACACACATAAGTGCCGCCATCAAAATAAAACCTTTTATAAATCTCATTGATTTTTATATATTTACATTAAAATTTCACGCAACAAAGTTACAGACTCTTCAAAGATCTAAAAAGTCTACTTTAAGGTAAAAAATGTTCAATATCGGGTTTCCTAAAATATTTAGGTGAAAAACGAAGTTTTTCTGTCCAGGCTATGCCTGGCGGCCGCCCGCTGCAAGGGCAGTCCTCGGTCGAGAAAGTTGATCGCCCTCCCTCCTAAAAAAGCATTTTTTGTAAAAAAATGCGCAGAGGGCGAGCAGCTCGAAGAGCTGCAATATACACGAAACTATTTATTTGTGCGTCATTGATAATTTCATCATCAATGACGCACAAATGGTTTAAAGCAAACATTTTCTAATTTAACTTTATCTCAACCTCAACCTCTTTGGTCTCATTCAAGGCTCTATACTCGTCGCTAATCTCTTTTATATGTTTATAATGAATTTCAAAGAAAGCCCGAATCTTGCTCAGAGTTAAATTATTTGGATCATGTTCACTCTGCTTCTGCATCTCAACATAATATTTCTTAAAATCCTTTTCGAGGGTTTCAAAAAGTCGATGTTCACGATACTCGGGAACCCGAAGTGAACGATACTGAAAAAGTGATAGATAGATGTAGAGTCTTTTGATTTCATCTTTCTCTAAATCAAAAGATGATGTGGTGGTGAGTCTCACCTTGTGTCTTTGTTCCATAGCCTTAATTTTTAATGGTTTAACTTCTTCGGGCAATGAAATCGGATAAAAAAGAGGGTGATTTCACCTGACCCGTTGCGTTACACCTACGAGGCAAATGGGTACATTAATACACCATACGGGAGGTAAAACCACCCATATATGCAGTTAAGTGCGGACATAAAATGCCCGCCTTGACCTTTAAAGGTAAGTTTCCCTACCTCGTAGAATATGTAACGCATTACAAATTTAAGAAAAAATATTGAAAAAAAGAGAGTCTCTTGTTTTTGTTTATCTTTATGCTTTGATATTTTCGTGTTATGCAGCTCTTCGAGCTGCTCGCCCTCTGCGGACTTTTTATTCTAAAAAGTCCTTTTTGAGGAGGGAGGGCGACGCACTTTCTTATGTCGAGGACTGCCCTTACAGCGGGCGGCCGCCAGGCATAGCCTGGACAGAAAAACTTCGTTTTTCACCTAAAGGGTGTTCATAACCCTGTTAAAAGCGTTGATAAGTACACAAAAATAGTTAATAAGAGTGGTAATTTTTGTTAATTGTTTGTATGATATAATGAGAATAACTATTAACAACTTTTTAGAGTTTGTTATTGACATCTCTTAAAATTTGTATATACAAATGAGATTATAAAAAGTCAAGTAAAAGTTTTCAAAAGTTACCATCACAATTATTGTAATAAAATTCTGAATGCTGTTAATTAAAAATAGATGTTGAAATGTTAATAAATGTTCTAAACAATTGTTAACTTTGCAGAGTTGAAATATATTTAAGGTAAGTTTTAAGAGTGTGATCCAACTCGAATATTAATAGCAAACTTCAGTTTGCGTAACTTACTTTATGATATATAAATTTACAAGAGTTTACTTTTGTAAATTTATATATTGTAATGTAAGTGGATTGAGAATCAATCCATTAATATTCGCAAAAAAAGGCAAAAACGGAGTTTTTGGATCCAAACTTGTTTGGTGCCCGCCCGGCATGAGGGCAGTGAGAAGGTTTGGAAATTTGTTGGTTGAATAACGTATCCAACTTATTAACATTAGCGATTCTTAATTGTTAATACTAATAAGTGTTAAGGAGTTATTAACACTATCAACAGCTATTATATATATTATTATAATTATATTAAAATTAAAAAAAGATAAAAAATAAAGAGTATATGAACAGAGAAGAGAAAATCAAAAAAATTGAAGAGTTGAAGCGTAGCCGAGGTGCTGTGATCCTATCGCATTACTACACGACGGAGGATGTTCAAGCGGTAGCCGATTTCTTGGGAGACTCGTTGGCTCTTTCGATCAAGGCTCAAGATGTGAGTGAAGATGTGATCCTCTTTGCGGGGGTTCACTTTATGGCGGAGACAGCCAAGGTACTTTGTCCAGATAAAAAAGTTCTCATTCCTCGTACCGATGCGCTCTGCTCGTTGGCGGAGTCATGTAGAGCTGAGGATTTGGCCGAGTTGAAATCTCGTCATCCCGAGCATAAGGTTGTATCGTATGTCAACACTACAGTTGGGGTGAAGGCTCACACGGATATTTGCTGCACCTCTTCGAATGCGCTTAAGGTTGTGGAGTCAATCGACAAGGATACACCGATAATCTTCGCCCCAGATCGAAATCTTGGATCATATATTCAGAAGCTCACGGGACGCGATAATATGATCCTTTGGGATGGTGCGTGCCATGTGCATGAGGAGTTTTCGTTGGAGGCTATCTTGGATCTTAAAAAGGAGAATCCTGAGGCTAAAATTGTGGTTCATCCTGAGTGTAAACCCTACATTGTTGAAGTTGCAGATTTCGTTGGATCCACAGCGGCGATTTTAAGCTATTGTGGACAAGAAAATCTTGAGGAGTTCATAGTGGTCACCGAGGCGGGAATACTCACTGAAATGAGCCGTAGATACCCAAATAAGAGATTTATTGCTGCGCCACCGCTCGACTCTACATGCGGATGCAATAATTGCAATTATATGAAGATGATTACGCTCGACAATATCATCTCAACTTTGGAGAATATGACACCAGAAATTATTTTGGACGAGCACGTGAGACGAGATGCCGAGAGGAGTATTGTTAATATGATCGCTATAAAATAGAACTCCCCTAAAATAATTATTGCCATATTCATGCGAATATGGCAATAATTATTTTAAATGGAGTAAAACTTACGTTTTGCAATACTCTGATTTAGGTGGAGTTTTAATTTTTCCCTAGTCCAAACTCTGCTTGGTGCTTCGGAACACTCTTACATGTGTAGGATGAGCGAGATGTTTTACATACGCTTGTGTGAGAAGATATTATTATGTATATTTGTGGAAATTTTCCATATGAAGTTCAACATCACACGGCAGCGAGCGTTGCCAGCACTTATAACGTTGTTTTTTACATGCTTACTCGGCATGTATGCTTTGATTATGGGGGAGCCTGTGGCGCTCTCATTACCCGCTAGTGAGTCGATTCTTGGCGGATATATCTCGGGATTTCAAGCGGACTATCCACTTTGGGCTGCTGTTATCTCTACGCTCTTTATCTTTATCGCTACGGTGAAGATTGGGCGCTTTGTTTCGCAAAATAATCTCTACTCTACAGCTACCAATATCCAAATTCCACTGCTCGGAGTTTTCTATTGGGCAACTTGTTATGGGGATGATTTCCTCCTCAGCACCCTTGTCGCTATGCTCTGCACACAAGCCTTGATGGGTTTTATGCTCTCGGTGCGCAATGAGTCGCATCTTGCTCCAATCTTCAATGCTTCGATTCTGCTCTCTTTCTTGCCGATGTTCTACACTTCGGCTGTGGCTTTTTGGGTTGTGTTACCTGTTATTCTAATCCTTATCAGTGCGACTTTAAGGGAGTGGATTATAGCTTTTTGTGGGCTGCTGTTGCCATTTGCTATGCTCTCATATATCTATTGGCTCTGTGGGTTTGAGATACTTTTTGTCGGTGAGAGTATGCTCTCGATGTTGCTCTCCCCTGCTCACCTCTTCTCACTTACGACAATTATGCCGTTTCACCTCGCTATCTCGGCATTGGGGTTGTTGCTCTCGTTGCTTTCGCTTTTGTGGATCGGGAGCGATGTGCATAAGAGGCGTGTGAGACTTCAGATTACCGTTGCGATATTTTTCGCCTCGCTACTCTCGCTGATCTCTCCCTCGGCAACGCTGCTTACTCTGCCTTTAATGGCTCCTATGAGTGCAATTTTGGCATCACTCTCCGTGTCGATGCTTTCTGCTCGGGCGGCTAATATTATCTACACTTTATTATTTATCCTGCTTCTACTCTCGCTCTTTATGCCACTCTATCTTGAGCTACCCGTTTAGCGACCAATACTCCGCCAACAACTATTGCAATCATGGCTATATAGTTGGTCTCGGTGAGTTGTGCCTGCTTACGAGATACAACAACAATGGTTGTAACAAGAGGTTGCACATAGCGATAGAGCGAGGTGTGCAAAGGTGATAGGCGTTCGGTACCCTCGAAGAGGAGCACCAGCGGAAGTGCGCTACCTATAATAAGCATTGCGGAGGTCTCGACAACGGCCATAAGATCGAAATCGGCAAACATACTCGGTGAGAGCTCCTTGAAGAATATCGGAAAGCTAACGGCAAATGCTGCCAAAGCATAATATAGAGCCACTTGAGACAACCCATAGCGTTCGAGTTGCGGCTTCAATATCAATGTATTAACTGCCGAGATTGTCACCGCTACGAGCAGCAGAATATTTCCTCGGCCAGCATCTCCCGACAGCAGGTTCCACCCCCGATCAAAAAAGAGAATTGAGACTCCCACCAGCGAGAGAATAATACCCGCCATACGCACACCCGTCAATTGCCGCTGACCCAAGATATGCGCAAAAATGAGCGTCAGCGAGGGTCCCATCGAGGCAATTGTTGCAGCATCAATGGGGGAGCTGAGCGACATACCTTGCAGGGTTGCATAGCTCCACCCCAATGAACTGAATATCGCCGTCAGAGCAATTGAGGCGACATCACGCAGTTCGATAATTTTATTTCGGTGAGGCTGTATCACTCTCCATATAGATACAATTATCACCATCGAGAGTGTCTGCAAGAGATATATCGCACCAATGCTCAACTTTTCACTCTGCATCACCGAGACGAAAAGCGAATAGTTAAGCGCAAAAAGTGCATTTGCAAAGAGAAGAGCGAGGTTATATTTCATTTTAGGGAAGATCTATTTTCTCCCTAATTTCTGTGTCAATTTTTGTACCGATGTGGGTGGGGGGGTATTTATGTAGGCTAATTACTTGTTAAGAGTTTTTAGATTCTTTGATAAGTTTAATGCCTGTATGCGTCTCTACAACTTCCGCAAAAGAGTCTAAAATTTTATCTGTGCTCTCCTCATCCATAAAATCGCAAATGTCATATTTACACGCAATGTATACACCATCATCACCTCTATTTACAATATCTTCTCGTTTGTTAGATGATGAAAAATGGTGAATGCTTTCGTCTATTTTCCACAGATAATCTGTTTTATTATTACGTGGAATAACTTCAAAAACAAAAATAAGCATTGACTCAGACTCTTCACAAGGCAGGAAAGAGTTGGTGTCAGTTCTGATTTTATTCTCTTCTTCGGAGGCAAAATATCCACTATCGCTAACCTGCACAACAGATAAACTATACTCTTTTTTTATCTTTTTCTCGACGGTCGTCCCAAAATAAAATTCAAACATGTAAGAATATAAAAAATCCCAAGCCCACATATTTTCAGGCAACCTTAAATTTGCTTTTGGATATTCTACAGAGTAGCCCAGATATTTACGTATCGGATCACAGAATAGTTTACGACCCGCAATTTTATTTTGAATACCATATTTATTGCTGATATAACGCATTAAATCCAACATCCTTCGTTGATATTCATATATAATTCTATGCGACTTGCGCACGTCACACATTGCTTGTACAAGCTCTTCTTTATTTGCCATAGTTTCTAAATAGATTAATTGAATTAGAATTTACCTTCATCGGAGGAAGTGTATTTAACCAAACAGTGTAAATTACACCATGAATTGCAAAGCCCTCTATCACATCCTCTATAATCCTAAGAAGTTGATATTTGCCTCCTCCATGATAATATTGTCTTTCGATACTCTCTTTTGCACTCCACACCTCGTGTAACAACCTTGTCCACGTTGATTTAATTGCTTTTATCTGAACCTCTGATCTGCTCTCGATATTCTCAGAATCAAAAGTTGCACAGCCTCCAAGAGCTATAAAATATAAAGACTTTTTATCATCCTCATATTCGTTTAAATAGCTATTTACTTCATTTATTCGCTGTTCGTAAATTTTCTTTTGATACTTTTCCTGAGATTGCTCTGAGGTATCATTTACCTTAGCTTCAATTATCAAATCGAAGTTATCAAATCGAATGAATACATCTGGTTCAACTCGATCTTTATTCTCAATATCATCCCCCTCTGCACTCCAAGATGGCCAAAAATCTACATCTAATATCTCTCCACACTGTAAAGGCAATATATCTTTATACAAACATGACGCACGCAATATCTGCCAAAACAGATGAGCAGGAAGATGAAGAAGTTGTCCAATAACCGACGAGGTTTTCTTATCTTCATTCTTTAGTTTGTGATGGGCTAATGCTTTAATCATAATTGATCTGTTAATGTTAATACACAAAGTTACTAAAAGATTATGACTTTTCAATGTGTTTAAGCATAGTAAACACATAAATTATTTTGGTGTATTTGATATTTTAATTACCTTTGTTATGCTCTCGCCTCACTATATCTATACGGTGATTTCGCCCCGTACAGGATATTAATGTACTTGTAAGCCTTCTCTAGTGTTGAACAACGGGTTAGCGAAATCACCTCTTTTTACCTTACATTATGGATACCTTAAAAAGGTCGCTGAAATGCTTAAAGAGGAACAGTTAGATAATCATGTTTCGGCTGATTAAGCCTCTTTGCAATGCAGCTCCTTGAGCTGCTCGCCCTCTGCGGACTTTTTAGAATAAAAAGTCCTTTTTGAGGAGGGAGGGCGACCACTTTCTTACGTCGAGGACTGCCCTACCAGCGGGCGGCCGCCAGGCACAGCCTGGACAGAAAAACTTCGTTTTTCACCCAAAAAAAGGGAGAGCTCTACGCCCTCCCTCTTCTTTCGGGGATCATCTCCCCGTTAAATCTTAACCAAGATTATAGTGTCAAACCACCCTCGAAAAGGTTAGCAAGATTAACATCACTCTTAGCCTTCTCAGCAAGTGTAGCGTCAGCAGCTACAGCAGCCTTGATGTAACCAATACCTGCTTGAACCTCACCCTCTGCCGATGCGATTACTGCACGTAGATAGTTAGATTTTGCACATTTGCAATCAGCGATAGCAGCCTTAGCAGCGCTATAGTTGTTTGTCATGATGTTAGCGATAGCCTTGTTGTAACCCTCGAAGTTTGTTGCTGCTGGAGCGTAGTTACCCTCAACTGCTGACAATGCGTATGATGCTGTTGCGTCAGCTGAGTATTTCTTAGCCTCAGAGTAGTTATCGTTATCAAGGTTTGAAAGAACCAAGTTCTTGTTGATTGTTGCGTTGTTTGCACCTGCCTTAGTAGCTTTCTCGAATGCGTCAAGTGATGCCTCAGCATTGCCTTGCTTAGCGTAAACGATAGCCAAGTTGTTGTATGCACGAGCATCTTTATACTTCTTAGCTGTGTAGTCCAAAACTGCAACTTTTGTAGCGTTATCTTTGATTACTGAATCAGCAAGGTAAAGAAGCTCCTCGTTAGTAAGCTCACCATAGCTCTTAGAAGCGATAAGTGCCATCATCTCATCGTCAGTTTTACCGTTGATGCTGATGTTGCTAACAACTTGTGCACGACGAAGCTCTGGAAGGATCTCATTCTTAAGCTCAGAGTATACTGAAGATAGGTTTTTGATCTCTGCCTCACGTTGTACTGATGAATCGTAAAGGTTCAATACTTGAAGGATAAGGTTCTTATCTTTCATTGAAGATGCTTGAACTAGCTCCTTGAAGCCATCCCAGTCCTCACCATAAGCCGCAGCGTCAGCCTCAAGACCCATCTCAGTGAAGAATTTGTTCATCGCTTTCTTAGCTGACTCAGAACGTGCTGAAGATAGCTTATCGTTGAACTTCTCAGGACCGTCTGGAGAAGCGTAACCGTTTGTAGAGACTGTTTGTGATGCTTTATCGTTAGTTTGTGTTGCCTCAACAACCTCTTTGAATGCTGCCATTTGAGCATCTGAAAGGTTTGAAGTCTTAACTACTGAAGAGTTGATAGAGTAGTTGATGTTAGCCTTTGAAACCTCATAAGTAACTGCCTTATAATCGTTTGGCATAACGTCCATCAATGCTGCGTAGTTAATATCTTGTTGAAGAGTGTTAACACCCTTAGCAACTACAAGACCGCAAGTGTTGTAAAGAGCTGTAGCCTCAGTAGATGGTGCAGCAGCGATGATAGCATCCTCGCTAGATGAAAGAAGCTCACCTGTGTTAGCGTTAACTAGGTAGAAACCATATTTCTCTTTCTTAGCGTTACGAAGCTCAACACGAAGTTGAAGCTCAGATAGTTTCATCTCCTCAGAGTATGGGAACTCAACGCTTTGGCTGAATTTACCACCATTTGAAGTAACTACAGTGTAGTTATCATCAACCTCAGAACCTTGGAAGTAGAATGGAGTACCTACAGTCTCACCAGCCTCGTATACTACCGCTGGAGTGATCTTAGCGATAACGTAAGATTCGAAGAAATCTGCTGGGAAATCTACGCTTACTGTAGTTCCAACGATACCGTTAGTAAGGGTAAGAACCTCAGGGTTACATGTTAGGTCGATAAGATTAACGCCATCAGCGAAACCGCTATCCATGTCACCAAAATTCTTGGCACCACTACAACTAACCATTGCAGCGAAAGCAAATAGAGCAATGCTCAGATTCACAAGTCTTTTCATAATTTTTGTTTTTGTTTTATTGTTTTGTTTGTGTTTAATTTACCTCTATAAATTAATTCTTTAATTCTACACCTTAAAATTAAAAGGTATACAGGTTGCAAATATATTAAATATTAATCAAATGAGCAACCTAGAATAGAAAAAAATGTCGGCAAAGTGTAAAAATTATATTTTTTATCCCATTGCACGTATAAAAGTAGTGAATTAGACTGGATCGGGGAGTGTTTTGGTGCGTTTTTTTGGAATGAAAACCTAAGGAATGTAGGTTTTCAGAATTTGATTAGCTGCTGTTTTGTTTTTGAAAATATGGTCGTTTTTTGAGGGAATTAACCAAGTATCATCTTATCTTCTTTCCTTAGGTTTATTTAAAAAAGTTAAGGGGAGTTCTAATAATTCCCTGATTTTAATTTTTAGTTAATAATTGCCCATTTTTGATTTTGCAAAAGTGGGTTGTAGTGGCTCTACCACCGATTTTTGAAAAATCGAAAAGGGGTGATTAGCAGCTGAAAAGTATTTTAGGGAATTATTAGAACTCCCCTTAAATCCTTACAAAAAAAAGAATGGTGCAGACTTAACTTTATCCGCAACCGAGGTACTGGCATACCCAACAACCAGACAAGCAAGCCCGCACCATAACAAAATGGTACGAGCGTGCATATAGTCTCTTGGTGTTTGGAAAAGTGCCAGTTTTCGGTGCAAGATCTTACGTAAACGCAAATATAATATTTTAAATTCAGATTTCTCTGAAATTTTCTAATGCAAAGATATAATTTTTTTTATATAATTATAATAAAATCACAAGAGAAAGGTATGAAAAAAATTAAACGGAACGAATTATATCTCTTAAAGATTTAATTCCTAGGCGTTCCATTTCTAATGGTAGAGCTTCTATAATCTCCTTGCAGGCGTAAGGATTCACAAGATTCTGTGCTCCGACCTGTACGGCTGTTGCTCCTGCCATCATCATCTCTATCACGTCGGATGCTGTTGCTACACCTCCGCAACCCATCACTGGAATTGAACATGCGTGTGCTACTTGATAGACCATGCGCAAGGCTATTGGGAATATCGCTGGGCCTGAGAATCCACCCATAGTATTCGCAATCACAGGACGGCGGGTGCGGGTGTCGATACGCATTCCGAGCATGGTATTTATTAAACATATACCATCGGCTCCCGCCTCTTCGCATGCTTTAGCTATCGAGACGATGTCGGTGACATTGGGGCTTAATTTTATGAAAACTGGTTTTGTGGTTACTGCTTTCACAGCTCGGGTGACCTCGGCTGCGGCTTCGGGGGATGTGCCGAAGCTCATACCTCCATGCTTCACATTGGGGCAGCTTACATTCACCTCAATTATGCCGACTTGCTCTACCCTGTCGATCTTCTCGCAGCACTCGACGTATTCTTCGAGTGAGAAGCCGCTTATGTTGGCTATGACAGGCTTATGATAATATTCACTCATGCGTGGTATTAGATCACTTATCACCTTGTCGATACCTGGATTTTGGAGGCCTACGGCATTTATCATTCCACTCTCACACTCGGCAATGCGGGGTGTAGGGTTTCCGAAGCGTGCATCTCGGGTTGTTCCCTTGAATGAGAATGAACCGAGTATGTTGATGTCATAATAATCGTTGAACTCCTCACCGAAGCCGAAAGTTCCACTTGCGGGGACTACGGGGTTGTCAAGGGTGAGTCCGCAGAGCTCGACGCTTAGATCATATTTTTTTTCTACCATATTATCTCCTCTCTGAGCAGCACGGGGCCATCTTTACAGATTCTTTTATTTCCATATTTTGTTTTGCAGGTGCATCCTACGCAGGCTCCAAATCCGCAGCCCATACGCTCCTCAAAGCTATATTCGCCTGGGGTGTTGGGGGTTGCGTTGTATAGCGCTTGCAACATTTGTAGGGGGCCACAACTATATACATAATCGAAGTCTAGGTCGTCAAGGACTTGGGTTACATAACCTTTTTTGCCGAAGGATCCGTCGACGGTTGTTGTGATGACTTCGGCTCCGAGGGCTTGGAATTCTGGCTCTAGGAATGCCTCTTTTGCTGTGTTAAAGCCTATAACGACAATCGGTTTCTTTCCTTTGGCGATAAGTTGTCGACAAAGATTATATAAGGGAGGTACGCCAACACCACCTCCAACAAGAAGTGGACGCTCGCAATCAGCCTCAATATTGAAACCATTGCCTAGACCTGTGAGAATATCTAACTCCTCACCCGCTTTCATTCGGCTCATCTGCTCAGTGCCTCGTCCGACAACCTTATAAATTATAGTCAGGCTCGATTCGTCAAAATCACAAACCGAAATTGGACGACGCAAATAGAGACCCTCCAAAGCAATATTTACAAATTGACCTGGTGCCGTGATATATTGGGTATCACCCTCCAAGACCATTTGGAAAATATTTGGGGCGGTTAATGCTTTGTTGCCAACTATTTTATATATTCCTTTTTTGTACATAGTTGTTATTTTTTTGCTACAGAGGAGAAAGTTTAATACCTTCTCCTCTGTAAGTAGTGTAAAACAATTATTGCTATATTTTTAAAAGCACTCTTGGAGCGATATTTCTTGCTATTAAATCTCAATGTAGAATAACTATATTTTCGATTCAATAGCAAAAAATCTCATCTCCAATAGCACTCTTAAAAATACACCAATAATTATTTTACCCTACTTGGTTTTTTTTATGTAGTGCAATTCTTCGAATTGCTCGCCCTCTGCGCATTTTTTTTGCAAAAAATGCTTTTTTAGGAGGGAGGGCGATCAGCTTTCTTACGTTGGGGACTGTGCTCGTGCCGCACGGGCACCAGACATAGTCTGGACAGAAAAACTCCGTTTTTCTCTATTTATTTCGCATCGATCGTTGATACTCCAAAGGTAATCTCCTCCAAAACATCAAGAAGAACCCCCGCAGTCTCCAATGCAGTGAATACAGTAACGTTATTCTCAACAGCCGTGCGACGAATATCATATCCATCAAGGCGATTGCTATGTTGGTCAATGTCGATAGTGTTGATAATGTAGTTAACGTAACCCTGACGCAAAGAGTCGATAATTTCGGTGCTACCCTCACCCAATTTCTTACGTACACGTGTACGGATACCATGCTCACGCAAGAACTCTCCAGTGCCACTTGTAGCCTCGATATTGAATCCAAGGTCATAGAAACGACGCACTAAAGGCAACGCCTTAGGTTTATCTTTATCGGCGATGGTAACAAGGATAGTTCCGAAGTTATCAACGGTCATACCTGCCGCCTGCATCGCTTTATAGAATGCTCGGGTTAGCTTATCATCATATCCGATAGCCTCACCCGTAGATTTCATCTCTGGAGAGAGGTATGATTCCATACCACGGATCTTAGCGAACGAGAATGCTGGAGCCTTAACGAACCAACGCTTAGCTGGTGCGCCAACAACCTCAGTGATACCTTGCTCACGAAGTGAAGTACCCAAAATAACTTGAGTTGCAATATCGGCCATATGTATTCCAGTCGATTTCGATAGGAAAGGCACTGTACGTGATGAGCGAGGGTTAACCTCAATTACATATACATCATCTTTCTCATCAACAATAAATTGGATATTGTAAAGACCAATAATTCCGATACGAAGACCCAAACGACAAGTATAGTCAATAATCTTCTTCTTAACCTCCTCAGAAGCTGAGAAAGTAGGGTATACGCTAATTGAGTCACCCGAGTGAATACCTGTACGCTCAACATGCTCCATAAGTCCAGGGATAAATACATCTGTACCGTCACAAATTGCATCTACCTCCATCTCACGACCTTGGATATAGCGGTCAACCAAGACTGGAGAATCCTCATTAACTTGAACCGCAGAGACCATATAGTGACGCAAACGCTCCTCATTGCTTACAATCTGCATTGCACGACCTCCAAGTACATAACTTGGACGCACCAAAACTGGATAGCCAATACGCTCAGCCGCAGCAACACCCGCCTCGATAGTTGTAACCGCCTCAGCTTGAGGTTGTGGAATTCCCAACTCGGTCATAATTTTCTCGAAGTATCCACGATCCTCAGCATTGCGAATTGCCTCAACACCTGTTCCGATAATCGGCACACCCAATTTTGCCAATGGCTCCGCCAAGTTGATTGCTGTTTGACCTCCAAGACCTACAATAACTCCCTTTGGCTTCTCATAATCGAGAATATTCATAACATCCTCAACCATCAATGGCTCGAAGTATAGTTTGTCGCTGGTTGTATAGTCGGTAGAGACCGTCTCAGGGTTATTATTGATGATAATAGCCTCGTAACCCGCCTTGCGAATTGTCCAAATTGCGTGTACTGTAGAGTAGTCGAACTCGACACCTTGACCAATACGGATTGGGCCCGAACCCAATACAACAATTTTCTCTTTGTCGCTTACAATTGATTCATTCTCACTCTCGTAAGTTGAGTAGAAATATGGTACGTATGAGCTGAACTCACTTGCACACGTGTCGATCATCTTATAAATTGGGTAGATGCCATTCTCCTTGCGCAAAAGATACATCTCACTCTCGGTTTTACCCCAAAGTTGACCAATATATTTATCGCTAAAGCCCATTCGCTTAGCCTCCTTAAGAGTCTCGATATTGCCAATGTTGCTCTCAACTGTCTTTTCGAACTTAACGATATTGCAGAACTTCTCCAAGAAGAACATATCAATCTTCGAAGCGTTGTAGATCATCCCCAAATCGCATTTTTTGCGGATCAATTGAGCTACAGCAAATAGACGATCGTCGGTTCCATTTACAATATAGTGCAAAAGTTCATCTTTTGTCCAATCATCAAACTTCTTGTGATATAGGTGATAAACACCAGTCTCCAACGAACGGATAGCCTTCAAAAGTGACTCCTCCATAGTTCTACCTACCGACATCACCTCACCTGTTGCCTTCATCTGAGTACCCAATTGATTTGAAACGTCGGTGAATTTATCGAATGGGAAACGTGCAATCTTCGAAACAACATAATCCAAAGTTGGCTCAAAAGCTGCGCAAGTATTAGCGATCTCAATCTCATCAAGGTGTAGACCAACGGCAATCTTCGCACTTACACGAGCAATTGGATAACCTGTAGCCTTACTAGCCAAAGCTGATGAACGAGATACACGAGGGTTAACCTCGATCAAGAAATATTTGAACGACAATGGATCCAAAGCAAACTGCACATTACATCCACCCTCGATTTTAAGCTCACGAATGATCTTCAATGCCGAGTCACGCAACATCTGATACTCACGATTGGTAAGCGTCTGACTTGGAGCAACAACAACCGAGTCTCCAGTGTGCACACCAACGGGGTCGATATTCTCCATATTACAGATTGCGATAGCTGTATCGTTAGCATCACGCATTACCTCATACTCGATCTCCTTATAACCTTTGATACTCTTCTCGACCAATACTTGGTGAACGGGAGAGAGGATAAGAGCATTACGCATCATCTCACGAAGTTCAGGCTCATCATCGGCAAAACCTCCACCTGTACCACCCAAAGTAAAGGCTGGACGAAGCACAACTGGATAGCCAATCTCATTAGCTGCATCGACAGCCTCCTCGATAGAGGTTGTGATAACCGACTGCAAAACTGGCTCACCCAAGCTCTCGCAAAGATCCTTGAACAACTCACGATCCTCAGCACGCTCGATACTCTCGAAAGATGTTCCCAAGATCTCAACTTGACACTCCTCCAAGACACCCTTTTTCGCCAACTGTACAGCAAGGTTCAAACCTGTCTGACCTCCCAAACCTGGAACGATAGCATCGGGACGCTCGAAGCGGATAATCTTTGCAACATACTCCAAGGTCAATGGCTCCATATATACCTTATCGGCAATATGTGTATCGGTCATAATTGTTGCAGGGTTCGAGTTGACCAATACAACCTCATAACC
The DNA here is from genome assembly GCA_044433665.1 of Rikenellaceae bacterium. Lineage (GTDB taxonomy): Bacteria > Bacteroidota > Bacteroidia > Bacteroidales > Rikenellaceae > Alistipes. The sequence continues at coordinate 17,250 of JAWXTJ010000005.1, forward strand.
CTCCTCCTTAAGAGCTAAGCAGGCTTGAGTTCCTGCGTAGTCAAATTCGGCTGCTTGACCAATTACAATTGGGCCTGAGCCGATAACCATTACTTTTTTTATATCTAAACGCTTAGGCATTTTTTTTCTCCTCCATTATTTTAATAAAGTTATCGAATAGGTAGGCGCTATCTTGTGGACCTGGTGCGCTCTCAGGGTGGTATTGAACCGAGAATAACATATCCTCTTTGCACTCGACACCCTCGGCGGTATTATCGAGCAGGTTGATATGTGTTAAAGCCAATTTGGTTGCAGCAAGCGAATCTGTATCGACCGCAAAGCTATGATTTTGCGAGGTGATCTCGATCTTACCTGTCTCCAAACACTTCACAGGGTGGTTACCTCCACGGTGACCAAACTTAAGTTTAAATGTCGAAGCACCATAAGCCAAACAAACCATTTGGTGACCCATACATATTCCAAAAATTGGCAACTTACCACGCAACTCCTTCACAAGCTCAATTACAGGTGTCACATCCTCAGGATCACCTGGGCCATTCGACAAGAATATTCCATCTGGTTTCAATGCCAAAATCTCCTCAGCTGGAGTATCGAAAGGAACAATAGTTACATTGCAACCCTTTTCATTGAACTTACGGATGATATTATACTTAATTCCGCAGTCGATAGCAACAACATCATATTTATGATTTGCCGTACGTGAGAACCAACGCTTCTTGCAGCTAACTCTTGCAACAACATCTGTCGAGATTGGTTGAGCAGCAATACGAGCCAAAGCCTCAGAGAGTGGCGTTGCAGCATCGGTCAAGAGAACTCTTTGAGAGCCCTCCTCACGGATGATACGTGTAAGCATACGAGTGTCAATACCCTCGATAGCTGGGATATTATACTCCTCAAATACCTCGTTTAGAGTCTTTGTGTAGCGGAAGTTACTCGGAGTATCATTATACTCACGAACGATCATACCTCCAATAGTTGGGAATTTAGTCTCGTAATCCTCCTCGGCAGTACCATAATTACCAATAAGTGGGTAGGTCATAACCACCATCTGGTCGGTATATGATGGATCCGAGAGAATCTCTTGGTAACCCACCATCGAGGTGTTGAACACGATCTCATTGATAGCGTCACGATCTGCTCCAAAGCCGTAGCCATAGAACTCGCAGCCATTCTCAAGAACGATTTTTTTTGTAAATGGTTTCATAGTCATATTATATTTTTTCTTTTTTTCTTCTTTGCGCTTAAATTGCGTTGTTGGTTTAAATAGATTATCTATTTCGTTAATCTATTCGATTGTTAACTTTTTTACTGTTAATTCATTATGTGTTAAATAACTAACAACAATCCACAAAATTAAGCCTTATAGGCCACTTTTCCTTTTGAAAGTGTCAGCAGACATTTTCCGTAGACCTCCCAACCCTCAAATGGAGTTGCATGACCCATCGACAAAAAGTCGTCCGTATCAATTTCATACTTGGCATCGAGATCGAAGAGCGTCAAATCAGCCGCTTGCCCCACCTCAATAGTTCCTGCTTGAAGCCCAAATAATCTTCGAGCATTAAGAGACATCAACTCAATCAACCTCTCCAAAGATAAAACGCCTCGACGCACCAAATAAGTATACATCAAAGCAAACGAAGTCTCGATTCCAACAATACCAAAGGCACTTTTTGCCAAGCCACGAGATTTCTCCTCGTCGGTATGTGGAGCATGGTCGGTGGCGATACATTCGATCGTTCCATCCAAAATACCATTTAGGAGCCCCATTTGATCCTCTCGTGAGCGCAACGGTGGATTCATCTTAAAGCGTCCACTCTCTTGCAAATCCTCATCGGTAAGCAATAAATAATGTGGCGCAGTCTCACCACTCACCTTCAACCCCTTGGCCTTAGCCTCACGAAGCAGCTCGACACTCTCCTTGGTTGAGATATGGCAAATATGATATTGACAACCTATCTGCTCAACAAGTTTCAAATCACGCTCGACCTGTCTCCACTCGCTCTCCGAGCAAATCCCTTTATGTCCATTTCTGGCGCAATAATCACCCTGATGAATATACCCGCCATTAAGCAGTTCATTCACCTCACAATGTGCAACAATTGGACGATTCGCAATCTTTGCCGCCTTCATAGCTTCAGCCATCAACTCATCAGACTGCACACCAACACCATCATCGGAAAATCCCCCAACAAAAGGTGCCAAAGCCGAAAAATCAACCAACTCACCTCGCCCCTTTTGTCCACGAGTAATCGAAGCATAAGGAACAACATCAATGAGTGCATCTCGCTCGATAATCGCTTTCTGCTCACCGAGGGTCTCTAAAGCGTCGGGAGCGGGAGATAAATTAGGCATAGAGAATACGGCAGTGAAACCACCTCTAGCCGCCGCAGCGGTACCCGAAGCGATGGTCTCCTTGCGAGAAAAACCAGGTTCACGTAGATGAACATGCGGATCGACTAACCCTGGAAGTAAATATTTACCCTCAGCATTAATCACCCTTGCACCCTCAATCTCAATGGAGCTTCCGACAGCTATAATAACGCCATCTTGAAAAGCTACATCACGGCCTACGCACCCTTTGGCATCATAACAAATAGCCCCTTTAATAATCTCTATCATATCTCTATCCAAAAAAAAGGTAGCTTAAATAAGCTACCTACAAATAAACAATTATCCAAAAACAATAAAAAATAGTGATCCACAAGGAGCCCATATTGAATTCCATTGAACCATTCCTATATTATTGTCAAACTGCATTTCTATCAAATTAAATTTCGGCAAAGGTAATACTTTTTTTCGATTTAATAACAAAAAAACGAACATTTTTTATTCAAAAAAATATAAAGTGAAAAACGCAGTTTTTCTGTCCAGACTGTGTCTGGCGGCCGCCCGCTGTAAGGGCAGTCCTCGACGTAAGAGAGCGATTGTCATCGTGTCAAAAAAACTTTTCTATTTAGAATCTGTTTAAGGGGAGTTCTAATTTGCGAAATCTGCTTTTAGTTCTGCATTACTACAAATAATCCACTCTTCTACATTATTAGAATTTGGAACAAGTATATCATCCTAGAGATTTAATAGCAAAAAATATCCTCCAAAAGTGCTTTAAAAAATATGGCAATAATTGTTTTTCACTACTTAAATACTCTCTTCATGCAAAATATTTCGCATCTTTGCGCTATACAAAACAACTTTTGCATTAAAATTATTATCTTTGCCACATTATGGGAGAATTTATCGTAAGTGCCAGGAAATATCGACCCGCTACATTTAACTCTGTTGTGGGACAAAATCATATTACATCTACGCTCAAAAATGCTATTGAGCGCAGCCAATTGGCTCACGCCTATCTCTTCTGCGGCCCCCGTGGTGTCGGTAAGACTACTTGTGCGAGAATATTTGCTAAAGCTATCAATTGTTTGAATCCTAACGGAAATGAGGCATGCAATGAGTGCGACTCTTGTCGTAGCTTTAACGAAAATCGCTCACTTAATATTCATGAGCTCGATGCCGCTTCAAACAATACAGTTGACGATATTCGCTCGCTGATCGAGCAGGTGCGGATTATTCCTCAATTGGGACGTTACGCACTATTTATTATTGATGAGGTGCATATGCTCTCGGCGGCAGCTTTTAATGCTTTTCTTAAAACTTTGGAGGAGCCACCTGCGCATGCTATTTTTATCCTTGCAACAACCGAGAAACATAAAATCTTGCCGACAATCCTATCGAGATGTCAGATTTTTGACTTTAATCGCATTAAGGTTGAAGATGGAGTCGGCTATTTGAGGTATATTGCCGGGCAGGAGAATATCGAGGTTGATGATGAGTCGTTGAACCTTATTGCACAAAAGGCTGATGGCGGTATGCGTGATGCACTCTCGATGTTCGATAAGGCAGTCTCTTTTTGCGGGTCGACACTCGATTATAAGCGGGTTGCTCAGACTCTCAATATTTTGGATTATGATACCTATTTTACCATAACCGAATCGCTACTTGCAGGCTCTTATGTCGATTCACTACTCGCTTTTGACAAGGTACTCACGCAAGGATTCTCGGCTCAAACCTTTATGGCGGGGCTCAATGCTCACTGTCGAGATCTCTTGGTGGCGAAGAATCCAGCGTCGCTTAGCTTGATGGAGTATACCGAGTCACTCACGCAGAGGTATGTGAAGCAGGCCGAGCAGTGTAGTATTGATTTTCTTTTTGGAACAATCTCGGTGCTCACCGAAGCGGACGGTAAATTAAGACAATCGTCAAACCAAAGATTATTAGTTGAACTGGGACTTATGAAGATAGCGGGTCTCGGTCAAAAAAAAAATAGTGAGGTAGGTAACTACCTCGATGTGGAGATTGCACTGCCTGAATTAGGCGGTACAAAACCACTGAAAAATGAGGAACTGAAAGTTGTTGTTAGCCAACCAACGGAGATTTCGGAGATTAAAAACGAGCAACAAGTTAAGGTGGTGGCGGAGCCTAAGGTGGAGTATAAAGCGGAAACTAAGGCGGAACCTAAAGTTGCACCTAAAGCAGAACCCGCAACCAAGTCAACAGTAAAAACTGTAAAGGTAATTAGGCCGCTAGTGTCGCTATCCGATATTTTAAACGGAGGTGTCGCAGCAAAAGAGTCGGAGGCTACCGAACAGAAACAAGAGAGTCGGATAGATCCCCGCAGTGAGGAGCTTTTGGAGGCTTCACGCACCAATATTTTGGAGTTTATCGCCTCGTGGAGACCTCGTTTTGCGGTTCCATTTTCTGCTATGGAGTTTCAGGGGCACACGATTGTCGTGAAGATCCCAACCAGCGAGTTGCAGACCGAAATTGAGAGGTCGATGAGCGAATTGCTGCATAAGATTGTTGAGATTACAGGTATTGTCGGAGTAATAGAGTTGAAGTTGATTTTGGACGAGACGATTGTGGCAAGTCGTCCAGTAAAACTGGAGGATAAAATTGCACACTTAGTTAAGATCAATCCCGAAATTTCAAAGTTGAAGGAGCGATTTAACCTATATATAGAATAATTTAAAATAAAGAAATAAAAAATGTCAGAGAAGAATTTTATCGAAGAGCTAGAGTGGCGTGGTATGATTCATACAGCTATGCCAGGGGCTAAAGAGCAATTAGAGAAAGAGTTAACAACAGCATATTTAGGTATTGACCCGACAGCAGATTCACTTCATATTGGTCACTTGGTGGGTGTGATGATCCTAAAACATTTCCAAGATTGCGGTCACCGCCCATTGGCACTTATCGGTGGTGCAACGGGTATGATTGGTGATCCAAGTGGAAAATCGGCGGAGCGTAATTTGCTCGATGAGCCGACCTTGCGTCACAATCAGAATGCTATCAAGGCGCAACTATCGAAGCTCATAGATTTTGACTCGGACGCTCCGAATGCTGCTCAGATGGTTAACAATTACGATTGGATGAAGGATTTCTCATTCTTGGAGTTCATTCGTGATATTGGTAAGTGTATCACCGTTAACTATATGATGGCCAAAGATTCTGTAAAGAAACGTTTTAATGGCGATGGCGACGGAATGTCGTTTACAGAGTTTACATATCAATTGGTTCAAGGTTACGACTTCTTGCACCTTTACGACACTATGAATTGTAAAATTCAGCTCGGAGGAGCCGATCAATGGGGAAATATCACAACTGGAACCGAGCTTATCCGTCGCAAGATGGGTTCTGAGGCTGAGGCTTTCGGTATTGTTTGTCCTCTTATCACCAAAGCTGACGGAACAAAATTTGGTAAGACCGAGAGCGGAAATGTTTGGTTGAGTCCTGAGTATACCTCGCCATATAAATTCTATCAATTTTGGTTGAATGTAAGCGACGAGGATGCAAAGAAATATATTCGAATTTTCACAATGCTCGATCGTGAGACCGTTGACACACTAACGGCTCAACACGAAGAGGCTCCACACCTACGAGTGCTTCAAAAACGTTTGGCAGAAGAGGTTACAACAATGATTCACTCAGCCGAGGAGTTGGAGAAAGCTATAGCTGCTTCGAATATATTATTCGGAGGTGCAACATCAGAAGCGCTTAAGGCTCTCGATGCGGCTACCCTATTGCAAGTGTTCGAGGGTGTACCTCAGTTTACAATATCGACTGAAGATCTTGGATCTCAGTTTGTTGATATTTGCACCGAGAAGGCTGCGATTTTCCCGTCAAAGGGTGAGTGCCGCAAGTTGGTTAAGGGTGGCGGAGTATCGCTCAATAAGGAGAAAGTGGCTGACGCAGCATCAACAGTTGAGGCTAGTGATTTGATCGCTGGAAAGTATCTTTTGGTACAGCGTGGAAAGAAAAATTACTATCTAATTACAGTTGAATAAGCGATGCACTACAAGATAAAACTTAGCGATATGGAGTTTCGAGCCTACCATGGCTGCTACGAGTTGGAGCAGAAGGTAGGTAATCGCTTTGTTGTAGATTTGGAGATCTCGACTTGGCAGAGAGATATTGCCGAAGATCGAGTTGAAAATGCTGTGAGCTATCTTACGGTGTATGAAGTTGTAGAACAGCAAATGACTGTAACACAATGCACCATAGAAGCAGTAGCACTCAATATAATAGAGGCGTTAAAGTCAAAATTCTATCAAATAGAACACATCAAATGCGAAGTAGCCAAATTAGCTCCCCCCTTAGGAGGCAAAATTGGCCGTGTAAGCGTTGTTCTGGAGAGATAGAGGACGTTTCTCACTGACTCCGTCGGGCGGGGATAGCACCCCCGCTGGTGCTTTCTGTGTTGCGTCTCGGGCTTAGAGATTTTCAATCTCTAAGATTTTAAACATTAACGTGTTCCGCAAATAAATTTGCACAACACATTAATATTTAAAATTCTTCAAACGCCTAAAGGCATTTGAACCCGAACCGAGGTTAACGTTGATAACGTTTAATTATAACATCATTCGACGTGTATGAAAGAAAAAAATTATTGACGAATGATGGAGGCAAAATTTCATTAATGAATGATGTTAAGTAAAACTTTATTGATGAATGATGTTAAGTAACCTCATCGACGCATGAATGTGACCTCGCTGAAGTGTGATGGCAACCGTAGGTTGACATAGATATATTTAATATAATGAGAGTTGAAAATTTATTTTCATAAGCTCATTATATTAAATATATCGTCAGGCGAAGCCTCACACTGAAAGCGCAAGACAAAGGCAAAAACGATAGTTTTTGGATCCAAGCTCGCTTGGTGCCCGTGCGGCATGAGCACAGTCCGAAACTGGAACAAGGAGGTCCGAAACAGGAGCAAGGGAGGATAAAAGGTCTCTTAAAAAGATTATTTATTAGGTTTTATCACAAAAATAAAAGAAGAAAATGGAAGTTGGAAATGGTTCGAGAGCAACACTCGGTAGCCGCTTAGGGGCTATACTTGTTGCAGCTGGAGGAGCGGTTGGGCTCGGTAATATTTGGAAATTCCCCTATGTGTTGGGTGAGAGTGGTGGAGCGGCATTTCTTATTGTCTATATTGGCTGTATTTTGCTGTTGGGTTTGCCAGTTATGCTTGCTGAGATGGCTATTGGTCGTGAGGCTAAGAGTAATGTTGTTGGTGCTTACAAGTTTTTCTCTCCACGCTGGAAACCTCTTGGTTTTGCTCAGGTGTTGATTTCGATTTTAACAATGGGATTCTACTTTGTGGTTGCGGGGTGGACTGCTGAATATTTCTTCTCTTCGGTGAGTGGTGAACTTTCGCAACTCTCTACTCCTGCGGAGTATGAAGCTCTCTTTGATAGTTTCCGCTCGAATGCTTTCAAGCCTGCTCTCTTTGCGATAATCTTTATTCTTTTCACTCATCTAATCGTTCAGTTGGGTATCAATAAGGGTATTGAGAATGCTTCGAAATTCCTTATGCCAATCCTTTTCATCATCCTTATTATCCTCGCTATCAAGTCGTTGACAATGCCTAATAGTTCTAAGGGTATCGCATTCTTGTTCAATCCTGACTTCTCGAAGATCACTCCCGATGTTTTCTATAAGGCGATGGGTCAAGCATTCTTCTCGCTTTCGGTGGGTTTTGGTGCGCTTGTGACCTACGCTTCATATTTTGATAAAAAGACAAAACTTTTGCGTACGGCAGTAAGTGTTACAGTCGTCGATACAGTGGTGGCAATTATCGCAGGTGTGATGATCTTCCCAGCTGTCTTTAGCGTCGGTATTGAGCCATCTTCGGGACCATCGCTTGTGTTTATTACGCTTCCTGCGGTACTCAATACAATGTCATTTAGCGCATTGTGGTCGTCGGTATTCTTCCTTTTGTTGGTTATTGCGGCACTCACTTCGACAATTTCGCTTCACGAGATTGTAACTCTATACTTCATCGAGGAGTGGAATCTAGTTCGTTTTAAGGCATCACTTATCACTTCGGGTATTGTAGCTGTTTTGGCTGTTGTGGCTTCCTTGTCACTTGGTATCTGGTCTGATTTTACAATATTTGGAAGAACCATATTCGACTCGTTCGATTACTTCGCTTCGAATGTTATGTTGCCTCTCAGTGGTTTAGGTATCTCAGTCTTTGCTGGTTGGGTCGTTAAGAAAGAGGTTGTTAAACGTCAATTTGAGGATTATGGAGCGACGAAATTTGCGTTGCTTAGCACTTTGATTTTCCTTCTACGTTACGTCTGTCCAGTGCTTCTAGCTCTTATTCTTCTCGATAGTATCGGAATACTTTAGTTTTTCATCTTTAAAGGTTAGTTCTTATGAAGAACAAAATACAAATTACTCCAAAGTTGGTTCTTACAACCATCAAAGAGTACTTCTTGATGACCGTAGGTATGTTTTGCTACGCCTTCGGTTGGATCGGATGTATTATCCCTGCGGGAGGTGTAGGTGGAGGTGCGACAGGTCTGTCGATTGTTCTCAATGCCGCTTCGCAGAAATATCTTGGTTTCTCGATGGAGATCGGAACGATGGTCTTTGTTATAAACGCCATTTTGCTTGTGGCTATGGGGCTTATCGTTGGTTGGAAATTTGGCATTAAGAGTGTCTATTGCATCTCGATTCTTTCTGTGGCGATGAACACCTTGCAGGGGCTTTTGGATGGTTATGTGCTCTTCGAGTTGGAGAACTTCTTGATGATCGTTCTCGGAGGTATCATCTCGGGTATCGGTGTGTCGCTCTGCTTTAAACAGGGTGGTTCTACGGGTGGAACGGATATTATTGCGATGATTATCAATCATTATCGCACGGTGTCGTATGGTAAAATTGTGATGTATAGTGATTTTACAATTATCGCCTCGTCAATGTTGTTTGGTATGGGTATCGACGCTGTGGTTTATGGTTATCTGCTCACGGCAATTTTCAGCTATACTGTCGATATGTTAATGTCGGGAAGTCAGCAGTCGAGTCAGATATTTATTATCTCGAAAGATCCACAAGCTATGGCAGATGCAATTATGCTTAGTGCCCACCGAGGAATAACTCTTATCGACTCTCAAGGTTGGTACACCAAGGAGTCCTCAAAGATTGTGATGGTTGTCTGCCGTAAGCGTGAGAGTGGTCAAATTTTGGCTGTTGTGCGCTCGGTTGACCCTGCTGCATTTATCACCATAGGTTCTGTTATTGGAGTTTATGGTCAAGGCTTTGAGGAGCTAAGAAAAATTTAATCTTCTGGCTTTATGTCTCGCTATGCCGATATTGTATTGCCGATAGCTCAAGGACTCTTCAGCTATGAGGTTGACGAGAGTCTGGAGATAGAGGAGGGGTGTGCTGTTGTTGTTCCTTTCGGTACTCCAAACAATAAATTATATACAGGTATCGTGTGGCATCTGCACGAGACAAAACCCAATTATAAGAGAATTAAGAAGGTTGTGCGCAGACTCTACGCACAACCTCTTTTGACTCTGGAGCAGAGAGCATTTTGGGAGTGGATTGCTGATTATTACATTTGCAGTTTAGGTGAGGTTATGCGCATGGCACTCCCCTCGATGATTAAACCCTCGGCTAATAGCGATCATCAATTTACTCTGGAGGAGTTTCAAGCAAGGCGGGAGTATTATGTTTCGCTGCCAAATTATAGCGTCGAGGAGTTCCAAAAGTTGCTGGAGAAACGTGCTCGAAGAGCTCCCAAGCAGGCCGAAGCACTTCGAGAATTAGCTCGAAGCCTGGAGGGTTCCATCAGTAAAAAGTTCCCTCGAAGATTGCTCTCAGCGGATCTTTCCGTTCTGCAAAATTTAGCTCGCAAAGGGGATATTATCCTCCAGCGGGAGGATGTCACCATGGAGGAGATTCAAGGGAAACTCTTCACACTACCGAAACTCACCGAACATCAAAATCAAGCACTGCAAACCATCAAGGAGTCCTTCACCGAGAAGTCCACAGCGCTGCTGCATGGAATAACTGGATCGGGAAAGACCGAAATATATATCCATCTTATTGCCGAGCGATTGGAGCGTCATGAAGATGTTCTGTTGCTGCTCCCTGAGATTGCCCTCACGGCGCAACTTATCGAGCGCATGGAGCGGATATTTGGCTCTCGTGTGATGGCTTATCATTCGAAGCTCACAATGCTCAAACGCACGGAGAGCTACCTGCAACTCAACAACCGAGATGGAGGAAATTTTGTGGTCGGTGTACGCTCGGCCATCTTTCTACCCTTAAAAAAATTAAAACTTATCATCGTCGACGAAGAGCACGATTCAAGTTACAAACAGAGTGATTTGGCACCACGATATAATGCTCGTGACGCTGCGGTATATATAGCTGCCATGGGTAGGGGAAAAACCCTATTGGGAAGTGCTACACCCTCACTTGAGAGCTGGACAAATGCCCAAAGTGGAAAGTATGGTCTCGCAGAGCTTACGGAGCGTTACGGAGCGGCTGTAGAGCCAGAGATAATCATCTCGAACACCATCCGTGCAGTAAAGCGAGGTGAACGCAAAGGACACTTCAACTTTGAACTCCTAAATAGAATTGCCGAACGCCTAGAGCGTCAGGAGCAAGTTATTCTTTTCCAAAATCGACGAGGCTTCGCCCCATATGTCGAGTGTGGAGAGTGTGGCTGGAGTGCCCGTTGTCCTCATTGCAACGTTACACTCACACTTCACAAAGGTCTCAATAGACTCAGCTGCCACTACTGCGGATATATCGAGCAAGCCATCGAACAATGCCCCAACTGCAAAACTGCCGAACTCAAACCAATGGGCTTCGGAACCGAAAAGATCGAGGAGCAACTCGGGGAGCTCTTCCCCACAGCAAAAGTAGCTAGATTGGATCGAGATAGTGTAACCTCAGGCAAGGCACTTCAAGATATTATCGACCGCTTCGAGCGAGGTGAAACAAACATCTTGGTCGGCACACAGATGGTAACCAAAGGCTTCGACTTCTCGAAAGTTACCCTTGTGGGAATCCTCAATGCCGATAACATGCTCAACAACCCCGATTTCAGAGCCGAGGAGCGAGCCTTTCAGCTGATGACCCAAGTTGCAGGCCGAGCAGGTCGACGCACCGAGGGTGGCGAGGTGGTGATTCAAACCTCACAACCGACACATAGAATACTCCCACTGATAGCCACACACGACTACTCGACAATGGCACGCATGCTGCTCGCCGAAAGGTCTCTATTTCATTATCCCCCCTATGCGAGGATCATAAATATAACCATGCGTCACAAAAATCGAGATCTTCTACACACGGCAGCCAATACCCTATCGTCACTTCTACGTGCAATATTTGGCCGTAGAGTCCAAGGTCCCGTAGCACCAGCCGTAGATAAGATCCGAGACGAATATATCGTTATGATGAACCTAAAAATTGAGGCGGGAGCATCAAGCAATAAAGCCCGCAAACTCCTCACGTCAAAGATTGAGGAGCTACGCCAAGCCTCTCAGTTTAAATATATAGATATTATCTGCAATGTCGATCCTCAGTGATATGTTTCACGATATGACCTCGCTCCTCTACCCTGTGAGGTGTTCATGTTGCGGAGGACTACTTATGGGTCGAGCCGAATGGATATGTGTAGGTTGCCGAGGTGCAATCCCGCTCACTCTATACCATCTTGACCCAAGCAACCTCATGGCCAAAAGATTAAAAGATATCTGCCCCGAAGTAGAAACAGTGATAGCTCAATTTTATTATCATCACAACAACCGTTGGCGACGCATGGTGCATGATATTAAGTATTTCCGATCATGGTACATGGCCTACAGAATGGGAGGGTTATATGGCGATCAGCTCCGAAAAGCAAAAATATTTCAAGACATTGATATTATAATCCCGATCCCCCTGCACCCCAGACGACAGATTTTGAGAGGATATAACCAGTCAGAGTTAATAGCTCAAGGCATAGGAAAATCACTGAAAATCAAAGTCGACGCATCAGCTGTAATACGCAAACGACACAACATAAGCCAAGTAAGCACCTTGAACAAAGATAGCCGATGGGGCAACGTCCATGGAGTATTCTCAGTTATACACCCCGAGCGCCTTGAAGGCAAAAAGATTCTCATAATAGATGATGTCTTTACCACAGGAGCCACAGTTGCATCATGTATCGAAGCCCTAAAATCAGTCCCCTCCTGCAAAATCTCCGTAGCTACATTGGCTGTCTCCCATAACGAAATTATCGGAAATACTTAAGGGGAGAAAATAGAACTCCCCTTAAGAGGAGCTCTATTTTTAATGAAAACAGCATCAATCTGTTAGAATCTGTTTAAATGTCTCTCATCTAATTTATTAAGGATCTGTCACTTCACTTTTCTCTCTTAACAATTTTAGCGAAAAAAACTTAAACAGATTCTTAATAACGATAAGAAACGTCAGCAGCGAAAGTGACATCAAAGATAATATTTCCCTTGAAAAGTGTCACGTTCGAGGAGTCTTTTTTCGAAGAGGGATAGTATTGTTTCGTTGCGGAGGAGTCCCCAGTTGGGGCCATGATGGTATCTGGGGGGAGCTTCTGAGGCGAATCTTTCGACCACAATATCGGGTCGTAATTTCTCTAGGAGGTCTATAAACAGATCTATATATTCATCTCGATCCCAGAAGTGGAATTTTTCGGGTGTGGCATCATACTCTTTCGCCATGGTGGTACCCTTAAATATCTGTAGCTGATGGAATTTTATTGTATTTAGGGGGAGGGTATTTATCGTCTCAATCTGGGCGTGCAGCATCTCGGGAGTCTCTGCGGGGAGACCTAAAATGAAGTGTGCACCTACATGAATCCCTCGGCTCGCACTCTGCTCTACGGCCCATCGTGCTGTGGCAAAGTTGTGACCTCGATTTATCGAAAGTAGAGTCTTGTCGTATGTTGACTCTATACCATACTCTAAGGCTACGTAATTCTCCTTGGCGAGCGAGGCGAAGTAATCTAAAATCTCGGCATCTACACAGTCGGGGCGTGTACCAACTATCACGCCTGATATTTGGGGGTGCGCTATCGCCTCATTGTATAGCTCTTTGAGTCGTGATAGTGGGGCGTAAGTATTTGAGAATGATTGGAAGTAGGCTAAATATTTCGTTGCCTTGCGGTAGCGACGTGTGTGAAACTCTATACCCTCGTCAATCTGCTGAGTTATACTTTTGTTGGGGGTGCAATAGGAGGGTGTGAAAGCCTCGTTTATGCAGAATGTGCAGCCTCCCTCACCGAGCGTGCCATCACGATTGGGACAGCTGAAGCCCGCATTTATCGCAACCTTCTGCACTCGGGTTCCAAATAGGCGCTTGAAGTATGCCGAGTATGAGTTGAAACGACGGGGTGCGAAGAGCTCAGGGGTTTTATTTTCCAAAACGTTGATAGTTTGTGAATATCTTTATTGTAACAATAGAGACATCTGTTGTTTTATTTATTACCTTTGCCGCAAAGGTACTTAAAATTTTAAGATTATGACAAAGTTAAACGGTGCAGAGGGGGGAATTAATGTAGATATTGATGAGCAAACGGCTCAAGGTCAATATTCGAATTTAGCAATTATTTCGCACTCTCCAACTGAGTTTGTAGTTGATTTTGCGACTATGTTGCCAGCGATGCCAAAGGCGAAAGTAACTAGTCGAGTGATACTTGCCCCTGAGCATGCTAAGCGATTGATGTACTCGCTTCAGGAGAATATCGCTCGCTACGAGAAGAATCATGGTACAATTGAGATCAATCACCGAGAGATTACACCCTCGACGCTAGCTCCTGTGGGTGAGGCTTAAGAGGCTGGTTTAAGATTGATTCTCCGAATTATTTAAACTCTCTAAAACAAAAAAAAGAAAATATGTCAACAATAATATACACTCCTTGCGGAGTATGTTGTCGCCAAATGGACCTTGAGGTTGAGGGTGACACTTTGAAATCAGTCGTCTTTCACGGTGGCTGCAATGGAAATCTTCAAGGTGTGAGTCGCCTTGTTGCGGGACAAAATATCGACACTTTGGCCGAGATGCTTCAAGGGATAGATTGCAAAGGTAAGGGCACCTCATGTCCAGATCAACTTTCGAAGGCTCTGCTTTCGATTAAGGAGCAAAGGTAGGTGGGCTGGTTAGGAGCTTGGGGTTATTGGGGTCTCTTTATAGGGTCATTCCTTGCCTCTACGGTGCTTCCGTTGAGTTCAGATGCTCTACTCATTGGATCTCTTCTGACGGGTGGGGATGTTATGATTGTGCTTATCTCCGCAACCTTGGGAAACTTCCTTGGTGGGTTAACAACCTATTATATTGGGTATTTAGGTCGCTGGGAGTGGATTGAGCGCTATCTGCATGTGAGTCGTGAGAAATTGGAGAAGCAGAGTAAATTGGTTAAAAAATATGGAAGTCTCATAGCCTTTATGTCGTGGGTTCCTTTTTTTGGGGATGTTGTGACTGTTGCCTTGGGCTTCTATCGAGTTGACTTTGTACGATCTTCGATATTTATGTTTATTGGGCGGGTTTTGCGCTTCGCTCTCTGGATTTTGATTTTCGCTTAGGGGGACAACTTATTTTTCTGTCCATACTTATGTCTGGTGTTGCACGGCATGAGCGCACTCCTCAACGTAAGAGAGCTGGAATTATCATTAATACTTTTGTCTTAAAAGGTATATATTTTGCTGTATTAAATATTTTCATTGCTAATTTTAATAAAAAAATACTTTTATCGAAAATAATATATAGTTTTGAAAACTTTTTTTGTAACTTTGCTACACTGACTGTACGTATTATACGTTACGTATAATATTATGAGCAAGTTGTAATATAAAAATAAAAAGATTATGATTATTAAGGCTATCTGTACCCTTAGTGCTATCACGGCACGTATTAAAGGAATGATTGAAAGATTAGATGCTTTCAATTGGGCTTCTCGTGGTGAATATCATAATAATTATCATGAAGTAAAATCTATGGAGTATAATTTATTTGATAAATCATACAGTGGATTTTATGTGGATAAATCAAAATTAAACAGAGATAAGCAAAAAGTAACAAAAGATATTCACACAGCATTCAATAAGATTAAAGTAGCAAAATCATAACCATGAGTAAAGGACATCTTAGCAGAAAAAGAGTGCAACTTCAAAAGGGAAATGGAGAGGTTGTTGGCCAACAAGAGGAGCAAACCGTAACAGTTGATGATTGTTGTTTACCTGTCGCTAGTGAATTGGAGGCGTATAGCAAGATTAATCCTGATATAATCCTGTTCCTTATGGAAATTTCCAAAAAAGAGCAAGAGCATCGTCATAAAATAGAGAATAAACAGGCTGAAATTGTTGAAGTTAATAACAACTATAGCTATAATGTAAATAGAAGAGGTATGCTATATGCCTTTCTTATCATTGTTTTATCTCTATTCTTCTCGGGGTTTTTAATCTACTTTGAAAAGAATATTGCAGGTTCTATTTTTGGAGGTGTTACCTTAGCGACTACAATAGCTATTTTTATGCCTCGACGTAGACGTTCGAATGTGGAGGATAGCGACAATTAAATGTTATTTTCAGCCAACGTAAGCTAGCGTGTGATCGTTGATTGTTGTTATTCTGCCGCTGAAGTGGTGGTCTCGGATTCTTGCTTTGAAGCTGTTCTCTGTGAGCTCTAATACGCAGATGTCTGTTAAGAGATTTAACTCTTTGATACCTGCATATTTATAGGCGACCTCTTTTATACTCCATATTTGAGATTGGAACTTTTGTGATTCAGGATCGGGTGATAATTTGCGCTCCTCATTGGAGATGTATCTTGAAGCTACAACCGCAAAATTTCGATTCTGAGACTCAATATCTATCGCTGTTCTCTCGGGCGATATTATAACAGCTACAAGCGTTGCGCTGTGCGATACACCTATATATAATGGTGACCCCTCAATTTGAGGTGCGCCCACATTGTTATATGAAAATTGTGCCGTTGGATCACACAATAATTCTCTAGCTAAAGTGTGCCACGCTGATCTCTCCCGCTTTTGACGGGTTGAGGGTTCGGGATTAGGGGCTGTGGAGATGGGAATTTCCGCAACGGCTAATATCGCTCCTGAGGATAACTTTTGCGAATAAATATGTTGTAAATTACTCATGATTCAAGATTGTCACCTTGATTTTATCTATTCGTCTGCCACTCTCGCCACCCATCGAGTGAACCAAAAGCTCTATACCGTGTGAAGCGATCTTTTCACCCTTTTTCGGGATATTGCGCTTCACCTCCAAGATCAAACCTGCAAGGGTCTCGGCATCACCTCGAATATCGGCAAAGGTATCCTCCTCGATTTCGAGTATACGCTCGAAATCGCCAATATGTGTCTTACCCTCAAAGAGATAGGTGCCATCCTCGAAGCGAGTATAATATTTTTCGTCATTATCGCTATCGTCAGAAATCTCGCCTACAATCTCCTCTATAATATCTTCCAAAGAGACCAAACCCAATGTCGAACCATACTCGTCGACAACGATTGCCAAGTGAACCTTGCTCGATTGGAACTCCTCAAGAAGATCATTAATCATCTTATGTTCAGGCACAAAGTATGGTTTTCGCATAAGTTTCTGCCATTGGAACTCTTCGTCCCCAATATACGGAAGTAGATCTTTAACATATAAAACTCCTCGAATCTCGTCCAAAGAGTTTTCATAAACGGGAATACGTGAGAATCCCGACTCAACAATAATCTTTTTGACGTTGGCGTAGCTATCGTTGATATTCACCGCAGTAATATCGACACGGGAGTGCATAATCTCCTCCACCTCGGTATTGATAAAGTTCAAAATTCCCGAAAGCATCACCTTCTCTTCCTTGGTTGTGCTCTCCGTAAGATCCACAGCATCAGCCAACTCGTCGAAAGAGATCTCATTGTGATGTGCAGCATGGTTCGAAATGGATGTTCCCGCTTTCATCAAGATCACCGACAGAGGATAGAATATCGTTCGGAAGAGAAGCATAATACGAGACGAGAATTTCGCAAAACTCAAAGGGTTCATCTGAGCCATCACCTTTGGTGCAATCTCACCAAAAAGCAGCAATACGAAGGTCACCACGACAGTCTTTACAAGAAAGTCGAGGGCTCCCAACGAGAATATTGTATCAATTATATTCGAAGTGACGATAACAATCGAGATATTAACCAAGTTGTTAATTACCAAGATTGTAGCCAATAATAGATCGCTATTGCTGAGCAACAATAAAGTTGTAGCACTCGCCGAACTATTATTCTCCTTAAGTCTCTTTATATCATTGTGATTCAACGAAAAAAATGCAGTCTCAGAACCCGAAACTATTGCCGAGAGCAGAAGTAAGACAAGTGCAACCACGCCAAGTGTAATCACACTGGAGGCAGAAAAAGAGTTTATGGTTATCTCTTCGAAAATGTTCACAAATATATTATTTTAGTTAAACAGTAAAGAGTCGTCAACACTGTTTGTATCAGCGCTACCCTCCTCTTTGAGAAGCTCGGTTTTATTGTTGGGTGCCGTAACGATCAGCTCAATTTTGCGAGTTTTATAAGCTGGTTGGCTCACAATTTTATCAATATCCGCATAGCGAGACTCCCGATTGCCAAGGATCACGGGGGTGGTGTCGATTTCGGCTTTTGGCTCTGCCTTTAGTTTTGGCTTCTCCTCAGTTTTTATATTAATATCTGTTGTTGGCTCCTGCACAACCTCTTCGATTTCTGTTTCGAGAGTCTCAATTTCTATCTCAATCTCATCGTCAATCTCAACATCCATTGAAGATTTCCCGAAGCCTGTAGCTACAACAACCAACTCTAGGCTCTCACCGAGATTTGGCTTGGTGCTCGTTCCCCAAATTATATTTGCTGTGTGGCGTTTTCCTGACTCATCTTGATATGTTGCGTTAGATTGAATATATTTCAAAATTACATCTAACTCGCTCACTCCAAGGCCATTCTTCTGAGCTGTAACGAAGTTGACAAGGATGTTTTTTGCTCCCAAGATTAAATTACGATCCAAAAGTGGTGAGGTGAGTGACATCTTGGCAACTGTCTCAGCACGATTTTCACCTTCGGCCGATACCACGCTCATATGTGCCGTTCCGCTGCCAGTCATCACCTTACGAACATCGGCAAAATCGACATTTACAAGGTCGCTCTTCACGGTGATAATCTCGGCAATACCCTTAGCCGCTGAGCAGAGAATATCGTCGGCCTTTCCGAA
The DNA here is from genome assembly GCA_044433665.1 of Rikenellaceae bacterium. Classification (GTDB taxonomy): domain Bacteria; phylum Bacteroidota; class Bacteroidia; order Bacteroidales; family Rikenellaceae; genus Alistipes. Next base: position 35,810 of record JAWXTJ010000005.1, read on the forward strand.
GGCTTCGGCCAGTGAGAGATTTTTGTATTGTTTGATGATATTGTCGTTGTTGATAATTAGCAGAGAATCAACATGCTCACGCAAATTTTTAATTCCCTCGACCGCCTGTGAGAAACGATCACTTCCCTCAACCGACAGCGGTGAGGTGACAATAGCAACAGTTAGAATGCCCTGCTCCTTAGCCATCTTCGCAATAACGGGAGAGGCTCCAGTACCTGTTCCACCACCCATTCCAGCTGTGATAAAGAGCATCTTGGTGTTCGAGGCTACAAGTTGATTTTTGATTGCATCGAGACTCTCGATTGCCAAAAGTCGACCAATTTCAGGATTGCTTCCAGCTCCCAAACCTTCACGACCCAACTTGATTTTATTCTCGATTGGACTTTTATCGAGTGACTGCTGGTCGGTGTTACAAATCATAAATTCAACGCCTTGGATACCCTGCTCGTACATATGTCGAACGGCATTACCTCCAGCGCCTCCTACTCCAGCGACCATTATTATTGACTCCGAGCCTCTTTCGGCTTTTAGAGTCTCCATTATATCATCATTCATATCTTAATTTTTATATTTTTTGATTCCCAAGAAGTTATACCTCCTCGTCCACATCAAAATGACCATTCACATCCGAGACTATTTTATTTGCCTTGGATGATAACGACTCAAAGAAGCTCTTCATTCGGCTCTTTGATTTTGGCTCTGCATCGGGGGTTTTACTGCCCGCTACTCTCTCGGGTGGTGGGGGTGGTAACACTCGTCTGCCTCCTTCGGCCTCACGTTTCTTCTTATCCTCCTCCTCTTGACGCTTGCGTCTCGCTTCGGCCTCTTGCTCCTCTCGGATCTTGATCTCTCGGGCTACCTGCTCCTCTCGCTCTTTACGCTCACGCTCTTCACGCTCCTCACGTTCGATGCGAGCTCTTCTTGCCTCGGCATCTTCGTTGGCTTCACGCTCGGCTCTCTCCGCTCTCTCACGCTCCTCTTGCTCGGCACGCTCTTGAGCCTCCTGAGCTTCACGGGCTTCTTTGGCCTCTTGTTCCTCACGTTGACGCTTCTCTGCGGCCTCACGAGCAAGTCGTTCTCTTAACTCTTGTTCCTCACGAGCAAGTCGCTCTCTTGTCTCTTGCTCTTCACGAGCTTTGCGCTCACGCTCTTCACGCTCCAATCTTTCACGCTCCTCACGCTCCAATCTTTCACGCTCTTCACGCTCTCGCCTTTCAATATCGTATTTACTCTCGACACGCTCATATTTGCATCCTCCATACTTGAGTCCATGGAGCAAAAGACCAACCACGGTTGAATCGGCCGAAGATGTAATATTGCACACCGTTGCTGTCGAGACCACCTCTTCGGGCTCGGCAACACGAACATCAAATCCTGTAACATCTTTAAGCAACTCATCGAGATTTCGCAATTGCGCAGAACCTCCCGTCAACACAACTCCATAAGGCAACGAGTCGATAAAACCAGAATCCGTGATCTCCTGCAAGATCAAATCTGCAATATCTCGTGCACGAGCCTCGATAACAGCAGCCAAATTGTAAACTGCAATTTCACGATGATCGTGTTTCGAGCGTCCTTTGATGATGACGCTAAAATCTTGTGGAACCCTCTCCGAGAGTGCGCAACCATACTTCAGCTTAAGGTTTTCGATATATCGCTCAGGGATTGTCAAGGTGCGAATATCATTATTTATTGACTTAGCTCCCATTGGGATAGTCGAAATATATCGAAGGATATTGTGACGATAGATTGCAATATCTGTCAGATCGCCTCCGATGTCAATAACAGCTACACCCTCCTCCTTTTCATCGGGAGTGAGCACAGCGTCACCAACAACAACGGCATTTGAGAAGATGCGTCGTGGTGATAAATTCAAACGACGCAAGGCCATATCCAAGCGTCCATAAAGGTCGCTATTCGAAGAGATAAAGTTAAATGTTGAGCTCAAGGGGCTTCCAAAAACACCCACAGGGTTATCCACCTCGATAGAGCCGCTAATGACGTAACATTGCGGAACACGCTCCATGATGATTCGATCCTCCGAGACCATCACATTATTCATTCTTTCATACAGCGCATCGACAACTTGCTGAGTAACACCCATTTTATGATCTGGAACATAAACATGATCGGTGTGGCTCGTGCAATAGATAAACTCGCCCGAGATTCCTGCATAGAGCTCCTTAGGCACAATTCCCGTCTGCTCACGAAGTTCATCGAGCACGCTTTGAATTGAGTCGATCGCCTGGTTGATATTCTCAATTTTTCCTGCTCTTACGCCCTTTGAGGGTTTTGAATATATATGTTCAACATTTATCCGACCACCACCAGCGGCCGTACCCACTGCGACTACTACATTTGAGTCGCCTAAATCCACTGCAATTATATAATCTTTACTATTCACAAAGCAACAAAATTCTTAAAAGGAGGAGTTGTTATCTCCCTATTTACAAACAATTTGGCTCTTGTATTCGACATTAATACTCTTGAACTTATCCCAACCCTCTTTGGATAACACCTCCCGATAGAACATCTTAGCATTATCGAGTCGTTCCTTTATGTCATAAGGCTGACCGAAGATAATTGTGTGGTCACCGCTTCGAGGTATCAGTTCAAGCCTAAGATCACCATTTGTTGACTCACTCGCAACAATTTGGACAATCTCAGAGCTCCAAAATTTATCATTTTCTACTACATTTACAAAGGTAATGAGATTTATGAAATCTTGATACTTTTTTTCCAATTTTTTTTGTTTATCTTCATAAACTTTTTGTTTGCGTTGCTCTCGCTCTATAGCTAGATCATTTTCATAGGCTGCCCGCTGTAGTTGATTCCTCTCTCGACTGTTGCTATCTCGGAGCTTTTCGACCTCTATATCGAACTTCTTTCGAGGCTGAAATAGGCGACGATTCATATATCTTGAATTTACCACTTTCAGCTGCTCTCGAATCTCAACTCTTCGCTTATAAAGAGGGTGGATATTCTCCTTCTCCATACGCTTAATCTCGGCGAGAATATCCTCTTTTTGAGCATCATATATCTCGTGAATATCTCCACTGTAACCAGGTCTAAAAAATGGCGTGTAACGACCCGTAATTATGGGTGCGTAACGTGAAGAAGCTGGTGGCCGAGCAAAGTGATGACCCTCGGAGGTAACATAAGAATTATACCCATCAAGCAAGATTCTAAGCACAGGACACAATTGTGAAATTTCGATATGAAGCTCCCCCGAATAAGAGGTGTAACACTTCACCTGGTCGACAAAACCATTCGCCAAAATATAGTTCTCCAAAGCCGATAGATTCAACGAGTCCACTATCTGATTCGCCGTGCGTATGCGACTCTCCGAAATCCACTTTTCGACCATGCTTCGAGTAACAAGATTGGCCACAGCGCTACTATCTACAATCTTAATATTCACCCCACTAACACTCAATTCCGAGCGATGTGCACGCACCGAGAGTGTTGCAAAAATAATATATATTGCAACCCCCACCCACATCAAAATGAAGAGTGTATTTTTTAACCATGGCTTCATCATCTCTATCCTCTCTGGCTTAATAATTCGGCCAATGGCTCACAACAACAATCAATATTTCCTGCACCAAAACTCACAACAACATCCGTTGTAATCGAGGCAATATGCTCGACCAACGACTCACGCTCGACAATTTGACAAGGCACGGTCACATGCTCCAAAATCATCCGAGCATCGACACCCTCAATTGGCAACTCACGAGCAGGATATATCGGTAATAAAATCACCCTATCGGCAGCCGACAAAGCCTCAGCAAATCCCAAATATAGATCCTGAGTTCGACTATAAAGATGTGGCTGAAAAATAGCCAAAACCTCACGCTCAGGCAACATCGCCTTTACGGAGCTCAATGCAGCCTCAATCTCACGAGGATGGTGCGCATAATCATCCATATAGACCTGCTTAGGCGAATTTACATAAAACTCAAAACGACGCTTAACGCCACTGAAAGAGTTTAATGCAGCACGGATTTTCTCATGATCGAGCTCTCTCCCCTCAGCCTTTGCAGCACACCACAAAGAGGCTACAGCAGCGACGCTATTTTCAACATTGACCCACCCTGGAATACCCAGACAACACCCCTCAATAACTGAATCGGGAGTGACAAGATCGTAACGATACAGAGCGCCACCGACAAGTTCAATATTGCGAGCATAGAAATCGGTTTGCGTATTGTAACTATATTTGTAAATATTTATGTCAGAGTTATTTACAGCAACATCAGCCCCCAATTTTAAAATCAGAGATCCCCCCTTTTTTATTAGCCCAATAAATTGAGAGAAGGCCTCTTTAACCGCCTCATAAGTTCCATAAATATCCAAGTGATCCGCATCCACAGCCGTAACCACAGCCACATCTGGACGCAACCGCAAAAACGAACGATCGAACTCATCCGCCTCAACTGTCAACCTATCACCCTCACCCAAAACAAGATTAGAGTCGAAGTTTTTCGAGATACCTCCCAAAACGGCAGAACCTTGACTCTCAGCCTCAGAATTCAACCACGCAATAAGTGTAGACGTAGAGGTCTTACCATGCGTACCAGCAACAGCCATCACATATTTTCCCTCGGATAAAACCCCCAACATCTGCGAGCGTTTCAACACCTCGAAACCATTATCCACAAAATAATTATACTCACGATGATCTCGTGGTATAGCTGGAGTATAAATCACCGTTGTTGCCTGCTTATTCAAAAAACAAGGCGCAATAGCCTCAACAGAATCCTCATAATGAATCTCAGCACCCTCGCCCTCTAAACGCTCAGTAAGAGGCGTTTGAGTACGATCATATCCACCAACTCGATACCCTTGATGGATAAATAATCGAGCTAAGGCACTCATTCCAATGCCGCCAATTCCCAAAAAATATATATTCTTACTCTCCATTACTTCAAAAAATTAGCTGCAATTTTTACAATATCCTGCGCTGCATTTGGAGTGGCTAAAGCCTTCACATTACGCTCAATTTCCATCAACCTTTCGCTATCCGAAACCAACTCGATAGCCTCCTGCATACAACTCTCAACAGCATCAACATCCTTTATCATCATCGCAGCCCCCTTATCGCTCAATGCTCGTGCATTACACGTTTGATGATCTTCGGCAACATTTGGCGATGGAACAAAAATAGTCGCTTTTCCAAGCAAACATAACTCCGAAACTGTGCAAGCGCCACTGCGACTAACCACCACCGAGGCAGCCTCATATGCAAAATCCATTCGCTCAATAAATGCACCCTGCCAAACACCCTCCATCGAGTGCCCCTCAGAGAATCGAATCATCTCCTTTTCATAATATTTTCCAGTCTGCCAAATCACTTGTACCTTGCGAGCATCGGGATTATCGGCAATCCAGCGCTTCATCATCTCATTTAGTGTTCGAGTACCAAGAGAACCACCTACAACCAAAATTACGGGCTTTTCACCACTCAATCCGAAATACTCCAATGCTTCGGCTCGATCAACACTCTTTGTGCCTAACGCTCCCCTCAATGGATTTCCCGTAAGAGTCACATTAGCAGCTGGAAAGAAACGCTCCATGCCATCATATGCGACACAAATATGTTGTGCTTTTTTAGCCAATATTTTATTTGTAAGACCTGCGAATGAGTTCTGCTCTTGAATCATTGTTGGCACACCTAGCTTCTGTGCAGCCCAAAGAACGGGCGCTGAGGCGTAGCCACCAAATCCGATCACTAAATCGGCTTCAAACTCCTTTATCACCTGTTTGGCTTTGCGAATGCTTTTCATCAATTTGAAAGGCACCTCAATATTATGCCAATCGAAACGACGTTGCAGTCCAGCGATTGGTAACCCGACAATATTATAACCTAGAGCAGGGATCTTTTGCATCTCCATGCGACCCTCGGCACCCACAAAAAGCAGATCAACATCCGCACCATATTTCGCCATAAGTGCCTCTGCTACAGCAACTGCTGGATATATATGACCTCCCGTACCACCTCCTGAAACTATTATCTTTTTCATTGCTTAAGTTTTAAAAACTCAAAGTTACAATTTTTTTCGATAGGTTCAAGCATAATTCTGGAATTGAGTCACACAAAAATAGTGTAGGTGACCATTGCAAAACGTAAGTTTTGCTCCATTCTATAGATCGTTGATAGGTGGATGACAATTTAAAGATGGCGTAGAGGGCTCAGATAAGGAGCATACAGTAAGTATGAGACTGAAGAGGACTCTATATTATCTTTGAATTTTCACCACCTTGCAACGGTCTCTGTAGGTGAAAAACGAAGTTTTTTGTTCAGGTAAAGCTCCTCCTCGCCCTCTGTAAAATCCCCTAAGGTAAGGTGTAATAAAAAAGGGAATTTATAAAAAAATTCCCTTTTAATCCTTATAAAATTGTATCCCTCTGTAGACTTTCTTCTGTCGTAGATTGTGCTCAATCAGCACAGACACCAGACAGCGCCTGGACTAGAAAAACTACATTTCTCACCTTATCATACGCTTAATATCTTTTATGCGCAACTGCATGGTCACCGACCCACGATAATGATTCTCAACAATGTGATAACATACATCAATAGGATGCCCACAACGAATCCAATCAAAATGCGTCGGCTGCCCAAATGCGATAGATTGAATGCGAGTATTAGGTTTTTGACGTTGTGTCAGATCCATTCGTAAGTGCTCCATATCGACACCCACAAGCATTGCATCGCCATGGTTGCTCACTGCCATAGTCGCAAAGACTGGAGCAGTATTTCCAGGCCCAAAAGGCTGAAATTTCTTCAGATCCCTGCGGAAAGCAGGTGTAATATCCGAAAAGAGAATCTCCGTATCAATATCGACCTGCGGAATAAGTGTTGCAGGGTCAATATTCTCCTCAACATAGGTGCTGAAGCGACGTGTGAACTCCTCAACATTCTCGGGACGCATGGTGAGCCCCGCAGCATACATATGACCTCCGAAATTTTCCAACAAATCCGAGCATGATTCGATAGCTTGATAGAGATCAAATCCAGGAATAGAACGTGCCGAACCTGTAACAAACTCATTGCTTCGTGTTAAAACAACCGTTGGACGGTAATAGGTCTCGATAAGTCGAGAAGCTACAATGCCGACGATACCCTTCATCCACTCGGGGTTATATATCACCGTGCACTTGGCATTATGATATTTTTCGTTTCCCTCGATGTAGTTATGCGCCTCAATTGTGACACTTCGGTCAATGCTTTTGCGATCTTGATTGAAACTGTCAATCTCGGTTCCGAATTTTGCTGCCGCTGACTCATTACCCTCAATAAGCAGCTCCACAGCCGCATAACCGCCCGAAGGAGGTGCATTGAGATCATTCTCGTCCATACGCATACGACCCGCCGCATTTATGCGAGGGCCAATCTTAAAGACAATGTCGTCAATGGTTATCGAATGGCGCTCCAATCCGCAGATCTTGATGATCGAGTGGAGTCCCTTCGAGGGGTTTCGATTCAGGCGCAGAAGTCCATAATGCGCCAAAATACGGTTCTCTCCCGTGAGGGGGACAATATCCGAGGCGATACTCACCGCCAACAGATCGAGCAAATGTTCAATCTTTGAGAATGGGATTTTGTGCTTAAGGGCGTAAGCCTGCACAAGTTTAAAACCCACACCACATCCCGACAATTCGTCGAAAGGGTAGGTACAATCGACCCGTTTAGGATCCAAAACTGCTACTGCCGCAGGAATCTCCTCGGCAGGAAGGTGATGATCGCAAATGATGAAATCAACACCTCTCTCTTTGGCGTAGACAACCTTTTCTATGGCTTTGATACCACAATCTAGGGCAATGATTAATGTTGCCCCTTTGCGAGCAGCATAATCTATGCCTTTGAACGATATACCATATCCATCGGTATATCGGTCAGGAATGTAGAACGATAGGTTTGTGTGACCTATCTGCTTAAGAAACTTATACACTAACGACACGGCGGTAGTCCCGTCAACGTCGTAGTCACCGTAGACCAAGATATGTTCACCCTCGGCTACGGCCTCCTCTATTCTCTGCACTGCTCGATCCATATCCCGCATGAGGAATGGGTCGTGCAATTCGGAGAGCTGAGGATTGAAAAAGTTTCTAGCCTTCTCTACACTGTCTATGCCCCTCTGTATGAGTAGCTGAACCAATACTGGAGAGATCGAGAGCTGTGTGGCAAGACTGTCCACAAGCTCTGGAGACCCCAAAGGCTTGACTACCCATCTTTTGTCTATAGGCATAATCTTTATTTTTTATATATTTTAACATTTATAATCTTAATTAAGTTATTCAACAATAGCTCCTTAACCTCCTCCATCGAGGGTGCTGAGCCTAACTCAACCTCCATCGAAGTGACACCTCTATCGGTGAAACCACAAGGGTTGATATAGTTGAAAAATTTCAAATCTGTCGACACATTCATCGCCAAGCCGTGCATGGTAATATAACGTGAGGACTTAACTCCTATTGCGCAGATCTTTCTGCTTGAAGCACCTTTAGTTATCCAGACACCCGCAGCTCCCTCGATGCGTCCAGCCTCGATACCCCAATGAGCTACGGTCTCAATTACCGCCTGCTCCAGTGCCGAGATATACTCTTTAAGTCCAATCCCTACCTCCTCCAAATCGAGAATAGGATAGAGAACTATCTGTCCCTGACCATGAAAGGTTACATCACCCCCTCGGTCAATATGATAATAACTAGCTCCAATAGCCTCAAGCTGCTCCTCCGAAAAGAGAATATTACTGCTTTTGCCACTCTTGCCAAGTGTGTAGACCGCTGGATGCTCCACCGCAAGAATATAACCTAGCTTGGGTCTACCACATTTTTTATTTTGTAACAGCTCCTCGAAGAGTTGCTGTTGAATCTCCCAACATTCGCCATAGGCCATCGTACCTAAATCACGATACTCAACCCCTTGGCTACTCATTGTCTTGAACCTTTATATCTGTTGTCTCAGATGTCCCAGTTATCCCCTTTATCGCACCTAAAGCCTCATCTGCCAAATATGACGAACGAACCAATGGAGCACTTGCACAATAACTAAATCCCATCTCCAAAGCCTGCTGACGATACCATTCAAACGTTTCAGGTGTGACATAACGATCAACAGGATGATGCTCAAGCGTTGGACGAAGATATTGACCAAGAGTGACAATCTTCACACCAACCTCACGCAAATCACGCAATGTCTGTATAATCTCCTCGTCGCTCTCACCTAGACCAACCATGATGCCACTCTTTGTCACAGCACCCGCCTCGGCCAAAATCGAGAGTGTCGCAAGTGAACGCTCGTAGCTTGCGTTGGATCTAATCTGGGGAGTTAGTGAGCGCACAGTTTCAATGTTGTGACCGATAATATCGGCACCACTGCTCACCACAACCCTCAGCGAGTCGGGATCTTGTTTCATATCAGAAATTAGGAGTTCGACGGTTGCGCCACATTTGCGGGCACGAATTGCCTCCACAGCCTTAACCCAATGTGCAGCTCCGCCATCGGCGAGATCATCTCGGGTGACGGCAGTGAGTACAATATGCTTAAGCCCCATTAGCACCACACTCTCGGCCAACATTTCGGGCTCTGAAGGGTCTAGTGGCTCAGGTCGGCCTGTAAGGGTAGCGCAGAAGCGGCAGTTGCGAGTGCAGACATCCCCCATCAGCATAAATGTAGCAGTTCTACGACTCCAGCACTCTGCTTTGTTGGGGCACATTCCGCTACTACATATTGTATGTAGTGAATGCTCTTTAACAATACGCTCGACCTCTGCGTAAGCGGGGTCTGAGTGGAGCCTAATTTTCAACCAATCGGGTTTCGAAAGTTTGATTACCCTATTACACAATGACGGCATTTTAATAAATTCTTAATTTCCAATTGAGACAAAAGTAGTAAAAAAATGTGACATTATGAAAATAATTCAATAAAATTAAGGGGCAAACACATTAAATAAATAGGGGAGAGGGAGAAAAACGGAGTTTTTCTGTCCAGGCTTGCCTGGCGGCTGCCCGCTGTTAGGGCAGTCCTCGACGTAAGAAAGCGGTCGCCCTCCCTCCTCAAAAAGCATTTTTTCGGAAGAAAAAATGCGCAGAGGGCGAGCAGCTCAAGGAGCTGCATTCCATAAAAATCAATCAACAGAAATATGATTGTCTAACTGTTCTTCTTCAAGCATTGCAGAGACCTTTCTCAGGTATCCATAATGTCGTTGAATAAAGTTGTGAACTTGGCTTAAAATAAGGTTGTTCGGGTCATTTTCGCACACCTTTGTCATTTCTAAATTAAAGTCATTAAACCTGTTACGTAATCGTCTAACAAGAGTGTAATCCTTATATTCGAGATTACATTCATAAGGGAATTGCATAAGAGCCATTACAGTGTATAGATGTTTGAGCTCATTTTCTGTAACTTTAAACTTTGTTTCTGTGTTGAATTTTACTTTTTCATTCATTACCGTGTAATTTAAATTGTTAAACTTATCGGGTAGTGAAAAGAAAAAAAGAGTGATTTCGCTGACCCGCTGCATTACACCAGACACGGCAGCAGGTACATTAATAGCCTGCGCGGGGGCGAAACCACCCGTGCAGGTATAGTGAGGCAGAACATAAAAATGCTCTCCTTTGCTATTGGCAGGCTTCCCCACCGTGTCTGATAAAATAATGCACTGCAAATTTAGCAAAAAAATCGAATCAAGACTAATTATTTTTGATTTTTTCATGCGCTTACATTGCACATAAAAAAGGAGAGACTTGTTAATCTCTCCCCAATTACATCAAAGTTCAATGTTGAAAATCTACTTATCATCATAATGGCCAAAGGCCGAAGTTCCATACACGAGAAGTGTTCATCATTGATCTCATAGATTAAACGATGTCGATTATCTAAACGTCGAGACCATGTTTCAACCTCAAAACCCTTTAACTGCTCAGGTTTCCCAGTTCCGCTTCGAGGATGTTCAGACAACTCATTGAGTAATGATTCTATCTTTCGAATGATATTTTTATTTCCAGACTTTGCATGTCGCTTAATATCATCTTTGAATGGGTCAGAAAATTCTACTTTATAGATTATAACGATAGCTCCTCTTTGATCTCATCCCAAGAGTATCGCTTTGCATCTTTGGCATGTGAAGCCTCGATAGCTTTGTTTAAATGCTCCATATTCTCGGGTACATCAAACCATGGATCATTAGAGGGTGACGGATTTGTTGTGCGGATCTCGGTATTGGGTGTGATATTGAAGATGCCAGCCTTACTACGGATAGCAACTCTTTCAGTTGTAGCCATTTGAAGATACTTGCTTACATTGGCTCTAAACTCGGATACAGATAAAAGTAACATAATTCTAAATATTTTAAAGAGATTAGCGTCTCTGTTTTGTACAAAAATAGTACTTTTATTTGACTAACGCAAATTGGGATGAAAATATTTTACCTAAATATTGTGGTTATTTTTAAGTTGCGCTTCAAAAAATTGCTCTATCTTTGCACTATCCTTCATTTTTTTACATTAACAAGGAACTGTTTATTTTGGAAACGAATCATCATCTACTTTATGCTTTTATGCTAACCCTTTTTGCGGGATTGGCAACTGGTATCGGAAGCCTTATCGCTTTGGTCGCTCGTCGCACCAATAAATCACTCTTGGCCTTTTCATTGGGACTCTCGGCTGGAGTTATGATTTATGTATCGTTTGTTGAACTCTTTGCCGAGGCGCAACACTCACTTATTGGGAGCTATGGCGAGCGATTGGGATTATTATATTCGGTTATTGCCTTTTTTGGTGGAGTGTTGCTGATAGGTCTGATCGACTTTTTGGTTCCCTCGGCTGAGAATCCTCACCATATGCGTGGTGTGGAGCAGATTGAAGAGGCTCCGCAAGAGAAGAAGCGACTTCAGAGAATGGGCCTGCTCACCGCTGTGGCTATTGCGATTCATAACTTCCCTGAGGGTATTGCAACTTTTGCTACGGCTTATGAAAACCCCTCGCTCGGTTTGGCTATTGCTGTGGCTGTCGCTATTCACAATATCCCCGAGGGTATTGCCGTCTCGGTGCCGATTTATTACGCTACGGGAAGTCGACGCAAGGCCTTTTGGTATTCGATGCTTTCGGGATTGGCGGAGCCGTTAGGTGGAATTTTGGCCTATCTGATTTTGATGCCGTTTATCTCGGAGGAGCTTATGGGGGCTGTGTTGGCTTTGGTGGCTGGAATTATGGTCTATATCTCGGTCGATGAGCTGCTGCCTGCCGCTAGGGAGTATGGACGTGAGCATGTTTCGATTATTGGATTTATTATCGGTATGGCGGTTATGGCTGCGAGTCTGATTCTTTTGGTTTAACGATTTACATTTTTTATTGAAAAATACTAACTTAGGAAGAAACTTAAAATAAAATGAATACATTACTACTTATTACAGGTTTGCTGTTGATTCTTGTCGGGGCAAACTATCTTACTGATGGCTCGTCGGCTTTGGCTAAGAGGTTTAATATTTCGGAGTTTGTTATTGGACTCACCATTGTCGCTATTGGCACATCCGCTCCTGAGCTGATCGTTAGTGTGCTCTCGGCTTTGGATGGTAGCGGGGCTAAGGCTATCGGAAATGTTGTGGGGTCTAATCTCTTTAACACTTTTGTTATTTTGGGTATTTGTGCCGTTTGTGTGCCTGTGACGCTTACTCGACGCAATATGAAGATTGATATTCCTTTTGGAATTTTGGTCTCGCTGATTCTTCTTTTGGTTACTTTAGGGGGAACTATTCAACGAATCTTTGGTGTTGTAATGTTGTTGATTTATGCAGCTATTGTTCTCTTCTCGATAAAATCTTCACAACGTGATGCCGCCTTGGCCGAGGAGACTGAGCAGGCTCAGCAAATTAAAACTATGCCGCTTTGGCTCGCAATTATAATGGTCGCTGGAGGTTTGGTGGGACTTATCTTTGGAGGTAATCTATTTTTGGATGGTGCCGAGAGGATTGCTGTGAAGTTTGGTATTCCCGATAATATTATCGCAATCACACTGCTCGCTGGAGGTACTTCATTTCCTGAACTTGCGGCTTCTGTTGTCTCAATCGTCAAAGGAAAATCGGATATTGCGCTCGGAAATGTTATCGGATCGAATATCGCCAATATCCTCTTGGTGTTGGGTATGAGTGCTACAATTACTCCGCTGAGTATGGGAAGTATCACTCTTTATGATATTTTGATGGTGCTTTTGGGGTCGGGATTTATATATCTTACTGGCTTTGTAATAAAGAAGCAAACCATTGCACGCAGTGAGGGGGCTATGATGTTGCTTCTTTATGCTGGGTATATGTATTGGCTGTTGAGCTAATACATATGGGGAGTTCTAATAATTCCCTAAAATACTTTTCAGCTACTAATCACCCCTTTTCGATTTTTCAAAAATCGGTGGTAGAGCCACTATAACCCACTTTTGCAAAATCAAAAATGGGCAATTATTAACTAAAAATTAAAATCAGGGAATTATTAGAACTCCCCATATATTATTTTAGCTTTTGGAACTATAATATAATCTGGCTGTAAATATATTTCGGCCGTTTACGTCGCCCTCAAATAGAATTTCATCTTCTGAGGGTGTAGATTGACAAATAGAGACCTTTTCACCAAATTTTGCCTCATGGTTGAAGTTTAGGCAGAAGCTGCTTAGATGTCGACCCTTTTGCATCTGTTGGGGTGATTGGTCACATGACCATTCTAAATATTTCGCATTGTTGACATGGTGGTTTACATCCAAATCGGAATAGACTACTTTATGTTCTGCACAGGTAATTTTTGATTCGGGGAGTTCTACTCTTTCGGCCTCAGTTTCGATTGCATTCTCTTGATATGTTATCAACTTAAATGGTTCGTCCGAGGCAAAAACACGATCGGCACGCATTATGCGACGTGTTGCGATGTTGATAATTAGCCATGAGGTGGTAACACGAATTATTGGGTGGTCTTGCTCATCATAGAATATATAATCTCGAAGCGAGAATATCCCCACTTGACCTTTGTGCCATGTTCGTACTCTAATTTTTTCACGCCATGCGGGGAGTCTTTCGGCTTCAACTTTCACTCTTGATAGAACCCATGCGGCTCCGAGTTTTATTAATTCATCGAAGCCGAAACCATGTTTTGACGAGTGCATGTAGGCTACATCTTGGCAAACATGAAGAATTGATATGGGTTTGAAAAAGCCCCAAACATCCATGTCGCAAGAGTTAACTTCGAATTTATGATCTAGGTATGGCATGATATTTCAAGTTTAAGTTGTTTTTACTCTTCCTCTTCTGTGTAGGCGCTGTTGACCGAGTAACCTTCCCATTTTTTGATTAGAGCTTTGAAATCTTCGGGGAGCTCGCTTTCAAAGTAGATCTCCTCCTTGGTGGTGGGGTGGATGAAACCTAGGGATTGAGCATGTAGCGCTTGACGTGGCAGAATTGAAAAACAGTTTTCAACAAATTGTTTGTATTTCGTAAATGTGGTACCTCTCAATACTCTATCACCTCCGTAACGCTCGTCATTAAAAAGATGATGACCTTTCCATGCCATATGTATACGGATTTGATGTGTGCGACCCGTCTCCAGGTGACACTCAACAAGTGTTACATATCCGAAACGTTGCAGCACTTTATAATGGGTCACAGCATGCTTTCCATCCGATCCATCCTCAAAGACGTGCATCCGCAGTCTATCCTTTAGAGAACGACCAATATTGCCGACGATCGTTCCCTCATCTTCCTCGAAGTTACCCCACACCAGAGCGACATAGCGTCGTCGGGTTGTGTGATTGAAGAACTGCTTAGCTAAAAAGGCGTGTGCATATTCATTCTTCGCTATTAACAATAGTCCAGAGGTGTTCTTGTCGATTCTATGCACGAGACCTGCTCGCATGTCGCTATCTTCCAATAGGCTAAGGCCTTGGAGATGATGCGTCAAAGCATTAACAAGTGTTCCAGAGTAGTTGCCATGACCTGGATGTACGACCATTCCTGCCTCCTTGTTGACGATCAGCAAATCATCATCTTCATAGACAATATTGAGCGGAATATCCTCGGCGATGATCTCGTTTTCATACTTTGGGTAATCCATAAGTACCGAAATATCATCTTGAGGTTTAATTTTATAGCTTGATTTTTGTGGCTTACCATTGACCACGATTCTTCCATTGTCGGCAGCATCCTGCACACGATTGCGTGAGGCGTTGCGCATAAGTGGTGTGAGATACTTATCTAAGCGGATTGGCTTTTGTCCCTTATCCACCACAAAATGGAAGTGCTCGTAAAGACCTCCCTCGACAGCTTCACCCTCGACAGGCTCTACGTTATTCTCTTCGAGAGCCTCTTCAAGATCCAACTCTTCGTCCCACGCCTCAGCGTATTGATTATCTATCATTATGTATATTGTCTATTCAAAAAAATCTATTGTGAGATCATCCTCGCTCTCCTCTTCTCCCTCTTCCTCTTCCTCTTCGCCATTGAGTCGACCCTCGGCTAATGCTTTTTCATACTCTTCCTCCGCTTTACGTGCTTCGACTACCGCTGAGTTGATCTTTCCTTGGTCTAGGGTGAGGGTGAAACTAAGAGGTGCTCCCCATGGAGATTCTGTATTGGCTAGGGATGCTTGAATGTAAACCTTAGCTGTTGTATTCTCCTCTAATTTCACACCGTTGTCGGCTGTGATCTTGCCAACATTTAAACCCGACTCCCAAATGCGACTCTTTGCCTCTTTAAGGCTTAGACCGATGACGTTTGGGGTAAGCGTTGTTGGATGAGCCTCAGAAACCCCCACCGTAAGTTCAATGCCTGAGCCAACGGGAGCCTCCACGGTGGAGCCACTTGTGATAGCTCTTCCATTGTAACTTTGGCTGAGAACATAGTTGGTGGCCATATCTTCGACATAGCTGATCCTCTTGATCTCTAGGCCTGCAACATCCAACATATTTTTTGCTTGACGCAGGGAGCGATCAGCAACGTATGGAACCTCGACCATTCTTTTGCCGAAGGCGTTGATTACGACATATATTGTGCGTCCAGGTTTTACCTTGACCCCCGCCGCTGGAAGCTGATCTAGGACAGCTCCTCCAGGTTTTGTGGTGACATATAACGAGTCGTTGATACATAGCTCCAAATCGTTATTTTTGGCCAATAATTGAGCCTCACCAAGCGATATACCTGTAAAGGTTGGAACCTCACGACGCACTCCGTGTCGAGTTGCTGTTCTCAGTAAAAAATGTGCTGCAACGGCTATCGCTACGATAACTGCAATGATAAGTGCAGCATTAATTATAATTCTCTTAACGGTTGTATTACTCTTCATACTATCTCTTTATTTCGTTGTAGTGTGTATCTCTCTCTTTGGGGGTGAAACCTGCTCGACGGATAAGACTCTCCATCTGCTCGGTGTTCATCTTCGGGCGTTTATCTTCGGCTCCTGCCATTGAGTAAATCTTGGTCGAGTCGTCGATTGTGCCATCAATATCATCGGCTCCAAAGGCTAATGCCATCTCGGTTGTATCTTTACCATACATCACCCAATATGATTTTATATGTGGGACATTATCGAGGAATATTCGACTCAGCGCCAACATCTTCATATCTTCGACTATCGAGACCTCACCCAATTCACTCATCGAGTTTCCGAAATTTCGATATTTGAGCGGTATAAATGCGTTGAAACCTCCTGTTTGATCTTGTAGATCTCGCAGGCGATTGAGGTGGTCAATGCGTTGTTCTAGGCTCTCCATGTGACCGTAAAGAATTGTTGCATTGCTCTTTATTCCTAATTCGTGTGCTGTTCGGTGCATCTCCAACCATACTTTCGTTGAACCTTTATCGGGGCAGATTTTACTGCGCAACTCTTCATCGAAGATCTCCGCTCCTCCACCTGGGATTGACTCCATACCAGCCTTTTGAAGTTGTATTAAACCCTCCTTATAGCTTAATCCCGCTCGCTCGATCATATCGGCAAGCTCCACCGCTGTAAATGCCTTGATTGTCGCTTCGGGGAGGATTGCTTTGATGCCTGCAATAATCTCAATATAAAAATCTAAAGTGTGATCTGGATGAACTCCACCCACAACATGCACCTCGGTGATTCCCTTATCGACATACCCACGAGCGATTTCATAGATCTCCTCGGCTGAGTGATCCCAAGCATCGGGTGCACCCTTACCTCGTCTATAAGAGCAGAAGAGACAATTAAAACGACATAAATTTGTCGGCTCAATATGAACATTACGATTGTAAAAAACCTTATCGCCACTCACCTCTCGCTTACGTTGCAAGGCCAGTTTCGAGAGCAGCCACAAGGGAGCCTCCCTCCATAAGGTGATAGCCTCAGCGGTGGTTATACGCTCTCCAGAAGTGCATTTTTGAGCTATTAGGTCGATATTTTGAGTTGTAGTATTCACTATTTTGGTGCTTTAATGTAGAAATATATTGCGATAAATAGATATATCATATTTGGTATCCAGACGGCCAATCCAGGTTCCAAACTTCCGCTTTTGGCAAACTCCTCGAAGAAGCGAGTTATAAGAATATACGAAAAGCAGAGTCCAATACCAATTCCGATATGTAGACCCGTTCCGCCTCGAACCTTGCGTGAAGATACCGAAACACCGATCAGAGTCAAGATAAATGTTGCCAACGGATAGGAGAAACGTGCATGACGCTCCACCTCGATGATCTTGATTGAGTCGGAACCTTTGTGTCGTTGCTGACTCAAAAATTCATTTAACTCATCAATAGGCATTGTCTTTATCAGCTCATTGACCTTACCTAGCTCATTGCGGTCGATATTGATTAGAGTATCAAGATTTCGATGTTGTGTGAAAACCTCGTTACCAATCGAATCAAACGAACGAGTAACATAACGTGCCGCTGTCCAACGATCCGTCTCATCGCTAAGTTGCACAGATCCAGCCTCCAAAGATGCCGTAAGCGCCCCATCAGTATAATTCTCTAAAGCGAGGAATGATGCTTTACCAGTTGCATTATAATTCCTCAAATACAAAAATGTTCCAGGCTCAATCTGTCGATAAATATGTTTGTCAAAGGTTTTATTTCGCTTTCGAGCTAAATATTGACCCTCGAACTCGATTCTACTCTTTTGCGCAACTGGAATAACCCATAAATTAAGCGTCAAAGAGAGTGACGAGATAATCAACGCTCCAACAAAATATGGCCACATCAATCGTTTAAAGCTCATTCCACCCGAGAGCATTGCGATAATCTCGGTTTTGTAGGCCATCTTCGAGGTGAAGAAGATCACGGCAATAAATGTAAATAGACCGCTAAACTGATTTATAAAGAACGGGATAAAATTGATATAATAATCCATTACCACAGCCTTAAACGGAGCCTTAAACTGCGTAAAATCATCGAGCTTCTCGGCATAGTCGAAGATCACCACAATAACGATAATCAGCGCAATAGCAAAGAAGTATGTCGACAGGAACTTACCAATAATGTAGCGATCCAATATCTTTATTCCAGGAAATTTAATCTTCATCTCTCTAATTCTCTTTTAAATACAATCGACGTTACAATCGACGGCTTAGCTTCTCCACAGCGCCCACTTTCCATTGAGCGAAGTCACCTGCGATAATGTGACGACGTGCCTCACGCACCAAACTTAGATAAAAAGTTACATTGTGAAGCGACGAAATTTGAGCTGCCAACATCTCATTACAACGGGTTACATGGTGCAAATATGCTTTACTGTATTGTTGATCTACAAATGCCTCACCTGCGGGATCAATAGGCGAGAAATCATCCGCCCACTTTTTATTACGCATATTCATAACGCCCTCCCAGGTAAATAACTGAGCATTGCGACCATTACGAGTGGGCATCACACAATCGAACATATCGACACCTCGATCTATCGCCTCCAAAATATTTATTGGGGTACCTACACCCATCAAATATCTCGGTTTATCTTTTGGCAGGACAGCATTTGTCACCTCAATCATCTCATACATCACCTCGGTAGGCTCACCCACAGCGAGGCCACCAATGGCGTAACCATCAGCATTATATTGTTGCACACTCTCGGCCGCCTTAGCACGCAGGTCAGGATACCCACACCCTTGAACAATCGGGAATAGCGACTGATTGTGTCCATATTTAGGCTCTGTTTTTGCAAATTGCTCAAAACAACGATCTAACCAACGTTGAGTTAATGATAATGACTTTGCCGCATACTCTCTTGGGGCATCCCCTGGGGGACACTCATCGAATGCCATTATTATATCTGCTCCAATTGTGCGTTGCGTGTCGATCACATTTTCGGGTGTAAATAGATGTCGTGATCCATCAATATGCGATTGAAAGTGGCAACCCTCCTCCTTGATCTTGCGTCGTCCCGCCAGCGAAAATACCTGAAAGCCTCCGCTATCGGTAAGCATCGGTTTATCCCAAGAGGAGAAGCGATGTACGCCTCCCGCCTTCTCGATAATCTCCATTCCAGGTCTCATATAAAGATGATAAGTATTCGCCAATATTATCTGAGCCTTAGCCTCTTGCTCGACATCACGGTGAAAGATTCCTTTCATCGCTGCTGCCGTACCTACGGGCATAAAAATTGGAGTTTGCACCACGCCATGATCTGTGGTGAACTCACCAGCACGAGCGCAGCTATTGGGTGCAGTATGTTGTAAAGTAAATTTCATTCTAAAGTATAGTAAACCAAAATGCAAAGATAACAATAAAAAGTTAGAATTTGCTTTTACTTCCTCTTTAGCAACTAATTTTAGGTAGAAACGCATAAAAAAGGTGAAAAACGGAGTTTTTCTGTCCAGGCTGTGCCTGGCGGCTGCCCGCTGCAAGGGCAGTCCTCGGTCGAGAAAGGGCGAACATTACACAAAAAAAGCAGCCCCAATTAAAAAATCAGAGCCACAATCAAACCTTAAGCAAACACCTCTTCCTTCACCTCTTGCGGTCTCTCTTCGAGTCCATCATGCCATTGCCGTTGCGCATGGCTACCATCACAATAGGGTTTATTATGCGAAGCACCACACCTACAAGCCACAACTCTATTACGCACCTCATAACTCTCGCCACTCTCCCGACTCATAACAATACCACCCTTTATCCACAGCCCTGCCGAAACACCAATTGAGGGATCCTCCAAAAGTGAAATACTCGGTTTTAAATCAGGCTCATAAGGTCTATCCTCATTAATCCCCCACGCTGTCAAACGTCCTGCGGGACAGTGTGATGCTTGACGAATTGCCTCACGTCGAGCCGCCGGATCACTCGACTCCTCGGTGAGCCTCCACGTTCCACCTTGAGGATGGCAAAAACGTGCATAAACGCAATATTTATCATTATCGAGCAGCGTCAAATCCTCCCCCTCGATAATATCGGCACTGCTGAGTAGCGACTCCTTGGAGGCAGTCAGTGTAGGGTCCCAAGCGGCCGTCCTATGCGAAGAGTCACAATAGGGATGTTTTTTGGAATGTCCGCAACGACAAAGAGCTGTCGGCTCTTCCTCGGAGGAATATTCCGCCCCTTTTTGGTAATATTTACACTCTCCCAACTCATCGGAAATAATAAATTCTTGAAATAGTGGAGGTGCTCCGTATACTAAATAAGGCCCTCTCTCCGTTACAGTAATGTGTATTTTTGAGGGCGCTGGATTGCTCCCAATCATCACTTTAAGATCTTTCATGGTGATACAAATTTATAAATAATAATTTGCTAAGCACAAATATTATACCTTTACCCAATAATATTTGCCAAAGTAGAGCAGTTATATCACATAAAAATGTATCTTTGCAAGATATTTGAACACAAAAAACTGAAAATTAAGAACACAGATAAATATGAATAAATTTTATTCCTACCTCACGTTGCTTGTAGTTGCTATCTCTACACTATTTTCGTCATGTAATAGTGATGAAGTCTACGCATCACTACTCTTATCTCAATCGAAGATATACTTCTCAGAGCTGGATGATTCGATTGTTATTTCATATACAGGAAGCAACATCGTGGAGATTTCCTACGATGAAGATGACGTTCCAGATGGCTGGGAGATCATCATCAGCCGTGCTAATGCAACCGTGACGGTATACGGCCCAACAACAATGGAGGATTTCGAGGCAAGTTTGGACTCTTCGTCAGTAACATTCACGGCGATCTCTCCAGATGATAACTACACTTACGATTATCTTACACTCGGTACAACCGACAACGAGAAGGTGAGCCTCGAAGATCAACAAGCAAATAGCTTCCTTGTGACTCAGCCAAATACAATTTATTCATATAACGCAACAATAATCGGTGAGAACCAAGGAACAATCTCACCAACGGAGGTTAGCATCCTATGGAAAACTACACCTTCACCAGTCTCATACACACGTCTTGTAGACGATAGAATTGAGTTCCACGTTGCCTACGATGAGAATGATTACGACGGTGACGATGAATATGATGATATTATCGAGGGTAATGTTGTTATCGCAGCATACGACGCTTCGGGCGATATTCTTTGGAGCTGGCATGTGTGGGTTACCGAGTACCCAGAGGCTGACCGTGAAGTTACGCTCAACAACACAACACTCATGACTCGTAACCTTGGAGCAAATAACAACTCAACATATGATTACTATTCGATACTTCAATCATATGGCATGTATTACCAATGGGGACGTAAAGATCCATTCGTAGGTGCTCTATACTTCGATGCTTCGGGAGGCTCAGATGCCGTTATGTACAACGAGGCACTATCGACAGCATATATCAGCTACGAGGAGTCTACATCGAGCATCGGAAAGCAAAGTTACGCTATCGAGAATCCATTATCGTTCATCTTGGGCGTTGAGGACTCGTCATACGACTGGTTATATTCGAACCACTCAGACGCTCTCTGGAGTGACGTAAAGACCGTGAATGACCCATGTCCAAAGGGATGGCGTGTAGCCTCACCAGAGGTATTCAGCGGATTGATGATCCCAACACTCACATCAGACGAGATGACAGATATTGCCAACAACTACGGCTGGGATCTTAGCGACTCAGCAGGAAATAGCGCACTATTTATGGGTCTCGGTCGTCGCACCTACCTAACAGGTAAGATTCATAATTATAATCTTAATGAGAGTAGCCCAGCACCATGGGTGGGGTATTATTGGACTACAGCACCTGACGCATCGACAAATAATTCGTCATACGCAATGTATTTCGCCTATGACCAAGATGAGCCCGCAAATAGCGTAATTCAAACATCATCATATTACCGAGCTAATGGTATGCAGGTTCGCTGTCAACGTGACGAATAGGCGACCTCTCTTATGTTGAGGACTGCCCTGCGCGGGCAGCGGCGGGGATAGCACCCCCGCTGGTGCATTCTCCTCTTGCGCTTTGGGCTTAAAACTTCCAGTTTTAAGATTTTAGGCTGGAGTATTTTGGATCAAATAAATTTGTCCAAAATACTCCAGCCTAAAATTTTTCAAACACCTTTGGTGTTTGAACCCAAATCGAGTTGGATCAGCTTGGGGTACATGTGAAACTCTAAAAAACGTAGCCGCCAACCAACATGCAACGATTCATAACATTCTCCTCTGCATCATATTCTGCAAACTCTTTGGAGTGCGTGTTAAGATAATCGGAGAGTGTCGTGAGGAAAAGTTTACCTCGCTGACGCTCCGCTACTGTCGGTGGATAGGCTGCAAGATTAGACTCAATACGAGCCAAAATTCCAAGTGTCGGAGCGATGTAATCCTCCCTGAGTGATTCATAGCGGCCATCGGCTACCGCTTGAGATAATTTTTCTCCCAAGACTGGAGTTAGATAACGTTGCTGAGCCGCTAAGATTGCACTCTCGGTGATTGCCCCCATAGCGACATACTCGCCCGTAGCAAAAGCATAGTCGATAACCTCCGATGGGGTCATTAATAATTTTATACTCATAGCTTTATGATTGATTTGCGGTTAATGTGCTCGATGATAATTGAGCCAAGAAGATCTGTTGCGCAGGATCCTCAGGGTCATACTCTAAACCCTCTGCTTTGCGAGCCTCCCACACTTTCATATAGTCTGGTTTTGTGCTCGATGGTGCTCGGTTAACGATCATAAGTGACTCGGTCGATTCTCCCAAGAATTGCTGAATAAGCATCTTGATAGGCTCCAGAAGTTCTTCTTGCTCTGAGAGGATGATTGTGTTGAGGGCAATTTCATATTCGTGAATTATGCGCTCAGAGCTATATGAAGAGGTGTAATCCAAGCCGCTGAGAGCCCTAAACCAAGAGTGAGCAATAACAATATCTGAGACTGCCTGATCGTGCAGATCAATCCAATCTCCATCACTAGAGGCTGAGAGAGGGATAAATCGAGAGTTATCCGTATCGCTACCATCTTTTACGACGAATAATACCTGTCCAGGTTTACCCCCAAAGCGCTCTTGAGCTGAGCGGACAACCTTTTCAGCCTCAGCCTCGGAGTCTACAGCATCATCGAGAAGCATCACACCCGACATTTGGAATGAATTTTCGAGACGTGAGATATTCCACATATCGGTTTTATAGGCTATTGCCGAGACATTCATGCCTGCAATATATGGCGGAACTCCGTAATGTTCAAAGGTGGGTTCATAATCTTTATAATGAATCATCGAACGCAGTGTGCCATCCTCCTGAGGCTCGAAGAGAGGGTAAAGAGGTAGCTCCACTAACTCTTTATGTTTGATATTGATCCATGTTGGGTGGAGCAAAATATGTCCCTCATTTTTCGATACTCGGCAGTGTGAGGCATCATGATGATAGAGACTCAAAAAGCTATGCGAAGCATCGGTGATGATCTCAATAAAGGCATTTCCGAAGAGAGCCTTATCGAATGATAGTTTATAAAGTAGTTGACGCAGAGTCTCGTTATTTCCGTTTACGCTTTCGACAAATTTTGTTGTGAGCGTCATTTCAGGATTCACAACGAGCCCCTTGCCTGCAATGTAATCGGCTTTATCGTTGATTATACGTCGGTGAATGGTCGAGCGTCTCGACATCTGAGCTAAGGCCAACGGAAAGAGATTATCGTCGCCCCAACGCCAATATTTATCGCTCACACTTGCTCGATTGCCGATAAGCGTGTGTGGGTCATGGCTATTGTTGACACCAATTTTTGTTTTGGTCATAATAACATTTTTTTATTGTTGAGGGAGAAATTAAGTATGGCAATAATTGTTTTACTCTACTTAGCCCCCCTTAAATATTTTGTACTCCATCGGTGGACTCAAATAGCCACTCCTTATAACCTCGTGAGGCAGGCTTCTCGCCACTCAATGTAGAGCAACTTACGAGCCGTAATGCTCTATCCGAGGCAGCTTCTTCACTCCAGCCGACACTTATTTCTCCCTTGGAGTTGAGCGAAACCAAAGCTACGAAACCTCGATCGAGTCCCTCTTGGAGCTCCTCGGGGAGAGTATATTCAAGTGGCGTGATAATCTGTAGCGAATGTTTCACGCTTGGACAGTGACCGATATAGGTTACCGTTTCGCTATAGGTTGAACGATCTTCGAGCAGTGGAATTTGAACTCCATTATCATCCTCGCTTAGAGTAGGTGCCACCCCCGAGAGGGAGGCGACACCTAAAGTTAGAGCTGCAATGCCACCTAGCGGTCTAATTGTGCTCTCCATAGCTTAAAGAGTTTGCGAGTCAGAGTCCGATGCGGTAGCTACAAGATGTGCGTATGCGATAATATCCTCATCCAATACGTCACAGCCCATCATAAAGGTTGCTCGTTGGCGATTCTCCATCATATCGGGATTATACCACATTCTAACCTCTGAGCCTGGGAAGTCGCTTGTGTTAACCGCCATAACAAGGTTGCGACGATCTGTAAGGATTGCAAACGATGTGTCGAAGTCAGAAATGCCGAGGTAGCTACCAATATGAAGGTCGATAACAGGGATACCGTGATACATCAAACTTTGACGACCATTAATCGAGTCTACGTAAGCCGCATCGACACCCTTATCGTCAAGATATTTCTCATAAAGGTTATAAACATCCGAAGTGACGAAGTATACCAACTCACCCTCGCTCTTAAGATCCTTAAGTTTTTGGTTTGCACCAGCCCAAAGATCATCGAAGATACCTACCGAGGTGTCAGCATCGGCCATATCTGCCTCTTTATACTCAACTGTTGGGATTGCCTCATCGTCAACATACTCTGCAATGCACTTTAGGAAACCATCAAAAGTATTGTAATAGGTATCTCTCGAAGTATCACCAATCCACATTGTTGTGCGGATAGACTCTGCAATGGCACGACGGAACAATTCAGTCTCGGCTGTCTCCAACTCTGTGCCTGTAAGATCATCCATATTTACATCCGAACGAGAGGCAATTTGCTCAAATACAAGCGAGAAGTAATCGGATGCCGAGAATCCCATCTCTGCCTTGATGCGCTCCAAGTTGATTGTCTTTTGTTGTTTTGTCGCTGAGTTTCCTCCCGACCAGCCGTTGGTATTATAGGCTTGCAACACATTCGATGGGCTGCTCCACAACTGCACGGTTGTCGGGATTGGCATATTATAGATTACTCGAACGCCTAAATCCTGGGCTGATGGGCCCGATAGCATAGGGCGGAAGAAAATAGTTTCAAGATCGTTTCCTGTATAGCTTTTCGCTGATTCAATGTAACTCATAGTTTTGTTTTAATTTTATTTAGTTTGAAAAAAAATATGACCGCCTCACCTATTTTTTGAAGGCTCTAATGTCATTGTTATACGCTTGATGATTTTTGCTCGGTGTCACCTCCGAGAGTGATGGATCCTCAACCTGTTTAAGGATTGTCGGTTGCGCAGCTGCTTGGTTCTCCTCGAAAACTATACCCGATTGATAGGTTTGTTGTTCTGCAAGCTCCCCACCGAGCGCATCGTGGAGTACATTATGGCTATTTTGAGGTGTCTCCAGGGGCTGACCGCACACCTCCTCTGAGGTTGATAACCCAAGTTTAGCCCCCAATTTGCGCCAAAAATTCTTGATCGACGAATTGTCGTCACTCGTTTGCGTAGCAGAGTCAATAATCGAGTCGGCCAAACCTGCCTCGATAGCCTCCTCGGCTGTGAGCCAACGACCATTGCCACCCTCCTCGGCCATCAGCGAGCTAAACTCCTCGACCGAGCGACCTGAGCGACGAGCATAAAGTTCTGCCAAGCGCTCATCGGTTTTCAGAAGTAGATCGACTCTGACAGAAAGATCGGCAGCATTACCCTCGGCAGCACAAGTTGAGTTATGCACCAAATAGAGAGCATTAGCCGAAATCTGACGCTCACCCTCCCAGGCAGCTTGCGCAATAACGGTTGCTGCCGAGGCAACATATCCATAACAGCGTGTTGTAATTGGAATATTGAGCGAAGCCAACGCCTCGTAGATCAACATTGCATCCCCCACATCGCCACCCGTTGAGCGAATATTGACAACAACGCTCTGCGCCTCCAACGCTTCGATCTGTGCCACGCACTCACGGAACTTTTCATAGGTGGCAACACGCTCTCCAGCATTCTCAAATTGCCACTCCTCGGCCACACCTATTGCGCCCTCAATATCTATCACACATAGATCGAGAGCATTCTTAATTTTAATGTTTTGCATAAAGTTTAATTAATTGTTAAAAAAGAACATTTCGCCACTCCACTCACGGGGTTAAAACTCTCGATACCATATAAAATAGTCTTGAAACTCTCACCGCACAGCTCAAAATAGAATCGACTCCTTGGCGACGCAGCATCGGCATGCGGTTCAAAGAGATTCGAATAATCCAGAGCCGAGAGATTTAAACTCAGCGAAATAATTTGCGAGCGTCGCAGAAGCTCCACCTCGCTTTGATATAGTCGATTAAGACCCTCGGTATCGTCCCGATCCTCAAAACAGAGCGTAAAACCCTCATCGGGATCATGAAAGGCAACATAAGGCAGGGTGTAATTCTCATTCTCCACCTCCATCTGTCCAAAATATCGAACAATACGAGGCGAGAAACTCAGTGAATTAACCAACTCCAAATCATCCCTGTCGCCCACAACCAACACTCCATCCTCATCGTTTGTCGAGGCCGAGAAGATCGGATTGAGTAGCGTTTGATCGGTGCTCGAAGCGGCATAGGAGTCAACCTCATAACTCCACTCTCCAAAATACTTATTATCGCTCTCGCCCATTCTCTGCACTACACCGTCGGTCTGTTGATAACCATACGTTGTGAGTCGATGTGTCGAGTGTGCCCAATCGGCAAACTCAATCGGTTCATCCTCGATAACCTTATCGCTCCAATCCCACTCAATCCCATTATAAAAATTATCGAAACACTCGATGGTCACCTCCTTAGCCGCCTCATTCGTCGAAAAACGAAGATTAAAAAGATGTTGCATTGCCGTAAGAAAATCAAGCGCCGAAAAAGAGTGCTGACCAATAGTCTCGAAAGTAAGATCAGAATTATAACCTGGATAGGCCGAAAAATAGGGACGAATCGAAGTATCACTGTGCAGAGTAAAATCAACCCCCACATCGGCACCCTCCAAAAGCTGAAACTCAAACTCCATAGGTGAAGAGGGTGAATATGTCTTTGGTGCACTGCGCACGGTAATCTTAATCTCGGTGGAGGTAACAAGTTCAACATACCCAAAATATAGAGCCCAATCGCTGTCGTAGGTGATGTATGTACCATCAATATATTGATACAATACCAGCGACGAGGGTACCGAACTAAAGGTCACCGAAGTCACCTGATCCGAAAGATCATAATAAGCTAAAGTCGCCCCAGAAGAGTTAAGACTATAAAGCCTAAAACTACCCCCACTCTCAAAATCAAATATAAAGAGCTTATAAGAGATCCCCGATGAAATATTATCTCGTTGGTCAATATTCCGATTGGTAATCTCCCAACTCACCGAACCATTATCAATGGTGTTGAGTCGATTAATACCCTTCAATGTGCTCCGAGATTCAATCGAGCAGTCACAAGTATAATGCAGATAATATTCAAACCCAACACTAATCGAAGTGAGCGGCTTGAAGATAATCGCCTTATTATCCACCTGCAACACATCTCCATGATTATAGCACTCCGAATCACTCTCCAAGGTCGACATATCGACCAAATTACCAACAGTATTAACCCCATCATAAGGCGACAGAGAAATCCGCCCCATGGTGTCGGTTGTCGTCGAGCAATCCTCAGCACGCTTAACATAAAAACCCATATACTCTGCGGCAGCCTCATTCTCGGCCGAACTATAATCCCCACTCATATAGAGCTTAGAAAAAAGCTCATCACCAATCGTGTTGCTCGACACGGTATACCCAGCCGAAGTAAAGATCGCATCAAAGAGAGCCGAAATCTGAATAAACGGATGATAATCATCAATCGAACGCAACAGCCTCACCCCCGTAACATCACTCGAAGCCCCCTCATCCTCATAAGAGTCCCTTACAATCGGGAAAAACTTAATCGGTGAGTCACTCTCCCAGCTCGCCTTAATATTAGCCTCGGTGAGGGTGCTAGAGAAATCAATAGCAATCTCCTTGAAAAGCGTATCGGCAGCGCTATCCGCCCAAGCAACAACACCTCCCCGACACTCAACCTCCAAATAATTCTCATCGGAACCCCAAACGCTCTGCATCAAATAAGCAGTACCCTCATAAATGGTAAGCCCATCCATCACTATCGACATCGAATGCCACTCGGTATTAAACTTCGTCTCAGCATGCACATCCCCCTCAACGCCAAAAATAGCAACATTGGTTGCGTTAAGCGGCAAAATAAACTTCACGGTGCTCCCCTCACGACCACTCTCCAAATCTACCAAATCGGTGCAACTATAAGCCAATGCTATCGACTCCTCGGTCTGAAAATCACATGGCACACCATCAATCTTAACCTCAACCATTCTCCTGCACCTTTATTGTTGCGATCATAAGCGCCCCATCACAGCGTATCTGCTGCTCGGTGGTTATAACCTCCAACAGAGTATACTCATCGGCATCAACTCTCCAAACCCGAGGTGAGCTCAAAATCTCCGAAAGAGCCTCAATCTCCGTAGCCGTTCCATAAGCCGAACGAAGCGTCTTAACCGTTGCGCCACTACTCAAATAGCTCTGCTCCTCAATCACTGGGAAAGTATAGTGCTCGATACTTCCCATCGACGAGATCCAGGCCACTCGATAGCCAGAGGTGTAATCGGCCATCAAAGTATAATTATAAGTGGCAATTGCCTCCTGCTCCTCATAAAGCGTGTAATAAAGGGCGCAATACTCCTCACTATAGCTCTCAGCCACAATATAATGATGTAGAGCATCTGTGTTAAAAGTATAATCCCCACTCGAAATCTCCACCGTCTCACGATCCGAAAACCTAATACCAGAGATCGAATAACTCAGTGTAGTTTCGCTTGGTGCGAGAAGCGTAATAATATCACACTCACCATCATAGAGCAATCTATTACCAGGCATCGATGTAAGAAAAGTATAAGGCGAAACATCCCCTCTAGCGTAACTAAATGTTCGACGCTCGCTCTCACTTTGCGTATCACTTAAAGCGACAGCGGGAAAACCACATGCGGCAGTAATTGTCGTAGAAAATTGCAATTGCGAAGCATCAGGCAACATAGTTTCGAATAAAAGAGGTGCTAAATTTAGCTTTGCGCTACTCGAAGAGTAAAATTTTTTAACTCCAAGAATATCTCTACTTGAACTCTCGATAATCTCAATTATGAAATTTGTCGAGTCGGTAATATTATACTCATAAGGGAGCTCTCCCCACAGCGAGGAGAAATTGTTCGGAATGTTAGTAAACATAGAAAAATCATTGTTAATTGGGTTAATTATTACTGCTCGAAATGTTTAAAAATATGAAACTACAGACGCTTGACAAATCTGCGCAACGTCACCATGTCGAGTAGTATGCGTAACGCGTGGCGTGATGGTCATTGCATCCAACTCGACGATACCCTCACAGCTGCTCAGGCGAGTCATAATATCAACCATATCAGCCTGCATTTGAGCCAATCTATTACTCTTATCTTCAAAGCTATGGCGGCTATAATTGTCGAGCAGAGCGACGGTAATCTGGTGACATATAACACCCTCGTCTCGACCCTCAACATATAAAACCAAAGGCAGTTGAATCCAAGCGACTGGGTATCGTTTAATCTCTTTCTCCAACCCCTCTTCCGAGACTATCAAAGGGTGGTAACCTTGCTTTGCTGCAAGGCGTGATATGTTCTTTTCAAGTTGTGTAATATCCATGTTGATAACTATGTTAAAATGTTGTTTATAGTTTGTTAGCAGTATGTGGATAACGCTGCACCTCAAAAGCAAATTTTGACCATTCGACAAACGTTATCACCAGTTATTGACAATGCAAATATACAACACGAAAATGCAAAAGTCAAGTAATTTAACATACGAATTTAACTATAAGTTCAAATATTGTATATTTTGGCCTAAATATGCTATCCCATCAGTTGTTAAATTTTTTTAGTAATTATCGCCCTTTTTTACCTGAAACATTCGTTTTTTCGATTAAAATCTCTTATATTTGCCCCGACACATATAACGACACAAGCTATCAAACAAATTAACATATATCTCAACATGAAAGAAACCAACATTAAAGAGCTACACGACGTAGTTATCCGCTTCTCGGGTGACTCGGGCGATGGCATGCAGCTCACTGGAACCCTCTTTTCGGAGACCTCTGCGCTACGAGGAAATGGCATCTGTACCTTTCCAGATTACCCCTCAGAGATTAGAGCACCGCACGGAACAGTAGCTGGAGTCTCAGGATTTCAGGTACACTTCTCAGCTAAGAACCTCGACAATCCAGGTGACTACAGTGATGTACTTGTAGCGATGAACCCTGCGGCACTAAAGGCAAATCGACAATGGTTGAAGAGCGACGCAACGGTAATCCTCGATGCCGACACTCTAACCGAATCATTACTAACAAAAGCTGGTTTCACAACCCTAGATCCAGTTGCCGAACTTGGTTTGGAGGGTTACAATATGGTTATCGCTCCGATCACCTCAATGACCAAGGATGCTTTGGCCGACACTGGACTAGATCACAAATCGGTTGTCAAATGTAAAAATATGTTTGCCCTAGGTCTCTGCTTCTACCTATTTAACATGGATGAAGATCACGCAAAGAGCTTCCTAGAGACAAAATTTGCAAAGAAAAACCCACTTATCGCCGAGGCTAACATCAAAGCGATCAAAGCGGGATTCAATTACGGAGCTGCAACGCACGCCTTCGCAAATACCTACGTCACACCAGCGGCACCACTTGCAGCAGGTACCTACCGTTCAATCAGCGGAAATGTAGCTACAGCATGGGGACTATGCGCTGCTGCCGAGAAGAGCGGACTACCTCTTTTCTGTGGATCATACCCAATCACTCCAGCAACGGTAATCCTCGAAGAGCTTGCAAAACGCAAAGATCTTGGAGTTAAAACGGTTCAAGCCGAAGATGAGATTGCAGGAATATGTACCTCTATCGGAGCAGCCTACGCAGGTAACTTCGCTGTAACAACCACTTCAGGCCCAGGTCTATCGCTAAAAAGCGAGGCAATCGGACTTGCAGTAATGGCAGAGCTTCCATTGGTTATCGTCGATGTTCAACGTGGAGGCCCCTCAACAGGACTCCCAACAAAAACCGAGCAGAGTGACCTTTCACAAGCCCTATACGGCCGTAACGGAGAGGCTCCACTTATCGTAGTTGCAGCCTCAACACCAAGCGACTGTTTCCACTACGCATTCGAGGCGAGCCGCCTATCACTAGAGCACATGACCCCAACAATATTGCTAACCGACGGTTTTATCGCAAATGGCTCTCAAGCATGGCACATCCCATCAATGAAAGACTACCCATCAATCACAGCGCCAGTGGCAACACCAGCAGAGGATGGATCACCATTTATGCCATACGCACGTAACGAGCGCCTAGCACGTAGCTGGGCATTCCCAGGTGTCGACGGCTTGCAACACCGTATCGGAGGTTTGGAGAAAGATCAACTCAAAGGATCAATCTCAACGGTACCTGCCAACCACCAAGCAATGGTCAACACACGTGCTGAGAAAGTTGCAAAAGTTGCCGACTACATCCCTGCACAAACCATCGACGTTGGAGCCGAGAGTGGCGAACTATTGGTCGTAGGTTGGGGAGGAACAAGAGGAAACTTGACCACAGCCGTTGAAAAGATGATCGAAGAGGGAAAAAGCGTCTCATTGTGTCACTTCAACTACATCATGCCACTTGCGCACGGAGTCGAGGAGATCTTCTCACGTTTCTCAAAAATTGTAGTATGTGAGCTCAATATGGGACAATTTGTAGGTTACCTACGTCAAAATTTCCCACACGTCAATTTCCACCAAATCAACAAGTGCGAGGGTCTACCTTTCACCTATGAGGAGCTAAGTGAAAAGTTTATCAAATTAATCGAAGAGTAAAGTTATGAAACCAAACTGCATATATACCCCTGCCGACTTCAAAAGCGATCAAGAGGTGCGCTGGTGCCCAGGATGTGGAGACCACGCAATTTTGAGCGCTGTACAACGCTCATGTGTAAAAATTGCTGAGCAACGTGCAATCCCACACAATAAATTCACCTTTATCTCAGGTATCGGATGCTCCTCACGTTTTATCTACTACATGCGCACATTCGGATTCCACACAATCCACGGACGTGCAGCAGCTGTAGCAACGGGAGTCAAGGTAGCAAATCCAGACCTTAGCGTTTGGGTAGCAACGGGAGATGGTGACTCATTGGCAATCGGTGGTAACCACTTTATCCACGCCATCCGTCGCAATATCGACCTTAACATCATGCTCTTCAACAACGAGATCTATGGACTTACCAAAGGTCAATACTCACCAACAACACCGCTAGGCCGTATCACCAAAACATCACCTTACGGAACCGTTGAGAGCCCCTTCAATCCAGGAGAACTTGTTATCGGAGCTAAAGGTTCATTCTTCGCACGCTCGATCGACATCGAGTTGAAGCTAACCGAAGAGTGCTTGGTTGCAGGAGGACTTCACAAAGGTCTTTCAGTTGTCGAGGTACTTCAAAACTGCGTTATCTTCAACACAACAACATACATGGAGTTCGCAGGCGACAAAGCTAAACGTGCCGAGAACACAATCGTGCTAAAACATGGTGAAAAAATGACCTTCGGAGCGGAGAACCAAAAGGGTCTAGTATTCGAAAACATGCGCCTAAAAGCGGTTACAATCGGTGAAGATGGTTACACAATCGACAATGTCCTCACACACGACGCATACACTGCCGACACAACACTCCACAATATGCTTGCAGCAATGAAATACCCTGAGCTCCCAGTAGCCTTGGGCGTAATCCGTAGCTTCGACAACCCACAAGTCTACGACCAAGCTGTAGAGGCTCAATTGGAGCTTGTAGCTGAGAAATCAAAGATCAAGAGTGTTGAGGATCTGCTCTACTCGGGCGAAACATGGGAGGTGGAATAATCGTGAGACCCCTCACATTACATATCTCACCCTGTCCAAACGATACATTTATGTTCGATGCGCTCATCAATGGGCGCATCGACACACATTCGCTACACTTCGAGGTTGAATATCATGACATCGAGGAGCTCAACACACGTGCTCTCAATGCCAATGCCGACATCTCGAAAATTAGCTGTGCTGTGCTGCCTCATATAGCTCACCACTACTCACTCTTGGGGAGTGGTGCAGCTCTTGGGCGTGGCAATGGCCCTCTATTGGTAAAACCAAAAGGCTCCACACGCCCAATTAAACATATCCTTGTTCCAGGCCTGCACACAACAGCCTCAGCGCTTGTTACACGCCTCTACCCATCCATAGAGCAGCAACAACCGATGCTCTTCTCAAAAATCGCTGAAGCGGTAGAAAATGGAGAAGCCGACGCAGGAGTATTGATCCACGAAGGCCGCTTTGTATACGCAGAGCGCAACCTAGAACTTGTTGCCGACCTCGGCCTATTATGGGAAGAAAAGATGCAGCTTCCCTTACCTCTGGGCGCAATAGTCATGCGCAACACTATCGACCCACAAATCAAATCAAAATTCGAAATTTTGCTCCGTCAAAGCATTGAATATGCCTTTGCGAACCCGCAAGCCTCACGCCCATTTATCAAGGAGCATGCACAAGAACTCGATGATTCGGTAATCGACAATCACATTTCACTTTTCGTGAACAATTACTCCCTCTCCTTAGACGAAGAGGGACATGAAGCGATCACAAAACTTTTATATTAAGGGGGTGAAAAACGAAGTTTTTCTGTCCAGACTATGTCTGGTGCCCGTGCGGCATGAGCACAGTCCCCGACGTTAAGAAAGTGGTCGCCCTCCCTCCTCAAAAAGCATTTTTTTCAGAGAAAAAAATGCGCAGAGGGCGAGCAGCTCAAGGAGCTGCATTACAAAAAATCACTTATTCTATTGCTCTATATTCGTCACCAATCTCCTTAAGGTGTTTATAATGAATATCGAAGAAAGCTCGAATTTTATTCAGTATTAAATTATTTGGATCTTGTTCAGTCTGCTTTTGCATTTCGACATAATATTTTTTAAAATCCTTTTCAAGAGTCTCAAAAAGTCGATGTTCACGATAATCGGGAACCCGAAGTGACCGATATTGAAAAAGAGATAGATAGATGTAGAGTCTTTTGATTTCATCTTTTTCGAGATCGAAAGATGATGTGGTGGTGAGTCTCACCTTGTGTCTTTGTTGTTCCATAGCCTTAAGTTTTTAATGGTTTAAATTACTTTGAGCCATGAAAGCAGATAAAAAAAAGTGATTTCGCTGACCCGTTGTTCAACACCAGCAAAGGCATGCAAGTACATTAATATCCTGCACGGGGGCGAAACCACACGTGCAGATATAATGAAGCAAGGGTATAAGAATACCCTGCTTTGCAGCAGACAGGTTTCCCTGCCTTTGCTGATATGTTGAACATGACAAAAGTACAAAAAAAATTTAAAACACATCTATTGAAACATTTTTTTTGTGTCACATATTATAAAGGGGAGTTCTAATAATTCCCTAAAATACTTTTCAGCTACTAATCACCCCTTTTCGATTTTTCAAAAATCGGTGGTAGAGCCACTACAACCCACTTTTGCAAAATCAAAAATGGGCAATTATTAACTAAAAATTAAAATCAGGGAATTATTAGAACTCCCCTAAAATATCTCATTTACCACCTAATTCCACTTCTAAACAAAATAAATACTTAATAAAAACGTAGTTATAACTCACACTAAGGCTGATTTGAAAATAAAGACTAAATAAGGTATAATTTTATGCTCTTTTAAAGAATATTTATATTATCTTTGTCGGTGTAAAAGATACACTTACAGTAATAAACGTACCAATATTTAACCTAACCAAGATATTTATGTTTTTATTCAAGAAAAGTGAACTTTCGAAATGTTTCTCTAACATGGTAGATATGCACAATCACATACTGCCAGGTGTAGATAATGGTGTACACTCCCTTGATTCAGCACTTAAAGTATTATCATATTTTGAGACATTAGGAGTTAAAAAAATTATAGTCACTCCAAGTATTGGAAATGACTATCCAGAGAACAATGCCACTATGCTTCGTGAAAAATTCAGCGAATTTAAGAAAGCATACGTAGGTAAAATTGAGCTTGAATTAGCGGCAGAATATGCGCTTGATGACAGCTTTAAAAATCATTTAAAATCGGGAGATTTATTAACATTATTAGGAAAATATCTGCTCATTGAGTTGCACAATTCTGACATGTTAGTTGATGTAAAAAATTTAATCTCGGATATAATCTCTGCTGGATATACCGTGATTTTAGCACACCCCGAAAATTATCGACATCTAGGCCGAGCTGAGTATGCTGAGCTTAAGGAGATGGGCGTTCTTTTTCAATTAAATATTTTATCCGTATCGGGATGTTATGGAGGATTGCGACAATCAAAATCAAAATATCTCTTAAAGAAGTCTCTCTACGATTTTGTCGGGTCAAATATACATTCGTACAGCAACTACACAAGTGCGCTAAGACACAATAAGGTTTCTAACAATACTATTAAGCGTATCGAGAAGCTAAAGAGCAATAAACTACTCGATATATAATTGTTTTCCCCTACTTGATAGAGGTAGCATGTAACGTAATAAAAAAAAATAACCGCAGAAAAAGGTCTGCGGTTATTTTATCATGTCAATAATCGTCCTTAAAAACGATATGTAGCGCCCAAATTCAACGCTCCAAGACCTGTCCCAATCTCAGCATTGATAGCCCAATTGCTGCTGAAATAATAGTTAGCACCAATGTCGAATGAAGTACCCATGCTACTTGTTGCCGAGCCATTAGATGTAGTCAAGAAACCAAGACGCACACCACCGTAAAGGTCAAGTTTGTTAACACCCACATAGTGATAGTTACACTCCGCAGCAGGGAAGAAATATGAGTCACCGAAGCCAATATAACCTCCAACACCCAACTTATGATCCGCAGCAAAGTCCAAAACACCTCTTTCGTATGAAAGGGCTACAGGCACTCCATATCCGCCACCAAAGCCGAGCGTAGCTGTAATATTATTTGTTCCGTTCTCAAACGTTTGAGCCGACGCAGCTGTAGCAAAACCAATCATTGCAGCTGCCATTAGAATAATCTTTTTCATCTTCGAATACGTTATTAATTATGTGTTAAAAAAATAGTTAGCACAAATATAAACTATTTATTCTATAAAAGCAAAATTGCAGGTGAGCTTTTTTTATTCCTAAATATTAGAATCTCAACTTTTTTGATTAATTTTGTAAGATAAACAACGCTCAGATGTACTTAAAAAGCCTAAATCTAATTAACTTCAAAAATATTGCTGAAGCTCACCTCGACTTCTCACCATCAATCAATGCACTTGTGGGGGATAATGGGGCTGGCAAAACCAATATTATTGATGCCATTCACTACCTTTCACTCTCCAAGTCAATGGTTGTGATGACCGATAGGCAAAGTGTGCGCCATGAGCAACCATTTTTCGTGGTCGACGGTGCCTTCGTGACCGATGAGCAGCGACAAGAGGGTGTAGTTTGCTCCTTTAGTCGCCAGCAGGCAAAAGGTGTGAAAACCCTAAAGCGAAATGGCAAAGAGTACGAAAGACTCTCGGACCATGTAGGAGTCATTCCCGTGGTGGTGGTGGCACCTCAAGACATCTCGCTGATCTATGATGGAGCCGAGGAGCGTCGTCGATTCCTCAATAGCTTCATCTCGCAATTAGACTCCACCTACCTTAATTCTCTAATTCGATATAACGCTACCCTATCGCAACGCAACACCCTGCTGAAACATCGCCCCGAGGAGTCGATGCTTCAAATCTACGATCAGCAGCTATTGCAGAGTGCTGAAGTGATCTTTAATAAACGTTCCGAAATCATCGCCGAGATGCAACCCCTTGTTGAAGAGTATTATAATATCCTTTCAGGCGAAAAAGAGAGTATCTCACTCAGCTACAGCTCACAACTCAGCGACACTCCATACACCACACTCCTGCTCGACTCCCGAGATCGTGACCGAGCAGTAGAGTATACCACAGTTGGAGTACACCGAGATGACCTAGATTTAAAAATCGAGGGTTTCCCTCTGCGTAAATATGGCTCTCAGGGACAGCAGAAATCATACCTTATAGCTCTGAAATTGGCTCAATATAGAATTGTGGCGAAGCGTCGAGAGGAGCGACCAATTTTGCTGCTCGACGACCTCTTCGATAAATTAGACCGCACACGTGTGGAGCAACTCTTAACGATCGTCTCGTCGGAGGATTTCGGACAGATATTTATCACCGATTGCAATCGTACACGCCTAGAGTCGACACTTTCAACCACCTCCACCCTTTACACTCTTTATGAGGTCGAGGGTGGCGAAATCGAGAAAAAAATATGAGACGCACAAAAACAATGTTAATGGGTGAAATTCTCGATGAATTTTTCTCACGCCCCTATGTTGCGGCACGCATTGCCGAGAGTAAACTTCCCGACACATGGCGCATAATCCTTGGAGATCAAATAGCCAATATGACAAGTGAGCTACGCCTAGAAAAAGGTATTCTATTCGCAAAAATCGAATCGAGCATGATCCGTCATGAACTCTTCATGCAGCGTGAAGGTCTAAAGGCTGAAATCAACCGAATTTCAAAAATTAAAATTGTCAATAGCGTAATTATCAAATAAATAAAAAAGGATTTCTCTGATCTATATTGTTTTCGCTTAATTACAAACATAAAAAAAGTAGATTGACAAAATTACATTTCATCAATCTACTTTTTATTATAT
Source organism: Rikenellaceae bacterium (assembly GCA_044433665.1). Classification (GTDB taxonomy): domain Bacteria; phylum Bacteroidota; class Bacteroidia; order Bacteroidales; family Rikenellaceae; genus Alistipes. The sequence continues at coordinate 74,127 of JAWXTJ010000005.1, forward strand.
ATTATTTCGTTTAGTTATTACCTCTTGAGTAATTTGGTGCTTCTTGAGTTATCGTTACATCATGTGGGTGATTCTCCATAACGCCTGATGATGTGATACGGATAAATTTAGCTTGTTGTAGAGCTCCGATGTTTGTAGCTCCGCAGTATCCCATTCCTGATTTCAAGCCTCCTACAAGCTGATATATTGTTTCCGCTAGAGTTCCTTTGTAAGGCACACGAGCTACAATTCCCTCAGGTACAAACTTACTTGAGTTCTTCTCCTCGCTTTGGAAGTAACGATCTTTCGAGCCATTATTCATTGCCTCGATAGAACCCATTCCTCTGTAGCTCTTAAACTTACGACCATTGTAAATGATAGTCTCACCTGGAGACTCCTCAACTCCTGCAAGCATTGAACCGATCATAACGCAATCGCCTCCCGCCGCTAGAGCCTTAACAACATCTCCCGAGTAGCGCAAACCACCATCCGCAATTACTGGCACTCCAAGTGCATGTGCAGCCTTTGCAGCGTCGAATATCGCTGTAAGCTGAGGTACTCCCACACCAGCAACGATTCTCGTTGTACATATCGAACCTGGGCCGATACCAACCTTCACGCCATCTGCACCCGCCTCAATAAGGTATTTCGCAGCTTCGCCTGTGGCGATATTACCAACAACAACATCAAGATTTGGATATGTAGACTTGATGAGCTTTAACATATTTACAATATTTGCCGAGTGTCCATGTGCTGAGTCAAGAACTACAGCGTCAACATCCGCCTCAACGAGTGCCGCTACACGATCCATGGTGTCAGCCGTTACGCCAATACCTGCGGCAACACGCAATCGACCCAAATCATCCTTACATGCCAGTGGGTTATCCTTAACCTTTGTAATATCCTTGTAGGTGATAAGCCCCATCAACTTCCCATTGCCATCGACCACTGGAAGTTTCTCGATTTTGTTGTTTAGCAATACATTTGCAGCCTCTTTGACATCCGAGCTACGTGTGGTGATAAGGTTCTCCTTGGTCATCACATCGTCAATCAAGCGGTTCATATCTGTTTGGAAACGTAGATCACGGTTGGTAACAATACCGATCAACATACCCGCATCATCCACCACAGGAATACCACCAATCTTATTCTCTTTCATTAGCGCTAGAGCATCGCCCACGCTATTTTGTTTTAAGATTGTTATTGGGTCGTTAATCATACCATTCTGAGCACGTTTAACCTTACGAACATGAGCAGCTTGCTGCTCGATAGACATATTTTTATGAATCACACCGATACCACCCTCACGAGCGATAGCTATCGCCAATGGTGCTTCGGTTACAGTGTCCATAGCGGCAGAAACCACTGGGACATTGAGTTTGATATTGCGTGAAAAGCGACTCTCGATCAAGACATCGCGTGGAACCACTTCTGAATAAGCTGGAACCAATAGGACATCATCAAATGTGAGTCCCTCTTTTTGTACCTTTTCCTCTATAAATGACATAGCAACGTTAAATTTTGTTGCCCACAAAGGTACGAATAATATTTTGATTCTGCTATAGTGCAGGCTTATTTTGTCAAGGCAAAGAGATGAAAAAATGAAAAAAATAGGGTAATAATTTTTTTACACTCCTTAAAATGAAAAAACGAAGTTTTTATGTCCAAATCTGTCTAAACATAAAAACTTCGTTTTCTCTTACTCCTCACCAAGGAAATTAAGGTATATCTGACGCTGAAAATTCTCATTGAGCGACAAGAATGTCTGTGTCGATAACACACCTGGAATCGACAACAACTTGTCGAAAAGCGTGTGCATCATATGTTCATTATCCGTGCAATAAAGTTTTGCCAAGATATTGTAATCGCCCGTAACAAAATGGCTTTCAACAATTTCAGGAATCGACATAATCTTCTCCATCGTGCTAAGAAGCATTTGAGGATCCTTAAGCGTGATACCAATAAAAGCACACACATCAAAGCCTAGAGCCTTAGGGTTTACCAAGATTCTACTCCCTTGGATCACATCCATCTCTTCGAGCTTGCGGATGCGTTGATGTATTGCTGCACCCGAGATGCCGCACTCACGAGCAATCTCTAAGTAGGGCATGCGAGCATTCTTTATTAGAAACTTCAAGATTTTACGATCGATGTCATTGAGTTGAGTCTTAGCCATGGTTCTTATTTTGGTTTTTTGAATTGTGGTTATGCTTCTTTTTTATGGTTGATTTATTATGTTCTTAATGAATTACCCTTATAAATTATTTTATCACTCCTAACTTGCGTCCAACCTTCGTAAATGCCTCTACACAAGCGTCAATATCCTCGAACGAATGTGCTGCCGAAACCTGAACTCGAATACGAGCCTGATCCTTTGGCACCACAGGATAGTAAAATCCAGTAACGAAAATACCCTCTTCCTGAAGCTCAGCGGCAAACTTTTGCGATAGCGGTGCATCATACAACATCACAGCACATATTGCCGAAACAGTCGGTTTAATATCAAATCCTGCCGCAAGCATTGCCGTACGGAAACGCTCAACATTAGCAACTAACCTATCATGAATCTCACTACTCTCACCAAGCATCTTAAATAGCTCGATTCCAGCACCAACAACAGCTGGTGGCAGCGAGTTCGAGAATAAATATGGACGTGAACGCTGACGTAACATCTCGATAATCTCACGACGACCAGTTGTGAAACCACCTATAGCTCCACCAAAAGCCTTGCCAAGGGTTCCCGTGATAATATCAACCTTACCACGAAGATCATATAGCTCAGTGATACCACGTCCCGTAGCACCCAAAACACCCGCCGAGTGACACTCGTCGACCATAACCAAAGCATCATATTTCTCTGCAAGTTCACAAATCTTGTCGAGTGGAGCAGCATTGCCATCCATCGAGAAGACACCATCGGTCACAATAATTCTGAATCGTTGAGCCTGCGAGAGTTTCAAAACATTCTCCAACTCCTCCATATCGGCATTAGCATAACGATAACGAACAGCCTTACAAAGACGCACACCGTCGATAATCGAGGCATGATTCAACGAATCCGAGATTATCGCATCATCAGCCGAAAAAATAGGTTCAAATACTCCACCGTTAGCGTCGAAACAAGCTGCATAAAGGATTGTATCCTCAGTTCCGAAATAATCTGCAATAGCAGCCTCCAGTTGCTTGTGAATATCTTGACATCCGCAGATAAAACGCACCGACGAGAGACCATATCCACGAGCATCCATTGCCGCTTTAGCCGCCTCAATGAGTCGTTTGTTATCAGAAAGACCCAAGTAGTTGTTAGCGCAAAAATTCAAAACGTTGCGACCGGCAACCTCAATATTCGAACTTTGCGAAGATTCAATAATTCTCTCATTTTTATAGAGTCCAGCACTTTTTATCTGTGCGATCTCCTCCTGTAGATGTTCCTTTATCTTTCCGTACATAGTTATTGTAATGTTAGTGTAGCAAATATAATCAATTTTTTACAATAATCATATCCTTTACTTTAAAATTGTTATAAAAAATAATATAACCTATTTCAAATTTCAGATAAATGATTGAGAATAACATTTTATATATAGCCTATTTTTTAATCTGGTGCTCGGTGATTTATACGAAAAAACAGTTCAAAATTTATCATCTTGAACTGTTTTTTCGTATAATATATTTTGCAGATTAACTATATATCTTCACGATCTGCATATGATCTTTCTAATAAAAATGTTATTGTTGCCCAGTTTTTACCAGAATTAAAGTTGCGGAATAATAATGTATATACGAGATGATCGAAAACATCCTGCGTAATATTTTGTGCCACACAAGGTTTAAGAAATGAAAAACCTACAAAAAGAGCGAATACAGCATTTATGCTAATTACATTATCGCACTCCAAAGAACTATTCTCTTTAACTTGGATAGGCTTAAATCTACTTATCCATTTAATCATATACCCAGCCTGCTTATGCGCATCAGCCCACGTTGTTCCAGAATAATCTTTAAAGCGATATATATCATCAAAGTGCGATGAAACAGCAGCATATAGCAATTGTTCGTCAAGGTAGAACAAAGATTGCTCCTCTTCGCTTCGCTGCTTTAGCATTTCGTCGAACATGCTTTTGACAGCATCCATACGTTCAAATATCTGAACAGCCTTTATCTTATCTTCATCTTTTTGTATTTCGAGTCGCTTGATAGTAATTTGCTTCATCAACTCTTCAAGTTCATCGCTGCTCATCATCTATTCGCACATTTAGGGGGTGTGTTCAATATTGTAGTAAAAGATTTGCTTGATAGCATTGTTTTAGCATTATTAACATATTCACAATCTTTCCTGCGAACTCCTTTGTTCGCCTTTCTATTTGCTAAAATGTTGCTATTAAACTTAGCAAGTTCATATGCTTCCTCATTAGCCTTTAATAGCTTAGAGGTCTTTTTCGAATCGACAAATATAAATACAATAGTACATATGCAAAGGACTATTAAAATAATCCACATCAAATTAGTATATTCCATATTACTTAAAAATCTTTTTTCTAAAAATTACTTTTCGTTTATTATACATTTTTTTTCTTACAATGTTGTATTTTATGACTACTGCTATCAACACAACAAGAGTTGTTATGACATAGAAAGCGGGTAAATTATCTGAAAATGATTTACCTAATGATAAACCCTCAATGCTCGATATAAATAATAGGGTATACAATAAAAATACCGCTATTAAATAACCCATAAATCCAAGATTTCCCAACAATGAAAATTTATCATGTATAGTTCGAAAATCATTAATTAAACTTATTGCTATTGTCAATCCAAACAAAATATAAACTCCACCTGCGACAATAGTTTGTACTAAAGAGCAATAATTACTATCGGAATCAGAGAAAGGTTTTGCTATAAATAGGAAGATAAGCGGTAGCACCAATGGCGGTACACAGTCAATAAATACCCATTTTACAAAATCATTAGTCCAATTCTTACCATCCATATACAATGCAATTGTTATAAAAACGCCTGCAAATATAATTAAAATAAATATATTAAAACAAGTTTTTTATAAAATAATATATAATTAATCAAAAAAAGTTAATATTTCTATTTTAACAATAAGCTATTACTATTCAATCTGACAGCTAGAGAGTTAATCTATCTGTATAATTACACAATAAACAATAAGTCGACTTTTAATAAA
>JAWXTJ010000006.1:0-76060 GCA_044433665.1 Rikenellaceae bacterium
ATTGCGATACTCCAATGTTATACGAGCAGGGTGGATTTGATTTTTCTATTCGGAATAGTTCTGCTCAGGTCGATATTGTAAAGATGAGAGAGGGGTATTTAGATGCAACGATTACTGTTGTCTATATTTCGCAGCAGACGGATGATGACGAGGCTCCTGAAAAGGCATTATCTCTGCTTCGTCGCTTCAAGGGTGATATTGCTAAAATTGATGGGCAAGTTACGCTTGCACGCACTCCTTCCGAGATTATTTCAGCGAAGGCCAAAGGAGTTAAAAGCATTATGCTCGGTATAGAGAATGGATTGGCAATTGGAGATGATCTTTCGAGAATAGATAGTTTCAAAGAGGAGGGTGTGGTGTATATTACGCTCTGTCACAATGGTTCAAATGCAATTTGTGATTCTGCTGTTGGGGATTCTCTTTATGGAGGGGTTAGTCAATTTGGAGTGAAGGTTATCGAGAGAATGAATTGTCTTGGAGTTACTATAGATATTTCACACTCTTCGGAGCAGAGTACTCTTGACGCTGTAAAATATAGTTCACAGCCGATAATTGCCTCTCATTCATCTTGTAAGGCTCTCTGTAATCATCCTCGGAATCTCTCCGATGATACAATCATGGCTATTGCTGAAAAGGGTGGAGTGGTTCAAATATGTGGATATGGGGGATTTTTATGTGAGAATGGAGAAGCTACAATTCTCGATTTAATAGATCATATTGAACATGTTATCTCGCTTACGGGATATGATAGCGTTGGTGTCGGCTCCGATTTTGATGGTGGAGGCGGTATAAATGGTTTCTCGGGGGCAAATAATTTTATAAATATCTCGGTGGAGCTGCTTCGTCGAGGACATTCTCAAGAGAATATTGCCAAAATTATGGGTGGGAATATTTTAAGGGTACTCTCTTTAAATTGTAAAAATTAAGAATTATGATATTAAACTACATCTGGGCTGCATTTTTTATTCTTGCATTTGTTACAGCTGCAATTAGCTCACTTTTGACAGGTAACGGCGATCTATTTTCGGCAATGGTCGATTCAACTTTTAGTTACGCAAAACTTGGTTTTGAGATTTCTATAGGTTTGACGGGTGTATTGTGCTTGTGGCTTGGCGTTATGAAAATTGGAGAGAGAGCGGGTGTAGTTGATATATTGGCTAGGCGTTCAGCTCCACTCTTTGGTAAATTATTTCCAGATATTCCAAAGGATCATCCCGTTACTGGAGCGATGTTTATGAATTTTTCGGCAAATCTTTTGGGGCTTGATAATGCAGCAACTCCAATTGGACTGAATGTTATGCAGCAACTTCAAGCGATAAATCCAAAGAAAGAGGAGGCTAGTAACTCGATGATAATGTTCTTGATGATAAATGCTTCGGGGTTGACTTTGCTGCCTGTAACAGTTATGATGTATCGTGCACAATTGGGTGCCGAGAATCCAGCCGATGTTTTTGTTCCGATTATGATTGCAACGGGAGTCTCGACAATTACAGCCATTACACTTACCGCTATCAAACAGCGTATAAATCTGTTTCAAAGGGAGATAATGATACCTGGAGCAATTTTTATCTCGATAATTGCCTTTATCACCTATCTTTTTACTTCGGGGGATAAACAAATTTTATCTGAGTATGCGACAGTTGTTTCGAATATATTTTTGATGGGTATAATCTGCTCATTTATTGCAATCGGAGTTGCGAAAAAGGTAAATGTATACGAGAGTTTTATCGAGGGTGCAAAGGGAGGTTTTAACACAGCGATTACAATTATCCCCTACCTTGTTGCAATTCTCGTTGCTATAGGTGTCTTTAGAGCCTCTGGAGCAATGGATTATATTATCAATGGAATTGCTGCGCTTGTAAACGCTATAGGTTTAAACTCTGATTTCACAGGTGCTCTACCAACAATGCTTATGAAACCTCTAAGCGGCAGTGGAGCCCGAGGAATGATGATTGATGCAATGAATAGCTATGGAGCAGATTCGCTCGTCGGCAGACTCTCGTCTATTGTTCAAGGCTCCACCGATACAACATTCTACGTCGTAGCGCTTTACTACGGCTCCATAGCTATTCAAAAGATCAGATATACACTCACCTACTCGCTTGTAGCCGATTTGATGGGTATAATCACTGCAATTATTCTATCTTACTTATTTTGGTAACGTTTCGAGATAACCTTTAACATATCGTCGGTCATAGAGGATAGATCCCATTTTGGACTCCAGCCCCACTCTTCACGTGCGCAACTATCATCTAATGAGTTTGGCCAACTCTCGGCAATACTCTGCTTCACAGGGTCAACGTCATAGTTCATTTTGAATGATGGCATACGCTTGCGTATCTCTGCTGCAATGATTTCAGGTGTGAAACTCATTGAAGCTACATTGAAGCTGTTACGATGTTTTAAATCTGCTGGATCTGCCTCCATCAACTCCATACATGCACGCAGAGCATCAGGCATATAGATCATATCCATATATACATCTTGAGGAATTGGGCAGGTGAATTTTCCACTCTTAACCGCCTCATAATAAATATCTACAGCATAATCTGTGGTTCCACCACCTGGCAGAGTAACATTCGAAATAATTCCTGGAAAACGCACCGAACGAGTATCAAGACCAAAACGAGAGTGATAATAATCTCCAAGAAGCTCTCCCGTAACTTTACAAACACCATAAATTGTCGATGGACGCATAACAGTATCCTGAGGAGTTTGATCTTTAGGCGATGAGGCTCCAAAAACACCAATTGAACTAGGTGTAAAGAGTTGACAATGATGTTGACGAGCAACCTCCAACGAGTTCATCAATGCTCCCATATTTACATTCCACGCCATTTGAGGATTTTTCTCACCAACGGCCGAAAGTAAAGCAACAAGGTTAAAAATCGAGTCAATATTATAGCGTGCAACCGTCGAGGCAATTGAAGTCGGATCCAAAGCATTAACAACCTCAAATGGGCCATCCTCACCGAGTGATTTACACTCTCTCACATCTGTTGCAACAACATGCGAATTTCCATAATAAGAACGCAAGTATGTAGTTAGCTCCGAGCCAATTTGGCCTCCAGCACCGATAATTAGAATATTTTTCATCTTGATAATATAAATAAATGTGACATTTCAGTGTGTAAATATATAAAAAAAATCGGTATAATATTTTTTTGACTAGATATTTGAAAAAAATATTCTATCTCCATGCAGTATTTAACCCAAATAGACATTTAAACAATCAGAAGGCCGAAACAAACAGATCTGAAGTGCAGTCCAACAAACTATTTTTTAACCATAAAAACAAAAAAATGAAAAGAAATTACAAATTTAAATGGCTTACTTTACTTTTTACAATTATTTTCTTTGGTAGTTGTAGTAGCGACGACGGCGATGACTTAATTTGGGATATTGCCCCTGTGAATATCTACATTCAAGTTTGCAACCAAGAGGGTGAAAATCTGCTAGATGAGAATGTCGAAGGAAATATTCTTGAAAATGAAATTAAAATCACCTACAAAGATGAAGAGTACCTACTTGGTGAGAGCGTGAGCAAAACTCGTGCTTATATGCCATCATTCAATGGTCTACAACTCTACAATAATAAAATGATTTTTGGAGAATTTGAAGGGGCTGCAAGCTACACACTCACCGCAACGCTCGATTTAGGTAATGGCATAGAAAAAGAGGTTGGCTTTATTCGTGAATATAAAACTAAAAATGGTGAACCTCAATGCTCAACAATATATACACTCGATGGTGAAGAGTTGGAGGGCGGTATAACTATTATACTATAAAAAGTATTGGGATAAGTGAATTTATTTAAATCTAATTCGCTTATCCCAATTTATTTTGTATTTTTGCATCATTAATGTAAACAAACATAAAAAATACAAAATATAAAAAAAATCATGGCAGAATTTATTTATCAAGAGCCTCTACCTCTAGGCGAGGATAAGACTCAATACAGACTCCTCACGAAGGATTATGTTAGCGTTGTAGAGTTTGACGGACGTAAAATCTTAAAGGTTGACCCTAAAGGTTTAGAGCTTCTTTCAAAAGCAGCTTATAGCGATGTTTCATTCTATCTTCGTGCTGCTCACCTTGAGAAACTCAGCACAATTCTTAAAGATGATGAGGCTACCGACAACGATAAATTTGTTGCCTATACAATGCTTCTTAACCAATGCGTAGCTGCTGAGGGAGAGCTTCCAACATGTCAAGATACAGGTACCGCAATTTGCGTTGCCAAGAAAGGTGAAGATGTTTACACAGGTGTGGACGATGCAGAGTACATTTCAAAGGGTGTTTATGAGACCTACTCGGAGCGTAATCTACGTTACTCTCAAGTGGTTCCTTTCACAATGGAGGATGAGAAAAACTCAGGCAATAACCTACCTGCACAGATCGACATCTACTCAACAAAGGGTAATAGCTACAAATTCTTGTTTATGACCAAGGGTGGTGGCTCAGCAAATAAAACATTCCTTTACCAGCAGACAAAAGCTCTTCTAAACGAGGCATCGTTGACAGCCTTTATCAAAGAGAAGATCAAGGATTTAGGAACATCTGCTTGTCCTCCATATCACTTGGCCGTTTGCATCGGAGGAACATCTGCTGAGATGTGTTTGGCAACCGTTAAAAAGGCTTCTGCTGGATATTTAGATGCTCTTCCAACCTCTGGAAATGAGGGCGGTCGTTGCTTCCGTGATTTGGAGTGGGAGGAGAAGATCCTTAAGATCTGCCAAGAGTCAGGTATTGGCGCTCAATTTGGTGGTAAATATCTTGTTCATGACGTTCGTGTTATTCGTGCACCTCGTCACGCTGCCTCTTGTCCAGTTGCAATTGGTGTTAGCTGCTCGGCAGACCGTAATATCAAGGCTAAGATCACCGAGGATGGTATCTTCTTGGAGCAACTAGAGATGAATCCAGCTCAATTCCTACCTGCTGAGGCTCCTGCAATGTCACCAGCTGTAGATATTGACCTAGATGAGGGAATGGATAAAGTTCGTGAGATCTTGACTCAATATCCTATTAAAACTCGCTTGAATCTACGTGGTACACTTATTGTAGCTCGTGATATTGCTCACGCTCAAATTAAGCAGATGTTGGACGAGGGCAAAGAGATGCCTGAATATTTCAAAAAGCACCCTGTATATTATGCTGGCCCTGCAAAAACTCCTACGGGAATGGCTTCAGGTAGCTTCGGCCCAACAACAGCTGGACGTATGGATAGCTATGTTGATCTATTCCAAAAGCATGGTGGCTCAATGGTTATGGTAGCTAAGGGTAACCGCTCACAACAGGTGACCGACGCTTGTCGTGACAACGGAGGATTCTACCTTGGCTCGATTGGTGGCCCAGCTGCCATCCTTGCTAAAAATGCAATTAAATCTGTTGAGGTTGTTGACTTCGCAGAGTTAGGTATGGAGGCTGTACGTAAGATCTACGTTGAGAATTTCCCTGCATTTATCATTGTTGATGATAAGGGTAACGACTTCTTCGAAGATTTCAAACATTAAGTAGTGTGAAACAATTATTGCCATATTTTTAAAAGCACTCTTGGAGCGATATTTTTCACTATTAAATCCCAATATAGAATAACTATATTTTCGATTCAATAGCAAAAAATCTCATCTCCAATAGCACTCTTAAAAATACACCAATAATTATTTTACTATACTTAGAGTTTTAAAACTCAATAATAATTTCTCAAAGTGAGAATCTGCAAAAAAAAAAACTTAATTTTGGCGCAGATTCTTACTTTCTAGTTATAATAAATAGGTATGTTCAATCGTTAGTATTGTCGATGAAAAGATTAGGACTTAAAATATCACTTGCCGTAGCAGCGCTACTTGTCACCTTAGCAACGTTTGCGCAGAGTGCTACTACCTTCACCACCAATGCGCCAATGCAGGTTGCCGTTGGTGAAACTTTCCGCATTGAGTTTGCTCTTAATGCAACTCCCGAAGACGACACATTTACTCCGCCATCACTCTCAGGATTCGATGTTTTGGCTGGGCCAGCTATCTCACGAGGCTCTTCGGTGCAAATTATCAATGGCTCGATGACCAAGAGCGTAAATGTCACCTACACATTTGTTGTTGTGGCAAATAGCGCAGGCACCAATACAATTGAGGCGGCATCGGTAATTGTCGATGGAAAAAAAATCACAACAAAACCACTACCGATTGAGGTAGTTGCTGAAACTGCACAACAGCAGCAACAATCAGCCTCATCTGGATCAAGAAACCAACAGCAAAATAACTCTCAAAATGATAGAATTGCTGAAGATGATGTTTTGCTTCGCACGGAGGTATCTCGCACATCACTCTTTAAAGGTGAGCCACTTAGAGCAACAATCAAACTATACTCTCGTGTAGCAATAGCTGGTGCTGAGAATGAGAAAATGCCATCTTTCAATGGCTTCTGGTCACAAGATATTCGAAGCAAAAACCGAGATGTTCAACGTGAAACCTACAACGGCAAAGTATACGATACTCAAATCCTATACGATTATCTGCTATACCCTCAACAATCGGGAAGCCTTACAATAGACCCTGCGTCGCTGACGGTAATAGCTCAAGTGAGAGTAAGAAGTAATAATATTGACCCATTCTTTGGTGGTGGTTTCGAGGTGATAAATGTTCGTCGTCCACTAACAACACAAAAAATTACAATCGACGTTAAGGAGCTGCCAGCAGGTGCTCCAGCATCATTCAAAGGTGCTGTCGGTAACTTTACTCTCGACTGCTCACTCTCACCCGAGGGAAGCGTCACAAGTAACTCTTCGCTTGCATATACAGTGAAGATCTCAGGAACAGGAAATCTTTCGCTTCTTCAAGCACCAGAGGTTACACTTCCTTCAACATTCGAACAATATAGTGTTAAGACAACCGAGTCGATCAACACAAATCAATATGGTGCAAGTGGATACAAGCAATTTGAATATCCAATTATACCACGTACGGAGGGTGAGTTTTCGATCAGCCCAACGCAATTTAGCTTCTTCAATACTCAAAAAATGAGATACGAGACTCTGGAGTCTCCACTCTATAACTTAGAGGTTCTACCCGATAGCACAGCAACGGGTGGTGGTGACGGCTCTGCAACGGTACGTCGTTCAATGGCTCGTGAGGATGTGAAACTCTTGGGTGAAGATATTCGTTTTATAAAGATCGGAAAGGCAAATCTTAGCACCGAGAGCAGACCATTTATCCTGTCACAAGCATATTACGCTGCGATAGCTGCAATCTTTGCAATCTTCGCTCTAATCTCTATCTTGCTTAATCGTCATATTAAAGAGTCTAAAAACTCAACTCTTGTACGTGGTAAACGTGCAAATAAGGTTGCTGTGCAGCGCTTCAAAGCGGCTAACGCATTTATGACAGCTCACGACGAGAAATCATTCTACAAAGAGGTGCTGAGTGCAATATGGGGATATATGAGCGACAAATTCAATATTCCAGTTGCCAACCTAACCAAAGAGAGTGTACGCAAGGAGCTTGGCCGACGAGGAGTATCACAAGAGCTTATCACGGGTTTCTCAGAGATCACAACGATTTGTGACGAGGCACAATACTCTCCAATGGCTTCAGCTCAGATGAATGAGGTTTACACAACAACCGTTAAGTTAATTTCAAAAATTGAAACCGAGATTAAACGATAATATACTATGAAACACTTATTTATAACCATTTCACTGTTATGGATCTCACTCTCGGCAATAGGCTCAGAGGTTGACTCACTGCAAACGGAGACCCTCGGACAAGAGAAAGTAATAGTTGCAGAAGAGGCATCAGCAGAGTTGCTTTGGGATAATGCAAACACCGCCTATATCAATGGAAATTTTGCCGAGGCAATAGAACTCTACACTGCAATTGTTGAGCAAGGGTTATCGTCCGATAAACTATTTTTTAACCTCGGAAATGCCTACTATAAAAGCGACGATATGGCACGTGCGATACTCAATTATCAGAAAGCGTTGCTTATCTCGCCCAACGATGCCGATATTCTATATAATTTAGGAGTTGCTCAATCTCAAATCAGAGATCAGATTGAGGAGATGCCTGAACTATTCCTACGCAAATGGAATCACTCGATAGCTCAATCGTTTGACTGCACAGGCTGGAGTATCATTTCGCTTATTGCACTCTGCATTGTGCTTGCTTCGGTACTTCTTTTTGTGCTCTCAGACACAATTAAGTTGCGCAAAACAGGTTTCAGCATCGGTCTACTCTTCCTGTTTATGTTTGCAATGTCGACAGGATATGCTTTAGCCGAACGCAAGGAGATATTGAACCATAATAAGGCGGTTATCATGAGCCAAAGTATTGCAATTAAAAGCTCTCCCGATCGTTCAGCGACAGATCTATTTGTGCTACACAGTGGTACCACAGTTAAGATCCTTCGTGAGATCGACGCATGGTATGAGATCGTTATTGCCGATGGAAAAACAGGTTGGATCGAAAGAACACGAGTAGAACAAATATAGGAAAGCCTTGTCAAAACTACTAGATAATGCAGTCGGGGAGCTCACAAAGCTACCTGGAATTGGACGACGCACAGCCTTGCGTCTAGCGCTCCACATCCTTAAGATGGAGAGCGGTTCTGTGGCAGAACTTACCGATGGCATAGATGATTTTCGCAATAAAATAAAGTTCTGTAGATCCTGCAATAACCTCTCAGACGAGGATATATGCACAATATGTAGTGACACACAAAGGGATCACTCCACAATTTGCGTTGTGGAGCAGGTCTCAGATCTTCTATCCATTGAAAAGACAAATCAATATAAAGGGTTATATCATGTCCTCGGTGGAGTAATATCGCCGATGCAAGGCGTAGGCCCTTCAGACCTGAAGATTGACCTACTTACAGAGCGTGCAGCAAAGAGCGAAGTAAAGGAGATTATCCTAGCTATATCAACCTCAATAGAGGGCGAAACGACACACTTCTTTATAATGAATCGTCTAAAGGGTATACCATCACTAAAGATCACAACAATAGCTAGAGGAATAGGCTTTGGCGATGAATTAGAGTACGTCGATGAGTTAACAATAACTCACGCTCTTAGAAACCGCAGACAAACAGAGTAATTTTCCTCTCATCCTACCTATAACACAGGATGATGAGTTTTATGAATCTGTTTAAATTTTTCTCGCTAAAATTGTTAAGAGAGAAAAGTGAAGTGGCAGATCCTTAACAAATTAGATGAGATAAATTTAAACAGATTCTAAGAGATCATTGAGAAGTCTATTGATTCTTTTCCTGAGAAGGAGCGTTTTAGTTTTTGCAGTCCTTTGTTTTTATCATTTGATAGAGTTGGGTCGTCTGAAAGGATTGTTGCTGCTAGGTCTCGGGTTGTATTCAATAGCTCAATATCTAATGTGGGGTTTGCTATGCGGAGATTTATAGCTTCGCCACTCTGCATGGTTCCTGCAATGTCGCCTGCTCCTCGTAGTTCTAAGTCTAGTTCTGAAAGGCGGAAACCATCGTTCGTTTCACACATCGCTTCCATGCGTTTTCGGGACTCTTTAGAGAGTTTATCCCCCGTCATAAGTATACAATATGATTGCTCGGCTCCACGTCCTACACGACCTCGAAGTTGATGTAATTGTGATAACCCGAAGCGCTCGGCCGACTCTATGACCATCACCGAAGCGTTGGGAACATCTACACCTACTTCAATTACAGATGTGGCAACCATTATTTGTGCTTCACCACTTTTGAATTGACGCATTGACTCCTCCTTGTCGACAGGCTTCATCTTGCCGTGACAAATTGAGGTGTTATATTGGGGAAGTGGAAAGTCTCGTGAGATTGACTCGTAACCATCTTCGAGATCCTTGTAATCCATGCTCTCGGACTCTCGAATTAATGGGTAGACAACATATACTTGTCTGCCTTTACCGATCTCCTCTCGCATGAAACCTTGCACCCGTAGGCGGTTGGCATCTGTAAAATGGACTGTGCGTATTGGTTGTCTATTTGGTGGGAGCTCGTCGATTATCGAAACATCAAGATCTCCGTATAGGGTCATCGCTAAGGTTCTCGGAATGGGGGTGGCAGTCATAACGAGAATATGTGGTGGTTGAGCATTTTTATTCCATAGCTTCGCACGCTGCTCCACACCGAAACGATGTTGTTCGTCGATCACGACAAAGCCAAGATTGGAGAATTGAACTTTATGCTCAATTAGGGCGTGGGTGCCAATAAGAATGTCAATTGTGCCATCTATAGCACCTGCCAGTGAGGCCTTACGCTCCTTGGCCTTGGAGGCTCCCGTGAGTATTCCAATATTCACATCTAACCCCTCGCACATTCGACACATGTTAGCATAATGTTGACGTGCAAGAATCTCCGTGGGTGCCATTATAGCTGCTTGAAAACCATTATCTACAGCGAGGAGCATCGACATTAAGGCAACGATAGTTTTTCCGCTACCTACGTCACCTTGCAGGAGGCGGTTCATTTGAAAACCTGTTACTGTATCTTGTCGAATCTCCTTGACCACTCGTTTTTGTGCTCCTGTGAGAGCAAAGGGGAGCTTCTGGGTGTAGAAATCATTGAAGTTATTACCTACCTTGTTAAATATAAAACCATTGTTTTTACTTAGTCGCACGGTACGACGAGATTGAATATTGAGCTGCAAACCTAATAGCTCGTCGAATTTTAGTCGGTGACGTGCTCTTTGAAGTAATTCTGCGGATTGTGGAAAATGAATATTATAGAGTGCATCTCGGAGCGATAGCAGAGAGTATTGCGTGCGAATATATTCTGGGCAGTGATCTTCGATCTTTCCATCGACATGAGGCCAAAGATTACAGATTGTTGTGTAGAGTCCTTTAGCTCCCATAGATTTTGTTATTCGTTCGGTTGTGGAGTATATTCCTTGCATTCCACTGAGCACCTTTCGGCTATATGCTTTCTCTACAGATTCAATTTCGGGGTGAACCATTGATAGTGTAACATTGAAGTGTGCAGGGCGACCAAAGATTAGATACTCTCGACCCACCTCAATCTGCTTTTCGATCCAGGAGATACCTTTAAACCAGATAAGCTCAGCTGTACCGCTCTTATCGGCCACGGTCACAATATAGCGACGTTTAGCCCCCTCACCCATATAACTCACTCCAATCACCCGACCTCGAATTTGAATTAAACTCTGTTCCGCAAGATCAACTTGCGAAATTGGGTATATCTGCGTGCGGTCGATATATCGGAATGGAAAGTGATAGAGCATATCTCCATAAGTACGTATAGAGAGCTCCTTGTCGAGCATTTTTGCCCGAGCATCGCCCACACCAGCCACAAACTTTATATCTGAAAGAAGTATCATAGCACAAAATTACAATATTTTTCTCAATTTTTTTTGGCAATATTACCAAAAAAAGTATCTTTGTATCCAAACACTAAATATATAGTATATTATGGAAGAGAAGAATTGGGAGTATGACCCATCAGAATTTGAGGAGAACCAATACGATAATGACACAAATAGCACTGATAAATCAATTTTTGGCTATCGTGTAGTGATTGGAATTTTAGCGGTGATTTTGGTTGCGCTATCGTTCTTATATTTTAATATTCATCGTCAGCAGCAGGCCGATTACGACCTTTTGTCGATTGCACGTGACTCTATTGAGAGTGATTTGAATGGTCTTATTTTAGATTTTGATGATCTGCAAGGTGTGAACGACAGTATGAATCTTACAATTGTCGAGGAGCGACACAAAGCCGATTCGATTATCAATCAGTTGAAGCGTGAGCGTACATTTAACTATAACAAACTTAAGCAATACGAAAAAGAGGTTAGCACACTTACGGCAATTGCAAAGAGTTATCTTCACACGATCGACTCACTGAATAACCTCAATGAGAAACTTATCACCGAGAATGTAACCTATCGCAAGAAGATCTCGGCTCAGGAGTTGCGTGCTGAGATGGCTGAGGAGCGAGCTAAGGAGTTGGATAATATTGTAGCTCAAGGTTCTGTTTTGCGAGCTAGAGATCTTTCAATGGTGGCGCTTAATGAGCGTGGAAATGAGGTTTCACGTGTTAAGAGAGCTGAGAAGCTAAGAGTTGACTTTACTATCTCTTCAAATGAGTTTGCCGAACCAGGTAATGTTGAGATCTATTTGCGTATTATCTCGCCCGATGGTTTCCCGCTTTCGACAGATGCTTTGCCAACATTCCAATATGATGGACAGACTCTAACATATTCGGCTTCACGTACCGTAGAGTTTAAAAACGAGGATCTTCCAGTAAGTATATATTATGATGGTTCAGGATATATCGACGGAAAATATAAAATCGAACTTTACACGGGCGGTTATCAATTAGCTTCGAGTGAGATAAGCATGAGATAACGACCATATGCACAAACAAAAAAACCACCTCGAAAGGTGGTTTTTTTGTTTGCCTGAGGAAATTACTTCTTGATTGGCATTCTACGCTCTTTGATACGAGCTTTCTTACCTGTAAGTTCACGGAAGTAGTAGATACGTGCACGGCGTACAACACCATACTTGTTAACCTCGATCTTCTCGATGTGTGGAGAGTAAAGTGGGAAGATACGCTCAACGCCAATACCATTAGAGATCTTGCGGATTGTAAACATCTTAGTTTTACCTGTACCCTTGATTTGGATAACCACACCACGGAATGATTGAAGGCGCTCTTTGCTACCCTCAACAATTTTGTAAGTTACGGTGATTGTGTCACCTGCGCCAAATGCTGGAATATCAGCATCGGTCTTTGTCCACATCTGCTCGTTTACGAGCTTAATCAATGCGTCTTTGCTCATTGTTGCAATAGTTTTTTATTTTTTAGCGAACGACATTATCGCTGCATTGCCTCTACCATAACACTTAACTAAGTGCTAATCCTAAAAGTCGCTTTTTTAAAGATTTATGCCTATAAAAAAACTCCCTAAAATGTGCAATACCCAATATAAGAGGTTGTTTCACTTCCCTTTCGGGACTGCAAAGATAATGAAAAAAAAGAAAAAAGAGATCTTTTGCAGCTTTTTTTGAGAAACAATCTCTTTTTTTTGTGGTTCTTAACACATTTTAGAGAGTGATCGTTTTTTACAGTGCGCTTATTTTAGGCAGTCACCGATGGCGGATAGTGACGAGATGTCGGAAACAGAGAAGTTACCTGTTATGTATAATATTACTCGTTGATCTTTTTGACGTACAAGCATCAAAAATTCACATATTTTATCCTTCGTGTCGTTGTGTGTTGCAAAGTAAAAATTACTAATCTCGCCGCTCTGGTTTATTGAGGTGATTAGATCAAAACCATCACAAAGTTTAGGTAGCTCTAAAATATCATCGTAGAGTATGCCTTTGCCCTCTTGTCTTTCGACCATTATATTCATTGATTTTATTGAACTGAGCAGTTCTACATCATCTCCATCGGTATCACTAGATAGTTGAAGGACTGACGCTAACATATTTGTCATCGAAGAGCCAATCTCAATTATGGTTATATCTTGACAATCTCTATATGTGTCGAAGAATGTGTTGATTTTGTCGTTGTTACTCTTGAAACTATCCTGAGCCCAGAGCGTGCTGGAGAATAGAGATAAGCATATAATTAATAATATTCGTTTCATGATCTTTATAGTTTAAATGTAATACCTGCCGAAAGTGTATTGGTTGCAGGGCCTTGATCTTGGTTGAAAAGTGTCGATAGATTGTAGTCGCAATATACACCTATGCCGCTGTGATAAACTGCAAATGAGACTCCAGCTACGGCTTGATTTAGGCCGCTAAGTTGTTTGGTTTTGACTTTAGGCCTTTTATATTTTGTGTTTGAACTTGTGAGGATTCCAGCATAGAGAGAGGGTTCTATATATGTTTTTTTAGCAACCTTTACCGAGAGCGATAACGGAATAGCTAAATATGTTGTTGTAAGTTTACTTTTCTTATTGCTACTATCTATTGCAACGGGGGTAACCATTCCATTTTGACTCTCTAGGGTGATGTCATTCGAGAATGTGAAGTTGTAACACATTAAGTTGATACCTGTTTTTAGATTCAAACTGCCACTGTTGTTCAGCGGTAATCTTAAACTCATTAGGTCGAGTCCATAGAAGATTGATTTGCCCGTTTTAAGGTTAAGGAAATTTTTGTCGACTGTCGAGTATAATGAATAGTCGGGAGATACGAGAGCTATTAATCCCAATTTTGAGTTTGAGACAAATGATAATTTGCTCTTCTTCTCCTTAATTTTGGTAAATCCATCTTCTGCCACCTGCGCCTTATTAATACTTGCTCCTTGAGGGCCTATGTTAAGTTGGCGGGTGTTGTAATCGCTATCTTTTTTCTCTCCAGTTAGAGATATTTGGTAGCCTGCAATATTTATCAGGACACCTTGCTCTTCGTTTTGTTGCAGGATTATATCGTCACCATTTTCAACTTTAAATGTTGCGAGGGTATCTTTTTTTTGTAGCTCTTGTCCTGAGAGGATTGTAAGTGAGACGAAGAGCGAGACGAGGGTTAAGATTATTTTTTTCATGGCCTATTTTTTTATTGATTCAAGTAGATTTATTGTTTGTGAGAGTTTATCGAGGTGACTTAGGTATTTAAGTTGCTCCTTTGCTATCTCCATGTCGGTGATCGGTTCACCGTTGATGTAACAGAGGATCTCCGCTTCGTTTAATGTAGAAGAGGTGGGGGAGAGGTTGATGAGTAGGCCAATGGCAATTATTGCTGCCGCCGCTGTAAGTGATGTGGCTAGCTTTATGATTTTTGCTCTGTTTTTAGGTTTTTGTGTCTCTTCGTGCTCTTTGCGGAGATCGGAGAATCCGTCAAGCATTATTTTTAGGGCTTGCTGCTCCTCGCTTCTTGGGTGCTGCTGTGAGAGTAGCTTGCGAAGTTCTTGCTGCTCTGTGGAGGTAATTGTTGCGCTCCAATAGGCTGCTGAGAGTTTATCTATTCTATTTTTCATCGCTACATATTTTTTGTTATTATCTCTTTTAATGCTGATCTGGCTCGTGATAGAATCATTCTGACATTCGTTGCTTCGATCTCTAATATCTGAGCAATTTCATGCGTCGAATAACCCTCAATATCTTTTAGGTGTAATACCTCTCGCTGTTTGTCGGGAAGTTGACTTATTGCAAATCGAACAAGCTCGATTGTATCTCGGCTCTCGATATTTTCACCACTTCTGAGCTCGTTACTAGGTTCTTCGTGGTGTCGACGGTTTCTATATCGAGCATGGTCGTAGCAGCCGTTTCTCACCGAGGTCATCGCAAATGTTGAGGCTGAGCTTTTTGCCTCTAATCTAGTTCGATCTCGCCAAAGTCGCTCGCTAACCTTCGAGACAACATCTTGCGCATCTGCTTCGGAATGCAAGATGCTTTTGGCAAAGCGTAGCATGCGACCGTGCATATGGTTGATATATATGTTAAACTCGTTAGTTGTCATCTGTTGATTGAGGTTTGCTGTTCATCTGTTATACGTTTGTTAATGGCGAAGTGTAACAGAGATATGTAAAAAAATGCAGCGTGGTTAATAAGTAGCGTAAAATAATTATTTCACTCTACTTAAACCATCGCTGCAATAACTCTTTGAGTTGGAAATTACTCCTTTGCCTCGAAAACCATCCGAATCGTTGGATAGGTCGATTGTAGGTTTTTGGTAACTTGCTCCGCAGAACACCATTCAACGGACTCTATTCCCTCTTCGCTTTGACCATGAGTTGATCTACATTCGCACTGCATGGAGTACCAATGAGTTGTTTTTATCTCCCACTTGCCATGCAGAGAGTATGTATGTTGAGTCTCGACAATCTTCTCACCGATGGTAATGCCGTCGATTCCAGTCTCCTCGCACACCTCTCGCACGGCACACTCCTCTAAGGTTTCTCCAGACTCTAGGTGTCCTTTGGGTAGATCCCAACGGCCATTTCGGAAGATCATAAGTGTCTCGTTGGAGCTATTTTGAACTAATCCTCCAGCGGCATCAACATGGTGAAATTCTTTGCAGAAAGTGCTGTAGGCCTCTTCAGGAGTCGTAGATAAAAATAGAATCGAGTTGTATTTCTCGAAAAAATCCACTACCTTCGCTCTCGATAATTTTATTATGGAGGCGATTCGTGAGTCAAGAGTGAAATCGTAGCCTGGAAGGGGTGTAGAGGAGAATGTGATATATTTATCGGTAAAAAATATTGTCTTTTTCATCTTTGTATAATTTAAATGACTAACACAAATATAATAAATATATTGATAACTATGAAAAAAATCTTAATATTTATGATGGCAATAGCAGCTGTTGCGACTGGGTGTAGCGATGCGCCAAAGCCGTTAAAGATTGATAATGAGCTTACTCGTGATGAGAAGAAGGCTGGAATTCTAACTCCCGAGGTGATGTGGAAGATGGGGCGTGTAGGCTCTTCGTCGCTCCGTGCTGCGGGCGATAAGTTGGTTTACACGGTCTCATATTATAATATGGAGGAGAATCGTGGTGTAACGGCAATATATGTTGAGGATATTGCAACAAAGAAGATCTCTCAACTTACAGATTATAAATCGAATAATGTAGCTCCAGCGTGGAGTGCCGATGGTGAGAAGATCTATTTTATGTCGAATCGTAGCGGCTCGATGCAGGTTTGGTCGATGTCGGCTTCGGGAGATGATGTTGCGGCAGTGACCGATTTTGATGGCGGCGTTGAGGGTTTTGGTGTTGCACCTAGCTCAGACAAACTGTTCTATCTCCAAAGCGTAAAGGTTGCAGATCGCACATCGGCAGATTTCCATAAGGATATGCCAAAGTCGAATGCGAGAATTTATGATGACTTGATGGTGCGTCACTGGAACTATTGGGATGAGGGTGAGTATCTTCATATCTTTGTGGCAAATATTGATGAAAAGGGTCGTGCTCAAGTGGGAGTGGATATTATAGGTGAGAATGCAGCGTGGGATACTCCACTTGCTCCATATTTCGACTCGTCGGAGATTGCATGGAGTAATTCGGGTGATAAGTTAGCTTATACTTGTAAGCCGTTGGTTGGTGCTGAGTATGCTGTGTCGACAGATTCTGATATATTTATATATGATGTGGCTACTGCTCGCACTGAGAATATTTGTAAAGCTGCGGATCGCTCGGCTTTTGTTGGTTACGATAAATACCCAGTTTGGTCACCAAACGACTCGTCGTTGGCATTTATTTCGCAATGTAGAGCGGGTAATGAGTCGGATAAGGCTCGTCTGTTTGTTTATAATTTTGCTCAGAAGAGTATGAGTGATCTTACAGCTTCATTCGATTATAACGCTTCGAATGTTGTTTGGGATGGTGAATCGGAGCTCTATTTTATTGCTCCAATTAATGCTACGCACCAACTTTGCAAGGTGAAACTCAATGGTACGGTGGGTGTAATTACTCGTGGAGACCATGATATTAATTCAATTAGCATCGAGAAAGGTGTTGCAATTGCTGAGGTGACAAAACTTACACACGCAACCGAGCTCTTCGCAATTAACCTTGGAACGGGTGATATGACTCAGTTCTCGCAGGTGAATAAGGATATTTATGATAATATCACAATGGGAGAGGTTCAAAAGCGTTGGATTAAAACAACCGATGATTTGGAGATGTTGACTTGGGTGATCTTGCCTCCAAATTTTGATCCTAATAAGAAGTATCCAACTCTGCTTTATTGTCAAGGTGGTCCTCAAAGTGTGGTTTCGCAATCTTGGAGTTATCGTTGGAATTTCCAGGTGATGGCAGCTCAAGGGTATGTTGTCGTTGCTCCAAATCGACGTGGTCTGCCATCATTCGGTCAAGAGTGGTTAGATCAAATTTCGGGTGATTATTCGGGTCAAAATATTCAGGATTATCTATCGGCAATAGACTCTGTTTCGCAAGAGGCGTGGGTTGATAACGATCGTTTGGGTTGTGTCGGTGCTTCGTATGGTGGTTATTCGGTATACTATTTGGCGGGAATCCACCAAGGACGTTTTAAGTCGTTTATCTCACACTGTGGAATATTTAATTTCGACGCTATGTATGGTGAAACCGAGGAGCTGTTCTTCGTTAATAACGATTATGGTGGATCATATTGGGATGCGGAGAATGAGATAGCTGTACGCTCGTATGCAAACTCTCCACACAAATTGGTTGATAAATGGGATACTCCAATTATGATTATCACGGGAGAGAATGATTTTAGAATTCCATATACTCAGTCGTTGCAGGCTTTCACCGCTGCTCGATTGAAGGGTCTCGATTCTCGATTGGTAGAGTTTTCAGATGAGGGACACCAAGTATTTAAGCCACAAAACGCATTGGTTTGGCATAGAGAGTTTTTCTCGTGGTTGGACAAATACTTAAAGTAAAAGTCGGTTGGTGCATTTTGGCTCTATTGTTGAGATGAAAAATGTGATATAATCGTTGTTCGGGTGGTGTGATTATACTTAGTTTTATAAGCAGAACGAAAAAATATAAAAAAAATATTATAGTTTGTTGGGAGATAATAAAATAAACCGTATATTTGCAGACCCAATAAGAGGTTACAATATATAAACACAATAAATAATAACAAAAAATGACAAAGGCAGATATCGTAAGCGAAATCGCTAAAACAACAGGTATTGAGAAGATGCAAGTGCAAACTATCGTTGAGGCTTTTATGGAGACAGTAAAAGACTCTATGGCTGCTGATAACAATGTTTACCTACGTGGTTTTGGTAGTTTTATCATTAAGAAACGTGCACAAAAAGTAGCTCGTAACATCTCTAAGAATACAACAATAACCATTCCTGAGCACAATATCCCTGCTTTTAAGCCAGCAAAGAGTTTCGTAGCGAAGGTAAAGTAAAAATTTATACGAACAACTAATAAAAATTAAGATTATGCCAAGCGGTAAGAAGAGAAAAAGGCATAAGATGGCTACCCACAAGCGTAAAAAACAACTACGCAAGAATCGTCACAAGAAGAAATAGTGACTTTCTGGGCAGACAACTTATAATGTCAACGAAGTATTAAAGCTAAAGAGTTAACTCTTTAGCTTTAATACGTTAATAAACAAATTTATTGCGCTTCTTAAAAGTGCACTACCCACCTAAAACAGATTGTCGGGGAGAGATTAGAACTTCCCTATAGATTTGTTCTAAAAATTTATTTCGATTTTATGAATCGAGAGTTAGTAATAAATGTAACTCCATCGGAGATCTCTATAGCGCTATGCGAAGATAAGGTTTTGGTTGAGCTCAATAAGGAGCAGAGCCAGATGGGCTTCGCTGTGGGCGATATTTACCTGGGCAAAGTTCGTAAGATTATGCCTGGGTTGAACGCTGCGTTTGTCAATATTGGCCACGAGAGAGATGCTTTCCTCCATTACCTAGATTTAGGTAATCACTTCGAGAGTCTCGATAAGGTTGTATCGAGCCATCAACCTTCAAAGAAAGGTGTTAAGGTTGAGTCGTTGAAACTTAACGATCAACTGGAGCGAAATGGAAAGATTGCATCACATCTTCAATCGGGTCAGATGGTGATGGTTCAGATCACCAAAGAGGCAATCTCGACAAAGGGGCCTCGCTTAACTTCTGAAATCTCACTTGCAGGGCGAAACGTAGTTTTGGTGCCCTTTACAAATAAAGTTTTTTTATCACAAAAGATTCGTGCGGCAGAGGATAAGAAGCGTCTGCGAAGAATTGCTTCGTCAATTTTGCCTAAGAATTTCGGTGTTATTATCCGTACGGCGGCAGTTTCAGCTAAGGATGAAGATATAGAACAGGATATAGAGCAGTTGTTGCATAAATGGAATGAGATACTGCAAAATGTTCGTAAACACACCTCTCCAGCGCTTATTATGAGCGAGATGGGGCGAGCAAATGCAATTATTCGTGATACGCTCAATGGGTCGTATTCGCAAATTGTTGTTGACGATGAGGCGATGTATTCAAATATTCGCAACTATATTCGTTCGATAGAGCCCGAGCAAGAGAAGATTGTGAAGTTGTATCGTGGCAGTGTGCCAATTTTTGATAACTTTGATATTTCTAAGCAGATCAAGTCACTTTTTGCAAAGTATGTATCTTTGCGACGAGGTGCTTATTTGATTATTGAGCATACCGAGGCTATGAATGTGATTGATGTTAACTCGGGAAATCGTACCAAAGCGGAGGATAATCAGGAGCAAACGGCTCTGGATGTGAACTTGGCGGCGGCGGCTGAGGTGGCACGTCAATTGCGTTTGCGTGATATGGGCGGAATTGTTATCGTCGATTTTATTGATCTGCACAAAGCTCCTAATCGTCAACTTTTGTATGAGGAGATGGTGAAGTTGATGTCGACCGACAAGGCGAAGCATACGGTTCTTCCAATTACAAAATTTGGTTTGATGCAGATTACACGTCAGCGTGTTCGACCTGTTCCAATTGAAAATACAGAGGATATTTGTCCAACGTGTCAAGGTACAGGAAAGGTTCAGCCAACAATTTTGCTTGATAAAACAATCGAGAATCAAATCTCATTTTTGGCTATAGATAGAAAAACGAAGTTTATAAATTTGCGTGTAAGCAACTATATTGCAGCATATTTAAGCAAGGGTCTTTTTTCACTTCAACGTCGTTGGGCATGGAAGTATAAATGCAGAATTAAGATCACAACCGATCAGAGTATGGGTATCCTCGATGTTGGATATTACGATAATGCGGGAAAGAGCCTAATAAAAAAATAGGGAGCTGAGGCTTCCATAAAAGTATTACTCCTAGATGGAACTCAAAGAGAGTATTATAAAACAATTTGCCAGCTCTAGAGGCTTGGCGGAGCTCGAAAGAGCTTATAGATCTAATAGCACTACTATCCACCTCAAAGAGTTGGTTAGTGGTGCTCTTTCGTCCTATGCAGCTGCTGCAATCTCTTCGATTGGTGGGGTGCATATTTTTGTTGCCGAGGATCGTGATGCTTCGGCTTATCTGCTTAATGATTTCTACTCGCTATTGGGTGAGGAGCATGTTTTCTTTTTGCCGACATCTTATAAGCGCTCTATTATATATGGTAAGGAGGATGCTAATGGACTGGTTCAGCGTACCTCGACACTCAATAGGTTGCGAAGTGGTGGTGGGGTAGCTCCTTTTACTGTGGTTTGTACCTATACGGATGCTTTGGCCGAGAGTGTGGTTGATACTTCGGTGATGCGTCGAGAGCAGATTTCGATTAATGTTGGTGATAGGCTTTCGGTTGATTTTCTGCGGGAGGCTCTGGAGGCTTTGGGGTTTGTTAAGGTTAATTTTGTCTATGAGCCTGGTCAATACTCTTCGAGAGGAGGTATCTTTGATATTTTTTCTTATAGTCAGTCTCGTCCGTTTCGTGTAGATTTCTTTGATGATGAGGTGGAGTCTATTCGTTGTTTTAATATTTCGAATCAGCTCTCTTATGAGAAGGTTGAGCGGGCTGAGATCTTGCCTAGCTTTAATCAAAGTGAGGTGCCTGAGGAGAAGAGAGTGAGTTTTGCGGAGTTTACGGGAGAGGTTAATTATTGGTTTTTTGATCCAGCCTTTGTGTTGAATAAGGTTAATGATATTCGTCGCAAGCTGCTTGGTGTGATGGAGGATCCATCGCTGATTGATTCTAAGGTGTCGAGTCGAAATATTTTGCTTTCGGGGATGAAGCAGAGTCGATTGTTTGTGCTTCGGGATACACTCTCCGAGCGTTCGGCGGATGCTGTTGTTGAGTTCTCGACATCTGCACAATTGGAGTTTAATAAGAACTTTGAGTTGTTGGCAAGCGATATTATTTCGACCACGGAGCGAGGTTTTCGAACATATATCGTCTCGAAAAATCGTGCTCAGGTGGAGCGTTTAGAGAATATTTTTCATCAGATTGGATATAAAGGTATTGATGTTGAGTCTGTGCCGATCGCTCTGCATAATGGGTTTGTTGATAATGACCTAAAATTGAGATTGTTTACCGATCATCAGCTCTTTGATCGTTATCAGCGTTATAAAATCAAAGATGAGATTAAGCGTGATGAGCAGATGACAATTGCTGAGCTCAACGAGTTGAAACTCGGTGATTATGTTGTTCATTATGACCATGGTGTTGCGAAGTTTGGTGGTTTGGTGAAAATTGAGGTTAACGGAGCAATGAAAGAGGTTATTAAGTTGATTTATAAGGATCAGGATCTCTTGTTTGTCAATGTTCACTCTCTGCACTGTATAGCTAGATATAGGAGTAGCGATGCCGAGCCGCCAAAGATATATAAGTTGGGTGGTGGAGCATGGCAGAAACTTAAAAATACCACCAAAAAGGTTGTTAAAGATATTTCACGAGAGCTTATTGCGCTCTATGCTAAGCGAAAAGCGAGCAAAGGTTTTGCCTTCTCGGCAGATGGATATTTGCAACAGGAGCTCGAAGCATCGTTTATGTATGAAGATACTCCCGATCAAAATAGCGCTTCGGAGGCTGTTAAACGAGATATGGAGTCGGATGAGCCAATGGATCGTTTGGTGTGTGGAGATGTTGGTTTCGGAAAGACGGAGGTTGCTATCCGTGCAGCGTTTAAGGCTGCTGTGGATGGTAAGCAGGTTGCAGTTTTGGTGCCGACAACGATTTTGGCGATGCAACATTATCGTTCATTTTGTTCGAGATTGAGAGATTTTCCGATTCGAATTGAGTATCTGAATCGAACAAAATCGGTTCGTGATGTGAATCTTATTCTCGCAGATTTGGCCGAAGGTAAGGTTGATATATTGATCGGAACGCATAAAATTTTAGGCAAGAGTGTTAAATTTAAAGATTTAGGACTTTTGATAATTGATGAGGAACAGAAATTTGGTGTGGCGGCTAAGGAGAAGCTCACGCAGATAAGTGTGAGTGTCGATACTCTGACTTTGACGGCAACACCGATTCCGAGAACTTTGCAATTCTCGTTGATGGGTTCTCGTGACTTGTCGGTGATTTCGACTCCTCCACCGAATAGGCAGCCTATTATGACCGAGTCACATCTATTCTCGGAGGATATTATTTCGGAGGCTATCGAGACGGAGATCGCAAGAGGTGGTCAGGTCTATTTTGTCCATAATCGAGTTGATGACATTTTCTCGGTGAAGGCTATGATCGGTAGAATTTGTCCAAAGGCGAGAGTTGCTGTGGGTCATGGTCAGATGCCTCCAAAGGAGTTGGAGGAGGTTGTAATGGACTTTATATATGGTGAGTATGATGTTTTGTTGGCAACGACCATCGTTGAGAATGGAATTGATGTGCCGAATGCGAACACGATTATAATTAATAATGCACATCGTTTTGGTCTTTCGGCTCTGCATCAATTGCGTGGTCGAGTGGGGCGAAGCGATAGAAAGGCATATTGTTATCTCCTCTCACCTCCCGAGGAACTTTTAACTTCGGATGCAAGACATAGATTGCGTGCAATCGAGGAGTTTTCGGATCTTGGTTCTGGGTTTAATATCGCTATGCAGGATTTGGATATTCGAGGTGCGGGTAATCTTTTGGGTGCCGAGCAGAGTGGATTTATTGCAAATATTGGTTTCGAGACCTATCAGCGTATTATGCAGGAGGCAATCTTGGAGTTACGACAGGAGGGTCTGGATGTTGCAGGTCTTTCGCCTAAGGAGCAGGAGGTGATCGAGCAGTTAAACTATATTGAGGATTCACATATTGATGTGGAGGTTCCAGCATCGCTTCCAGATAGTTATATTGGTCATGCTGCCGAAAAGCTCAAATTATATCGAGAGTTGGACTCTATACGCAATGAGCAGGAGTTGGTGGCTTTTGCCGAGCGACTCGTCGATAGATTTGGACGTATGCCTCGTGAGACCGAAGAGCTTTTGAATGTTGTTCGTCTGCGTCGTGAGGCTATACGATTGGGTATGGAGAGAGTGAAGGTTAAGAATGGTTTGATGATCGTGCAGTTTGTAGGCGAGCAAAATTCACCTTATTATAAGAGTGAACTATTTATGTCGCTGCTGAAAACAATAACCTCGAAGCCCGATAAATTTGTATTGCGCCAAAACAATAACCGTTTGGCAATGACCGTTAGAGGTGTGAAAGATATTGAAGAGGCATATAAACTACTCCTCTCTTTTTAACCTAAACTTTTTTTCATACAATGAATTTAGTTATTGATATAGGCAATACCTTAGCTAAAGCGGCGATAATCGACAATAGTATGATTATTGCTACATTTACAGCTGAGACATTGCAGGAATTACCCTTGCGCCAAGTGGTGGATGAGTATGGCGCAGAGCGATCCATACTCTGTACGACACGAGGGTGTGAGGCGGAATCGACTCATTACGTTCGCCAAATTGTTGGACATTGTTTGCTGTTCGACCATAATGTAGAGGTTCCCTTAAAGGTGGAGTATTCTCGTAAGAGCTTGGGTAAGGATCGTTTAGCTGCTGCCGTTGGAGCTTTCTCGACTCATCCTGGAGCGGAGATTATGATTGTCGATTTTGGAACAGCTATCACCATTGACTTTGTTTCGAGTGATGGAGTCTTTAAAGGAGGCTTTATTTCGCCAGGTCTTGCCACTCGATTGCGATCGCTTCACGATTATACCGCAACTTTGCCTCTGTGTGATCCGATGGAACCTTATGGCTCGATCGCAAAGAGTACAGAAGAGGCTATAGTTGGCGGAGTGGTCAATGGCATAATTTACGAAATTGAGGGGTATATTCAGAAGAAAAATGAGGAAAAATGTAATTTTTTTGTAATTTTTTCGGGTGGAGACTCAAATTTCTTTGATAAACGAATTAAAAATGCGATATTTGCAGACCAGTACATCCTTTTTAAAGGGTTGGACACAATTTTAGATTATAATGCGTAGATATAAAAATATACTTTTAGTTGCTGTAGCAGCACTAACATTGGTTCCTTCTGTTCTCTTTGCGCAGACTTATGGAAGTATCAACACCTTCTCTCCATATTCAATGTATGGATTAGGTGAGTTGACAACTCCAGGTACAACAGCCACTCGTGCAATGGGTGGTATGGGCGTTGCTATGCGTACATATACAGATATTAACTTATTGAATCCAGCATCGTATAGTGCGGCTCTTAGTCGAAGCGTGCTATTTAGTTATAGTATGGAGGGATACAATATGTATAATAAGCAGAATCAAAATGGTTCAAATGTTTATAACTCATATGCAGGCGTAAATATTCATGATATTGCCATCCAAATGCCATTGGCTAAGAATTTAGGTATGGGATTTAGTGTAACCCCATACAGTTCTACAGGTTACGATATTGCAACTACAGAGAACATTACAGATATTGGCCTTTTGAGTTATATCTATAGCGGTTCGGGAGATGTTACTCAAGTTAAGTTGGGTGTGGGTTGGATGCCATTCAAAAACTTCTCGATTGGTGCTGCGGCTCAATATTTTTGGGGATCTTTGGATCGTACATTTACTCTCTATCCTTATGTTGTTACAGGTAATGGTACATATTATTCGGCAGTTGGAATCACTAGCTATGATGTCTCTCGAATTAGAGGTCAGGTGGGTTTCCAATGGTCGCCTATAAGTACTGCAAAGAATAATTTGACGATTGGTGCGGCATATGACCTAGGAGGTAATTTGAATCCTGATTATAGCCATACGGTTTATGGAGATGCTTCATTGTTGGTTTTCACCGCTTCCGAGGAGGAGGAGTCTTTGTCGCTTATCCTGCCTAATCAAATTAATGCGGGTGTTACATACCAAAACTTGCAGTGGGTTGTGGGTGTTGATTATACATATCAAAACTGGTTGGCTAAAAATAGTACGTTGGTTGAGTATACCTCGTCGGGTGTTGCTATAGCATATAACGACTTCGGAACAGTAAAGTTCGGTGTGCAGTGGACTCCAAATCGCAATGATGTTCGTAGCTATATTAAAAGAGTCTCTTATCGAGGTGGTGTGCGCTATGGAGGTTACCAAAACACCTTTGGTGGCGAGGAGATAGAGCAGTTTGCAGCAACCCTTGGTGCGAGCTTCCCAATTAAAACAAATGGAATCTCGAAAATAGATTTCGGTATGGAGTATGGTTCGCTCGGTTCGAGTGACCTATTTATTGATGCCGATTCGAAGGTTGGCCTTATTGGTCAAAAGTATTTCAAGGTATCGTTAGGATTCTCACTATTTGGAGAAGACTACTGGTTCCAACGTCCAAAATTTGATTAGAAAAACTTATAAAATAATTAAATTAATAACGTAAAGTATGAAGAAAATTAAACTTTTGCTAGTTTGTGCATTCGCAGCTCTTTCATTTAACGCTGTAGCACAAATTGATTACAATGATCCACAGTGGGCAGCGTGGGGCGAGACAGCAGCAGATCGTGAAGCTAACATGTTGAATGGTTCTTTCTTGAAAGAGGCTATCGACAATAAAGATTATGATGCAGCTACAAAGTATCTTAACCTGTTGATTAATGGTGCTCCAAAAGCATCACACAACACTTACGCTCGTGGAATTTTGCTTTATCGCAATAAAATTAATCGTGCACGTAGTTTAGCTGAAAAAGAGATGTATATCGACTCAGTTATGTTGCTTCATGATTTACGTTTAGAGCACTTTGCAGATCATGCAACTTATGGTGCTCCTGTAATCCTTGATAGTAAGGCTCGTATGTATGCAACTTATAAAGTTAAGGATCGTGAGGGTCTTCGTGAGGTATTTAAAGAGGCTATCGAGGTTGGTGGTCAAGCTACAAAACCTGATTTGGTTTGCATCTACTTCCAAAATCTTTGTGACGATTACCAAATGGACGAGGTTATGGCAGATGAGATTCTTGCTGAGTATGACCGTTTGACTCCATATTTCGAGACTTTGGGTGCTGAGGGTGCTGAGTACAAAGAGAAATTTGATGGTATGTTCGGTGTGAGTGGTGCTGCAAGTTGCGAGAACTTGGAGACTCTATTCTCTAAGAAACTTGCTGAGGCTCCAGATGATGTTGATCTTTTGGCTAAAGCTGTTGCTTTGATGGATCGTGCATCTTGTCTATCTCCATTCTATACAGCTACCGCTGAGAAGTTGTATGAGGTTCGCCCAACAGCTAACGCTGCAATGTCGTTGGCTTCAATCTTCCAAAATCAAGGTGATTACGATAAAGCGTCATTGTATTTAACAGAGACTCTTGCAACTGAGGAGGATGTAGAGGCTCGTGAGGCTCTATATAGCCGTATTGCACTTGTTAAACTTGCAGCTGGTGATATGTCTGAGGCATTGAAAGCAGCTAATCAAGCTATTGCAACCGAGGATGGAACACTTGAGGATAATGGTGTTGCTCTATTTGTTAAGGCGCAGGCTTACGCTCGTTCAATTACATGTAGTGACTTCGCTTGTTTGGCAGCTTACTGGGCAGCTTATGATGTGATGAGTCAAGCTATTGCGAACTTCTCAGCAGAGGAGGCAGCATACCTTGAGCCAGCTCAAGCAATGGCAGCTAGCTACCGTAGCGCATTCCCAACTCAAGAGGAGTGTTTCTTTAATGAGGTTACAGCAGGTAGCTCATACCGTGTATCACATGGTGCTGCTACAGGAGCTACAACAACTGTAAGATATAGATAAATTAGGTGCGTTGATGCGCAAAAAGTTTACAAATAATTGCTTGGTAGCACTTCTCGTTTTGGGAAGTGCTATCTCGCTGTTATCATGCGACGATCAAAAAAGTGTTTCGTCGAAGGTCTCGCTGGAGACTTTGATGAGTGAATCAAGCGATAGCCTTACGGTTCTTGTTTCGGAAAATGGTCGTCCCTCTTATCATTTCTTCGCACCTTTGGTCGAAGGGTATAGTTTGGCTCGTGAACCATATCGTGAGTTTCGCAAGGGAGTTAATATTGTTACATATTTGGATGACTCTTTAAAGAGTGTCGACGTTACTTTGCGAGCAAATTATGCTATAAATTATCCAAATCTGAATCTTTGGGAGGCTAAGGGTGATGTCGAGGTGATTAAGCATGATGGCAAGGAGCTATACACTCAACAACTTTTCTGGAACTCTACTACCAAGCGAATTTACTCGAATGTTGATACTAAGATTGTTGACTCGGTGAGCGAAGATGTCTATACAGGCGAGGGTTTCGAATCGGATGAGGAGATGAAGGTGTGGAGCTTTAGAAAGATGAAAGGTACCATTCGAGTTGATACATCGCCTATGCAATCAGATTCAACGGTGGTCGATAAACCAACTCTGATCGACACTTTAGAGGTGCCGAAAGAGACGGTGAAACCACGAACGACAATGACACCCAAAAGAGAGCCATTTCGTCAAAGTGCTGAGCCTGGAGGTTTGGATAGTGGTAGTCTGAGAGCTGTTAACCGAGAGGAGAGACCTTTGCCTGCTCGTCCCGATAGCTTGAGTCGAATCAAGAAGGAGTAACCTCTTTTGAGTGAACTCCCTGTAATTATCCCAAAATAAATAATCTATGATAAATATAATCGTTGTTATACTCTTAACATTGTTGCTCTCAGCCTTTTTCTCAGGTATGGAGATTGCCTTTGTGAGTAAAAACCGATTGAAATTAGAGATAGAGCGTAAGCAGAATAGAGCCTTCGACTATCTAGTTGAAATATTTGCTAATAACCCAGGGCAATATATCACAACGATATTGGTGGGTAATAATATTTCGCTTGTTATCTATTCGCTCTTTATGTCGAAATTAGTCCGTGAGGTTGCTCTCCATTTTGGGTGGTTCTCGATTGCTCACAATGGGTCGGTGTTTGTTGAGACTATACTTTCGACTTTGATGATTATTTTTATTGGAGAGTTTCTTCCGAAGTCTATTTTTAAGCATAATCCAAATTTTTACTTTCGGATTTTTGCTGCTCCAATCTACTTTTTTTACCTTTTACTCTATCCTATTGCGAAGTTTACGACACTTCTCTCGATGCTTATGTTGCGTCTTATTGGACACAAAGTTGATGAGCAGAGTGTTGATGCAACTTTCGATAGGTCGGATTTAGCGAGTCTACTCGATACTTCGACTCCTGAGGTTGCCAGTGAGACTGAGAATGAGATTAAGTTGTTTCAAAATGCCTTGGATTTTGCCGATCAGAGAGTTCGGGATTGCATGACGCAACGTGTAGATATTGAGGCGGTTGATATAGATGCAACTTCAATTAAAGATATTACCGAGCGTTTCACACAGACGAAATATTCACGTTTGTTTGTGTGGCGAGGCAGTATTGATAATATTATCGGATATGTAAACTCTAAATCTCTGTTTCACGACCCGCAAGATCTGAGCTCAATTGTTAAGAGCGTAAATTGTGTTCCTGAGTCTATGCCGTTGACACTTTTGATTCAGACGTTGACCAAGGATAAACGCAATATTGCAGTGGTTATTGATGAATTTGGCGGTACGGCTGGTGTAATATCATTGGAGGATGTTTTGGAGCAGATTTTCGGTGAAATCGAAGATGAGCATGATGAACCAGAGATGATCGAGAAGGAGCTAGCCGAGAATGAATATCTTTTTGCAGGTCGCTTGGAGGTGAAGTATCTCAATGAACGTTATGATCTTGATTTGGAGGAGAGTGAAGATTATGATACCTTGGCGGGATATATTATCTATACACACAAAGGTATTCCCGTACCAGGTGAGAGTGTCGCAATATCACATTTTGACTTTAAAATTCTGAAAACTACAGATACTCGTATAGAGTTAGTTAGGGTGAAGCTCATAAGTGAGAGGTAATCTTTGAGGATAATTTACTCTTTTAGTTTAAGGGGAGTTCTAATTTCTCCCTAAAATACTTTTCGATTACTAACCACCCCTTTTTGATTTTACAAAAATAGGTGGTAGAGCTACTACAACCCACTTTTGCAAAATCAAAAATGGATAATTATTAACCAAAAAATAAAATTAGGGAGAAAATAGAACTCCCCTTAAAAGATTTTGTTATTTTAAGTCACATCTTATCTATTCTTTAAAATTATTTTATTACCTTTGGTGTCAATTTAGAAATTTAAAATAAACAATTAATAAATATATGGCAAGTTTAAACACGCTACGAACCAAATTTGGTTATGTGCTTTCGGCAATTATTGCCTTTGCACTTTTGGCATTTATCTTCTCGTTGAAGAACGAGATGGGATTCTCATCTAATGATGTAAAGGTTGGAGAGATTAATTCAGAGGATGTGTTGTACACGGAGTACTATGCAGAGTATGAGAACATTAAGGATCAATCAGGCGCTACCGAGTCTACAGAGCAACAAGCTGCTGCTTTGGCGACAGCTGCATGGCAATCAATGATCTCGAAGAAACTTTTTATTCCAGGCTTCGAGCAGTTGGGTATCACAATGAGTGAGGCTGAGCGCATGGCTGTAATCAGCGGTGAGATCATGACTCAATCGTTCAGCTCTGCATTTGCAGATCCTGCAACAGGAGTTTTCAATCCAGCATATCTTGCTCAATTCTTGAGTCAAGCGTCTGTAAATCCTCAAGTAGATGTTGCTTGGGCTCAAATCAATGAACAAGCTCGTGAGGAGCGTGCAGCATTGAAGTTCAGTACCTTGGTTCGCACTGGAGCTTATGCCAATAAGTTGGAGGTTGCGCAAGGTGTAACCTCAGCAAACAATAGCTACTCAGGAAAATGGGTTAGCAAGCCATACACATCTATGCCAGACTCTCTTTTCACAGTGACAGACGCTGAGATTAAGAAATATTACGAGGCTAATAAGGCTGCATATCGCAAGTCGCCAACTCGTACATTAAGTTATGTAACTTTTGCATTCGATCCTACTGAGGAGGATATTGTTAATTTGGAGAATACCGCATTGAGTGTAAGCAAGGAGTTTGCAGCGGCTGAGGATCTTAAGAGTTTTGTACGTGGAAACCTTAATGGTTCTATTACTGATAACTATATGTCGACAGCTCAACTTACAGCGGCTCAGGCTGAGGCATTTGCCAAGGGTGAGATGTATGGTCCATTGAATACAAATAATATCTGGACAATGTCGAGAGTTGCTTCAACGATCTCTGCACCAGATTCAGTAGGTCTTCGTCACATAGTTCTTAGCTATACTCAAGAGGCTTTGGCCGATAGCTTGGTTACAGCGCTTAAGGGTGGTGCAGATTTTGCACAGGCAGCTTTGGAGAACTCTCTATACACACAAACTGCTCAAGTTGGTGGTGAGGTTGGAGTGTTACCTTTCTCTTCTTTCTCGGATGAATTCGTTTCGGTTCTAGCAACAGCTAAGGCTGGCGATATTGTGAAGATCTCGGCAGGTGATATGATTCAAATCCTTGAGGTTTATCGTGCTGATAGCCGTAAGCCACACTATCAAGTTGCAACGGTTGAGTATCCAGTGGAGGCATCTCAAACGACTATCTCGGCTCTTCATACTGATGCAGGTATGTACTCGGTTGATGCTAAGGGTGGTGTAAGTAAGTTCAACAGTGCAGCAAATGAGCATGGCATAGTTGTAAGAACAGCTTCTATTACTAATGGCGATCGCACAATTCGCACAATCAATGACTCTCGCGAGATTACTCGTTGGGCTTATGGTGCTGAGGTTGGTGATATGTCAGATATTTTCAAGACTGAAGATGGTTATGTTGTTGCAGTTCTAACAGGAATCGACGATGAAGAGTATCGTTCACTTGCAAGTGTAACCCCTACAATTCGTACAGTTCTTATTCGTGATAAGAAGTTTGCTGAGGCATCTAAGTCAATGACAGGTTCTTCGATTGAGGTGATTGGAGCGGCAGTTGATAGCGAGGTTGGTGAGTTTGCAGATGTGCAGTTTGTATCGCAATATATTGCAGGAATTGGTGTTGAGCCTAAGGTTGTAGGTGCTATTACGCTTAGTGGCACGGTAGGTCTTACAGCTCCAATTCAAGGTCTTTCGGGAGTTTATGTTCTTGACATTGCACCAGCAGTAACAACAGCGGATCAAACAGAGAGCATGGAGAGTGCACTTGCACAAGCGACAGTTGAAGACAGAATGTCACAATATGTATTCAATGCTGTACAGGGTATGGCTAGTATTAAAGATCTTAGAGGTAAGTATTTTTAATCTAATACAATAGATTGAGAAAAGGGTAGCAAAAATAATTTGCTACCCTTTTTCTCGCCTTAAAACCACTCTCTACTGTGCTCATGCTGCACGGGCACCAAGTGGATCCAAGAAGTGTTGTTTTGATTCTGTATTGCACTTATTTAGTGGGGTTTCGCCCATAGATATATCTATGTTAATATGCGGTTGTCATCACTAAATCTGCGCAGTGAACTTTGTGGATGGTCGTAAAAGTTATATGTTTAGATTTTTTAGGTATTTATTCTCTTTGGCTCGCATGGCGATTGCGTCTTCGGGTGATTTGTCGCCTTGGCCGCATAGGTGCATTACTCCGTGGATTAGGATACGGTGCATCTCTTCGAGTGGGGTAGCATCATATTGAGTTGCATTGTCGGCTACCGTCTCAATGTCTATAAAAAGATCGCCTGATATGTATCCCTCGTCGAGGTCGCTGTAATCGAACGTTATTATATCTGTGAAGTAATCGTGTTGTAGAAACTCTCGGTTAATCTCCAATAGACGATCTGCTGAGCAGAATATTATGTTTATATCGCCCATTTGGAAGCCCTCAGTTGCAGCGGACTCCTTTAGCCATTTATTGATTATTCGGCGATTACCAAAGCTGTATTTGCAGCTGTCGTGGTTGTATCGTATCATTTTATCTATTTTTTAAAGCAATCTGAGGCTTTCATCTTCTCGGTTGGTGAGGGTGGGTAGATTCCAAAGATAATTTTATACTCGGTGTTCATCGTTATAACATCTATCGAAGCTCCTACTTTTCCAATGTTCTGATTTCTATTTACTACTTGGTTTTTTGTAACTGTGGTGCTTTTCAAACCTGCGTATGAGGCGATATACTCTCCGTGGGCGATGTAGACATCATATTTGCCTGTGATTCTATTTTGTTTAATGTCGACGACTTTTCCCTCGTAGATGGATATAACATTTGAATTGTCTTTGCCTGTTATTTCGGCCATGTTGTCCATATATCGTTTTACCTTGCCTCCTTGAACTGGGAGGTTTAGATTTGAGGTGCGTGTGCTAAATGAGCCTCCTTGAGTATTACCTTTAGAGAGCTTTCTTAGTTCGTTAATCGCTGCATCGAGCATCTGTTCTTGAAGTGCTTTTGATTGCAGTGCATTGCGCTCCTCTGCTGTCATTTTGCTGATTGATGCACGTGCGGAGTTGATATTTTTTTGGATGCTATTTTTTTGGCGTATTATATCTTGCGCTATAGAATCGAGTGAGGCTTTACGATTGACGAGAAGCGTGTGTTTAGAATCGAGATCTCGTGCCATGGAGTCTATACTATACATATGCTCATGACGAATTTGTGCCATGCGACGGATGCTGACAATACGGCGAGCTATATCTTTGAAGTTGTCGGAGGCGAAGATATAACTTACAAAGTTGTTGTGTCGATAGTTGCGATAGGCCTCACGCACCATTTTGCTATACTCGGTTCTTTGTATGGTGAGGTCATTATCTAGTTTGATTATCTGCTCAGATGTTGTGTTAATGTCGACTGTGATAAGTCTGATTTGTTTGTTTTGAGCCTCTAATAATCTATTGCGTTGCTCCACTTGGCGTGCTAGGGTTTGCACTTTGGTTTGCTCTGCATTTTTATCTTTTTGAATTGCAGTTATCTTTTTCTCATCTTCGGCAATTTGCTTCTCGATAGAGGCTATAACTCGCTTTTGGGCATCGACACTACTCTGCTCCTGAGCACGGAGAGGTGCTACAGTGGCGAGTAAGAGTGTGATGAAAATTGAGGTTAGTGCTCTGCGCATAATTATTTCAATTTAGCTTTCTTTTCTTCAATTATTTGGGCATCATATCCCAAACTTAGGGCTTTATCGTAGTATACTTCGGCCATAAAATTTTCTCCCAATACGGCTAAGATCTCAGCGTAATGGAATTGAATTTCGGCACTTTGTGTCGTGTCAAGTGCTATAACTTGACGCATGATTTTCTTTGCCTCTTCGTAGCGACCTAGTTCAAAGAGTACCCATGCGTAGGTGTCGAGGTATGTTGGATTATTCTCTTCGATGGCTATCGCTCGGCCTGCCATGTTTAGTGCAGTTTCGAGATTTCGGTTTTCGAGGCTCAGGAAGTAGGCGTAATTATTTAGTACCATTGCATTGTTTGCGTAGGTGTCAAGCGATTTATCGTATGATTTATATGCTTTACGCATCATCGACTTCTCTTTTGAGCTACCTGGTTTTTCCAATAGGCTCAATTGATGGTAATTGTCACCGATGTAACCATAAACTGCTCCTTGAAGTGAGTCTGAGGGGATTATTTTTACAATTTTATTGTAATTCTCTATCGCTTGAGTGTGTCGCTTTGTGTAGCTATAAAGATTTGCTAACGATAGCTGTAACTCATGTCGATCGGGGAATATTTCAATAGCTCGTGCAGCGTAGAGTTCAACTGAGTCTACACGTTGTTTGTAGCTCTCAATATCAATTATTGTTGTGTAATAATCATATTGCACAGGCTCATCTGCCGTATGTTTTTTGTATAACTCTAAGGCTTGATCTAGGCTTCCAGCTGCAATAAGGTGTTTTGCGTATAGCTCAACGACTTGCTTGTTTGTTGGGTAGAGTTGGTATAGTTGCAATGCGAGCTCGCTTACTGCAATTAGATTTTTTGCGTAAAAATTCCTGTCTGAGGTTACTCTATTAAATGTTGCAATTTTACCCTCCAACTCTTCGTTTGGATCGGCAAAGATCCGTTTCATTACTGAAAAATATGAGACGAAATTTCCACGGTCTGCATGAAATTTAGCTAAGGAGTTCAACACGACGCTCGACGATGGGTCGATTTGCAGAGCTGTTTCATACTCCACCCGAGCTAATGAATCTTGCTTGGTTGAGATATATAATTCAGCTAAGGCCAAGCGGCTCTCAATATCTGCGGGGTTCATCTCAACGAGTTCAACGGCTTCGGTTACAGCTTTTTCGTGTTGTCCCGTGAGAATTAGAAACTCTTGTTTTAGGGAGCTAACATAGGCGTTTTTACCCGTTCTTACCTCCGCTGAGTCTAGGACTGAGAGGGCTAAAAGTGGCTCGGAGAGTTGTCGGTGGATTATCGCAAGCATGATGTAAGAGTTGAGATTTTGAGGTTCCAACTCTATAGCTCGTTCGTATAATCTTTTGGCTGTTTGATAGTCGCCTTTAACGGCTAATGTTTGAGCGTAGGTTTGACTATACCATTTGTTTAGTGAGTCAAGTTCGTATGCTCTCTGTGCAAATTTTACGACCGAATCCACAGCTCCTCTGCTCGACATTAGCGACTGAGCCAAATAATAATAGGCTGGTGCATATGTAGAGTCTGCCGAGATTGCTGATCGAAACAGCGAGTCTCCACCTTGCCAATCTTGATATAGATATATTCGCTTCTGCCCATCGGTTGTAAGCGTCACTGCTTGTCGAATGGGGAGTGAATCGGGTTGCTCAACAACACTAGAAGCTCCCTTAGTGGGGATAAACCCAGCTAAGAAGAGCGTCGTAAGTGATAATGTTACAAATAGTTGTTTCATTGATAAAACCTTGAAAGTTTAACTCTCACCACCCAGCGTAGGCAGCTATAGAGCTTTGTCAAACTGCTTCAAGAAACGAACATCGTTCTCAAAGTAGAGACGTAGGTCACGTACTCCATAGAGTAGCATTGCAATACGTTCAACTCCCATACCAAACGCGAAGCCGCTATATTTTGTTGAGTCTATTCCATTAGATTCCAAAACATTTGGATCAACCATACCGCAACCCATAATCTCTAGCCAGCCGCTACCTTTGCAGACGTTACATCCCTTGCCGCCACACAATACACACGATACGTCGACCTCGGCCGAAGGCTCCGTGAATGGGAAGTATGATGGACGCATGCGGATTGTTGCGCTCTCTCCGAAGATCTCCTTTGCGAAGTATAGAATTGATTGCTTCATATCGGCAAATGAGACTCCCTCGTCGATGTATAGTCCCTCAATCTGGTGGAAGATACAGTGTGCACGATATGAAATCGCCTCGTTACGGAATACACGACCTGGACATATAACGCGAATTGGTGGTTTTTGTTGCTCCATCACTCTCACCTGAATTGATGAGGTGTGTGTGCGAAGCAAAATATCTGGATTCTGCTGAATGAAGAATGTATCTTGCATATCACGTGCAGGGTGCTCAGGTGGGAAATTTAGAGCCGAGAATACATGCCAATCATCTTCAATCTCGGGACCATCGGCTACGGTGTAACCCAAACGAGCGAAAGTCTCCACGATACGGTTACGCACAAGTGAGATTGGGTGACGAGAACCGATCTGCTCAGCGCTTCCTGGGCGGGTCATATCACCAATGGCAGTTTTCGACTCACTCAATGATGACTCTTCTACCGACTCACGAGCTGCTGCAATTGCTGCGTTCGCTGCATTTTTTAGTGCATTAAGTCGTTGTCCTAAATCTCGTTTCATCTCAGGTGCTACACCCTTAAACTCCTCCATCAAAGCGTTAAGTTCACCCTTTTTTCCGAGCATTTTAATACGCATAGCCTCCACCTCGGCCGCAGCCTTTGGTTTGAAATCTTCTAGCTGTTTTAAAAGATTGTCTATTTTTTCAATCATGATTTGGTTATATTCAATTTTTTTACTACTTTTCACACGTAAAATATATTGTTTTTACGTTTACAGCACAAAGTTATAAAAAAGTTGCGAATATGTTTAGAAATCTAAAATCTTTTATTACACTGTTTTTGTTGTTTTTTGCCATTCGTGGCGGAGCACAAAGCGTTGGAGTAGTCATGAGTGGAGGTGGTGCGAAGGGTCTATATCATATCGGAGTGCTCGAAGCGCTCGAAGAAAATGGTATTCCAATTGATTATGTTGCAGGTACTTCAATGGGTTCAATCGTTGCAGGTCTCTACGCTGCGGGTTACTCACCAGCCGAGATGCGGGAGATTGTAACCTCGGGAGAGATTGAAAAATGGATCTCAGGAAAAATCGACAGTAGCTATGGAGCTTATTATCGTCAATATCGCTCAATCCCAACATTATTTAGTTTGAGGCTCGATACCAAAAGTTTTGCACCCATTAATGAGGAGATTTCGGGAAATATAAATGCCAAAGATGTTGAGCAGAGTGTGTCGGAGGCGAAAGGAAATAACCTTTCAATTAAACCAAGTTTATACCTTCCAGGAAGTATAATTTCATCAACGCAGGTTGATTTAACCCTCAGTAAACTATTTACAACAGCTTCGATTAAAGCAGACGGTGATTTCAACAGCCTAATGATTCCTTTTTTATGCGTTGCTAGTGATATGCGCAACCATCAAGCTGCTGTCCTCGATAAAGGTGATTTGGGAGAGGCTATACGTGCTTCTATGGCTATACCTGTTGCGTTTAAACCTATCGAGCGGGATTCAATGGTTTTATATGATGGTGGTATTTATGACAACTTCCCATGGGAGCCGCTCTTGGAGAATCATGCGCCTGATATTATGATCGGTTCAATCTGCACTGAGGGTAATACTGAGCTTACACTAAAAAGTAATCTTATAGATCAAATTCTTGCAATTGCAATGCAGAAAAGTAATTATGATCTTCCAGAGGGGAATATTACTATTCAGCGGGATGTGCCTGTCGGGATGTTGGAGTTTAGTAATGGAGATTGGATTATCAATTTAGGATATGAAGATACTATGGCTCAAATGGAGCAGATCAAGGAGAGTATCGACAGACGTTGCGACACGTTATTTTATGAAAAGCGTAGAGCAGATTTTTTAGAGGATGTAAAACCACTTATTTTCGATAGTTATAATATAAATGGGCTCACCGAGCAGCAGAATTTATATGTGCATGACTTTCTGCATACTTCGAAAAATCGTAAGGATATACTTCAAAGAAAGATGCCTTTCGAGGAGCTTGAAGAGAATCTGTATAGAATATTGTCGAGCGGTGATTTTTCAACGGAGTACCCAACGATTCAGTTTAATAAGCAAACTGAATTATATAGCTTCGATATTGATTTAGCGACCAAGCCACAATTGAAATTATCGGTGGGAGGTCTGCTTACTTCGACAGGCTTCAATCAGCTATTTGTTTCGCTTAATTATAAGCAGATTAATCGTGTGGCTCAATCTTATTACTCCGATATATATTTGGGAACGATGACCACAAGTGTAATGATTGGAGGACGAACAGATTTCTATATCTCCTCGCCTCTATTTATGGATTATTACTATTCGTATTCAAATATAAACAGAACCTATAGTAACTTAGGAAATATTACAGATGTAACCAACTGTGAGAGTGTTAAAACTCGTGATAATTACTTCTCGATTGCTGGAGGATTTCCAATTTCGCAACGTAGCCTTTTTTCTTTGAGGGCAAATATCGGGTGGAATCACTATTATTATGATGCTTCTGAAATCTATGATTCAACGAGTATTACAGAGAGTCAATATTCTGATCGCACTCGTCTCTTCTTTGGTGCTGTGAAAGCTGAGTATCAACGGAGTACACTCAATCGACTGACATATCCATCGAGTGGTTCAAAACTTGAAATTTCGGCTATTGCTGTTGCAGGTAAGGAGAATAACTATCAAAGTGAATATAGTCGCTCTTCGCTATACTCGTCGACCGATCAATCTTGGGTTGGCGGAAGGGTGAAATATGATAAATATTTTACTCCTCCAGGGGATTCATGGTTCTCGTTGGGTGTTAATATAGATGCTGTTTTTACCACACTTAAACTGTTTGGTAATCCGACAGCTTCGATGCTTATTTTGCCATCTTATCAACCTGTTACTCACTCGCAGATGATATTTATGCCTGATTTTTCAGCCGATAAATATCTTGGTGCGGGAGTTATTCCAATTTTTAATCTTGGTTCAAATATGCTTCTGCGCACAGGATTTTATGGTATGTATCGTGCACATTACTCTATTGATGGAATTGAACCAGGTATTATCGGTTCTGATAATTTCCATTATGTTTCGGAGTTGTCAATGGTTTATAATTCAACTCTTGGGGCGTTGAGTCTTTCAGCCATAAAATATGATCTGAATGATTGGAATAACTTATATATTACGTTTGGTTTAGGTGTTCCGATCTTCTCACCTAAGGGGACGTATTATTAATGCGTTTGAATTTTAGAGTAGTTTTCTCTGTAGGGAGACTTTGATATAGAGGCCAAAATTTACCAAAACACTAAAGATATAGACAAGTGGTTTTATGCCGCTGTCAATGACTTTATTGTATAGCCAAAGTAATGGATAGCCAGTCAAACTCTCCTCAATATTAAAATACTCTTTAGGCGCTGCACCTCGCTTAAATATCCATTTTCGAATATTCACTTTTCCCAGTAAAAGTGATCGACGATAAGTTTTAAATTCAGGCTGAGATTTAAAGAAATCG
This sequence comes from Rikenellaceae bacterium, assembly GCA_044433665.1. Classification (GTDB taxonomy): domain Bacteria; phylum Bacteroidota; class Bacteroidia; order Bacteroidales; family Rikenellaceae; genus Alistipes. Next base: position 39,385 of record JAWXTJ010000006.1, read on the forward strand.
TTAACGATTTTCTCGGCTGCAATATAATTTCGTATGTGACGCTCACCGATGGTGTTCATATATGAAGAGTCGTTGCAGACTCTATAGTAATATAGATACTCTTGAAGTGTTGAGAGTTTGCGAGCGAAATATATTATTTGAGGTAGAAGCGAATAATCCTCACCAAAATCGACTTTTGGTGTGAATTGTAAGTTGTTCTGCTCGAAGATTGAGCGTCTGAGTAGCATGCCTCGAACATGGTTAGGAACGAGGTGGCTTTGGCCTAGAATTGCTTTTATGTGAGCTTCTCTATTGGGTAGCCAATTGGTGCTTTCTTGTAAGCGAGTGTCGTTGGCCGTAACGCTTTCACACCAAGCATTACAAACATCAGCGTCGGTTTCAATTGTTTTTTTTACCAATTTTTCGACAATATCTTTATCTACCCAATCGTCAGCGTCAACAAAGAGAATATAATCCCCCGTTGCAGCGTTAATGGCAATATTGCGAGCAGTGGCAACACCTCCATTCTTTAGACACTCAATTATATTAATTCTCTTTTCTAAATGCGGAAACTCATTTGCCGTCTGTTTCAATAACTCCAAACTTTGATCTGGAGAGGCATCATCGACAAAAATAAATTCACAGTTAGAGTAACTCTGAGAAAAGAGCGAGCGAGCACACTCAACAATATATTGCTGAGCACCATATACAGGCACAAGAATAGAGACCAAAATCATAATATCACTGAATTAATAGGTTGCAACCACGAATTTCACTCTGCTCCACTCTGCCGTCAACCGTAAAGCGACCATCGGTAAAAAGTTGGCCAATATCCTGCGTCTCGATAAAGGCACACGAATAACGAGAGGCCAAATCTATTATGTTTATCGCTCCTCGACCCTCCGAGTGAAGAGTAAAAGGATCGTTGATCTCTCGCATGACAACACGCATCCATGGGGGAGTTGTAAAAATATTGTCTCCTGAAGAGTATGCTTGTGATGTTAGCTCCGCCATTCCATATTCGGAGTGAATTTTATCAACTCCGAAACCCTCACAGAGGATTTTATGAAACTCAGTTTTACCGATCTCCTCACGATGTCCTTTCATGCCGCCAGTCTCCATTATAATTGTGTTTTTTAGCTTTGGAGCATAGGCCTCAACTAGATCCCAAAGTGCATAACTCACGCCTAAAAGTATTTTTGAGTGTGGGTCTGAGGCCATATCTGAGAGTAATTTTTTATGATCGTGTAGATAAAATCCACCTCCCGCAGCCTCTTGGATAAGTTTGTCAACCATATAAATTAGGGACGAACCATCACGCTCAAGATAGGAGGGTAGTAATCCATATATACTCCACTCTTTCACATCGCCATAAAAGGTTTTGAATCCTTCAAAAAATGCTTTTTCATAAATTGAAAGATCTGCCATAAGATGTCGTGAGGGGTGTGAACCCGTGGTGCTGCTCGAAGTGAAAACCTTTACAGCAGGGTTCGGAGCGCAATAAACATCACATGTTTTAAAGAGTTCGATAGGCATATAACGCAGATCAGCCATCGAGTGCACAGTATCGGGGTCACACCCAATTAATGAGAGATAGCGAGCAAAAGGCTCACACTCCCGTCCTTGAAATCGAAATAACTCCAAAGCTGCACGCTCAAATTGCTCATCTGAGTCTATTTTCCAAAAATCATGAATCATAAAATATATTTATCTTGAAGCAACATCCGATCCAGTAACACCGCCAGTATGTTTTGCCCAATCACCTTTTGCCCGAAGAACCTGTTCGATAATATCACGCACACAACCACATCCACCTTTATACTCTGAAACGTAGCGAGCTACCTCGATAACCTCCATTACAGCGTCAGCTGGCGCAACGGGAATACCAACAAGTTTCATGCAGTCTAAATCTGGAATATCATCACCCATGTATACTACATTTTCTAAATTTACACCAGTTTTTGCACAGAAATCATTTATTGCTGCGATTTTATCCATGCAGTCAATATAAACATGCTTAATGCCAAGCATCGTTAAACGGTTCAATAAGCTCTGTCCACGTCCTCCAGAGATGATGCAAATTTTGTATCCCTCCTTAATTGCGTAGGCCAAGGCGTAACCATCTTTAGCATTATATTGACGAATAAAATCTCCGTCAATCATTGGAATGATTCCGCCATTTGTCAACACGCCATCAACATCTAGTATTATAGCCTCGCATGCAGCTATATCTTCTTTGAAGTTTCCCATATATATTTACTTATATTTTGATAAATTATCTTTAATTCCTCCTGCTCATCAAGCATAGAGGTGTGTCGTTCAACGGTTGTCCAATCACCTCTCACCGCTGGACCCGTTTGTACATCTTTCGGAGAGTCGACATCAAGCGCCTTAGCGCAGCACTCTCCAATAAGTGGTTTTAATATCTCAAATGGCAATCCTGATTCACCGACAAGCTGTTCCCCAGCAATAAACATCGCATTGGCAAAATTGCAGACAAAAACAGCCGAGAGATGCAATCGTCGACGCTGTTCACTATCGAGCTTTATCACACTTCGACTAAGTGCTATGCCAAGAGTTTCAAGCTGTAAAAGCGTCTCCGCATCTTCAGCCTCAATAAAAATTGGAATTACACTAAAATCAACCCTGCGTCCACGAGTAAAGGTCTGCATTGGATAAAATACCGCTCGACGAAGCTCTGGATTAATCGCCTCTATAGAGGTGCTCCCCGCAGTATGAGCCACAACTGCTCCAGGTGTAAAGTTCAGTGAATGACTAAGTTCCCCAATTGCCGAATCACTAACGGCCAAAAGGTAAATATCAGCTTCTGCCAACCTCTCATCGAAAGTTGCATAAGGCGCTCCCGTAACTTTAGAGAGCTCCTCACCACGCTCCCTATTTCGCAAATATATCTGCACAAGCTCAGCCTTAGTAGACTTCGCAATAGCCACGGCTACTGCCTCTGCTAAGTTTCCACCTCCAATTATAACTACTCTATTCATCGTAAAAAGATTACTAATTTTTTTCCTGCGACCATAGTAAATGCAATTCTACAATCTCCACCCTCCTTAATTTTTAGCTGCTCGGTAATTTGACGAGTGCTATAGGGGAAATCTCGTTTTAGAATTTCTATTTTCTTTCCTGTTAGCTCCCTCTTTAAAGCCTTTGGGTTGTACTCAACAATGCGTTCAATTTCAAAGCATCGACCTAAAATATCAATAGGCTTCTGTTCGGCAAACCCAAAACCATTATTACTCCAAATATCCATCTTTGAAGATAAAACAGTCGAGACCATCCGAGCCTTTTGTAAAGCAACATCGGGGATAATTAGATAGTTATATATCTCTTTATCAAATTGCGATGCGCAAAAATATTGTTTTATATGCTCTCGATCAATCTCAATTGTCCCAAGACCTACAGCTGTTGCCACCAATTGATTTTTCAAAGTTGTTGACACAAGTACCTCTTTACACTCATCCCCCAAAGAAACCACCTCAACACGAGCAGGTGAGAATAATCGAAAAGCCTCATCAACATCAAAAAGAGGTGAATTTTTCAACATTAACCGCCCCTCGGAGACTCTTTGAATGTCGGTCATTAATGCCAAAATATTTGGAGAACACTCTTCTAACTTTACCAATTTCTGCCCCGTTTCACTTCGCCTATCTGGATCTGCATAGACCCAATCAAATCTCTCTTGACATGCTGCCAAATACTCCTCAGCAGAGCTGCAAACAACCTCAATATTTTCAACATCCATACGTTGAAAATTCTCACGAGCTACCTGCGCTAAAATTTCATTGCGCTCCAAAGTAACCACTCGCTTAAAATTATAGGAGAAGTGCAAAGCATCGACTCCCAATCCACAAGTTAAATCCAGCAGACTCTCTCCCGCAATTTTTTTTACCTTAGCAGCCCTCTCACTTGAAGCCTGCTCGAAGCTCAACGGAGGAATAATGCAGCGTGCAGCAAAATATGTAGGTAACTTATTTTCGGCACGTTGCAGATATTTAACCTGCGTTGCAACCATAGAGGCATATGCAATCTTTTTATCGAGCGCTACAGCATCAGCCTTGCGATCGAGGTTAGCCTCAATTGAGGCTTTTAGCTCTGCGCTACATAATATATTGAGTTCTTCAATTGTCATAAACGATACAAATATACCCAATTATATTGGTATTATAAAAAGTTTTCATACTTTTGCGACGTATAATTAAACAAAAACTTATGTCATACAACTTACTAAAAGGTAAAAAAGGTCTTATTTTTGGAGCACTTAACGAGCAGTCTATTGCATGGAAAGTGGCTCAGAGAGCGGTTGAAGAGGGTGCAGAGATTGTGCTTACTAACACTGCCGTATCTATCCGTATGGGTACAATCAACGACCTAGCTAAGGAGTGTAACGCAATTGTCGTTGCTGCCGATGCAACAAACATCGAGGATTTGGAGAATCTTATAGACAAGACAATGGAGCACTTCGGAGGTAAATTTGATTTTATCCTTCACTCAATTGGAATGTCTCCAAACGTGCGTAAAGGTCGCACCTATGATGATCTCGATTACGATTTCTTGTCAAAAACCTTAGATATTTCAGCTGTGTCATTCCACAAAGCTATTCAAGTAGCTCGCAAGAAAGATGCAATCAATGATTGGGGTTCTATCGTTGCTCTAAGCTATATCGCTGCGCAACGCACACTTTATGGTTACAACGATATGGCCGATGCAAAGGCTCTATTGGAGTCTATCGCACGTAGCTTTGGATATATCTATGGTCGTGAGAAGAACGTACGTATCAACACCGTTTCACAATCGCCAACCCCAACTACAGCTGGTAGCGGTGTTCTTGGATTGGGTGATTTGATGGAGTTCTCTGAGAGCATGTCTCCACTAGGCAACGCTTCGGCTGAGGATTGTGCAGATTATGTTATCACACTCTTCTCGGATCTTACACGCAAGGTAACAATGCAGAATCTATTCCACGATGGAGGTTTCTCGTCGATTGGTATGACTCGTCGTGCAATGAAAACTTACGAAAAAGGTCTTCGTTTCGATGATGTTCACTCAAATCAATATCCATTTGGAAAGAACGAGGAGGAGTAACGCACCATCATTAGCGTGAGAATGTGGTCAAATATAGATTGATCGACATTATTCAAAAAATCGAGCTATTCAAAATTATGATTTTGAATAGCTCGGTTTTTTTTTATAAGTATGACAATAATTGTTTTACACTACTTTACCTCTTCTGCAAAGATTTTGTCGAAGCGCTCACGAAGCTCTTTTGGGTTTGCTATTACTTTGCGTAATTGAGCTAGGCGTTCGGCATTGTTTGAGTGGGGGATGTATAATTTTAGGTAGCCACCTTCTGCGTATTTGGTTTCGAGGTGCTCTTTGAATCTTTCGAAGTGTTGCTCTATTGTAGCCTCGGGATTCTGTTTTAATCCATATTGAACTGTGCGGCGGAGGGTAATTTCGGTTGAGATTACTCGATCGGCTTCGGCTACAATGCGTCCGTAAAGAGACCTTGGTTCACTCTTTGATGATGCTCTGTGATCCTCTATCGCTTCGCATATTGTTTGGATTTGTTGCTCGGTAAAGAGTTTTGTGATAAATGGGTCGGCTCGGAGGATTTCAGCTGAGACTATGTGGTGGCGTTCTCTGCTCTCTCGAAGTCCTGTATCGTGAAATGCAGCGATGATATAGACCATTTCTGGATTTAACTCTTTGTAATAGGTTGCAAGTGTGGCGCTCTCTTGGATTACTGTCTCTGCATGATCTATATTATGCGCTTTGTCGAATGTTGCGTATAGAGGTATTATATTCTGCTCTATATATTCAATGATCTCTTTTCTAATCATTTTTTTATTGAGTTAAAGTGTAAGCAATACTTCGCAGAGTGCTTCGCATGCTTTGTCGACTTGCCATAGTGGAAATGGGTCACCTACTTTGTTTGATATTGCACGAATTTGAAGATGTTCAATATTTGCTTTTGCGCATATTGCCATAAAGGCTGCTCCCTCCATATTTTCGATTTTGACTGAGGTCTTGCTTTCGTTTTGTTGGTTGACTGTGTTTGAATCGACGGTGCGCAGTGTGGTTTGTGCTTTGGTTTTATATTTTGTGGCAAAGCGGGGTGGGATGGCTGAGATCTCTTCGCTTATAACCTCGACAACTTCGCATAAGGCAACATCTTCAAGTGAGTAGCTTCCCGCTATGCCTGCAAGGATGAGTTTTTGAGGGTTATTTTGTTGTTTCATTTTAGCGATCACCTCGGCTGTGGTCGCTGCGCACTCTGCCATTCCCACACCACAGATGATAATTGTGGCGTGGGGTGCAGCGTCTCTAAATTTTTGAGCTTCTAGCTCGGTTGCAAAAAGGAATATCATTAATTTGCTTTATGGCTATTTACTCATAAATGCCTCAATATCCTCAACTGAAGTTGGGATATGTTTGTCTCCCATAACTTCGTTACCCGATTCGGTGATGATTAGATCATCCTCAATGCGGATACCTCCAAAGTTACGTAACTCCTCTAATTTGTCGTAATTTACAATATCTGTGTAGAGTCCATTTGCACGTGATTGGTCGATAAGAGCAGGGATAAAGTAGATTCCAGGTTCGTCGGTAATCACTGCGCCAGCTCGAAGTTGCCAATCTTTGCGGTAGATGCAGGTTCCAGAGGCAGAAGCACGCTCGGCAAACTCTGAGAAGTCGAAGCTACGCTCTCCAAATCCCTCGCAATCGTGAACATCAAGACCAAGACCGTGACCCAAACCATGAGGCATAAAGAGAGTCATCGCCTTAGATTCGATAATTTGGTCGATTGAGCCATTGATAAGGCCAATATCTTTAAGTCCCTCGGCCATAATACGGAATGCCGCTGTGTGAAGATCAGCATATGGCATTGGGCGAGCTATATCAATAACATGATCGTGTGCCGCCAAAACAATATTGTATATATCTCGCTGCAATGGGGTGAATTTTCCGCTAACTGGATATGTGCGGGTGTGATCCGAGCAATAACCATCAAGATTCTCGCCACCAGCATCGCAGAGGAATAGGCGACCATTTTCCAAAATTCCATCTTGATTGATATTGTGAAGAGTCTCTCCATGTTGTGTGCAGATAGATTGGAATGCAACACCCTGCCCCATACTGCGTACAACACCCTCTAAGGCTCCTGCAATTTCACGTTCGCATAATCCCTCACGACACATGCCCATTGCTGTGGTGTGCATTTTGTAGCCAATTTGGAAAGCATCTTGCATTGAGGCAATCTCTTCGGCTGATTTTACCTCACGCATTTCAGCCACGGCAAAGATCATATCGAGGGATTTGTAGGTGTGAAGCATTGAGGGAGCTATTCCCAAAAGATCTGAGAGTTGCAGTTTGTTTTCACCACGATAGGGTGGTAGGTAGTGCACTCTGCGACCTGCACGAACAGCCTTTGCAATGCACTCCTTAAGTTCGCTCATTGGAGCTGTTTTCTCGATTCCGACCGTTGCACCTAGCTCCTTGAGTGTAGGTTGAGGACCAGTCCAGATAATATCATCGACCGTATAGTCGTCACCGAATAACATGTCGCAACCCGCCTCAACGTCGATCACCGCAAAAAGTGAAGGGATATTGAGCCCGAAGAAGTAACGTAAAGTTGAATCTTGACGGAAATAGTATGCGTTATTTGGGTAGCTATTTGGAACTAGCATATTTCCTGGAATTAGGATCAAACCACTGCCAATCTTTGCACGAAGTGTAGCACGACGCTCCACGAAACTTTTCATTGAAATCATAATCTGTAAGTTTTTTTTGTTCTCTATTTATTAGAGGATTTATCTCTATTTATGCAAAGTTACATATTATTTTTTAATTTATGGCTCTGTTTTGCGCTAAAGTGAAGATGATATTTTTGTTGGAAATGAAAAAAATATGCTTTGTAATAAATTCAGATTATTTTGTTAACTTTGTGGTCGGTGAGGCTCTTCTTAAAAGAGATATTTGACTCTTTCTAATTCAAAAATAATAGCGTAATGAAAAAAATCTTATCTTCTCTGTTTGTAATTATTTCGGTTTTAACTCTTTATTCATGTGGTTCGAGTGGTGATGTGGAGAGTGTTGTGACACTCGAAACATCTATGGGCGTAATTTCGGTGAAGCTCTATAATGACACACCTCTGCACAAGGCAAATTTTGAGAAAATGGTTAGCGAGGGTGTTTATGATGGTATGCTATTTCATCGTGTAATTGATAATTTTATGATTCAAGCGGGTGACCCAACATCTAAGGGGGCTGCCCCAGATGTTATGCTTGGTGAAGATTCATTTGGTGAGGATGTGGATAATGAGATCTCAAGTAACCATTTTCATAAAAAGGGAGTTTTGGCCGCTGCACGTGAGGGTAATGGTGTGAACCCTGAAAGAAAGTCGAGTGGATCACATTTTTATATTGCTAGAGGGCGAATCTTTGAGCAAGAGGAGTTAATGCAGTTTGTCGTAGAGGTGAATGAAAAACGACATAAAGCATTTTTAGAGTCAGAAGATCCAAAGGCTACAGAGGTGCCTTTAACACTTTCAGCGGAGCAGATTGAGGCATATACAACCGTTGGCGGTATTCCACATTTGGATGGTGAGTATACAATTTTTGGTGAAGTTGTCGAGGGGTTAGAGGTGTTAGATAAGATCATTGTTGTTGATACCGATGATCGTGATCGGCCTGTTGAGGATGTGATAATTAAAAAAGCAACAATTATTCGATAAAATGTAAGGAGTGATTTATTAAAAAAAATAGATTACTCTTTTTTTTGCGCAAAACAATATTGTCGTTTAGATTATTTATGCTTACCTTTGCCCATGGCGTTGGATACTATAAACAAATAAAAATGAATAAACTTAGACGATTACGAACTATTGGTGGCTCGCTATTCTTGATTGCGGCTACTCTGCTCTTCTTGGACTTCACGGGAGCTATTCACAATTGGCTTGGCTGGGTGGCTAAAGTTCAATTTTTGCCTGCTCTATTTGCGGCGCATATCGCTGTTATTATTGTACTTTTGTGCTTGACCTTTCTTTTTGGACGACTCTACTGTTCGGTGATCTGTCCTATGGGTCTATTTCAAGATGCAGTCTCTCGATTTGCTTCACTGACAAATAAGAAGCGTAAATTTAGCTACTCACCTGCGAAGAATCTGCTTCGTTACACTTTGTTGGCGCTCTTTATTGTAGCATTTTTTGTTGGCATTGGGTCGATTGTAGCTCTTTTGGATCCTTATGGAGCGTTTGGACGTATGATCTCCGCTCTTTTTGCTCCGCTTTATCAGTTGGGTAACAATCTGTTGGCAGGCATGGCTGAGCGTATGGATAGCTACGCATTTTACTCTGTGGAGGTGATTTTGATGTCGGCAGGTGTTATTGCTGTTGCTGCTATCACTTTCTTGGCAATTGGTACGCTCGCTTGGCGTGGTGGTCGTACATATTGCAATACTATCTGTCCTGTAGGTACTCTGTTGGGGTTTGTTTCTAAATATTCGATTTTTAAAATTACTGTCGATGAGTCGAAGTGTAATGGGTGTCGTAAATGTGTTAGAAGTTGTAAATCGGCTTGTATCACCCCTGAGGATCGAAAAATTGATTATAGTCGTTGCGTGCTCTGTTTCGATTGTATTGATAGCTGTAATCAAGGTGCAATAAGTTATACTCGTCGCAAGAGTGAGAGTAAATCGGAGGTTAAGGCAACCGATAAATCAAAACGTGATATGTTGGCTGTGTCGTCAGCACTTTTAGTCACTACAGCGCTTAAAGCCGAGGAGAAACTCTTCGATGGTGGAGTTGCTTTAATTGATGGAAAGAGCGTTGTTAAGCGTAATACTCCAATTGTTCCTCCAGGTTCAAAAAGTTTGAAAAACTTTGCGCAAAAATGCGTTGGTTGTCAGCTTTGTGTTACTGTTTGTCCAAATGATGTTCTTCGTGCGTCAACCTCACTTAAAAATTTTATGCAGCCTGAGGCTTCATACGAGAGAGGTTTTTGTCGTCCAGAGTGTAATAAATGCTCTGAGGTGTGTCCAGCAGGAGCAATCTCTCCAATTGACTTGGCAACAAAATCATCAACAAAGATTGGTTGCGCAACATTCGTTCGAGAGAATTGTGTGATTTTGACCGATGGCGTTCAATGCGAGGGTTGTGCAACTCACTGCCCAACGGGAGCTATTATGTTGGTTGAGGCTACCGATAAGGAGAAATATGGAGATCTTAAAATCCCAACTGTCGATCCATCTCGTTGCATCGGCTGTGGAGCATGCGAAAATCTCTGTCCAGCACGTCCATTTAGTGCGGTATATGTTGAGGGAGTTCAGAAACATTTAACAATTTAATTAAGGTAGCTATGTCAGGAATAAAGAAAAATATAGATCGTCGCGATTTTCTTAAATTTTTGGGTGGTGCGGCTGCCCTAACAACACTCTCTAGCTGCTCTTCGGGGGGTGAATCAACCTCAGAGAAGAGTGGTAAGTCTAGCGGTAAGAAGAGCTTGAATGGTAAAATCGAGATGCGTGAATCGGCAAATGGAGATCAAGTAGGTCTACTAGGTTACGGATGTATGCGTTGGCCACTCCTCGATACTCCCGCAGCTGATGGCAATGTAATCGACCAAGAGGCGGTAAACGATCTTGTTGATTATGCTTTGGAGCATGGTGTGAACTATTTCGATACAGCTCCAGTATACCTTCAAGGCTGGTCGGAGTATACAATGGGTGTGGCATTGAGCCGTCATCCTCGTGAGAGCTACCGTATAGCAACAAAAATTTCGAACTTCAATGCTTCAACTTGGAGCAAGGAGGGGTCGATAGCGATGTATAAAAACTCATTCGAGAAACTTAAGGTCGATTATGTCGATTACCTGCTTCTGCACTCTGTGGGTGGCGGAAATTGGGAGCGTTTCAAGACTCGATATATTGATAATGGAATCTTAGATTTTGCAATCGAGGAGCGTGAGGCTGGTCGTGTTCGCAATATCGGTTTCTCATTCCATGGAGATGTTACAGTCTTTGATTACCTGCTCTCTCGGCACGATGAGATCAAATGGGATTTTGTGCAAATCCAGCTCAATTATGTCGATTGGAAATATGCAGATCCAACACGCAATATCAACGCAGAGTATCTATATACTGAGTTGGAAAAGCGAGGAATTGCCGTTGTTGTTATGGAACCGCTTTTGGGAGGCCGACTAGCTACACTTCCAGAGCACCTTTCAAAGAGATTACTCGCTGAGCGTCCTGATGAGTCGATTGCTTCGTGGGCATTTAGATATGCAGCGACACATAAAAATGTACTTACGGTGCTTAGTGGAATGACCTATTTGGAACACCTCCAAGATAATATCGGAACGTATAGTGATTTTGAACCAATCACCGAGGAGGAGAATAAACTACTGATGGATACTGCAAAAATGCTTATGGAGTATCCGATGATCTCATGTACCGCATGTCAATATTGTATGCCATGTCCTTATGGAATCGACATTCCAAAGACATTCAGTCATTATAATAAATGTATCAACGAGGGTAACTACCCTTTGAGCACACAAGATGAGAACTATGCAGCTCAGCGTCGAGCATTCCTTATTGGCTACGACCGTTCAGTGCCAAAACTTCGTCAAGCGGATCACTGCATTGGTTGCAAGAAATGTGTAGATCATTGTCCTCAGTCGATCGACATTCCCTCAGAGATGAAGCGAGTAAATAAATATGTTGAATCGTTGAAGCAGAATAAATTTTAAGGGCGAAAATATAGAAGAGAATTAATTTCTCTTCTATTGACCCCCTTGTTTTAAAATATAGAAAAAGAAATAATTATGTTGCCACTTTTTATCGCAGGTTTGCGACTTCCCGAGATTTTATTTATAATTTTAATCGTATTGTTGCTCTTCGGAGGCAAGAAGATTCCAGAGTTAATGCGAGGAATCGGTGAGGGAATACGTAGTTTTAAGGAGGGAGTAAACGATATTTCGAAAGAGGCATCAAGCACCTCAACAACAAAATCAGAGGATAAAAGCAAAAGCGAAGAAGAGTAGTGTCAAGTAACACCGCAACAACCTTTTGGGATCATCTCGACGAGCTCCGCAGTGTGTTAATTCGCATTGCGGTAGTTGTCGTTGTGGCAGGAGGTGTAGCATTCTCATTTAAGGATCAACTCTTTTCGATAGTCTTTGCAGCTCGCAATAGTGATTTTATTACTTATCGAGTATTCGACAAAATAAGCGTGCTGATAAATCAACTTCTAAGCGGTGAAGCAAGCTCTGTTGCAGTGCAAAATATAGGTGTTGAAAACTTCTCGATAGAGCTGATAAACACTCAACTAACTCAGCAATTTACCACACATATTTCGATTGCAATGTGGGCTGGTGTGTTGGTGGTTTTTCCATATATTTTATTTGAGATTTTCCGTTTTATTTCACCTGCGTTATATTCTAATGAGCGTCGATATACCTCATGGGTTGTAGGTTGTGGATATATAATGTTTATCTTGGGCGTTGCACTGAGTTACTTTCTTATTTTCCCGCTTACATTTCGTTTTTTAGCTACCTATCAAGTAAGCAGCAGTGTTGCAAACATGATTGCAATGGAGTCATATATCGGCACATTAATAACACTGAGTTTAATGATGGGTGTAGTTTTCGAAATGCCAATTTTATGTTGGTTATTTGCAAAATTAGGCTTTTTGACAGCCGATTTTATGCGTCGTTATCGTCGCTATGCAATAGTTATTTTGCTTCTGATTTCAGCAATAATCACCCCAACGGCAGATATTGTCACGATGCTTTTGGTTGCAATGCCAATGTATATGCTTTATGAATTGAGTATTTTGATCGTTGCTTTGGCACGAAGATAATAGTTATTTCTTCCGTTGCAGTCGGTCAACAAGCCAGTAGGGTAGGAGGCTACAAATAGCTCTTTTTATTGTGATCTCTATTTGTCTGCTTATTGGGACGTAGACCAAACGTTGGAGCTCTCCGATCATATCTGTGTCGATCGCTGTAAAGAATTTTTCTCTGGATACTGGTGTCGGTGTCGAGTTGTTCGCTGAGGGGTTCCATTGGATGGCGGTGGGGTAGTCTACCTCTATTGTGTTTAATTTTATCTTTTGAATGGTTTCAACTCCTTTGGGAGTATTAACTATCAACAAGTTTACACCTTTATTATCATTGAATTTCGGTGCAACTCTTTCTATCCCCCAAAAATCACCTAATGTAATGTCGCTACCGCTTTTCCCAGATTTCGCTGGACAGTGGTGACATGCAGGACGTAGAAATAGATCGTTGAAGAAACCTTGCATAAAAAGATTTTGGGTCGCTTTTTGGTCTATTATCGTTTTATTGTTTGCAACGATTGAGATATTATAATCGTTCCAACTTCGTTTTTTGTCTCGAAAATTGATTGCGCTAATTGTTGATGTGTCAGCTATATTGTTCAAATATTGTCGCCAAACTTTTGGGCTCGGTGTACCGTGACATATAAAATCTATAGTTGTTAATTTTGTATCGTCGGAGCCAATATGAAGTCTAAGTGCCGCAATTTGACAAGGTGTGCCGCAAAAAAGCACCTCTCTATTCTTTTTTAGATATGCTTTTACTTCATTAAATGTATCTCCAATTCGACTTTGTGAATATTTTGAACCTCGCAGGGCTGCAAGCTCTTCAATATTGCTCGCCCCAATGTGAACAACCTCCCATTGAGAGTTAAACTTTGCACCAAAGACAACGCCTCCATTTTGGATGGTGTTTTGAGCAAGAGAGGTGAAAAGTCCACCCGATGTGCTTTGTTTGCGGATCTGTTCATCTATGTTGCGTGCTGCATATACCTTTATTGGCTCATGACTCTCGGATTGATTTATAACAGGACACACTTTTTCGCATAGGCCGCAGTCGATGCAGCTTTTAATCTCTACGCTTGGATAGATGAAACCCTCATTATCTTCACGCATGGAAATGCAATTTGTCGGGCAACTTTGCGCACATGCTTCACATCCGCAACAATCTTTTTTATGCTCAATTTTTATCATTTTTTTGTGCGTGTTATGATTTTATTTACTGTACTTTTGAGTAATCCTTTTTCGTAGTTGTTAATAGAAAAAAGCCAAAATAGAGGTAGGTAGATAACTGAAAATAGCGTTGCTGCGATTGCGAATTGACCAATTGTTTGCACGCAGAATATATTGTTTAGATAGCCACCGAGAGCAAGTAAAATAGCTGGAATAATCGACATCTTGCCAATTTCACGCCAAAAATTGATAATATCAATTTTGATTTTAGTGTGATAATATATATTCATTATGATAATTTGGCCAGTAATTAGCGCTGCTGCTGTAGCAATTGCACATCCCATACCACCGTAGCGAGGAGCCAAAATGACGGATAGAATCAAACTTAATAGAGCAATACAAAGATAGAGCACAGAGCGGAATTTCATGCGATTTTGAGCTTGAAGGATAGTGATACCTAAATTTTGAATTAGAGGAATGGTGAGCGGAATAAAAAATAGAAGGGCGATGTAGTATGCTTGGTCGTAATCTGCACCTGCCCACAGAGTTATAAATGGTCTACCGAGTAGGATAAATCCCGTGAGAATAAACGCCATCACAGAGTATTGAATCCTGCCTGTTTTTATAAATAGGTCTGAAATCTCGGCTTGGCAATCTCCTTTGGTTACCATTGCTGTAACCTTAGGCAAGAAAACTCCAGATATTGCAGTTGAGAAGAGCATATATAATTGTTGCAATTGAATCGCAACAGAGTAGATTGCAACGGACACGGCACCTTTATAAATACCTAATATAAACTGCCCTGAGCTCCAATATATTTTGTCCATGATGGCATTTAGGAAGATCCAAAAGGAGTATATAAATATCTCTTTGAAAAAATACCATTTAAACTTGCCGTAGATAATTTTTATATGTAGTTTGTTGCGACAATACCACCAATTTATAAGTAGGGTAGTGAGGTTGAAGATTGTTGTAATGATGACCAGCGCAATAGCTTTATAACCCATTAGCAATACAATCACCATCACAGGCGGATTAAGTATCATTCGAATTATACAGACAACACGCTGAAAAATAAAATCTTCATAAGCAGTGATAATAGATCCAAAGATTGAAAGCGGAAAAGTAAAGGCAAGATTTAGCGACATAAGAATAATTATAATTCTCATCTTTTCAACCTCTTCACCATTCATTGTATCTCCAAAGAGAGCTTGGGTGTTGAGCATCAAAGCAAGACCAGCAAGGAGTGCAATGGCTCCAATGCCAATATATAGCCTAAGGAACATCCCAAACATTTCATATTGATCTTGAAGTCTCCCTTCGGCACGAAATTTAGCAGTGTATCTGATTATAGCATTTCCAAAACCAAGATCAAGAAGTGTAAGGTATGCAATCAGCGACGCAGCTAGAGAGTATAATCCATACTCCACCTGCCCCAGCGTCCTTAACATAAATGGAGTGTAGATCACACCAATAAGAATGTTAAAAACGATGATAATATATGAAAGTGCAGCTCCTGCTTTTAGTTGATTTATGCCCATTTTTTCTGGTTTGTATTTAAGAAAGGTTCACTTCGAATTGGGTTTAAATGCCTTTAGGCATTTAATGAATTTTAGGGGTTAAGGAGTTTGCAAATTTATTTGCGGAACTCCTTAATTTCTAAAATCATCTAGCTTTAAAAAAGCTAGATGCCCAATATCGCAAGAGGAGAGTGCACCAGCGGGGGTGCTATCCCCGCCCGTCGGAGACAGTCCGCAACGTAAGAAACTATAAACCATCCTACACAAAAGACCAATAAACAGGATTATTTATTGGTCTTTTATTCGTTTTTATTTGTTGCTCCAGCCTGAAAGTCTCTCTTTGAGAGTGAGCTTTCTTGGTTTTGCTTCCGATCTATAATCTGATGGAATTGGTTTAAGATGTCTTCGGCTGCTTACCATCTGATAAATCACGCCCCAACCTGGGAGCCCACCAAGGCTACGATCATCTATAAATAGATCAGCTTTCACCTTTCTCGAAAAGCCTCTCTCTCCGCCAACCTCTTCTGGAAAGTCACGATTAATAGCGTAAAACTCTACTCCCCGCTGACGACACCACTCTACAGCCTCATCTAAAAGTTCTCCTTCGCGAACTGTCCAAAGTATCAAGCGATGTTGATCCTTTAGAAGTAACTTTAATGTGTCAATTGCAAAAGGTATCTCTTCTCCAATTCTCGGATAACGGTGTTCGACTATTGTTCCGTCGAAATCTACAGCTATTACCATATTATCAAATAAATTTTTCTGTTAGAGATTATGGCCTATTGGCATAATCATCATTCTCTTTTTTAGTCAATTGCAGTATTGCAAAATATGAACATCCAAGCCCAACTTCCCCGACAATCATATCTAAAATATTAAACTCTCGATAGGGTATAAGTGCCTGCAATAATTCCAAAGCAATAACAAATGTAGTGCCAATCAAAAACCAAGATCGGTGTTGAAACTTAGATCCATATATGTAACATCCAAAAAACATCCAAGGTGTGTAGACTAAAAAGTGCATTACATAGTCACCTAGTTCTCCATATCCAATTGGATTATGAATCCCAGTGTCACCTGGAGAGTAAACCATAGCAGCAATCAATAATATTAGATAAACTGAAAATGTGTATTTATTAAATAAAAATTTCATACTTAATGCTAAAGTTAACTCTCTGTACACTTAATAATCTTATTTTTTCTCCTCTGGCTCGTTACCATATCCGTAACCATAGCCATATTGAGCACCATAACCATATCCATACTTGTTACCGTAACCATATTTATTACCATAACCATAGTAACCGTAACGACGCTTACGAAGGTCAACATCATTGATTACTGTAGATAGATTTGGAACTTTATTATTGTGATATAGCTCGTTGATGAAGCGGTAATCAGACTTGTTCGAGTAGTTTGCACGACAAACGTATATTGAAATGTCAGCTACACGAGCAATAATTTGAGTATCGGTAATCATTCCGATAGGAGCAGTATCAAGGATAACATAATCGTAATTCTCTTTAAGAATCTCAATCGCCTTATCCAATGTGTCACGTGAAAGTAGCTCAGTTGGGTTTGGTGGGATTGTTCCACCAAAAAGTATTGACAGGTTCTCTGTAATCCCAGATGGTTGAATCAGCGACAATAAATCAATTGATGGATTCGATAAATAGTTGCTGATACCCTTAAGTTTACCCGACATACCAAAGGCTCTATTCAAACCAGGTTTACGAATATCCAAACCAACGATTACAACTTTCTTACCCATAAGAGCTAAACTCAAGGCTAAGTTTGAAGAGGTAAAACTCTTACCCTCACCACTACATGTTGATGTAATTAAGGCAACTTTTTGATTCTCCTTGAACATAAAGAGCATATTGGTTCTCAGAGCACGGAAAGACTCTGCCATAATGTCATTTTTATTCTCTTGAACAACTATACTCTTGTTGTTTTCTGGGAACTCAATGCAGGTTGGAATATCCGCCAAGACAGGAACTGGAGTGATCTTTTCTATATCTGTGCGATCTTCAATCTTAAAGCTGAATAGATCTTTCAAATATACTATAGCCATAGGGATTCCCATTCCAAGAATTAATGCTATTAATATATACATCTTCTTGTTTGGGGATACAGGAGCATCTGAACCAAGAGGTTCATTGAACATGCGAGCATTGTTCGCCGTTGATGCCAATGTTAAGGCATTCTCTTCACGCTTTTGTAGAAGCATCAAATAAAGCGTAGATTGAATCTCTTGTTGGCGTGCTATATTCATAAACTCCTTTTCCTTGGTTGGAGCACTGCTAATACGTCTTGCATAGACATTAGCCTCTGTCTCAATATCTTTTTGCGTTATCAAAAGACCCTCGTATACACTTGAAATAGTTGTGAGGACACTGTTGCGCATCGAGCTAATATTTGTATCAATATTAACAACAGCAGGGTTGTTTTCTGAAGATGTTAAAAGCAGACGTTTACGCTCAAGAATAATTTCGTTGTAGTTGCCAATTAACTCAGTTAACTTATTATTTGTAAGACCTACATCGACTGGAAGAACCTCGTATTTATTTGCAGGATCAGTTGCATAATTATTCAAGAATTGAACCATGCGCATTTGCGTGCTGTTCTCTACTATACGTTGTTGGTAAGTAGAATTTCCCTGTAATGCTAACTCTGCCTCACTTTGAATATTGGTGATTCCAGCCTCTTTTTTGAAGTTCTCTAACTCGGTCTCAGTAATACCCAACTCTTGGTCGATGATAATGATACGCTCACTAATGAACTCAGAGGTTTTCAGTGCAACTTCATTTTTGAAGTCGTTTGCATCTTGGTTGTATAGTTCGACTAGCTTGTTAATAAAGTCAACTCCACGTGCAACAGAACTTCCAGTAAAGGTAATATTTGCAATAGTTGTAGTTTTTGAACTTGCTGCGATAGCCAAGTTTTTAGAATAGCCTCTAGCTACAGCTATAGGATTCGAGATAGAGACAAGCAATTCATCATCTTCGCTCCATGTGGTTAGAGCCTCCTCTGAACCTTTATTGAAACTGAATGTTCCTTGTGGTGTAACAAGAACAGATGGGAATTTATCAAATGTTTTAGAGTATTCTACCTCTTCCTTATTTTCATCTAACATCGTTGCTACAACACTAAACTTAGTTGGAGATATAAGTTTAATTGATATGTCAGCCTTTCCTATTTCAGTTGCCTCTTCAGGTGACATCCATACATCTATTGGACTATTCTTATAAATATCTTCATTGCGGAAGATACCTCTTCTTGCATAGTTTATATATAGATTCTCACTAATAACAGTATTTTTAATAAGAGTTCTTGAACTTAAAATCTCTAGCTCATTATCAAAGTTGTTTGTTACAGCAAAAAAACCTAAATTCTCCATGTCAAGCATGGAATTACTATGATTGTTTTGACTCTCGTGATCGATGATTACCGATGCCGTAACTTCATAAATAGGTGTTAATGTCTTTAAATAAAGATACATTCCTGCAATGAGTAAAAATACCGAAGCTACAAAATAGTACCAGTAGTTAAGGTATCTAAACAGCAGAGCAATAATATCAAAGCTCTCTTCGTTTTGTTCGTTCTGTTCGTTGAATAAATTCTCGTTCATGATATTTTGTATAATGTACTGTTATAATAGAATTGAGACTAGTAGTGTCGCAAGTGATACTGTTGTGCTTACTACCGAGAACCAAATTGTTGTACTGCTACTAATTCCAGCTGTTTTCGCCTTAGATTTATTTGGTGTTACATAAAGAACATCGTTTTGTTGTAGGTAGTAATAAGGTGATGCAATAATATCTGGATTAGTAATATCTAATTCGACAACTTTACGCTCGCCTAAGTGGTCTTCTCTTACAAGTTTTACGTTTGTACGTTGTCCATAGATAGACATATCACCTGCCATTGCTAATGCTTCAAGTATTGTTACTTTTTCATTGTCAATAGTGAAAGTTCCAGGTTTGCTCACCTCTCCCAAAACAGAGATATTGTAGTTTGTCATTCGAACACTTACGATAGGTGTCTCTTTTAGGTAAATTTTCAACTCTTCCTTTATAAGATCTTCTGCTTGACCTTTTGTTAAACCACCAACTTTAATTGCTCCAATGATGGGGAAATCAATATATCCCTCATTACTTACAAGGTACTTTTGGAGAGCTGGCTGAGATGTTGATGATTGGTTTGTTGATGATGTAACAAGTGTAGGTACAGTCAAATTAAAAGGTATTGCTACTGTTGGATCACTTGTACTAACAGTAATTGTAATAAGATCCTTAGGCATGATTACAGCATCATACAATGAAATTTCTGTACCTGTTGTGTAGTCATCAGAACCCTGTAAATAAGGCACTTGCATATAAGCCTTGCTACAGCTTGTAATAAATGCAGCAAACGTTACTAATAGCAATAAATAAAATCTTTTTTGCATATCTAAATATTATTAATTTTTCTAAAACGCTTTATCATCCTTTTGAGCTATAACATTAGCTACAGTCTTATATATAATGTATAGGTCAAGCATAAATGTCCAGTGCTCCATATACCATATGTCAGCTTTCACACGACCCTCCATCTCTGAGAGTTCTTTCGTTTCACCTCTAAACCCTGTAACTTGAGCCCATCCTGTAACACCTGGTTTCACGAAGTGACGAACCATATATGTATCAATGAGTTTCGAGTACTCTTCGGTATGTTTTATCATATGAGGACGTGGCCCTACAATTGACATCTGACCTATAAATACATTGAGAAATTGAGGTAATTCATCAATGCTTGTTTTGCGCATAAACTCTCCGATCTTCGTTACGCGTGGATCTCCTTTAGTGGCTTGCTTCGTATTAGCATCAGCGCTATTTTTCATTGAACGGAATTTAAGACATTTAAACTCTCTGCCATCCAATCCATGTCTTTTTTGACTAAAGAAAATAGGTCCTTTAGAGGTTGCTTTAATCAATATTCCAAATATTAGCAATATTATTGGAAATAGTGTAACTAAAAAGATACCAGAGAAGATTACATCAGCTATTCGTTTGATACATCTATTGTCTAATTTTGCCAATGGCTCTGGGTGAATAGAGAGTACAGGAGTATTACTAAATTGTTCAAGATTCACTCGACGACTAAGATAATTGCGTAAATTAGGCACACTATAAAAGCGGGTCAAATGACGTTCACAATGAGTAATTATTGGAACAATAATGTCTTTCATTGCAGACGGAAGCGAACAATATAGGCGTTGCACTTCATGTTTTTCAAGATATGAAACAACATCTTCACATTTGCCAAGATATTCCGCTTCAAACTTTTCATTCTGCTCCGTATCAAAATATCCTAAGACTCTATATCCCGTCTCGTTGTTGACCATCTCTTTGTATAGCTCACGAATATTACTTTTGCTGCCAACAAAGACTACATCACAAGATTGCCCACCACGTCGGCGAGCCCCTTTAAGTAAACCTTGATAACACAATCTAAATGCAGAAATTGCTAAAAATGTAAGTGTAATTAGTGTTGCAATTGATTGCGTCATGCTCCAAGAAAACTTAAAGTCTGTAGATGATGCCCAAAGTGAGATAAACCAAATAATAGTAAATCCGATAATGTTTTTAGCTACGGATGTCACAATTTGGTCTGCACGCACACGTCGGCGATGCAGTTTAACACCTCCAAACGTCGTAACGCTTACTAGATAGCATAGTGTCAGAATGATATAGTGTTGAGGAGTCTCCCACAACAGAGCAAAATCATTTGGGAATGACAATATACTAAATAGAAAATTTAAAATAACAATATCTACTATTATTACACTTCCAATAATAAACTTACTCTCTTTATCTGGTTCCATAATAATTATTATATTTAAAAGTTTTCGCCAAAAAATAAAAAAGTTTAACCCTATTATACATCCCTACCTTCAAACCTGCCGAGTTGACTAGTTTGTCAATTAGTAGGTTTAATTTCTAAATTTATCACATTTATATCCTTTTTATTTGAATATTGATAATATCTAGATGAGTTTAAGATACTCCCCATACAAAAAAAGGTGTTTTAAACCGACGTAAAGGTAGTAAAGATATTTATCTAATCCAACTTTTTTGGCTTAATTAATAGTGTGTTTACAACAATATAAGTGCATCTTTTTTTAAATATCAGAATATAAGCATTTTATAACAACCTTTTTATTATAGATAAAATTAATAAATTTATAAAAACAATTAATTATTTTACACTGCTTAAGTGTGTGGTTTATTAGATGATATATTTATAAACAAATAACTACGGTCATTAATTATTAAAATTAACGACCGTAGTTATTTGTTTATAGAAAAAGTAAGTGGTTACTCAACTTAATCAATCTTACAGAATACACACTCTATTCCAACCCTATCTAATAAATCAGGGCCATCCTCACAGTGATATTTATCTGAGTAAACAACTCGTTTAATCCCTGCTTGAATAATCAACTTTGCGCATTCGATGCAGGGCGAAGTTGTAACATATAGAGTAGCCCCTTGGCAATTATTTGCACTTTTAGCCACTTTAGTTATTGCATTTGCTTCTGCATGAAGGACATAAGCCTTGGTTTTACCCGTTGTGTCATCTTCGCAGATATTTTCAAAACCAGATGGCGTACCATTGTAACCATCCGAGATAATCATTTGATCTTTGACAATTAGTGCACCTACTTGTCGACGCACGCAATATGAGTTCTCAGCCCATATTGCGGCCATGCGCAAGTAACGTTGATCCAATAATCGTTGCTTTTGCTCTTGATAACCCATTGCAAAAATTACTGTAATTTACCGTGACACGCTTTATACTTTTTGCCACTTCCGCATGGACATGGATCATTGCGACCCACTTTTTTCTCCGCTTGAGCTGGCATTGGCTTCTGCTTCTCTGCTTGTCCTGCTTGAGCCGCAGCTTGTACACGTGACTCTTGAAGTTTATTTACGTCAACTTTCGGACGCTCCGCACGAGCCTTTGGGGCTTCAACGCGATCTGTGCGTACTGGAATATATGATTTGTTAATCACAGCCAACACATCACGATTAATCTTAAGAAGCATCTTCGAGAAGAGCTCAAACGACTCAAATTTGTAGATCAAAAGTGGATCCTTTTGCTCATAAGTTGCATTTTGTACACTTTGACGAAGATCATCCATCTCACGCAAGTGCTCACGCCAAGCATCATCAATTGTTGTAAACATAACAACTTTTGAGAATACCTTAAAGATCTCCAATCCCTCGCTATCCTTACAACGTTGAATATTTACAGGTACATTATAACCCAAATGTCCGTTAGTAATCGGGAATACAATGTTTGAGTCTAAATTATCTTGACGATCAATGTAAACCTTAGCCATAACTGGAGCAACCATATCGGCAATTTGTTTTGCACGACGAGTATAGTGAGCTTGAATATCCGATACTATAAGATCAACCAACTCCCCCTTTTTAGCATTTGAATATTGTGCAGCGTCGAATGATGGCTCAACAGCAATATCTCGCATCAACTCTAAGCGGAAATCCTCAAAGTCTACACCCTCATTCTGTGCAACAAAATTCTCAGCATAGTCACACATTATATTATTAAGGTCAATTTCGATACGCTCACCATGAAGTGCATGGCGACGACGAGTGTAAATCACCTCACGTTGCGAGTTCATCACATCATCATACTCCAAAAGACGTTTACGAACACCGAAGTTATTCTCCTCGACTTTCTTTTGCGCACGCTCGATGGTCTTGGTCATAACACCTGCTTGAATTACTTCGCCCTCTTCAAGACCCATTCTATCCATAATTGAAGCTACACGCTCCGAACCAAATAGACGCATCAAATTATCCTCAAACGAGACAAAGAATTGTGAAGAACCTGGATCACCCTGACGACCTGCACGACCACGCAACTGACGGTCAACACGACGGCTATCATGACGCTCAGTACCGATAATTGCCAAACCGCCAGCAGCCTTTACCTCAGCTGTAAGTTTAATATCCGTACCACGACCCGCCATATTTGTTGCAATTGTCACCTGACCTGGACGACCCGCCTCAGCAACAATTTGCGCCTCCGCTTGGTGCTGCTTCGCATTAAGTACATTATGCTTGATCTTACGCAAAGTAAGCATTCGACTCAAAAGCTCAGAGATCTCCACCGAAGTTGTACCAACCAAAACTGGACGATTCTGCTCAACTAATTTTTGAATCTCCTCGATTACCGCATTATATTTCTCACGTTTAGTCTTATAGATCAAATCCTCACGGTCATCACGCAAAATTGGACGATTCGTTGGGATAACAACAACATCAAGCTCGTAAATACTCCAAAACTCCGAAGCCTCAGTCTCAGCGGTACCAGTCATACCACCCAACTTATGATACATGCGGAAATAATTTTGAAGCGTCACTGTAGCAAAAGTCTGTGTCGCAGCCTCCACAACAACACGCTCCTTAGCCTCGATAGCTTGGTGTAATCCATCCGAGTAACGACGGCCATCCATAATACGACCTGTCTGCTCGTCGACGATTTTCACTTTGTTATCCATAACCACATATTCAGTATCCTTTTCGAACATTGAATATGCTTTAAGAAGTTGATTTACTGTATGTACACGCTCAGATTTCACCGCATACTCCTTAATCAACTCATCTTTCTTCTCTACACGCTCCTCAGCCGAGAATGAACTCTTCTCAAGCTCGGCAATCTCAGAACCAATATCAGGCAAAACGAAGAAACCATCCTCCTTGAAATATTTCGATAGCATCTCATGTCCCTTATCGGTAAGTTCCACAGAGTTAGATTTCTCGTCAATCACAAAGAATAACTCATCGGTAATCTCGTGCATACGACGATTATTATCCTGCATATAGATATTCTCGGTCTTTTGCATCTGACTCTTAATACCTGTCTCAGAGAGGAACTTAATAAGTGGTTTCGATTTAGGTAGAGCCTTGTGAGCACGATAAAGAGCTACGCCACCTTCATCTGTATTTCCTGCACTAATCAATCTGCGAGAATCTGAAAGCAATGATGTCGCTAAACTCTTTTGAAGATTATATAGCTGGTCTATAGCTGGTCTATATTGCTCAAACATCTGATCGTCACCCTTTGGCACAGGACCCGAGATAATCAAAGGTGTACGAGCATCATCAATCAAAACTGAATCGACCTCATCGACAATTGCGAAATGGTGCTTGCGTTGTACAAGATCCTTTGGCGAAGATGCCATATTATCACGCAAATAGTCAAAACCATATTCGTTATTTGTTCCAAAGGTAATATCAGCCATATACGCTTGACGACGAGCCTCAGAATTTGGCTTGTAACGGTCTATACAATCCACCGATAAACCATGGAATTGATAGATTGGCCCCATCCATTCAGAGTCACGCTTCGAAAGGTAGTCATTGACGGTAACCAAGTGAACACCCTTGCCAGCCAAGGCATTAAGGAATACAGGAAGTGTCGCAACAAGCGTCTTACCCTCACCCGTAGCCATCTCGGCAATCTTACCCTTGTGAAGAACCACACCACCGAAAAGCTGAACATCATAATGAATCATCTCCCACTTAATGTCGTTTCCACCAGCTAGCCAATGTGTGGCAAAAATAGCTTTGTCACCCTCGATAGTTACAAAATCTTTGGTTGCTGAAAGGTCTCTATCGAAGTCGGTTGCTGTAACCTCTATTGTCTCACTCTCGGTAAAACGACGAGCGGTATCTTTCATAATTGCAAAGGCCTCGGGAAGAATCTCATCGAGCTTTTGTTCAATCTTCTCGTCTATACTCTTTTTGATCTGGTCAACCTCTTTCGAGATGCTCTCCTTTTCAGAAAGTGAGATCTCCGAAGATTCCAATTTCGATTTAAGCTCTACAATTCGAGCCTCGTCATCGGCAATAAAATCGGCAATAAGATGACGCAATGCTACGCTACGTTCACGCAACTCATCATTCGAGAGTTTAGAGATTGAAGGGTAAATGGCCTTGACTTTCTCTACATAGGGTTCGATCTCTTTGCGATCTTTATCGCTCTTTGATCCAAATACTAGTTTTATTAAACTTGCTACAATGTCCATATATAATTTCTATTCTTTTTTTCTATGATCTATCCCGCAAAGATACAAATATAATTCTAATATCAATAACCTTTGTGGGCTTATTTCAGTGTAAAACCGCTAAAAGTTATATGAAATCTAAAGGGGAGTTCTAATTTCTCCCTAAAATACTTTTCGATTACTAACCACCCCTTTTTGGTTTTACAAAAATAGCTGGTAGAGCTACTACAACCCACTTTTGCAAAATCAAAAATGGATAAGTGGAGTTCTAATTTCTCCCTAAAATACTTTTCGATTACTAACTACCCATTTTTGATTTTACAAAAATCGGTAGTAGAGCTACTACAACCCATATTTGCAAAATCAAAAATGGGTAATTATTAACCAAAAATTAAAATCAGGGAGAAAATAGAACTCCCCATAATTATTAACCAAAAATTAAAATTAGGGAGAAAATAGAACTCCCCTAAATTTAAAATAAAAGTTTATCGATTACATTATCCTCGTAAAAGTGAAATAAAAATAAAAAACTTGCACTATTTGTGTTAATATTATAATAATTTTTAATACCTTTGCATCGCTTTTCTAATTAAAAAAGCGGTGTGGAAAGATTTGACTGATTGCAAACCACAATAAAAAAGAGCTAAAACAGCCCTCGAAAGAGCCTATAGCCCCTATTTATTTTCTTTGTATCAGGCCAACTTCCCCAATTTAAAGTTTAATAACAAAACATAAATTAAATATTATGGGATTTTTATTTACATCTGAGTCTGTCTCTGAGGGACATCCAGATAAAGTTTCAGACCAGATCTCTGATGCCATTCTTGACGAATTTTTGCGTCACGATCAAAATTCAAAGGTAGCTTGCGAGACCCTTTGTACAACAGGACTTGTCGTTGTTTCGGGTGAGGTTCGCTCGGAGGCTTATGTCGATGTGCAGTCAATTACTCGCTCGGTAATCAACAAAATCGGATATAATAAAAGCGAGTATCAATTCGATGGTAACTCATGCGGAATACTCTCGGCAATTCACGAGCAATCGGCAGACATTAACCAAGGTGTTGTTCGTGCTGAGGAGGCTGAGCAAGGTGCTGGAGATCAAGGAATCATGTTTGGATATGCAACCAACGAAACACTTGAACTTATGCCTGCAACATTGATCCTTTCACATGTTATTTTAAAGGAGCTAGCAGACGTGCGTCGTCAGGGAGAGGTTATGACATATCTTCGTCCAGATTCGAAGAGTCAAGTAACAATTGAGTATGGTGATGATCGTAAACCACAGAGAGTTCACACGATAGTTGTTTCAACACAACATGATGAATTTATTGCAACGACATCAGAGATAAGCGAAAAAGAGGCTGAGGTGCAGATGCAAAATAAGATTCGTGAGGATGTTCGCACAATCTTAATTCCACGTGTTAAGGCTCGTTTGGAGCGTGCTGGAGATAAATTAGCTGAACTAATTGGTGATGATTATATCTTGCATGTTAACCCAACAGGAAAATTTGTCATTGGTGGCCCTCACGGAGACACAGGCCTTACGGGACGTAAAATCATTGTTGATACGTATGGTGGTCGAGGAGCTCATGGTGGTGGTGCATTCTCGGGTAAGGACTCTTCAAAGGTGGATCGCTCGGCAGCATATGCGGCACGTCATATTGCAAAAAATATGGTTGCAGCAGGTGTAGCTGATGAGGTTATGGTTCAATTAAGTTACGCAATCGGTATTGCAGAGCCATTATCAATATATGTCAGCACCTATGGCAGCAATAACCTCTCAATTAGCGAGGGAGAAATTGCAGAAAAAATTGGTAAACTTTTCGATTTACGTCCAGCAGCTATTGTGAAACGTTACGGTTTGAAAAATCCAATTTTCCAGGCAACAGCGTCATATGGACACTTTGGAAATAGACCATACAAGGCGAATGCAACTATCTTTGAGGATGGAAAAGCTGTTGAAAAAGAGATTGAATTCTTCGGCTGGGAGCGTCTTGATGCCGTTGATGTTATCAAAGCAGAATTTGGATTGTAATCAAATACATCCACATTTTCGATTTGCTGATTAGCAGCCACCTCGACTTGTGGGTAGTTTTGCGAAGCAAAAAAATATTAAAGGTCTAATTTTTGGAATTTGAGCTTGCTCAGAATTCTAAAAATTAGACCTTTAATATTTCGATGCTCGTAAGAGCAGCGCCTACAAGACGCAATAAAAAGAAGAAACGAAGTTTCTGACATCCAAGCTGAGCTTGGCGGCCGCCCGCTGTTAGGGCAGTCTGAAACGTAAGAAGGTGGAACTATAAAATTCCTCGGCTGAGAAAACTATAATAATTTGAACTTGAAACGATAATATGATCTATGAGTGAAATGTCGAATAGAGCAGCTGCTTTTTTCACTCTTTGGGTGAGGTTAATATCCTCTCGACTGGGTTCTACGGCTCCTGAGGGGTGGTTGTGAACCATAATCATCTGCGTTGATAACAACTCTAGCGCTCGCTTAACAATCAACCTATGATCTACGACCGTTGCTGTAACTCCGCCTTGGCTTACTCTGTAGCGCTCTACCACTCTATTCGATGCGGATAAAAACAATACCCAACACTCTTCATATTTCATCGACTGGAAATAGGGGCGAAACATATCGACCACATCTGTACTGCTCGAAATAACTTGCTCTATCTCCACTGTTGCCGCCGCTGAACGCCTTCCCCATTCTGCCGCCGCCTTAATATTTAGAGCACTCTTTATCCCAATACCTTCAGCCATGCGCAGTCGTGACAACTCCTCTTTAGCTATTGCGGGAAGTGAATTATTGTAATTTTTTAGAAGTGCTGACGCTTGTATTGCAGCTTGATCTGTTGCCCCTAGAAGTATCGTGATAAGCTCAGTATCGGAGAGTGACTCGATACCTCGAACAGCTATTTTATCGTGTAGTGACAACATTTTTGTGCATCAATAAATTACTCCTCACCATCAATTATTTTGTCAACGAGCTCAAGGATATTATCCCCCGCTTTGTCACTCACACCTTGAGATACAGAGTAAGCAGCCCTTTGTTCAGCCTCCTTTTTTGAGTCACCAATACCGTGACCAACCTCAACTCCACCAATAAATACCATCGAGTAAAACAGAGGTCTAAGCTGTGTTGAATCCTTGTCATTGCGTGTGCGGAACTCTATTGAGAGATGCTCCTTTTGAGCCCACTCAATAAGTCGACTCTTATAATCGGTCTCGGAGCTAAGCATTTGGTCAATATCAAGATGCTTATAGTATATATTATTGATTAGTAAACGATTAACAAAGTCGTACCCCTTATCAAGATATATTGCACCTATTAACGCTTCGAAAGCATCACCAAAAATATGCTTCTGAGTGAAGTTTCCGCTTGAGTTGCTGATTATATGCTTATCTAAGCCAATTGCCTTGGCAAGATTATTCAGTGAGTGACGAGAGACAATCTTCGAGCGCAATTGCGTCAAGAACCCCTCATCCTCAGTTGGATATTGAATATATAAATAGTCAGATGTAACCGACTCGATTACAGCATCTCCGAGATATTCTAGCCTTTCGTTGTTAATTGAGGTGCCATCTTCAAGTACCAAAGAAGCTGACTTATGAACCAAAGCCAGCTTGTAAAGGTCGATATTGTGTGGGGCATACCCAAACATATCGTTGAAAATTTTGTAATATTCCTTATCGGAGCCGAATCGGCACATTATTGTGCGACGAATATAGTTAATCACGGCTATGATAGGTATTAGATCTTACGGAAAATAATTGTTGCATTGTGTCCACCAAATCCGAACGTGTTACTCAATGCACAGTTTACCTCACGTTTTTGAGCTACATCCAAAGTTAGATTTAATTTTGGATCGATCTCTGGGTCTATATCCTTGCAGTTGATTGATGGAGGAACCACTCCATTTTGAATTGCAAAAAGACAAGCCAAAGCCTCTACAGCTCCAGTTGCTCCCAACAAGTGTCCAGTCATAGACTTTGAAGAGGAGATGTTTAGTTTGTAAGCGTGCTCGCCAAATACACCTTGAACAGCCTTAAGTTCAGCTTTATCGCCAAGTGGAGTCGATGTACCGTGAACGTTGATGTAATCAATATCCTCAGGGGTGATTGAAGCATCTTTGATTGCGTCACGCATAGATTTCATTGCACCTAATCCCTCTGGATGTGGTGCTGTAAAGTGGTGAGCATCAGCTGAACATCCACCACCGATAACCTCGCAGTAGATCTTCGCACCACGAGCTTTAGCGTGCTCATACTCCTCAAAGATAAGTGCTGCTCCACCCTCACCAACAACGAAACCATCACGGTTAACGTCGAATGGACGAGAAGCAGTTGTGCAATCATCGTTGCGAGTCGAAAGAGCCTGCATAGAGTTGAATCCACCTATAGATGGTTCATTTACTGGAGCCTCAGAACCTCCCGTTACAACTACATCGGCTTTGCCGTAGCGAATTGTGTCAAGAGCGTGAATCATACCATGGTTAGATGATGCACATGCTGAAACTGTACAGTAGTTTGGTCCCATGAAGCCATATTTGATTGAGATATAGCCAGCTGCAATATCTGAAATCATACGAGGGATGAAGAATGGGCTGAAGCGAGGGGTGTTACCACCCTCCGCATAGCCAACACATTCGTCAAAGAAGGTCTTAAGACCTCCGATACCTGAACTCCAAATTACACCAACTTGCTCTTTGTCGATAGCTTCTAGGTCGAAGCCAGCATCCTCAACTGCTTGAGTTGCAGCGATAAGTGCAAATTGCGTATAGAGGTCATACTTACGTACCTCTTTACGGTCGAAATGTTGGGTCCAGTCGTAGTTCTTTACTTCGCACGCAAACCTTGTTTTAAATTTCTCTGCATCAAATCGAGTTATTGGTGCACAACCGCTGACACCTTTCTCTAAATTTGAAAAATATTCCTCTATATTGTGACCTAACGGGTTAATTGTTCCTATTCCCGTTACAACAACTCTTCTCTCTTTCATGATACTTTAAAACCTAAAAAAAAAACTTGCGAAAATTATCTTAATTATTGGATGTGAGCCTCGATGTAAGTAAATGCGTCACCTACAGTAGCGATTTTCTCAGCGTCCTCGTCTGGAATTTGGATGTCGAATGCTTTCTCGAACTCCATGATTAACTCTACAGTGTCTAGTGAATCTGCACCTAGGTGGCTTGTGAATCCTGCTTCAGCAACTACTTCAGACTCTTTAACGCCCAATTTGTCAACGATGATCTCGACAACTTTTGTTTGTACTTCTGACATAACTTTAATTTTTTAGTTAATAATAATTATTGTGTATTGATTAATATTTCTTATGTAATCGTGGACAAATTTAACACTTTTTTATTACTTTTGACTCATTGAAACACTTTTTTATTGAAAAAAAAATATTGAAAACAGTTAAATATTTAAAATACAACAGATTATGAACCTATTATTAATTTCAAATTCTACTAATGCTGGAGAGGCTTATCTAAAATACCCTATCGAAAAGATCGGAGAGTTTCTTTGTGGAGTCAAAGAGGTGCTCTTTATTCCTTTCGCTGCGGTGACCTTTTCGTATGATGATTATCAAGCTAAGGTGCAGGCTCGATTCGACGAGATTGGTATTAATGTTCGCTCGATACATACATGTGCATCACCACTTGAGGCCGTTGCACAAGCAGAAGCTATTTGCGTGGGTGGAGGTAACACCTTTGCTCTAACTAAGGCTATGCAGGAGTTGGGTTTGGTCGAGGCTATTGCACAACGTGTTGAGCAAGGTGCCAAGTATGTAGGTTGGTCAGCAGGAAGTAATGTTACATGTCCTACACTCTGTACAACTAATGATATGCCGATCGTAGAGCCAGCTTCATTTAAATTAATGGGTTTAATTCCATTCCAAATTAATCCTCACTATCTTGATGCAAATCCAGAAGGTCATGCAGGTGAAACTCGTGAGCAACGCATTTTGGAGTATATTGCCGCAAATAAGGAGATGTACGTAGCTGGACTCCGTGAGGGGTGTATGTTGGAGTATGCAGATGGTAAAATAGAGCTTATTGGTAGTCGCCCAATGCGTATTTTTAAATATGGCGAGCAGATCATAGAGGTTAATGCAGGTGATGATATTTCATTCTTGTTGAAATAGCGAAAATGGTAACATATATTATAGGGGTGGGTCTTATCGGTGGATCTATGGCGCTAGCTCTGCGTGAGCGTGCTATAAGTTCATTGATTTTAGGTTCCGATTCTTCGAGTGAAAATGAGAAGATAGCCCTGGAAATGGGGCTTGTTGATCGTATTGTAACTTTTGATGAGGGAATAGAGCAGGCGGATGTTATTATTCTTGCCATTCCAGTGAGTGTTGCGCCGATGTTGGCAGTGAGGGTTCTTAATCGAATTAAGCCTGGGCAGACACTTATGGATGTTGGGTCGATTAAGGGTGAGATTTGCGAAATGGTTGCAATGCACGTAAACCGTGGCAGATTTGTTGCAACTCACCCGATGTGGGGAACTGAGTATAGTGGCCCTAGGGCGGCTCAAAGCGGGGCTTTTATATCTAAAACTGTAGTTTTGTGTGATAGCGAACTCAGTGAAGAGGATGCTTTGCAGAGCGTTAAGACGATATATAATAAGTTGGATATGAATATTATCGAGATGAATAGCGAAGAGCATGATCTGCATGCTGCTTATATCTCTCATATTTCGCATATCACCTCATTTGCTTTGGCTATAACCGTCTTGGAGAAGGAGCGTGAGGAACAACATATTTTTGATATGGCGGCAACGGGTTTTGAGTCAACTGTGCGTTTGGCTAAAAGTTCATATTCGACATGGATACCTGTTCTTTTACGCAATAAATATAATGTTCTTGATGTGTTGCGTGAGCATATTCATCAGTTGCAATTGATGCGAAAGGCTATTGAGCAGAATGACGAGGAGCAGTTAAAGGAGATGATAACTCGTGCAAATACGATTCAGCGAATTATTGATAAGTGATGGGCAGAACGACAGAGATAGGTGCTAAAGGTGAGCGCATTGCAATGAAGTATCTGCGTCAGAATGGTTTTCTGATTCGGGATCTTAATTGGCGGTGTGGTCGTTATGAGTTGGATATTGTAGCCGAGAGAGACGGTGTTATCCATTTCGTTGAGGTTAAAACTCGTTCGAGTGGTGGATGGAGTACCCCTGAGGCTGCTATGACAAAGAGTAAGTTTCTGTCGATTCGACATGCGGCTACAGCATATTTAGCTCAAATTCGATTTCGTGGAGAGCATCAATTTGATCTGATTGCAGTAGAAATGCAGGATGATGAGGCTCTGGAGGTTAGATATATTGAAAAAGCGATGCAATCTAGCTGGTAATATTTTGTTTTTTATTAAAAAGTATTATCTTTGCTACACAAAAATCATTGTAAGTAAATGAGATTATATAATTTAGCAATGATAATAGAGGCGAAAATATATTGATTTTATAAAAAAAAGAGAAATATTAACACGGTTGCAATAGTTTATTAACACAACTTTAACATAGCTGTTGTTTCTTTGCACTCGGAAAACAGAATAAATAATTATGAGTCCTATTTTTACATTTGTTGTCATTACACTGGCAGTTTTGGCCATTTTTGACATTATCGTTGGTGTTGCTAACGATGCCGTAAACTTCTTAAATTCGGCTATAGGTTCGAAGATTGCTCCGCTGAGAGTAATTCTTGGAGTAGCGGCAGTGGGTATCTTGATTGGTACCGTAAGTTCATCAGGTATGATGGAAGTTGCAAAGAGTGGAGTATTCCACCCTGGAATGTTTACCTTCCCTGAGATTATGATGCTCTTCTTGGGTATGATCGTCGGAGATATTATTCTGCTCGACATCTTTAACAGCTTGGGGCTTCCTACGTCGACTACAGTTTCGATGGTGTTCGGTCTGTTGGGTGCTGCTGTGGGTGTTTCTATTCACCGTATTGCTATTGACAATAGCTTGGTTTTAGCTAATTTAGGCTCATTTATCAATACTGGTAAAGCCTTCGAGATTGTTTCGGCAATTCTGCTTTCGGTAGCTCTGTCGTTTGTCTTTGGTTTGATATTTATGTATATCTCTCGACTTATCTTCTCGTTCCGTTATAAGAAGATCTTCTCGAAGTTTGGTGCTCTCTGGTGTGGTATTTCATTCACAGGTATGGTTTATTTCGTGCTTTTCAAAGGTTTGAAGAGTAGTGGATTGATTCCAGCTGAGGTTACCGAGTATATAGACCAGAATACATTTATTTCTCTTGTTATGATTTGGGCGGCAAGTTCGTTTATTCTGTTCTTGCTTCAAATGTTCAATGTTAAGATTCTTAAAACAACAATTCTTGCAGGTACATTCTCTTTGGCGCTTGCCTTTGCGGGAAATGACCTTGTAAACTTTATTGGTGTTCCAGTTGCGGGTTATGAGTCATACCAAATTGCTCAACAGAGCGACGATTATACATCATTGAAGATGACAGCGTTGCAACCAAAGGGTACAATGACTCCATCAATTAAGGGTGCTAACTCTTCTTCTGCTGTAGCAGTGGCTCCTATTGTAGCGCCAGCGGAGTCGACAAAATCACCTCGTGCAAATACTTGGATGTTGGTGCTTTCGGGTGTGATTATGGTTTTGACGCTCTTCTTCTCGAAGAAGGCTATGAATGTAAGTAAAACTGAGCTTTCACTCTCGAATCAAAATGAGGGGACAGAGAAGTTTAACTCTTCGGAGCTCTCTCGTGGTTTGGTACGTGCGGCACTTGCAATGAATAACTTCTATATCAAATATGTTCCAAAGAAGATTCAAAAGGCTATTGATAAGCAATTTGAGCAACTTCCAGTTGAGGAGCGTGGTGATGCAACCTATGATCTTATTCGTGCAACTGTAAACCTTACAGCAGCTTCAATTTTGATCTCGATTGCAACTTCAATGAAACTTCCTTTGTCGACTACATATGTTGTATTTATGGTCGCTATGGGTTCTTCGCTTGCCGATAAGGCGTGGGGTCGTGAGAGTGCTGTATATCGTATTACAGGTGTGATGACCGTTGTTATGGGTTGGTTCTTAACAGCTTTGGTTGGTTTCACTATTGCGCTTAGTACATCATCTGCTCTAATTTGGGGTACTCATCTTTGGGATGGTGGTTGGACTGTAATGATTCTAGTTGTTGGTCTATGTCTGTTCTTGGCTATTCGTAGTAACTTCTTCCCAAGCAAGAAAAAGGATGATGATGATGAGTTGGATAAGCAAATGTCGCTTATTGAGTCGGCTAAGGGTGAAGAGATTTTGTATCGTTGTACAGAAGAGGTTTTTGATATTGTTAGTCGTGTTAATAAGATCTACAATAGAACTCTTGTTGCGATGTTCAAAGAGAATCGCAAAGTGTTAAAAGAGATGAATAGCGAATCTGAACGTTTGAATGCCAAGGCTAAAGAGCGTAAAGTTAGTATACTTGTTACATTAAACCATCTTCAAGATAATGGTATCAATTCGGGGCACTTCTATGTGCAGGTTGTTGATTATCTTGTTGAGGTGACAAAGGCACTTACATATATTACTAAGCCATCGTTTAATCATATCGACAATAACCACTCTGGAATGACAAAAGAGCAGGTTTATGATTTGATGAGTATTAATGATGCTGCGGAGCAGATGTTTGGCGTGATGAAATCAATGCTTGAGAGTAAAGATTTTACGGAGTTCGATAATATGCTTTCGATTCGTTATGAACTTTCGGATAAGATTTCGGAGGCAACCAAGAATCAACTTAAGCGAATTAAAGCTAATGCTGCTGGAAACTCATCACGTTCGAGTATGTTATATTTAAATATTCTTAATGAGACAAAAAATATTGTACTTCAATCTAAGAATATGATGAAAGCACAAAGATATTTTATCGAGAATCGAGACTAGTTCTCGCTTTATAAAAGAGGTATTGCAATTATTTTGCAATACCTCTTTTTTTGAGATATGTAGTTAAAGGGGAGTTAAAGGGGAGTTCTAATTTCTCCCTAAAATACTTTTCGATTACTAACTACCCCTTTTTGATTTTACAAAAATAGGTGGTAGAGCTACTACAACCCACTTTTGCAAAATCAAAAATGGATAATTATTAACCCAAAATTAAAATTAGGGAGAAAATAGAACTCCCCTCTAATAATTCCCTAAAGAAAATTATTGCCATATTTTTAAAATGCTATTTAATAAGGTTTTTATTTGGAGTTTAACTTTTTATTTGTACTTTTGCGTGACAAACATGTAATAAACGTTGAATCCTTGCGTTTTTTAGGTGCAATTTTATCTATTTATCATTATTAACCTAGCTGTCAACTCTTTTTGACGGCAAAAAAAAATGTTTTATGAAAGTTTTTACCTCTTTTGCGGCATTTATTGCTGCTACAATTTTGTGTGTTAACTCTGTTAGTGCGGAGGAGTTAAAGTCGGTTGACAATTTGTTGGATAGCGATTCAACAACAACAACTGAAACAAAAAAATTATCGTCAAGTTTTGAGCTTGATTATCTTATGATTGATAATGTGACAGGTCTTGGAGCTGCTCTTAATTTGGGTGGTTTGGTGTTTACAGGTGAGTACAAGCCTTATACATCGGTGCCTAGTGGCATTAGCAATATGGTTGATTGGAGTGTTGGTGCAGGTTTGAACAAACGTATCTTTTTGTTTAGCTTTTTGTATATTGAAGGTAGAATTGGTGCAGAGTATGGAAAACTAGCTGTTTCGTATGATGATTCAAGTATAAGCGCAGATTTAGATGGTAACTGGAGAGGTTTTGCAAATGCTCGTGCAGGTATCAAATTGTTGAGTAATACTTGCATTAACTTTGGTTATAAGTGGAAATTTGACGAGTTTAAATTCACAAATGAATATATTTCGGATTATATGGCAGTTGGTGTATCATTCTTATTCTAAAGGGATGTTCTAATGGTGGGTTCTAAAAATTGCTTTTTCACTCCAAAATTTAGGACAAGAACCCGTAATATCCTAAATTGAAGTGTTTATCTGACATCAAAGTTAAATCAAAAAGTTCTAAAATACAAACCTT
>JAWXTJ010000007.1:0-69864 GCA_044433665.1 Rikenellaceae bacterium
ACCATCTGTGCAATTGTTCGCAAGACAAGGGCTATCTCTTAATTTGTCAAATACAAAGAATATTAACAAAAATAGCTGAAATACAGCTGTTTATAATGAATTTATTTACGTATGAAAAAGAGACAATTTCGGGAAAGGATGGATAAAATTAGGATAGGCAATGGATAGAAAAAGGATAAAATCTCATTGTAATATAGCTTTTAAAAATAAGGTAATAATTATTTTACCTATTAAATTTGAGTCACTTCAAATAAGTTTTGGGT
Organism: Rikenellaceae bacterium; assembly: GCA_044433665.1. GTDB lineage: Bacteria > Bacteroidota > Bacteroidia > Bacteroidales > Rikenellaceae > Alistipes. Next base: position 264 of record JAWXTJ010000007.1, read on the forward strand.
AAAAACTGCTTAATATTTTGGATTTAACAATAATTTCATTACTTTTGTCGCACCTTACAAAATAAGGATGTTGCTCGGATGGTGGAATAGGTAGACACGCCGGACTTAAAATCCTGTGACCAGTAATGGTCGTGCGGGTTCGATTCCCGCTCCGAGTACGAATAAAAAGCTAACTTCTTAATATGATAGAAGTTAGCTTTTTTGCTTTCTATTTTTGTCAGCAAAATGTCAGTAATTTTTCAAGGGTAAAAAAAACAACACCTTTTCGGGTGCTGAATCATAAGAGTCGATTATTGGTTATAGATTTAGATGAGGCAAGTGTAAACAATTATTTTGAGAAACGAACAATAATAGTGCATTATTTTGCACTTGTTGTAGATGTTTGACCAAGATTTACTATCGGGTATTTCTTTCAAGCCAAAACAACAGCATAAGAGATAAGTAACAGTAATTTTCATCGCTTCAGTTTTATGATTTTGTTGTCAATGGTGCAGATAATTTCATAAACATTGAAATAATTTTATTACCTCTACCTATAGGGAAGCTCCATTTTCTCCTAATTTTATTTTTTTTGGTAATTAGTAATCGAAAAGTATTTTAGGGCGAAATTAGAGTTCTCCTTAATCTTTAGTCTTAGCAAAAATGTAATTTAAATTCTTAATAAAAATGTAATTTAAATTAATATCTATTTTTGAAAATTAAATACTACCTTTGTCCTAACGGAAATTAAAAATAAAAAATATAATGAAACGACTACAAAAACTCTTTGCAATTGCGTTAATCGCAATTTCGGCTACCTCTTGTTTTGGAGGTGGGGCTAACGGTTCATCTTCGGGAAAAAAATTAGCAAATCAGCAGGCGAAATATATATTTTATTTTATCGGCGATGGAATGTCGGCAGCTCAGGTTCAGTTGGCGGAGGCTGCACTAACTTCGTCGGCTTTTCGTGAGAATTTCGCTAAGCAGACTAGCTCGGTGGCTTCTCCTGAGCAGCTATTTATAAAATCACTAAATATTACAGGTTTAGCTACCTCGAACGCTGCAAATCGTTATATCACCGACTCGGCAGCTGCGGGAACCGCTCTAGCCACAGGAAGCAAAACCAATGTCGGTGTTATCTCGCAAGATGCCGAGGGTAACACCTTGGAGACGGTTGCTCAAGCGGCCAAAAAACGAGGAATGAAGGTAGGTATCGTGTCGAGCGTAAGTATCGACCATGCAACCCCAGCTTGCTTCTACGCTCACTCGGCAAGCCGAAGTAACTACTCGGAGATCTCGGATCAGATACTCACTTCGGGTTTCGACTACTATGCAGGAGGCTCACCTCGTTGGGATAAGCGTGCTTCAGCGGAGCAGACAGATATGGCTACCGCTTACAGCTCGTTCCGCACAAAGGCTTCGGAACAAGGTTTTAAATTTGTTGCAACAAAGGCTGAGTTCGACGCTGTTGGTCAAGGTGAGCAGAGCCCCGTGATTGCAACACTCGATATGTTGGCAAATGAGCAATATATCGGTGATGGTTCGGCAATGCCTTACACAATCGACCTTCTACGTCAATCGAGCGAAGATAATAGAATCACCTTGGCGCAATTCACAAAAAAAGGAATCGACATCTTGGAGAATGAGAATGGCTTCTTTATGATGGTCGAGGGTGGTAAAATCGACTGGGCGTGTCATGCAAATGATGCTGCTACATGTGCTTATGAGGTTGTTGCATTTGACCAAGCTGTAGGCGTTGCGTTGGAGTTTGCGGCAAAACACCCAAATGAGACCTTGATTGTCGTTACAGGAGATCACGATTGTGGAGGTCTTGCACTTGGATTTGGTGGCACGGGATATGGCTCGGCATTCGACCTTTTGGCTAGTACAAAATCTTCATATTTGGTATTTGCTGAGGCAGCGGTTGCAAAGATTGCAGCGGGAGAATCTTTTGATGCGTTGTTGACATTTGCATGTCAGGAGTTTGGATTTACCGATGATGTAAAGGGTGAGGCTCAAACAAAAGTTGGTCAGACATTGGAGCTCTCGGATTTCGAGGTGAAGTTGTTGCGTGAGGCATATACTAAAAGCGTTAAGAGCATTAACAAAAAAGAGAAGTTGGACGATGTCGACCTATACTTCTCAACTTATGGAGGTTACGACCCATTTACAACAACCTGCACAAGTTTGATAAACAACAAAGCAGGTCTCGACTTTTCGAGCTTCACACATACGGCAGTTCCAGTGATGGTATTCGCTCAGGGAGCATCGTCTGATATTTTCAGCGGTTATTACGATAATACCGACATCGTAAAGAAGATCAGAGAGGCAGGCAGATTAAATTAAGGCGAGTTCTAACGACTCCATAAATTACAAATTAAGGCTTGAGTAGATAGATTCAAGCCTTAATTTGCATTAAGTAGTGTAAAACAATTATCGCCATATTTTTAAAAGATAAATTCACAGAGATTTAAACCCCTATCCAAAAAAAATGAGCAGACGAGAGATATATTTTGTGATTGTAGTTGCGGTGGCTATCCTTGTGATGATGCTTCTGCCGACGGGTTATGAAAATCCAGATTTAACACGCAACCTCCTCTATAAAAAAGCAGAGGTGATTAGTGTCGACAATGGAGATCTAAGCCAAATTTCGGTTGCAACATTGGGAACACAAGACCTCACACTGCGCATCCTTGCGGGAAAATTCAAGGGTGATACCCTCACGGCAAAAAATCCGCTACTGGGGGATAAACGACGAGATAAGATCTTTGAACAAGGGGATAAGGTGCTGAGTGTATCGAGGGTAAGTGCTGATGGTAACACCATTACCGAGTGCCGAGTTGAGGAGTTCTATCGACAGGATTTGGAGCTGTTTCTTATCGTTATTTTTATTATTGCGTTGGTGCTTTTTACGGGTATTACTGGTGCTAAGGCAGGACTGTCGTTTATATTCACAGCGCTCTGTTTCTGGAAGTTGCTTATCCCTGCTCTTTTGAGTGGTTACTCACCTCTTTTTGTCTCAATAGGTGTGGTTTTTCTTTGCTCGACGGTTATTATTCTCTTGGTTGGTGGTATTTCGAAGAAAGGATTTGTGGCTCTGGCGGGAACCTTTGCGGGGGTTGTTGTCACGGCTGCTTTGGCGTTGATATTTGGCTATTACTTTAAAATTCCAGGCACAATACAAGAGTACTCTGACTCGCTTTTATACATGGGTTTCGAGAACCTCAACTTCTCGGAGATGTTGCTTTCGTGCATCTTTATCTCCTCGGCAGGAGCGGTGATGGATGTTGCGATGGATATTGCCGCAGCTCAGGATGAACTTCACACAAAAGCCCCGAAACTCAGCCGCAAGGAGCTGATCCGCTCAGGATTAAATATAGCTTCTCCCGTTGTCGGTAGCATGACTACAACGTTGCTTTTCGCCTATTCGGGCAGTTTTATGTTTGCCTTTATGGCCTTTATGGCGCAAGGTATCCCAATGGAGTGTATCGTGAATCGAGGCTATATCGCCTCTGAGATTCTTTTAACTCTCGTGGGTAGTTTCGGATTGGTGCTGGTGGCTCCTATAACTGCTTTTCTTGGGGGGTATATCTTTAAGAGATAGATTTCAACTTTCTTACGTCGAGGACTGCCCTTGCAGCGGGCGGCCGCCAGGCTCAGCCTGGACATAAAAACTTCGTTTTTCATTTTTATTGCACTGATTTAGTGGGGCTTTGCCCAACTAAATCAGTGAGGTCCCATAATGCGTTTATGAAAATATTGTAACATATTAAGGGGAGTTCTAATAACTCCCTAAAATACTTTTCAGCTACTAATCATCCCTTTCCGATTTTTCAAAAATCGGAGGTAGAGCCACTACAACCCACTTTTGCAAAATCAAAAATGGGCAATTATTAACTAAAAATTAAAATCAGGGAGTTATTAGAACTCCCCTTAACCAAGTTTACAATGACACATCAGTTATGTGAACCTCGACTCGGGTTTAAATGCCTTTTAAGGCATTTAAAAAATTCTAAAGATAAAATATTTGTGCAAGTTTACTTGCGGCAACTATTTTATTTTTAGAATTTCCGAGATTGAAAATCTCGGAAAGCCCGAGACGCAACAATGTATGCACCAGCGGGGGTGCTATCCCCGCCCGACGGAGTCAGAAAGAAATATGTTATTCGAGTGTTTGCTTCCCCAAAATCATCACAAACCTTGCACAAAACAAATATTTTCATTACCTTTGCCGTGACTTTGGAGCAGTCCAAAGCAAACAGAATTATTAATCAATAAAAACAAGTGATGATGAAAAAAACTCATTCAAAGAGATCGGTTGCTTGCTTTAAACGTTGGAACAAAAAGTCTTATGCGGCTTTCGCTTCAATGCACAAGCAGGTCAAAATCGGAGTCTTGAGTGTAGGTATGTCCATCCTATCGCTTGCCGCAACGGAGGCTATGGCTGCCGATGTCGACACCTTGAAGATCTTTAAGGTGGTCGATATTGACGATGTGGGGGTAACTCTCGAAAAAGAGAGCCCTACACGTAGCGCAATGGCTCCCACGCAACTATTCAGTAGAGCGACTCAGGCCGCCGCACCTCTCCAAACATTGGAGTCTGCACTTCGCCTTTCGCCCTCTATTGATGTTCGTGAACGTGGCGGCAAGGGGATTCAGACAGACCTCTCAATTCGAGGCGGGTCGTTCGACCAAACTATGGTGCTCCTCAATGGCATCAACTTTACTGATGCTCGCACAGGGCATCAAACACACTCTCTACCTATCGACATCGAGTCGGTGGCGGGGATTGACCTTATCGACGGTGTGTCGGGAGTGGGTGCCTATGCGGGCGCTATAAATTTCCGAACAGCACCCCTCGAACCAACCTATGGCCGCTTGGAGCTGGTTGGTGGTCAACATGGCTACGGCTATGCAAATCTTTCGGGAGCCTACTCCTCGGATCGACTCACACTCTATGGTGTCGGCTCGTGGCGAAAATCTGATGGCTACCGTGATAACACCGATTTTGAGAATATCAATGGCTACATTAGAGCCACTTACGACTCCGCAAAAGCGGGATTCTTCGACATGCAGGTGGGAGCACAGCAGCGTGAATTTGGAGCCAATGGCTTCTACTCGCTCAGCTATCCAAATCAGCGGGAGGCTACCGAGACCTATTTAGGTTCTCTGAGATGGTTTAAATCGTTCAACAACCTAACTCTCAACTCCTCGGTGAGCTATCGCAAGAATTATGATTGCTTCGAACTTATTGCAGGCTCTCCCGACATTGTTCCCTACAACTACCATATGACCAACAATGTTGGTGCGGAGCTCTGGGCGGACTACTCTTGGGCAGCGGGAAAAACAACCCTCGGAGGTGACTACACCTACAATCAAATCTATAGCACCGTTTTGGGTGATAGCCTCGATGAGGCTGTAGGTCGATACACCAAGGGAGCGGATCGTTCTGTGGCGAATATTTATCTACGACACATTCGACAATGGGATAAGTTCGGTGTAGCGAGCTCTATTGGCATGAGCTCAACTCCTTATGGCAACTCTCCACTTTGGAGCGTGAGCGGTTCATATCGCCCTGTGGAGTCGCTATTTTTCGAATTGGGTGCTACGGGAACTATGCGTCTGCCGACATTCACCGATCTTTACTACACCGCAACGGGATATATCTCAGACGAGACTCTGCAACCCGAGGAGGCAACAACATATCGCCTCAGTGGTCAATATCGACGCTCGATGTGGGAACTCTCGGCACAGGTTTACATCCGTCAGGGACACAACGTTATCGACTGGGTAAAGGAGAGTGCCGACGCATCATGGCAATCTATGCAGATCACCGAACTTTCGACACTCGGCACGGAGATGGCGGCAAGTTACGCTCCGCAAGGTTTTGTTGAGCGTATTAGAGCAAGTTACGGATATATTACCATGGATAAGGATAGCGGCGCGATGATTTCGAAGTATGCAACGGATTATATGCGTCACAAAGCTAGTGCCGACATCATCCTGAACTTACCGCTTAATCTCTCGCTTGCCATCACCGCTTCGGGATATGCCCGAGAGGGAAATTATACCTCAGCAGAGGGTACCGTAGAGGAGTATAAACCATATTTCCTACTCGATGGTCGACTTAGCTGGGAGTGCAAGAAAATCAGAATATACCTAGATGCAACAAATATCACATCAACAGAGTATTTTGATTACGGAGGGTTGATTATGCCTGAGGCTTGGTTAACACTTGGAGCTTCGTTTACGTTTTAAGGCTCAATCGTATAAATGATTTAGGAGGTTCCGACTAACAATAAAAAGTTAGTCGGAACCTCCTAAATTATTTATATGAATTAAATTTAAGTAGGGTAGAAAAAAACTACATAAATAATTTGGTCACGAATAAATAAATATCTATATTTGCAAATAATTAACAGAAGAAATCTATCAACCACACATTAAATTAAACGAAGATTATGAGAAAGTTTATTTTTTTATCATCAATAGTAATGTCATTTATATCTTGCACCTCCAAACCAGAAGTGGCAGAAGATATGTTTTTAATAAAAGGTAATATCAAAAATGTTGCAGATAGTGCAGTTATTCAGCTATTTGCGCCTGCGGGAAATGGAACATCCCAATTAATTGCTATAGATACGATAATCAGTGGTGAGTTTAGATTCTGCGACTCTATTCCCGAGTTTAGAGAACCTTTAACATTAAACTGTGATTCAGATGGTTTTACATATGGAAGTATTAATATTTGGGTAGATTCAAAATCATACATTGAGATTAATGGCGAGGATGGTATTTTGCAAACATGGAATATCGTTAGTGATAACCAAATGCAGAAAGAGGAGAAAGAGCTATTGAGATATGTACGCCCCGTTGCAGAACAAGGGTTTGAACTCTCCAAAGAGTTTAGTAGAGCTATCCTTTGTGTGCGTGAAAAGATGAGGGTTGGACAAGATTTTAAAACTGAGTATCAAAAAGTTGATTCATTAAGGAATTTGTATGAATCTATTTGGGAAGAGATAGGCTTTAAGGAGTTAGAATATCTAAAAGAGAAACCTACATTTTCTGAGCATTGGATGTTTACCTACCTACCGCATGCAAAGTTTATGAAATATAAAAAGAATACGGATCTTGTCGCTAAGATAAAAGAGATATATAGTTTAATTCCCGAAGATAAGCTGTCAACATCAACGGGTAGGGAAATTACAGCTTATATATATCCTCCGCAAATAGTAGATATAGAAGAATACATACCCGATGTTACTCTATATGATTTGGACAATAAGAGACGCTCTATATCAGAGATAAAGGATAAATATATACTTCTTGATTTTTGGAGTTATGCTTGTGGGCCATGTGTTGCCTCTTTGCCAGAGTTAAAAGAGATAGCCGAGATATACAAAGAGAAATTATCGGTTGTCAGTATTAGCATAGATAGCGAAAAGGCATGGCGTGAGGCTGTTGAGAAGTGTCAATTAGATGGTTATCAGTGGAATGAGCTGGTTGATGTGCCATATTTAAACGCCTCGTTAAACATAACAGGTATTCCTGCATATGTATTGTTATCTCCTAACGGAGTGATTAAAGAAAAATGGAGCGGCTATGGTAGAGGTAGCTTGAAGAAAAAATTAGAAAGTATCTCTTTAGAATAAAAAATAACGTCAATATAATGCAGGTTATATTGACGTTATTAAATATTTGAGTGAAATACAGTTACCCTTTAAACCAAGCAACAATAATACTCCACCACTCTTGAAGCGGAAGTATAATTGGTAACATTGCTCCTATAATAAGAATAATTATGGTTTTTATAACTCTAAATGTCAAAGACGAGCGACTTTTAGTTTTCGCCCAAAATAATTCACCAGCGACACTCGTAATTAAATCATCTAACTCATTGAAAAGGCTATAAACTTCGTCATAGATCACAAGAGCCTGATCTTTTTTATCATTTCCTTCAAGAAATTTTGCCTCTTTAAGTTTTCTATAAATATTGTTTTTCTGCCTTTTGAAACTTGCGTGAAAATCACCATTATTAATAAGTGTAATATCTACATGCTTATTTTGATCTTCAAACTTTTTGATGATATTATCTTGATACTTTAAATTTAGAAATTTGTAACAATCAAGTGTAGCACGCATTATATGACCTTCTGCCTTTCTTATGTTAGATTCAATATTGGCCTGCTTTTCACTGTCGCTCATATTTTCAGCAGCTTCAGTGGCATAACAACGTGCAATATGGTCATTAAAAGCACGTATCTCATTGATAACAGGCATAGGAAGCTCAGCATATAGAGCCTCGTTAGCTGCTATTAAGGGTTTTATATTGTTGATATATTGTAAATATAAACCTGCGATTTTATCATGAAAAGCCTCAAGCATACTCTACTCCTCGTCTAATTCTAAAGCGTCAATTTTATTATTCAAATCTTCGGTATTATAGTATGAATAACGAGAAAAATGTACATATGCAGAGCCACGTGAAGTTATCCTAGAATCAGATATAGGCCTATCTATTTTCGACCCGATTTTTGATTCTATGAATCTCTTTACTTCATTTGCACTTTTTGAAATAATAGCATCAAAATTCATCCCCACATTTCGGGAGATATATTTTTTTGATTTTTCACTTATTTGAAATGCCATATATTTATTACTGTAGCTCTTTTTTTAACTATAAAACCTTATTAATCCAAGGTTTAACAATGCCTCAGAAACACAAAGGTAATACTAAAATAGATATTATCAAAGTTTATTCCATAAAAAATTTGCTTTTATATCGCTTTTATCGCTTATTATAGTTGAAATTAGACAATGAAAGTATTGTCGCAAAAAAATAACGTCAATTTCACCACCCTTTTTCAAGGAGAGGTAAAATTGACGTTACTATTAAATTGTGCTATAATTACTTAGCGTAAGCAGCAGCGATAGCCTTAGCAGCTTTTTCCAAAAGTTGCTCTGGGCAGCAAAGTGTGATACGGATATAACGAATACCCTCTTTTCCGAAGATTCCACCTGGAGTTAAGAATACGTCGCATTTCTCCATAACTTCGTCCGAGAATTGGAAACTGTCGCCCTCATAGCTCTCAGGAAGCTCAGCCCAAATAAATAGACCTGCTTGACCCTTGCGGTAGATACAACCTAGAGAGTCAAGAATTGCATAACCTTGACGCTCACGTGCACGGTAAATATCATTTAACTCTGTGAACCACTCGTCACCCAAAGCTAAAGCTGTCTCAGCCGCCGCTTGAACTGGGTAGAACATTCCAGAGTCCATATTTGATTTGAAAGTTAGAATTGAGTCGATCCACTCTTGCTTGCCGACAACAACTCCTACACGCCAACCTGCCATTGAGTGACCTTTCGACAAAGAATTCATCTCCAAGGCAACCTCACGAGCTCCCTCTACCGACATGATACTCATTGGCTTCTCGCAACGGATAAAGCTATATGGGTTATCGTGTACGATAAGGATGTTGTGCTTGCGACCAAACTCGATAATCTGCTCGAAAAGCTCGACAGTTGGAGTTTGTCCTGTAGGCATATTTGGATAGTTGATAAGCATCATCTTAACGCCCTCAAGACCAGCCGCCTCGATAGCCTCGAAATCTGGGGTGAAACCATTCTCCTTATTTAAAGCGTAGGTAACCATCTCGCCACCTGCAAGACGCACAGCAGCAGAGTATGTTGGGTAACCTGGATCTGGAACCAACACTTTGTCACCCTTAGAAAGGAATGTCATCGAGATGTGCATGATACCCTCCTTAGAGCCTAGAAGTGGAAGTACCTCAGAGGTGAAATCCAACTCTACACCATACCATTTTTTGTACCACTCGGCGAATGCTTTGCGCAAAATTGGCTCGCCTTTGTATGACATATACTTGTGAACATCAGGACGTTGTGCCTCTGAAGATAAGCGGTCAATAACGGCTTGTGCTGGTGGTAGATCAGGACTACCCATAGCTAATTTAATGATTTGACGACCTGTTGCAGCCTCAAGATCAGCGATCTCACGTAGCTTCTTCGAGAAGTAGTACTCTCCGATACCATCTAAACGGCTCGAACGCTCGATAATAACTCCTTTTGACATAGTTGATTACGATATATAGTTAAACAATTTAAAACTTAAAAAACGTTATATTTGCAAAGATATATATATTTTATTTAAAAACCTAATGGGGCCGAAGTAAAATATCGCTCCAAGGGTGCTTTTAAAAATATGGCAATAATTGTTTTACACCACTTAATATCGCAAGACTGAATGCACCAGCGGAGGTGCTATCTCCGCCCGTCGGAGGCTGTCCGAAACATAAGAGAGTGTTAAGGGGAGTTCTAATTTCTCCCTAAAATACTTTTCGATTACTAACCACCCCTTTTTGATTTTACAAAAATAGGTGGTAGAGCTACTACAACCCACTTTTGCAAAATCAAAAATGGATAATTATTAACCAAAAATTAAAATTAGGGAAAAAATAGAATTCCCCTTAATTCATCTGCGCAATAGCCTTCTGGTAACTATATCCGAGCAGTCGTAATCCCACAGCAACCCCTAATCGGAAGAAAACCTTTGCTGAGCGAGCAAAAATATAGAAAGCCATAACGCTTTGTGCTTCGACGCTCTCTTTGCGAATCATGGTGAGGGCTGTTGTTGAGGCGGAGCGGAAAAGATTCTCCAGGCGTTCAGCCTCCTGTGAATCAAGAGTATATCCGAGCAATACTTCCATAATATACTCATCCATCTCATCGAAGCCACGTGGCGAAGCTAGAGGTGTATATAAATCCTCCACCTGTGCATATTTATCCCACTCGGTATCCCAAAGCACAGCCATGCCGACACCCATATATGCGGCCCAAGCGACAGCTGCCGCAGGATAATCATTGATCTGTGGCACTGCCGCAGCCATATATTCAGCTGCCGAGCTGTCCCACTTCTCGTCGAGCTCCTCGACAGCCAGTAGCTCTCCTGCGAGAAATCCCGCATCAGAAAATTGACCCAGCAGGGTTTGTGTTAAGCGCTCTTCGTACTCCGAAAGAAATTGATTATCCTCTTGTCTCATAATTTCATAATTTTGTGCAAAGATAGGAAAAAAATAGGAATGAGAATTATTCTTGGTAATTCATGCGCTTAGTCTAAGTAGTGTATAAGGGGAGTTCTAATTTCTCCCTAAAATACTTTTCGATTACTAACCACCCCTTTTTGATTTTACAAAAATAGGTGGTAGAGCTACTACAACCCACTTTTGCAAAATCAAAAATGGATAATTATTAACCAAAAATTAAAATTAGGGAGAAAATAGAACTCCCCATAATATATCCAATGCTATAATGTTACTCTGTAGTAAGCTGGGAGCACTTCGAAACGTCCGAAATGCTCCCAGCGTAAGAGAGTTATTTTGAAAGGTCGGTATTATGTACACCGAGTACCGCTCTTCCTGATGGGTCGTTTAGATTCTGGAATGAGGCATCCCAAGCTAACGCCGTTGGTGTGCTACATGCTACCGATGGTACCGATGGTACGCATTGTGCTGCGGTTTGCGATGGGTAGTGCTCCTCAAATATTGTACGATAATAATACTCCTCTTTATTTTGTGGTGGGTTGATTGGGAAGCGCTCTGCGGCATTCTCCATCTCACGATCCGATACAGCATCTATTGCCACCTGCTTTAAGGTGTCTATCCAGCTGTAGCCTACACCATCCGAGAACTGCTCTTTCTGTCTCCATGCCACCTCCTCGGGTAACATATCCTCGAAGGCTTTGCGTAGGATCCATTTCTCCATGCGACCATTTTTGGCCATCTTTGCTTCGGGGTTTATTCTCATGGCTACATCCATAAACTCTTTGTCTAGGAATGGTACACGTCCCTCTACGCCCCATGCCGATAGAGCCTTGTTTGCACGTAGACAATCATAAAGATGCAATTTGTCGATCTTGCGGATTGTCTCCTCGTGGAACTCCTGGGCATTTGGTGCTTTGTGGAAATATAGATAACCTCCGAAGATTTCGTCGGCACCCTCTCCCGAGAGAACCATCTTGATTCCCATTGATTTGATTACTCGTGAAAGCAGATACATCGGTGTTGATGCACGGACTGTCGTTACGTCGTATGTCTCAAGGAAATATATCACGTCACGAATTGCATCGAGACCCTCTTGCACGGTGTAGTGTACCTCGTGGTGTACGGTGTTGATATGATCGGCTACCTTGCGTGCTGCAATTAGATCGGGAGCACCTTTTAGACCTACAGCGAATGAGTGTAGTTGAGGCCACCATGCTGCATCTTGACTATCTGACTCTACACGATGTTGCGAGAACTCCTTGGCTACAGCCGAGATGATCGAAGAGTCAAGACCTCCCGAAAGGAGTACTCCGTATGGAACGTCCGACATTAATTGACGCTTTACTGAGGCTTTGAGTGCTGCACGTAGCTCCTCGACGCTTGCTCCGTTATCTTTTACTGCGTCATACTCGAACCAGTCACGGTTGTAGTAGCGAACCATTTTACCCTCTTTGCTTGACCAGTAGTGACCTGGGAGGAATGGTTTGATCGTTGAGCATGTACCCTCCAAGGCTTTAAGCTCTGAGGCTACGTAGAATTGCTCCTCTTTGTCCCAACCTATGTATAATGGAATCACTCCGATAGGGTCACGAGCGATTAAGTATTCATCTTTTTCGATGTCGTAGAGTGCAAAGGCGAAGATGCCGTTGATTCTCTCCAAGAGGCCGATTCCCATTTTTTGGTATAGGGGAAGGATCACCTCGCAGTCGGAACCTGTTTGGAAATCATACTCTGAGGCTAGCTCCTCACGGATTTCGGCATGGTTATATATCTCACCATTCACCGCCAAGACAACTTTGCCGTCGGTGCTGTATAGAGGTTGACCTCCCGATTGAGGGTCAACAATTGATAATCTTTCGTGTGAGATTATCGTTTTTTCGCCACAATATATTCCTGACCAGTCTGGTCCACGGTGTCTAATTAGTTTCGACATTTTGAGTACTTTCGAGCGCTGATCCTCGCCAGCTGATTTTGCATCGAATAGACCTACAAATCCACACATATCTTTAAAGTTTTTTAATTTATATTATCTTAACCTATTATATTTTGGGAAGATTTACACCCTCCTGCATCTAAAGAGCTCTTAAGTGCTCCTTAGTTTTATTTATATAAAACGTAACAATCTCTACGATATTTTACCCTTCATATAATCACCATATCAATCAATGGAGGCTACGGCTTACAATATGACACATTAACCATCATTTGCAGTGAGCGCCCTTGAATGTATGTTATCGCAAAGTTATGTTTTTTTTGTCAAAAAGTGCATAAATAGATAAAAATATTAATTTTTGTCACATAATTTTCATTCTTTCCGCCCTAAACATTAAAAATAAGGTGTTAAACGAGAAAAAAAGAGATATTGAAAATTTATAACAATTCGTAAGTTACAGCCGATAATTAAAAATATTTTTGTTAACTTTGCGAGGAACTTTTGCTCGAAACAAATAAACCAAATATAACAATGAATAAACAACGATTTTTGGGAGGTCTATCATTGATAGCACTTTCACTTATGGTTACCTCTTGCGCCGATGAGGTTGTCGCAAAAAAAGGAGCCAAAAACTACAAAACCCTCACGGTTTCGCTATCTAATAGCACAATTCAAAACAAGTACACGACGGCAATTCGTGGTGAGCAGTTTGTTGACATTCGCCCTCAGGTGACTGGACAAATCACTCAGATCCTAATCAAGGAGGGTGCTGCAATCAAAAAGGGGCAGGCTCTGTTTATCATCGACCAAGTGCCATATAAGGCCGCCTTGGATGTTGCCTCTGCAAATGTGAAGAGTGCTCAAGCGAGTGTTGCCACAGCTTTTCTAAATGCGAACAGCAGCCAAGAGCTCTACAACGAGGGTGTTATCTCTGAAACTGAGTTGCAAATATCGCTCAATAGCTTAGAGTCTGCAAAGGCTGCTTTGGCATTGGCCGAGGCTCAAGAGACTAACGCTAAGAGTGATTTATCGTATACGGTAGTCAAGAGTCCTGTAGATGGTGTTGCGAGCATGATCCCTTATCGTGTTGGTGCATTGGTTAGTTCGTCGATTAGTGATCCGTTGGTGAGCGTTAGTGACAACGACAATATGTACGCATACTTCTCAATGTCGGAGTCTCAAATCCTATCGTTCACTCAAGCAAGCGGCTCCACCGAGAAGTTTATCGAGGAGCTTCCCGAGGTGGACCTTATTTTGAATAATGGCACAACTTACAGCCACAAAGGCTCGGTAGATGCCATTAGTGGAACTATCGACCGCACAACAGGTTCGGTAGCTATTCGTGCCAAATTCGAGAATCCTGAGCAGATTTTGCGTGACGGAGGTAACGGAAGTATCCTAATTGAGAGTCAAATGGATAGTGTTATGGTTATCCCAAAGATAGCAACATTCGAGATTCAAGATAAGATCTTTGTTTACAAGGTTATTGATAACAAAACGGTATCATTCGAAATTGAGGTATATCCAATGAACAATGGTGTTGATTATATCGTTGAGTCGGGTATTGCTGTCGGTGACGAGATTATTGCCGAGGGTGCAGGATTGGTTCGCAATGGCGAGACAGTCGGACGTGGCGATGCAGAGGGTCAAAATTAAATTAGGAGAAGATTATGTTTGTCAAAAAATTTATAGATAGACCAATCCTTTCGATAGTAATTTCAGTAATGATAGTTATCGTCGGAATTATTGGCTATACGATGTTACCTGTAGAGCAGTTCCCCGAGATTGCACCTCCGACCATCTCGGTGAGTGCTTCATACTCTGGTGCGAGTGCTGCTACGGTTCAAAAGAGTGTCGTTGTTCCTTTGGAGGAGGCGATCAATGGTGTTGAGGATATGTTGTATATGACCTCCTCGGCAAGTAGTAGCGGTTCGGCAAGTATCACCGTTTATTTCCGTCAGGGTACAGATGGTGATATGGCGATGGTCAATGTTCAGAATCGTGTTGCCTCGGCAGAGTCTCTTCTTCCAGGTGAGGTTACCAAGGCGGGTGTTACGGTGCGACGTAGACAATCCAGCACACTGAAGATGGTTGCGCTTTATAGTCCTGAGAATATCTATGATGATATTTTCATCTCTAACTACATGAAGATCAACGTTGAGCCTCAAGTTGCACGTGTTAAGGGTGTAGGTGAGATGAATGTGATGGGTCCCGATTATGCCTTGCGTATATGGTTGGATCCAAAGAAAATGGCTCAATATAACCTTATGCCGTCAGATGTATCGAACATGCTTGCCGAGCAGAATATTGAGTCGTCGACAGGTACTTTGGGTATCAACTCTTACAATGCGTTCCAAGTAGATTTGAGCTATAAGGGTCGTTTGGAGGAGGAGGTAGATTATGAAAATCTGATTCTTAGCTCTCTCGACGATGGAAGTGTTCTACGCTTGAAAGATGTTGCGACAATTGAGCTTGCGGCAAGGGATTACAATATCTTCGGAAATGTCAAGGGTAAGAGTGGACGTATGTCGATGATCGCTCAGATGTCGGGTTCGAATGCCAACGAGATCACCATTGCGGTGGATGAGGTGCTTGATGAACTTCGTGAGAACCTACCCCGAGGTTTGGAGTTGCTCGACATTATGAATACCAAGGATTTCCTTGATGCCTCGTTCAAAAGTGTATTCTGGACGCTTATTCAAGCGATTTTGCTTGTAATCTTGGTGGTTTATATCTTCCTTCAAAACTTCCGCTCTACGTTGATTCCATCGGCGGCGATTATCGTTTCGCTCATCGGTACATTCGCCTTTATCTATGCCGTTGGATTCAGTCTTAACCTCTTGACGCTCTTCGCTCTGGTGCTGGTTATCGGAACGGTGGTGGATGATGCCATTGTGGTGGTCGAAGCGGTGCAGAGTAAATTTGATAAGGGTGAGAAATCTTCATATATGGCAACCTACAACGCTATGAAAGAGGTTACCTCGGCGCTTATCACTACAACTATCGTCTTTATGGCGGTATTTATCCCAATCAGCTTTATGGGTGGTACTACGGGTACTTTCTATACTCAGTTTGGTCTTACAATGGCCGCTGCGGTTGCGATCTCGACCCTCAATGCGATGACTCTAAGTCCTGCACTTTGTGCATTGATTATGATACCTCACAAGGATGTTAAAACGGGTGAGAAGTTACCATTCTCGACTCGCTTCCATATCGCCTTTGATGATAGCTTCAATAATGTTGTTAACAAATATCAAAAGAACGTTCTCTTCTTCCTTAAGCACAAAGTATTGGCTACATTCTTGATCGTTGCGGCAGGGGGTGGACTTGCCTATATGATGAACAATACCAAAACGTCGCTTGTGCCAAATGAGGATATGGGTACCATCTTCTTGAATATTCAAACAGCACCTGGATATACCCACATGGAGACAATGAAAGTTGTCCGTGAGGTTGAGGCTCGTGTTGGCAGCATTGAGGAGATCTATGCTTACTCGATGGTTGTTGGTCAGAACCGAATGGGAACAAGTGGCGGTAATGCAGGTATGTTCGTCATTCGACTCAAAAACTGGGATGAACGCAAGGGTGAGGGTCAAGATGTAGACTCTGTAGTGGCTAAGATTTACGCTTTGACAGCCGACATTACCTCAGCTTCGATTATGGCAATGGCACCTCCGATGATTAGCGGTTACGGTACCAGCAACGGTTTCGAGATTCACGTTCAGGACCGTAAGGGTGGTAACATCTACGATTTGGAGAAGTACACCCAGGAGTTTATTCAAGGGTTGTTGGAGCGTGAGGAGATTGCTCGTGCTCAAACATCGTTCAGTACGGAGTTCCCTCAATATCAAGTTGAGGTTGATGCAGCTCAGTGTCTACGTAATGGTGTCTCGCCAAGTGATGTTTTAAGTACACTTTCGGGATATGTTGGAAGTAGCTATGCTTCGAACTTGAATAAATATTCGAAACTCTATCGTGTTGTGATTCAAGCTCCCGTTGAGGATAGATTGGATTTGACAGCTCTAGAGAATATGTATGTTCGCAACAGCGATGGCGATATGACTCCAGTAAGTCAATATATTAAGATTGAGAAGATGTATGGTGCACAGAGCCTTTCACGCTTCAACCTCTTCCCATCAATCTCGGTTAATGGTATGCCTGCTGATGGCTTTAGCTCGGGTCAGGCGATCAATGCCGTAAAGGAGGTTGCAAGTCAGACTTTGCCAATTGGTTACGGATATGAGTTTGGTAGCTTGTCTCGTGAGGAGGCTACATCAACGGCTGATGATACAGTTCTTGTATTTATCATCTGTATTACATTCGTATACCTTATCCTTTGTGCACTTTATGAGAGTATCTTTATTCCACTTGCTGTAATCCTTTCGATTCCATTTGGTCTTGCAGGTAGTTATCTCTTCACCAATCTATTTGGTCTTACGAGCGATATTTATATGCAGACAGGTTTGATTATGCTTATCGGACTGCTGGCCAAAACAGCAATTCTGCTTACCGAGTATGCCTCGGAGCGTCGTCGAATGGGTATGTCAATCTCACAAGCAGCAATCTCGGCAGCTAAGGCTCGTCTACGTCCAATCCTTATGACCTCGCTGACGCTGGTATTTGGTATGCTTCCGTTGATGTTCGCTTCGGGTGTTGGTGCTAATGGTAATATCTCGCTTGGTGTTGGTGTTGTCGGAGGAATGCTTATCGGTACCATAGCTCTGATCTTTATTGTTCCTGCACTCTTCGTGATTTTCCAAACAATGCAGGAGTCGATTATGCCAGAGCGAGTAATACCAAAAGTAGAGGAATAAGCAACATATAAGTTAGAGAATTATGATTAAGATAAATAATATTGTAGTCACAGCCCTGCTCGCAACATCGCTGAGCGGCTGTGGACTCTACACAAAATTTGAACATACGCCCGACCCAGAGATTGTAGACAATCTTTACGATTACACCCAAGAGGCAGCAAGCTCAACAAGTTCGATAGCCTCAAAAAGCTGGCGTGAACTCTTCACCGACCCTAAACTCCAAGCACTCATTGAGCAGGGACTAGAGAGTAACACAGATCTGAATGTTGCAAAACTCAACATCGAGCAGGCGGAGATAACACTCCGCACAGCTCGTCTGGCGTACCTGCCATCACTTGGCTTCAATGCTAGTGCCAACACAAGTAACGCCTCTTCGGAGTCAACCTATTCACTCTCGGTTGCAGCGAGTTGGGAGATCGACATTTTCGGTAAAATCAAAAATGGCAAAGAGCAACAGAAAGCAATCTTAGAGCAGACACAAGCCTACTCACAAGCGGTTCAAACCGAGTTAGTAGCGACGATAGCAAATAGTTACTATTCACTATTACTGCTAGATGAACAGATTAAAATTAGTAACCTCTCACTCGAAGCATGGCAGGCAAATGTCCGCTCGATGGAGGCTCTAAATCGTGCTGGTCAGGTGAATGTCACCTCAGTGCTTCAAGCTAAGGCGAACCGTGAGTCGTTGCAAACGAGCATCGTAACCCTAGAGCAACAAGTTGCCGAATTGGAAAATACACTTTCGATACTTCTTGCATCAGCACCTCACCATATCGACCGAGGATCACTCAGCGATGCAAAGTTCAACACGGAGCTAGCCGTAGGTCTACCATTAGAGCTAGTTGCAAATCGCCCAGATGTAAGAGTTGCAGAGTACACCCTTGCACAAGCGTATTATGCAACAAATATTGCACGTGCATCGCTCTACCCATCGCTAACACTTGGTGGCACGGCAGCCTACAGCAACTCATTTGGAGCTGTTTCAAACCCTAGTGAGGTGATATATAGTGCAGTAGCAGCAATAGTGCAGCCAATATTCTACCAAGGAACACTCCGAGCACAAGTTCAGATTTCGAAATCACAACAAGAGCAAGCGCTACTGAATTTCAATCAAGCGCTCCTAGATGCTGGAGCAGAGGTCAACACAGCCCTCATAAGCTGGCAAAGTGCAATTAAGCGTAGTGGGCACTACGACGAGCAGATAAATCTGCTTACAGAGGCGCTTCGTAGCTCAGAGCTATTGATGAAGCATGGTAGCGTAAACTATTTAGAAGTATTAACAGCACAACAAACACTTCTACAAGCCGAGTTAAGCCAAAGTTCTAATAAATATGATGAGATCCAAAGCGTAATAAATCTCTACCGAGCTTTAGGTGGAGGACAAAATTAACAGCTTTCTCGACCGAGGACTGCCCTAATCGCGGGCAGCGACCAGGCATCGCCTGGACTCAAAAACTACGTTTTTGGGCAATGTGGTCAAACGTGGTTGGTAAAATCGCTGTAACTACATGATATACAAAAAGATTAATAACCTTAATTGAAACGCATTTCAATTAAGGTTATTTTTATGGGGTTTTAAAGACATATAGATTACCAGCAGGGATATGGAAATACTTTATTATAAGTTGATTAAGTGTACTTGATAAATTAAAACAACCTGAGTCATTAAAAAAATTACCAACTATTTTTGACCACATTACTCGTTTTTGTCTTGTTGTCACTTCGCTCATGCGATATATAAAAATTCATAAAGATCTATTTACCATAGCCCAATTTCGTATAGTCAGGTTCGATGCTCTTGTACATATCTTGATGTAGAGCTTTTAGCCTTTCTGCGATTTTGGGGTATTCATTGATTAGATTTGTCGTTTCGCCTGGGTCTTGACGTAGGTCGTATAGTTCGTAATCATTGGTTCCGAAGTCGGTCATAAAGCGATGTTTTGTCTCGGTTTTGCGACCTGGAATTAATAGTTTCCATCTATCGTCACGAACTGCTACAAAGTCTTTTATTAGGTTTGTTCCTGGGACAGAGACTTGCATGTAACAGAAGTTTTTGCGAGCGCTTTTATTGTTTTTTGTGAAGAAAAATTTGCTCTGGTCTACACCGTCAATTGTAACATCTTTAGGTAGGTCAAAACCGCACAATGATGCGAGGGTTGGCACAAAATCAATTGTTGCCATCAAGCCATCTTTGCGTTGTCCCTCTTTGATGTGACCTCTCCAGTTGATGATGCAGGGGGTTTTTGCACCTCCCTCGTATGCTGAGCCTTTGCCATCACGCAAGATACCTGGGGTACCCCAATAGATTGTTCCTGGATCGTAAAATTGTGCTGTGTATGAACGATATACATATTGACACCATGGCCCATTATCGGTCATATATATTATTACGGTATCGTCACGTAGGCCCAATTCGTCGACTTTATCGAGAAGTCGTCCAATTTCGGTATCTAGTTCATAGAGTGCATCTCCATAGAGGCTGCCATGTGTCGAGCCAACATATTCGGGTGATACTCCGACACGAGCGTGTAGCATTGTGTGCGCAATGTAGAGTAAAAATGGTTTTCCCTCCTCTCGTCTATCTTCTAAGTATTCGATCGCTTTATCGGTATATAGCCTCGAAAATAGGCTCATGTCGGTTACCATTTGATCTTTATCTCGGTTATCGTACATTTGTGCTTTTCCGCCATCGTTGGCTCCAAGCGTTCCATAATAGTAGTCAAATCCTTGATCGTTGGGGATACGTCCTTCGATTGGTTTTCTATTTGATAAATCCCACTTTCCAATTGCGGCAGTTTGGTATCCAACACCTTTTAGGAGTTCGGCAAGAGTTGTTTCAGTGGTAGGCATATCGGAGCCGCCACTGCGCAATGGATAACGTCCTGTCATAAGTGCCGAACGAGAAGCTCCGCTAACATGTTGGGCGTAACACTCTGTGAATAGTGCCCCATCGGCAGCTAATTGATTTAAAACGGGGGTTTTATGGCGGGTGTTACCCATACACTCCAAGTCACCATATCCCTGATCGTCGGTAAAGATAATCAAAATATTTGGCTGCTCACTCTGTGCCATTACAGGTAAAGCAAATGGTAGCATTGCGGCTACACCGATCGTTTTGTACAGTTTGCTCAAATCTCTCATTTTAACTCTATTATATGGTTGAATGTGCGAATTAAGGTTTTCAAACTTTTAATTCGCATTGAATATATAAAGGTACGAAATTTATGCAATTAAAGAAATAAAAAATCTAATTTCATGCAGGGTTGACGCATTTAAGTTGTGCAAAACAATTATTGCCATATTTTTCAATAATTATTTTACACTACTTAATTATATAAATAGGTTATATAAATATTTTCATGAATTGACTTTGGGATTGCTTGGGATCACTTGGGATTGTTTGGGATCACTTGAGTTCACTTGAGTTTACTCTAAGTTCATCCTAATTTTGCCCCAAGTTCACTTTGAGGTTAGCCTCGGTTCGGGTTTAAATGCCTTAAGGCATTTAAAAAATTCTAAAGGTAAAATAGTTGTGCAAATTTATTTGCGGCAACTATTTTACCTTTAGAATTTCCGAGATTGAAAATCTCGGCAGCCCGAAACGCAATGGTATGCACCCGTGGGGGTGCTATCCCCACCCGTCGGAGACAGTCCGAAGGTTGTTTTGTTACTTTTGGAGTGAGTTGTAGAGATGATGGATGATACCATCTGCAAGACCGATTTTTGGGACGAGGATTTCATCAATTTTGCACACTTTAGCTACTGTGAGGAAGATCTTCATCGCTGGGGTGATAACATCTGCTCGGTAGGTATTGAGACCCATGTTGCGTAGGCGCTCTTCGTAGGTCATCTCGTTGATTTGATTGTAGAGCAACTTTAACTCGATGTAGCGTATCGACTCCTTATCTTTCTTCATCAGAAGTTTATGCACCTTGTTGATATTTCCTCCCGAACCTATTATCGCTGTCGGACGGTATGGTTGTGCAACCTCCTCTAACCACTTCTTGAAACGCTTTGGCTCGTTCTTATCTACCGCCTCACTGATCGTGCGAACAGTACCTATGCGGAATGATTCGGAGGTTGCTCGCTTATTATTACTATATATAGTAAGCTCGGTGCTACCTCCACCAACATCTACAAAGATATAACTATCTCGACTATTCATTAGCCCCACAACATCTCCCGCCTCGAAGATGGTCTTGGCCTCCTCCTGACCCGAGATGATCTCGATGGGAATGCCACTCTCACGCTTGATGTAGTCGACCACCTCGGCACCATTCTTCGCCTCACGCATGGCGCTGGTGGCACAGGCTCGGAATTTCGTGACGTTGTAGGTCTTCATCACGTGGCTAAACGTGGTCATCGCCTCGCATAATCGTTGGCGCTTTACGGCGCTAATCTCACCTGCTGTAAATACATCCTCTCCCAGGCGAATCGGTACTCGCAAAAAGGCAGCTTTCTTGAATGCTACCTTATTGCTGTTGTCTACATAGTTGACTACCAAACGAATGGCATTCGATCCTATGTCAATTGCAGCTAAAGTTTCTTTCATTTGCTTTTCTCTTCAAAAAATGTGTATAGTTCATCTTGACTTCTCAGCGGTGCTTTATCGTTGACGATATATCCGTTGGTGTATGGTGGTGCTACCAAGCGGGATTTAACGTTATCTCGCCACTGTATCTTGAAGTACTCGGTTAGTGTTGCGTGGATCTCTTTCGAGAGGATTGGTGCACCTACCTCAACTCGTCGATTGAGGTTGCGACCCATAAGGTCGGCACTGAGGATGTAGCTCTGTGGTTTACCTGCATTGTAGCAGATTATTAGTCGAGCGTGTTCTAGGTATTTGTCGATAATGCTACGCACCTCGATATTTTCACTTAATCCCTCAACTCCTGCATTCAGGCAGCATGCTCCCCGCACTAAAAGTTTGATTTTAACACCTTTGCGGGATGCCTTATAGAGGAGTTTAATCATGCTTATATCGGTCAGCGCATTGAATTTACCATAGAAAAATGCTTTTTTGCCCCGCTCCGCCTGCTCGATCTCTTGCTCGATGATACTCTCGATCTTGCTGCGCATGTAATATGGAGAGACTACAAGCTGTTTGCATGATGGGTGTTTATGGTTATTCTCCAGGAATTCGAATACTTTACCTGCATCGGCACATATTGTGCTGTTCGAGGTCAAAAGACCAAAGTCGCTATATATACCGCTGGTATTCTCATTGAAGTTTCCTGTTCCGACATAGGCGTAGCCTCGGATGGTGTTACCCTCACGTCGCTCAATGAGAACCAATTTGCTGTGTACTTTCAGCATCTCTTGGCTGGTGATAACCTTTACTCCGCCCTGTTGCAGGGTTTCGGTATTGTCGATATTTTGCTCCTCGTCGAAACGAGCCTTAAGCTCAATTAGGGCTGTCACCTGCTTGCCGTTGGCTGCGGCATTGAGAAGTGCGCTAATTACCTTTGAGTGTTCTGCTGTACGGTATAGGGTGATATATATTGACGAGACCATCGGGTCGATTGCCGCCTCACGGAGCAGGTCGATAAAGTGGTTGAAGGTGTGATATGGGTAGGCAAGAAGAATATCTTTCTTCTTGATTACCTTCAAAATACTCTCACAAGGGTCAATATCGGGATGTGTAAGTGGTCGCACGCTACGATTTTCAAGCTCAGGACGCACCTTTGGGAACTTCGTCAGGTCTCGCATAAGGTGATAGCGACCACCCGCCTCAACTTGCCCCGAGGGGTTTAATCCGAACTTCTTGACTATCGTGTCACGAAGATCTAGCGGCATATCTTTATCGTAGATCAAACGCACGGGACGACCTCTCTCACGACGGGTGATACCCTTGAACATCTTCTCGGAGATACTCTTCGAAACATCTTCATCCAGAGGGAGCTCCGCATCACGGATGATTTTGAATGTGTGTGCCGTGACAGAATCATAGCTAAACATAAAGAATATATCGTCGAGGAAGAGGCGAATAATATCATCCACAAAGATAATGTCGGTGCGATCGGGAGAGGATGGTAACACCACAAAGCGAGGCGAAGCAGCACTCACAGGAATTTGAATCACAGCGTAGCGGGTAGCTCTCTTGCTGGACATCTTCACAGCGAGATATATTTTACCATCGGCAAAAAATGGTAGTTTCATGCTCTTGCGGATAATCACAGGTCCGAGTCGCAAGGATAAAACCGAGAGGAAATATTGACGGCAGAACTCCATCTGCTCATCATTGAGTTCATCTTGCTGAACCATGTGTATTCCTTCGGCCTCGGCCTCACGCATGATATTTTGATAGGTTTCGCTGAACCTCTTCTGCATGATGCTCATCTTCTCATTCAAGCGGTCGAGAAGTTCATCGGGACGATACCCTCCCGACATTATAGGCTGTTCACGTTGACGCATTGCGCTATAGCGCATAAGATTACCGATACGAACTTTGACAAATTCGTCCTGATTGTTAGAGAAAATTCCCAAAAAACGCAGACGCTGCAATAATGGAACACTCTCGTCTTGAGCCTCTTGAAGTACCCTTTCATTGAACTCTAACCAGCTAATTTCTCTGTTGTAGATTGTTCCCATAGTCTTAGAATTTTTAATGTTATCTTTATCGGGGAGCATTAAATTAAATTAAATTCTCATCTCATCTCATCTCATCACTTCTCTTCTCTTCTCCCCCTTGGTCTATACTATCTATTTAATTGCGAATAAAAGATTTGAAAAAATTGTCTTTTACTCTTTCTCTATACGTTTGTCAACTCACGAATAAAAATCTCCTCGGCTGAGTTTACCCAATTGTGAAACTCTTGATTTTCATTATTATAGTGAGGTATATACTCCACCAATCGAGCAACATCGAAAACATCCGAAGCAATACCTACCCCAGCACCCACAGCATCACGAGCATTAATCTGTTGCTCGATATGTGCAGGAATCATCATCACAGGTTTACCCAAGAAATATGCCTCACAAACCGACTCAAAGCCCGCTGTTGTGATATAGCCTGCCGAGCCTGCCATCTTCTCAACAAAGAGTTTATCGTTGATACGATATAGCCATAACCCTGGAACAATCTCTTGCTCCTCGGCTGCTCCCGCCTTATCCCAAAATAGGTGTATCTTCACCTCGGGATGGCTCTTTTTCCACTCCAGAATCTCGTCCAAGAATGCAGGATTGAGCATATATCCGAGAATATAATCCCCACGAGTCACTTTCAAATCGAAGATCTCAGGACGCAAAAGTGGCGGCACAACAATAACTCGCTTATGATGTTTACTCTGTCGGCCACTTGGCAAATCATACAATGAAAGCGCCAAGATTTTTTTCGATCCAAAGGAGCAAATTTTATTCATCGTCGACATCATCAATTGTCCCTGCGAGCTTACAGCCTTATGTAGGTATTGAGGATGTTCCAACATAAATTGGTGTGCAATGCTTACGACAGGTGTTTTAATATGATACATAAGCATTGTTCCACCCATTAACATTTCGTAAAAATTTACGATAACATCGGGTTTTGTATATTTAATTCTGCTGGCAATAAAGTTCATACTTTTCAACCACTTCACACTGCGTACAGGGTGAGTATTGCTGAGTATACTACGCCAAACATTTCCTTTTTTACCGCCTCTACCATAATCCAAAGCGGGTGATTTATATCTAGTTATCGGTGCCTTGATCTTATCCACGAAGAATTGGGGCAGCTGCCGATTTGAGCACTCACCAACCATCACCTCAACGATCTGGTGACCGTGACGACGCAACATTCCTGCGAGTGTTATTGATTGGGTCATATGTCCTCGACCCTCTCCTTGTATTATGAAAAGATATTTCATTACTCCTTTTTATCCTCTCTTTTTTATTCAACTTTAATTAACGACCAGTTGCCATCAAAATCCTCAACCAACGCCGAGAGGGAGTCGATCCAATCTCCAGCGTTTAAATATTCGATACCGTCGATCATCTTGATCTCGGGATGGTGAATATGACCACAGATCACCCCTTGACACTTTTTCGAGCGTGCTAGATCGGCAAGATTCTGTTCAAAGTTACTTAGTTGCGACACCGACGACTTGACTCGCTGCTTGATATTCGAGGCGAACGAAACATCGGGTAATCCACGTTTAATACGCAAATAGTTATAAAAGCGATTAAACATAAGCAACGTTGAGTAGCCAATATCTCCCAGCTTCGAGAGCCATTTTGCCGAGGTTGTTATATTATCAAATATATCACCATGCAACACGAAGTATCGCTTCTCGCCACAAGTAAGGATGCAATCGGTTTGAAGTGAGATATTTGCAAATACGATAGGGGTCAATCTATCTAAGAAATCGTCATGATTACCTTTAATATAGATCACTTGGCTATCTATTGAAATATCGAGCACCGCTTTAACAAAGGCTGTATGTTTGCGTTTCCACTTCTCTTTGGATCCACGCATAATAGCCCATCCGTCGATAATATCTCCGCAAAGGACAAGCCGCTCGCAACTATTCTCCTCAATGAATCGAGTCGCCTCTTTAGTTGAAGACCACTTCGATCCCAGGTGTACATCCGAGATAACTACTGTTCGATATTTTTTAGGTTCAATGCTTTGAGGCATGATTCTATTTCTGCTTTATATATTTTCATGAGGGCGATATAATCACCAACTCATTAAAATCTGTTTACACTCTCCAAAGATAGCTATTAATTATTAAAGACGTGTTAAAACAGTACAGAAATTGTGCAAAAAATTAAGGAGAGCCTCATTGGCTCCCCTTAACGATAGTTTCTTAGAATGATGTGATAAACTCGATTGTGTATTTATCTTGCAACAGCGGATTTATTGCCGAGTCCGTGTGGCTAGTGCCGACGATATACTCCTCATAGGCAAGTCTGATCTCCGAGCCAATCCATTTTTTCGCAAAGCCGATGTTCAAAGCAACTGTTATACGGTTCGAGTCGTAACGATCTACAGCTAAACTCTCTTGATTGATAAATTCGATTCCATTACCTGTATCCCAACGTAAGTGTGGTGCGATATACTCAACGGCTGACTTCTTCGCCATATGGAAAGTATAGTAACCATGCACATGAGCTACCGTGAGTGTCTGCTCACCATCTTGATCCAACTTTCGCTCAGCGAATGCCGACTCGATCAAGAAATCTTTACCCGCATAACGCAACTCGGCACCATACATCATAATATCTTGTGCCAAAGGTGTTGTTCCCGTATAATAACTCACGGCACCCTGCAATCCCTTTTGAGAGCCTACAGCCAAGCGACCAACAAAGTTCACACTCTCCGTCCACTCTGGATTATTTGCTCCCGAACCATTCATCAAACCTGCCGTAAGAGAGATTGGCAAGGTCGTTGGAAATTTATACCCAACCATAGCTCCAATATCACGAGAGCCAATTGTGCTCACTGAATCATCATCGTAATATGTTGTCAAATATTTCGACAGAAACGATCTATTCGAAAAGAGCGAACTGCTAGGACCTCTATCCAAATCGGCATTGAAGTGATATTGTTGCTGTCCGAGTGAAAACTTGAAGTTCCCAGCCTCATACGCTACATATGAATCCAAGATCGAAACTTTACCCTCATTGTTGAAGTCGATCTGAATTGCATAGCTCATATGCTCCGAGGTGAATCCCTTAACTCCCAATCGAGAGTTACGAACATTAAAACGGTGAAGTCCTGTTTCTGTACTCTGCTCATATTTTGCACGTACAGAACCAAAAATTTGAGGCGTTAGATCCACTGTTGGCTCTTCGGTTTGTGCGCTCTCTTGCGCTAGAGCAGATGTCGAGAATAGAAGTGATAAAAGTAGAAATTTAGCAAATTTATTCATTTGTTTATAGTTGTTAGATTAAATTAAATTAATTCGCATTACAAAGTATACATTACCGAGAAGCTCAAACGCTGAGCCGATGATGCGTCGCCACCGAAATTAGTGCGGCTACCATTAAGATACTCTAAACCGACTGAAAGAGCCGACATTGGGAAATATCTCACAAGAGCCGAGAGGTAACTTGTGCTCTTATAATCACCCTCGAAATATGCCTCATCACCATAGTTCTGAGTAAGCGATCCACTCACTGCCGCAAGCCACTTTTTCGATAGCTTTGCACTTGCACCAAGTGAAGCACCTCCCATAGGTGTTGCCTCCATCTCGATGCCATCCACCGACATAAGGTTTACCGAAAGTGAGGCCATATCGCTAATATAATTATTGATTCCCTTACCATAAATAGCCTGTCCAAATAGAGTCACAGCACCTCCAGCCTTAAGGCTTCCCGAAAGCTGACCAGCAACTCCCAATAGATTCTCTCGCTCGTTTGACGATGTACCATACTCCAACGATCTAAACGCTACAGCCGCCTTAATATGTCCTACACCACCCTTTGCCTGAATATAAACTGGAATATTTGGGGTTCTCTGATTCACTGCGTAATACTCACCTGCATACGAAGTTACAAGCGTTGGAACCTCAAGGGCAATACCTGCCGAGAGTGTTTGACCGAGCGCACGACGATAACCAATTAAATTTGTGCGGAAGAAAGTACGTGAGCCAACACCATTAATATCAATCGTTGGTGCTTGTGCTGCTAGGTCAGTCATAAAACTCCATGCTTGACCTGCAATAAATCCCTTTGCCTCGACATACGCTTGACGCAGACGAATTGTATTAGATGTACCTCTGAAGTCACCCTCAACATAGACATTAATATCACCCAAAGCGCTTGTCGATTGAGTAAGTGTCATCGAGAGTCTCGTTGCTGTTGCATCATAATTTAAACGATCTTCTGAACTGAGCGTTGTAGATGTCGGTATCGTATTAGAGATAAAATCATTACCTGTGACGCTACCATCAAAATCATAGTTTACATTCATACGAACAAATCCGCCAATCTTCACTTTAGTATTTTCACTAACTTGCCACAATAGCGGTGACGTTTGTGCAAAAGACGAACTTGCTAGAGCTACAATTGCAACAATTGAGAGGATAATTTTCTTCATAAGTATATTTAAGTTAATAGTTATAATTGCAAAATGGATCTCGCAAAAGTAACAAAAAATTAATAAATATGGTGCAACCGCATTAAATTTAGGTAATTATACCTATCACGGATATGGTGAAAGTGATTTTTTAAGGGGAGTTCTATTTTCTCCCTAATTTTATTTTTTGGTTAATAATTACCCATTTTTGATTTTGCAAAAGTGGGTTGTAGTAGCTTTACCACCGATTTTTGTAAAATCGAAAAGGGGTGGTTAGTAATCGAAAAGTATTTTAGGGAGAAATTAGAACTCCCCTTAACTTATCACATAAAACTAATCTGCCCCTTAGATGTCCGTTTCGAGGTCACCTCACGCTCCACAATTCCCGTCACAACATCAGCTGCATCATGCCACCTATTAGACCGAAACTGTCGCCTATAAGTTGTAAGGTGTGCCGCTAGTTCAGGCCAACGCTGCTCCCATCCCTCAGGCCAATATAGATTTTGAATAACGGTAGCCGAATTCGAAAGTATTCGAGCCTCCTTATTTGCGCTCTGATGAAACCACTCGATCTTCACCCGAGGAGCCAACTTACCCACAGCACGTGCAAACCCACGACCACCATTATTACTCTCGATAGCGGCATGCGAAGTCAATGTATCTATCAACATATTGGCAACAAGTGGCTCACTAATCTCCATAGGTTCACGAGTATAGACAACATCTGTAACGAAAATCTCCCCCGAAGCTCCCACAGCATAACATATCGAGCAGAGATAATCATCTCCCGTATCGGCAGTATCTGTATAATTTGCATGCCGCAACAGTGAAGATGGCAGTGAATTATAAGTGCGGAAATTATCACCATATAATAACCCCTCCCGAGCCGAAGGATGCCCCTGATACATACACTCAAAACGCAAAGGATCCAAAGCCCTCTTCTGAAGCAGTAGCTCCAAACTCTGTCGAGACGGCCAAAGTGCCGAATCGAGCGTCCGAGGGTCAACCTCCGAGGAGGGAGAGCGCTTAATAGCCTCCAAATTAAGATATAACCAACTCCCCGAACTCGTCGACTCCAGCTGTGACCAGTTCAACAAAGGCTCCCAAGGCTCCTTCTGACAAATCGAACCTATCAAATCCTCCTCATGCCATCGAGTAAATACAATCAGCTCCGAAGAGTCATTATGCGTACGTGTTCTCACCACAGAGGTGTACCACTCCAAGCAATTCTCACGAATAATCGGCGAATTAGCCTCCATGGCATCTTTATATAGGTCATCCAAGATAAAGCAATCTACACGGTTTCCCGTAAGTGACCCCTCTCGACCCACAGCAAGCAGTGACCCCTGATGGTCGATTATCTCCACCTCCTCGGCTGTGCGGATATAATTTGGTGGTTTCGACCCCTTTTTAATTGTTGTCTCGGGGAATATCTCTGCATACTCTTTCGACTCAATTATTCGCTGCACACGACGGTTGAATTTGCAGGCCAGCGACGCAGAATAAGAGGCTATAGCCACTCGAAGATCGGGATTCAACCCCAACAGATAGGCAGGTAACAAAGTGGTAGCGCCAAGGCTCTTACCATGTTGCGGAGGCATAGTTATAATTAAGCGTCGGATCTTCCCATGCGCAAAGGCCTCCAAAATCCGATAATAGGCCAAATGAAACTCCTCAAACTCGATAAATGGCATAACCGATTGTGAATAATCAATTAGAGGTGGTGGCGTAACTATCTGCATATCGCCTCGTTTAAGAGCGAAAAATCGAAATCATTGAGCCGCTCCCCCTCCTCGGCCGTGGAGTGAAACTCCCACCATATCGGGATGATGTTGTCGATATGATTTTCGATACCCTCAGGATAGTCGCACTCCCGATAATAGATCATTAGCGTTGCCGTGAAAAGGTAGTCATACTCGTTATCTTCGAAATATATTTTGTCGGAATAAAACCCTCTCCCGTCGATCGCTTCAGTTAGAAGTTGAGCCAATTGCTCATATAAAGTTGGATTGATTGTTAACATAAAATTTAATTTATTGATATAAAAATTTGATTTCGCAAATTAAATGATTAACTTTGCGTGATGCAAATATAGCTCAATAATTTAACTCTTACAAATTAATTGTTCAATAATTTAATATTATAATATGGCAAATCATAGACTCAAGATTCTACGCAAGGAGCTCGGAATGACGCAAGAGCAATTAGCTCAGCGCCTTGGAGTAGGAAAGGCGGCATTGTCGATGATAGAAACAGGTAAGGCGAAGCTCTCGTCACGAAATCGCAACACAATAGTTCAAGAATTTAACGTCAACCCCGAATGGCTTGACGAGGGAGTAGGTAATATTTTCAACGCCCTCCCCGATCTAAATAAGTTCACACTCAGCACCGACAACACCCTGCCCCTGCAAAGCGTACCTCTATATTCGATTGAGGGAACAGCGGGTCTAGTGCCATTATTTACATCGGGCACACGCAACGAGCCGATAAATTATATTCACATTCCCAATCTTCCGAAATGTGACGGAGCGATATATATTGTAGGAGATTCTATGTACCCACTGCTCAAGAGTGGTGATATTGTGCTATACAAGCAGCTCTCCGACATAACCGACATCTTCTGGGGCGATATGTATCTTCTCTCGATAGATATAGATGGCGAAGAGTATATAGCGGTGAAATACATCCAAAAGTCGGAGCGTGAAGGATACGTGAAATTAGTTAGCCAGAACCCACACCATGCAGATAAAGAGATCGCACAAAACCGAATACGAGCAATAGCCCTGGTCAAAGCAAGTATCCGAATGAACTCAATACGCTAACGGCTTTCTTGGTTGAGGACTGCCCTTATAGCGGGCGGCCACCAGGCACAGCCTGGACCCAAAAACTTCGTTTTTGACTTTATCGTGCGTTCTGCTGTGATTCTATTATAATCGTGTAGATTATAGTAAATTTGGGGAGTAAAGTTATTTCCGAGAGCACGCTCTCGACTCTAACTTTACTCCCCAAATTTATTAAAACCTGCGGTTTTAAAATCACAGCAGCCCGAATTCAACACCTCTTGCGTAACTGCACTTTTTCTATTTTGTTTATACTCTTTTTCCTATCCTCCCTGTTGTTTTGTTGTTTCTTTTTCCGCTGAATAAATCCAACTCCATAAGCACATCCTATACAAATATAAAAAATCAATATTGGAAAAATTATGTAACTTAAAGATATATTACTATTTTTGCATTACAAACCACATCAAGATAAAATTGAGATGGTTACAATATTTACAAAGGCAATAACAATATTAAACGAATAAAAAATAGAGAATTATGGAAAAGGAGAAAGTATTAGAGGCAATGGCAGCAGCAGGAGAGCCACTAAACGCAGGAAAAATTGTTGAGCTATCAGGTTTAGACCGCAAAGTAGTCGACAAAGCAATGAAAGAGCTCAAAGCAGATGGCAGCATAGTATCACCAAAACGTTGCTACTGGGAACCAGCAAAATAAAACCTTCACCATTTTAGACGGCCTAACACCCCTAAAATGTTTGCGTTAAAAATCAATGACCAGCAAGTTGTTCAATATAAAATTATGAAGAACAGCCTGCTGGTCATTTCTTTGCTTGCTTGCGAGCAATTAATCTTAAGGCGCACACACCAAATAATTACACCACCAAAAATCAACCCCTACTCTTTCAGCCCCTCAATTAAATCTATATCATTTTGCAACTCCTTGATGTTATTAAGTACTTTAAGGCTTAGTAAAACGCCACCAACAACTCCAACAATAACTGCATAAATTCCACCAGTGGATACACCAAGCCCTATTAGGTTTAACACATCTAATTCAGTAGATAAAATCAACCAAATTATAATAGCAACACCTGATAATTCACCTAATACTCGCGAGTATAAATAGTGTTTTTTGAATTTCACAAGTGATTTACCATATTTCACAACGTCAATATTGCCATCATTTGGAGTTTGAACAATTTTCGACGTGTAAAGCGCATTTATAGCAACAGCAATAAAAAGTGCGGTTAATGTTACATTTATTGGTTGTGGAATCCCCAAATAATAGAGTGCGCAGAATAAGGCGGGTGCTGTAAAAAAGAGTGTAACAAAAAAGACTATTCGAAAAAACACCCTATTCCACGAAATACGTTTTTTTGCATCCTTGAGTATAAGTTTTATATTAATCTCTTTTTGATTATTAAGTGTTGTTTGAAGAGTTGACCACTGTTGTTTCATCTCCTCCAATTCAAAATTATTTTCCATTGTTTCTGACTTTAATTGTTTGACATCTGTTTTAGCTTCTCACGAATCCTCTTTAATCGAGTAGCAACCTTTGGCACTGTAAGACCCATTATCTGCGCAATCTCGTCATAGCTCATACTTTCGAGCCACAAAAGAATCATCGCCTTTTCCAACCTATCGAGGCTACTAATTCGCTGATAAAGAATCTCGATCTGCTTCTGATCTTTATCATCCGAGGCGATCTGTGTGATACTTTCGCTAATCGAAATTGATTTTACGCTCCGTTTCCGCTTCCGTATAAAGCTGATGCAGGTGTTTATTGAGATTCGCCACAGCCAAGTTTTCACGTTACTCTCGCCACGAAAATTTGTAAACCCACTCCAAAGATTAATCAAAACCTCTTGAACGTAATCATCGACATCCGAAGGCGTTGGGGCATACATATAGCAAATAGAGTATATTACACTCTGATGCTCCTTAATTATTTTTTCAAATTCATTTATATTCTCCATTTTTAACTCTTTAAAATTCTTTCGTTAACGCACTTTCGGTAGTGTAAAACAATTATTGCCATATTTTTAAAAGCACTCTTGGAACGATATTTTTTGCTATTAAATCTCATCTTTAATAGCGCTTTTAAAAATGCACCAATAATTATTTTGCCCTACTTATTAGACGCAAGAATTGACGGAAAATAGCAAAAAATTACGAGAAAAATAATTTTTATTGCAAAACGTATCAATCAATAATAAAAATATGAATAAAAATTTGAACTTCGCCAAATCTTAATTTGCATTAAAACAATAGATTATAGATGAAGATTACCCTTCAGATTATACCCATGTTGGGCGAACCAAAAATAAAACCCTCAATAATCATTGATTATTGAGGGTTTACATTGTTTTGCTTTCTCAAGCAGTGATCCCGCTGGGGCTCGAACCCAGGACCCCAACATTAAAAGTGTTGTGCTCTACCAGCTGAGCTACGGAATCATCATTGCCAGACTTTAGAATTGAGGGTGGCTTACCCGTGTTCTATCATTTTGGTGGTGCAAATGTAGGCCTTTTTTTTGTAATACCAAAATTTTTAGGTAAATTTGTCAAAAATATTTATTGGTGTAAAACAAATTTAACGTTATTTATATGTGTAAAGCCCTGATTATCGGCGCTGGAGGTGTCGGAACTGTCGTTGCTCAAAAAGTTGCTGCTAACCCTATTTTTACTGAGGTTATGTTGGCGAGCCGTACAAAATCTAAATGTGATGCCATCGCTGCCGCAATTGGTGGTGGCCGTGTAGCAACCGCTCAAGTGGATGCCGATTGCGTACCTGAACTATGTGAGTTATTTAATGCCTTTAAACCAGACATCGTTATTAATGTCGCCCTGCCATATCAAGACCTTACAATTATGGACGCTTGTCTGGAGTGCGGTTGCAACTACCTAGATACTGCAAATTATGAGCCTAAGGATGAGGCGAAATTCGAATACTCTTGGCAGTGGGCATATCAAGATCGCTTCAAAGAGAAGGGATTAACTGCAATTCTTGGCTGTGGATTCGACCCAGGTGTGACTGCAATATTTACTGCATACGCTGCAAAGCACCATTTCGACGAGATTCACTATCTTGATATTGTCGATTGCAATGCTGGAAACCACGGTATGGCATTCGCAACGAACTTCAACCCCGAGATTAATATTCGTGAGGTGACACAAAAAGGTCGCTATTTCCAAGATGGTAAATGGGTGGTAACCGAGCCACACGAGATTCATATGCCACTGACATATCCCGAGATTGGTGAGCGTGAGTCGTATCTTATTTATCACGAGGAGCTAGAGTCGCTCGTTAAGAACTTCCCAACGCTAAAGCGTGCTCGTTTCTGGATGACATTCGGACAGGAGTATCTTACTCACCTACGTGTGATTCAGAATATCGGAATGGCTCGCATAGATCCTATTATGTATAATGGTGTCGAGATCGTGCCAATTCAATTCCTCAAAGCGGTACTTCCAGATCCTAAGTCGTTGGGATCGAATTATCATGGTCAGACCTCGATAGGATGCCGCATAAAAGGTGTGAAAGATGGTAAGGAGGTTTCGTATTATATTTATAATAACTGCGACCACGAGGCAGCATTCACCGAGACAGGAACTCAAGCGGTGAGCTACACAACAGGTGTGCCAGCAGCCCTTGGAGCAGTGATGTTTGCCAAAGGATTATGGAAAGGCGCTGGAGTATATAATGTCGAAGAGTTTAATCCAGATCCATTCCTCGCAGAGCTTGGAAAAGAGGGATTGCCTTGGTGCGAGGTATTTAACAGTGATTTAGAACTGTAGGAGGCTTACGAAAGTTGCTTTACTGCCCTCGGCGGGCGGCAGCGGGCGGGCTCCTCTCGGAGCTTTAACCTCTTGCGGATTTGGACATAGAGCAATGCTAGCTCTATGATTTTAAAAGCTATATAGCTGGATCAGATAAATTTGATCCAACTATATAGCTTTTAAAATTTATCAAACATCTGTGGCAGTAATGTGGTCAAAAATGGTTGGTAATTTTTCGATATTTATCCTTATAATCTCCGAGATTGAAAATCTCGGCACGCCCAAAGCGCAAAAGAATGCACCAGCGGGGGTGCTATCCCCGCCCGACGGAGTCAGTCAGAGGGCTGTTATTTTGGCTGAACCTCAATATACCATTTGTCGATTGCCTTTTTCATTGCTGCGGCTCTCTCGGGATATTGTGCTGAAAGATCGTTGCTCTCGGTGATGTCATCTGCTAGATTGTATAGCTGTGCTGACTTCTCACCTTTGACCATCTTCCAATCGCCTTGACGCATTGCTTGTTTGGTGTCGGTAGCCCAGAATAGATCACGTTTTGTAACATCTTTACCCTTTTTAAGCGCTGGAAGTATATTTGTTCCATCAAGATTCTTTGGTGCTTTTCCGCCTGCCAAAGATACAAACGATGGGAAAAGATCCATTGTCATAACTGTCGATGTGTAGACGTATGGTACCATTGGTGCAAGTTGGATTCCTGGAGACCAAACAACCATTGGCACTCGGTGTCCACCCTCTAATAGACCACCCTTTCCGCCCGACATTGGAGCGTTGGTTGCACGGCTTGCTTGACCGCCATTGTCTGAAGTGAAGATCACGATTGTATTCTCCTTAAGACCATTCTCCTCCAAGGCTACAAGCAAATCTCCGATTGTCTCGTCCATCACCTCGATCATCTCTTTATACACCTCTAGGGTCTGCTCACGGTTCATCTTAGGCTGTTTCTTCGGAGCTTTGTCACCACGTATTGCAGGCGAGTTACGTCCCTGGATTGGGTAGTGTGGAGCTTCATGAGGCAAATATAGGAAGAATGGCTCATCTTTATGCTCGGCGATAAACTTCACGGCTTTCTCACCGATAAGATCCGTCACATAACCATCCTCGGCTTCAAGTGAGTCTTGGTTCCACCAATCGTCATACATCGCCTCGTCGATATGTGAGTGAAAGTCGATATTTCCTGCTACGTAACCTCCGAAGTAGTCAAAACCTTGACGAACAGGGTTGAACTCTGGTGCATAACCAAGGTGCCATTTTCCATACATCGCTGTTGTGTATCCGCAATCCTTAAGCGCCTCGGCCATGGTGTACTCACTTAGAGCAAGACCATCGTCACGGTGGTTCGCTGCTGTGATTACTCCCGTCACGCCTGAACGTTGTTGGTAGCGACCTGTCATAAGTGCTGCACGGGTTGGGCTCGATACGGCTCCATTGGTGTGGAAGTCGGTCATTTTGATACCCTCGGCAGCCATTCTGTCGATATTTGGCGTTTTAATTGACTTATTTCCGAAGCAGCTAATGTCACCATAGCCTAGATCGTCGGCCATAATTAGGATAATGTTTGGCTTTTCCTGCGCAAGCAAGGTTGTTGCGGGAGCCAATAATGTGCACAATAGTA
The DNA here is from genome assembly GCA_044433665.1 of Rikenellaceae bacterium. GTDB lineage: Bacteria > Bacteroidota > Bacteroidia > Bacteroidales > Rikenellaceae > Alistipes. The sequence continues at coordinate 37,240 of JAWXTJ010000007.1, forward strand.
GAGTTTTTGATCTCATATTTAGGTAATTTATTTAATTTGTTTTAGCTTAAGGGGAGTTCTAATAATTCCCTGATTTTAATTTTTAGTTAATAATTGCCCATTTTTGATTTTGCAAAAGTGGGTTGTAGTGGCTCTACCACCGATTTTTGAAAAATCGAAAAGGGGTGATTAGTAGCTGAAAAGTATTTTAGGGAATTATTAGAACTCCCTTTTAAATCAAAGTAGATTCAAAGATACAAAAAAAATATTATTATCACAAATTTTTGAATTTAGGGGAGTTTTATTTTCTCATTAAAATAGAGCTACCCTTTACTCTTTAAATAAAATGAATGAAAAAATCTCGCTGATTTAGTGGTGGCAACCATAGGTTGACATAGATATATTTATTATCTTTGCAGTAACAGTCCAAAATTTGCAGTGTCAATATAAAATTTACAGTTATGATTATTATAAAAAGAGTTTTAAAGTTCTTCGCAATATTTTTCTTGGTGATAATAGTTTTGTGGTGTGGTGCGGTTGCGCTAATTCTTACACCCGATTTTCTTACGCCTCGCCTCGCTGAGATTGGGCAGCAGAGTGTGAAGAGTGAGTTTTCTGTGAAAAAGGTCGACTTGTCGCTATTTAGGCGCTTTCCGAATGTTACTTTGCGGATTGATTCACTGCGTATTACTCAGACAAAGGATAGTATTGATGACTTGTTGTTCGCTCGTGAGTGTCGTGTGGCGGTGAATCCTGTGGCGCTTCTCTTTAAAAAGATTGTTGTTAATCATCTTTCGCTTAAAGATGCTCAGATTTATGTTTATGTCGACTCGCTGCATGGACCTTTGAAAACCTTTAATATTCATGAGAAGGAGGAGAAAGAGGAGAAGGACGAAGAGAAGGAGTCTTCGAGTAGCTTCGATATTGGTGAGTATAGCCTATTGCTGCGTCGTGCTCGTATAGATTCTGTGCAACTTATAATTAATGATCGCACCAAAGATTTTTATACTCAAGTGGATAATTTTGGGGTTGATGCTTCAGTAAATCTATCCTCGTCGGTGAGCCGTGTGAAGTTGGAGAGTGCATTTAGTAATTTAATTGTGTGGTATGCGGGAGATTTATTGGTTCGCAAGACCTCGATGAGTCTTGATACAAGGTTGCTCTTCGATCGGGACTCTATGAAATTGAACTTTCATAAGGCCGATGTTCGTCTTAATGGTATAGATCTCACCTCGACGGGTGAGTTGCGTCAGGATACTCTTACGGGAAATATCAAAGTTGATATTACAGCCTCAATGAGCACCCCTTCACTGGCGGAGTTTTTGGATTTAGTGCCGAAGTCGATAGTGAGCGAGAAAGATAAGATTTCGACTCAGGGCTCTGTGGATCTCGATATGCAGATCAAGGGGGAGTATGGTGAGGGCGTTTTGCCGATCGTCTCGGCCGAGATTAAGATTGATGATGCCAAGGCGAAGTATGAGTCTCGGCCGCTATCGTTGGAGAGTGTGAGTTGTGATGCTTATATGTTTTTCGATTTGAATAATCCTGAAAGCTCTTATGCTGATATTAAACGCTTCTATGTTAATACATCCGATATTATTGATTTGGATGTTAGCGGCAAGATGACCTCTATTCTCTCCGACCCCGAGGTTGAGATGTCGATAATGTCGACTATCGACTTTGACCGCTTCACTGAGGTGTTTCCACTTAATGAGGGTGTTGTTTGTGGCGGTAGCAATGTGAGTGACATTAAAGCTAAGTTTGCCGTGTCGGACATTATGAACAGCAATTATGCTAATCTGTATATTGATGGAGCCTCTACATTTACCGATCTTGCAATCTCGTTCGACGCAAGTAAATTTGTTCAGGATAGCTCCTCTACGGCTTATCTATATATGAAAGCTCGGGAGGGTAATATGCTCTTTGGAGATAGGGTTCTCACCAATAATGATAGCCGCACAATGAGGGCACAGGTGAACTTCTCGGGATTGGGTTACAAGGCCAAGAGCGGCGAATTTGTCTCGATTAAGAATATTGAGCTTACTGGAGGTGCCAACTTCGACCGTGTGACATCCGAGATGAATGGTTTCGGTGTTCGAGGTATTGCCGAGAATACAAATATTGGTGTCGACAGCCTATTTGAATCTGTTTTGGAGAGATCCGATATTACAATTATTGTTGTCCCAAAGAGTGACCATAGGGAGGCTTCAGCGACCTTAAAGGTGCTCAGTGAGCAGATTGCTGCCTCGGAGCCAACTTATAATACCAATATGTCGCTTTCAACTGTGGATATGGATATTAAGGCACAACGTGAGGGTGAAGATTGGGGTATGAGCGGCACTGTAGGTTTCTCGGATTTGGAAATGCACACCGATCTATTTCCGCTGTTGATTCAAATTCCAAATACCAGCGTGAGAGTCGATAATCGGATAATATATCTCACAAATGCCGAGATGTCGTTGGGAAATAGTGAGTTTGTCGCTACGGGATATATTCAGAATTTTATTCGCAAGATCTTCGTTGATCCTCGCTTGGCGCTTAATGGTGAGCTTTCTATTGTCGCTTCAACACTCGATATTACGGAGCTTATGGAGGCCTCGAATAATAGCTTTATGCTTATGGAGAATCTCCTTGAGGAGGAGGGAGAAGAGGACCTTTTGGCTGTTGCTCAGGGTGTTGTTGCTCAGGATGTTGTTGCTGAAGATACTGACATTGTTGCTGCTGCTGAAAGTGCTGAAAGTGCTGAAAGTGCTGCTGACGTTGACGACAAAATATTAGCCGAGGAAAAAGATATTGAAGAGGAGTTGACAGGAGAGGAGAGCGAAAACGGCATAAAAGAATTTATAGCTGAATCAATGGGGACAACCAAAAGTGATAATCCCCGAAGTGGCGATAGGATAGCTTCACAAGGGTCCGACACACTCACTCGTCGAGCTCCTCGGGGATCAATGATTCAAACAAACTCTATCTTCCTGGTACCTCGCCGAGTAAGTTTCATCTTCGATTTGAATATTAAAAATGCTCTCTTTGAGGATGCTGTAATTGAAAATGTTGAGGGTCGAGCAAAGATCGAAAGAGGAGTTCTCTCACTCGACAAGCTCACTTTGGAGGCTATTGGCGCTAAGGCTGAGGGTTCTATGATATATAAAAATATCGACACACGAAGTTCAAGTGTCTCATTCAACATGAGCCTCAATGGTGTGGATATAAATCGCATCGGGGAGTTAATGCCATCCATTGCTACAGCCTTTCCAATGCTTGACTCCTTTGAGGGAGAGGTTGACTTTGACCTTAAGGCTAGCGCAAACCTTGTGGATGATGCTCAAATAGATATTACCACGCTCCGCAGTGCAATGCAATTCAAGGGTCGCAATCTTGTATTAATGGATAGTGAAACCTTTGCCGACCTCTCAAAAACATTGATGTTCAAAAATAAAGATCGCAACCTTATTGATGAACTTGAGGCATATGCACTTGTTGACCAATCTAAGATTGATGTTTTGCCATTCGCCATTACTATAGATCGCTATTCAGCAATTGTTGGAGGATCACAAACTGTGGATATTGAGAGTTTTGAGGTGGACTATAAATATAATGTCTCGATCCTCAAATCACCTCTTCCATTCAAGGCGGGAGTTGACATATCGGGCAACTTGACTGATTTTGGTTTTAAGGTGACTACTGCAAAATTGAAGAATACTGATTTTGATAAGCAGAAGGCATTATATGAGGAGTATAGAGATTCTATAAAATAAGGGAAGCCGCAAAAAAAACAGGGATTTAATTATCCTACCTTAGTTAAAGTATTTAGGTGGAGTTCAAATAACGACATAAATGGTTAGCCTCGGTTTGGATTCAAACGCCACAGGAGCAATGTGGTCAAAATAGCTGGTAAAATTGCTATAACTTTCTGATATACAAAAAGATTGATTACCTTAAGAAGGAACACCAGAGTGTAGCAGGTCGTAGACTACGTGCAATAGCGATGACTATATGCAAGATAGATAGTTATGAGAAACAGCGATTATTTCTGACAAGTTGCTCCCCAGCAGTGCCTGTTTCATCTTCAACTTTACTGTGCAAAAATAAGGATAAATATCGAAAAATTACCAACCACTTTTGACCACATTACTCGGAAATTATAAGGATAAAATAGTTGCCGCAAATAAATTTGCACAACTATTTTATCCTTATAATTTTTTAAATGCCTTGAGGCATTTAAACCCAAATCGAGGTTCACTTCGCTGACGTGTGATTATAACCTCACTGATTTAGTTCACTCTCAAATGTCTGTTGAGTTGGAGTGTTGTGCTTTTAGAGATTCCATTTAGTGAGCAGATCGCTGAAACTGTTGTGCCATATTTTTTAGCTATTTCAGAGAGCGTATCGCCACTTTTTATTGTATGATATGCTGATGATGTTGAGGCGGCTGTGCTTGGAGCGCTTGCCGAACCATTTATCGTTAGTCGTTGTCCGATTTGGAGTGTCGACCTACTCGATATTCCGCTTAGTCGGCAGATCTCCGAAATGGTTGTTCCATGTTTCTTTGCAATCTTATCTAATGTGTCGCCTTTTTGTACCTTATAATATGTTGGGGTTGCACTGCTCGCAACTTGTGTACTACTTGCACCTGTGCCAGATACTTTTAGTCGTTGACCTATTTGAAGCGTTGTATTACGTGAGATGCCATTAAGTGCGCATAGATCTGCGATTGTCGTTCCGTTGTTTTTTGCGATTTTACCTAAGGTATCGCCTTTTTTAACTGTATATGTAGTTGTGGCTTTTGTTGCAGGAGCTGTTGTCGTTGTTGCTTTTGTTGTGGTAGTCGTTGTTACCTTTGTTGCAGTCGAGTCAGTTGAGGCAGTTGTTGTTTTTTTCGCTACTGTGATTCCATCACGCACGATCAATCGTTGTCCAATGCGTAAAACTGATTTCGAAGAGATTCCATTGAGTCGGCATAATGTTGTCACATTTGTGCCATTTCTCGAAGCTATAGCCGAAAGATTATCGCCACTTCTTACCGTGTAATATCTAATGCTGATCTCTTTGAGTATTTCCGCTTCACGCTCCTCCTCCGAAGGGTTGATCGAGGTGAAAACTCTACCATTACGCATTGTTACATATAGAGTTGTGTCACGAATCTGGCGCTTATCCGTGTCGAGAATATATGTTGGATTGACAAGGTTTCCGCCTGCACGCACCTCGAAATGGAGGTGAGAGCCTGTTGAGCGACCCGTATTACCCGCCAAGGCAACGACATCTCCGCCCTTAACCACATCATTAACCTTAACCAAGAGTTTTGAGGCGTGTCCGTAGACAGTTTCCAAGCCATTATAGTGACGGATAACCAAGCAGTTACCATACGCACCATTATATTTTGCTAAACGCACCACACCATCGAATGCCGCATAAATATTGTCGCCAACCTGAGCCTTAAGGTCAATACCCTCGTGCATACGACCTTTACGCCAACCATACGGTGAGGTGACATGCCCATCGGCAGGGTAGCAGGCATTCTCCGTGCGAAGGTTGAGCTGAATATCGTCAAAGATCATATTTCGATACTCGGCAAGTTTCACAGAGTTTGATTGTGCGCTAGAGAAGAATATTTGTTGAGTGCTAGCCGCAGGATCCCCCGAGATTATAACATCATTGAGTCTCACAGCCTCGTCATCGCTATATAGGGAGTTATACAATGACTCCATAGAGTCGGTAATTGTGGGATATTCAAATATAGCAGCTTCAGCCTCAGCAGCTTGAACGGCTAGCCGATCGAGCGAGTCGATGTAGGCTTCAAATTCTTGCTCTTCAACATCTAACTCTCCACTAGTGTAATTGTTTTGACGTATTGTCGAACAAGATAGAGTTAATAGCGCAAAAGAGGCGGTAATGCAAAAAGCATTAAGAGACTTTGACATTGTTTGTTGAATGGTTTATAGGTTCGCAATTGTTGCCACAAAGATAACACAAAATTATGAATTATACATGTAGATTGCAGATTTATTAAGTAGGGTAAAATAATTATTAACGTATTTTTAAGGGTGAAAATATCGCTCCAAGAGTGCTGTTAAAAATATGGCAATAATTGTTTTTCACTACTTAATATGATAAATAGACGAAAGCATCTCTCTCACCTTGCGCACTGTGCACTGCCGCCAATCACAGCCTAAAGAGTCCTATCCTGACTTACCATATATACAAAAAAAAGTCTGCTAAGATCACTCTTAGCAGACTTTTTTTGATGTTTATATCCTAGTAACCGATAGATTTACTTGCGGCGTAAGATACCTTAAGTGCACTTGCACGACGTAGCTCTTGTTTGATGTCACTCACAATACCCATTTTGGTATTCTCGTCTGTCTTAAGACACACTGTAAGCTGTGAACGGTCAAGCTCATTGAGGTTGTCACGCTCTGCGGCAATGTAATCCAAGATGTCACGAGTTGTACGGTAAGAGTCATTTAGTTGGATACGTGTTGCTGTTCCGAATTGTGCCTGCATCGCAATTGATGGTGGGCCAACGTGGATGTAACTTACCAATGACTTCTTCTCTAACTTTTGTACCTCAGATGCTGATGGAAGTTTTGTCTTAACCAATAGCTCCTGGTCACGCATAGTCGTTGATACCATGAAGAAGAAAAGAATCATGAAGATAATATCTGGCAACGATCCTGATGAAATTTTTGGGGTTCCTTTGTTACCCTTCTTTTTAATTACTGCCATATCCTCTTACTTTTTAATTTCGCGAGGTTCAGCCTCAGAGATCTTTACTGGGATCACCTTGGTTACCACGTCACGAGTGTCATTATCCAAATCAGCAAACTTAGATCCAAACTTTTGCATACATACCTCATCACGAATCTCGTTAAATGCACGAGTAAGTTCGTTCTGAACTTGAATGTAGATACCGTAATCTGTCTCACGAGCAGTTTGCAACGATACAATACCAGAACTTACAGGGTACGTCCATTTGCTACCGTCAGGAAGCTCAAACTCCTTGATCTCCTTCTCTGGAAGATTTTCGAGGTCACCGATATTTAAAGCAAAGTCCTTAGCCTTGTCCTTAAGTTGTCTAATATCGGTTGGCTCGTCGCCCGCCATAATGTTACCGCTACCATTTACGAATACCAAGAGAATGTTACGCTCTTTGACATCGACTTGTTCTTGTTGTTGATCCTCCTCAGGAAGTGGTGGCAGCATACGTGCTAGACCAGTATCAACGTTCATAGTAGTGGCAACAAGGAAGAAGATAAGCAACAAGAAGGCGATGTCGGCCATAGAACCAGCATTGATCTCTTGTATTTCTCTTTTATTTTTTCCCATTGTTATGCCTCCTTAATTATTTGAAAGCACTCATCACCTCAGAAGCAAGAGCAGCAAGCACTGCGCCACCCATAGCTACATAAGCGATAATAATAGAACTTTCTGTGATGACTGTATCACCTGCGTCGAAGAATCCTCCGTTCTCGATGTTTACAATCTCGATTACGTGGCTAGAAGCGAATAGGTAAGCACCTACAACGATTGCTGCCACAAGAACAAATGAAAGTACAGTCTTTAGTAGGCCTGCTGATGATTTTAGCATGCCATACGCTGCACCTAGCACTGATGAGAGAACAACTGTCGCAAATAGGATATAACCCCAATATAGGTTAAGACCGATTGCTGCGTTGATCGCCGCCTCAGAGCCTCCAGTAAATGACACGTAGACAGGGTATGCGATAACACATACTGTGACTGCGAGCATTACTCCAAGCAATATTTTAAATATATTTTTCATTATTGAATTCTCTTAAAGGGTTGTTCTTATTTCTTGCTGTATGCGATAAGAATATCAAGCAATAGGATTGATGAATCCTCCATATCGTTTACCAAAGAGTCGATCTTAGCTACGATGTAGTTGTAGAATACTTGAAGAATAACAGCAACGATAAGACCCATAAGAGTTGTCAAAAGGGCAACCTTGATACCACCTGCTACGATAGTTGGAGAGATGTCACCAGCAGCTTGGATCATATCGAACGCACCGATCATACCGACTACAGTACCCATGAAACCAAGCATAGGAGCTAGAGCGATAAATAGACCTACCCAGCTAAGACCTGACTCCAATTGACCTGTTTGAACTGATCCGTAAGAAGCAACTGATTTCTCAACTGTGTCAAGACCTTGGTTGTAACGAAGCAAACCTTGGTAGTAGATAGAAGCGATAGGACCTGGAGTCTTTTTACAAAGCTCAGATGCTGCCTCAAGACCCTCCTCCATAAGTGTAGCCTCTACTTTCTCTACAAATTTCTTTGTGTTGATAGTTGCTAGAGCTAGGAAAAGAATACGCTCGATAGCTACCGCAAGACCGATAACCAAACAAACAAGTACTGGAAGCATCCACTCCCAACCTCCTTCGAGGAACTTCTGCATTAAGACTTGGTGCATGCTGTCGCCAGCTAGGTTCTCAGCTTCTTGAGCGAATGAACTTACAGTTCCTAGAGCAAGCGAGGCAACTGTCAGAATAGAAAATTTTTTCATAGTTGTGTTAATAATTAATTTTGTTAGTTAATTTATTTTCTTGAGTTATTTTTTTTTATAAATTTTCACTTTGGCTCGAAAAAAATACGGTTTTACCCAATATTCTTAATTCTTAATTATTTTGCTTCCATCCTTATTCCGATCTCAAAAATAGCCGTAACTAAATGCTTGCCAACTATTTAAGTCCATCCCATCGGTTTGCTTCAACCATTTTATATATATTTACGTTGCGAAATATATAAAAAAAAATTCTTTTATGCAACGCTTATCGACTTAACTCACCCTTTAAATTTAATTTTATTGCCTCTTTTACCGCCTCGGGAGTGCTATATTTCCCCAAAAGGTAACACATTTTTGTGGTCGCAGCCTCCAAAGTCATATCAAAACCGCAAACTACACCTGCACCCTCCAAAGCTAGGCCCGTTTGATATAACGACATCTCGACACGTCCATTTGTACATTGCGAGATATTGAGTATAATTACGCCTCGGGCAACTGCTCGCTCGATAATTTCTAAAAATTTTGGGTCGGTTGGGGCGTTACCCGCTCCGTATGTTTGTAGGATTACGCCTTGCAATCCGTCGCACGAGAGCATCTGTTCGAGCATCTCGAAACTTAGTGCGGGGAAGAGCGTGACAACCGCTACGCCGTGACTTATTGAGGTTGATACTTTCAAATTGTTACCTCGTTGTGCGCTTTGCACCAATTGCGTATTATAATATATATTCACTCCGACCTCGGCTAGGGGTGGAAAATTGGGTGAGCGGAAGGCATCGAGATCCTCGGCACTCCATTTTGTGGTGCGGTTGGCTCTATAGAGTTTATTCTGAAAATATAGAGATACTTCGGGGACTCGGGCGACTCCTGCAACGTATGCTCCAGCGATCTCTATTGCTGTGATTAGATTCTCTCGGCCGTCGGTTCTGAGGACTCCGATTGGAATTTGGCTACCTGTAAAAACTACGGGTTTACTTAAGTTTTCAAGCATGAAACTTAGCGCTGAGGCGGTATACGACATGGTGTCGGTGCCGTGGAGGACAACAAAACCATCATATTGTTCATACTTTTCTTGAATAAGCAGAGCTAGGTTTACCCATGCTTGGGGGTTTACGTTCGACGAGTCAATTATATCCTCTATAGTATGTACGTCAATCTCTACGTTGAGTCGACGCAGTGATGGGAACTCATCATAAATAGAGCTGAAATCGAATGGGATTAGAGCTCCTGTAGAGTCGTCGGTTTTCATTCCGATTGTTCCTCCTGTATATATAATAAGTATAGAGGCTTTTTTACTCATCTTTTTGGTATTAATTTCGTGAGTCAAATGTAGGGATTATTTTTGGGATTATTGCACACCTTTGAGATTATTTGTGAAAATTTTGGGTGAAAAACGGAGTTTTTCCAGTCCAGACTATGTCTGGTGCCTGTGCGGCACGAGCACAGTCCCCAACATAAGAAAGTGCGTCGCCCTCCCTCCTCAAAAAGGACTTTTTCTTTAGAAAAAGTCCGCAGAGGGCGAGCAGCTCGAAGAGCTGCATTACAGGATAAAAAGGGAATTTTCACAACCCACTTTTTTAATTACACTTTACTTTTATTCTCCGAATTTTCACACTCTTTGTTAATTTCTTTGATATGTTTATAATGATTGTCAAAAAACGCACAAATTCTGTTTAGCGTTAAATTATTTGGATCTCGCTGGGTTTGGGTTTGCATCTCGATATAAAATTTTCTAAAATCTTTTTCGAGAGATTCGAATAGAAGATTTTCTCTGTAATCGGGAATTCTCAGATAACGATACTGAAATAATGAAAGATAGGTGTAGAGTCGTTTGATCTCTTCACGCTCTAGGACGAACGTGTTTGAGGTTGTTAACCTCACTTTGTGTCTTTGTTCCATAGCCTTAGTTTTTAATGGTTTAATTTTTTCGGGCAATGAAATCAGATAAAAAGAGGGCGATTTCACCCGACCCGTTGTTCTACACCTATGATGGCAATGGACGCATTAACGTTCCATACGGGAGGTAAAACCACCCATATGTACAACGAAATGCAGGCATAAAAATGCCCGTCTCGACTTTTATAAGGCAGGTTTCCCCACCATCATAGAATATGTAGAACATTGCAAATATAGAAAAAATCATGGGAAAACAAGAATTTGTTTAACTTTTCTTGAATTTATATTTTTGATGTTTTTCATGTAGGGCAGCTCTTTGAGCTGCTCGCCCTCTGCGCATTTTTCCTTTCGGAAAAATGCTTTTTGAGGAGGGAGGGCGACCACTTTCTTACGTTGGGGACTGTGCTCGTGCCGCACAGGCACCAGACATAGTCTGGACAGAAAAACTTCGTTTTTCACCCCTCCGCTAAATAAAGGTATGAATATTGAACGGAGATCAGCCAAGATTATGTTTTTAATTAAGAAAATGTTATCTTTGTGAAAAGAATGTAATTTGAATATATTATGGAAGCATTAGAGATGATCGCTGAGCGCCGAAGCGTTCGAAAATACAAAAACGAAAGAGTGAGCCGTGAGTTAATGACGGAGATTATAGCCGTGAGCAGTTGGGCTCCATCTTGGGCAAATACACAGGTTGCACGTTACACAGTTATAGATAATCCTGCCCTTATAGCGAGGATCAGTGAAGAGGGGGTAAATGGTTTTACATATAATATGAAAACCTTGCAGAATGCTCCTGGTGTTGTTGTTTTGAGCTATGTGAAGGGTAAAAGTGGTAAGTTGCATGCTGAGAACTTCGCAACAACAAAGACAAATATGTGGGAGATGTTCGATGCAGGTATTGCGTGTCAAACATTCTGTTTAACGGCTCATGCCAAGGGTGTTGGCACATGTATCTTTGGTGTTATTGATGATGTTGCTATTGCGAAGATTGCAGGAATTCCAGAGGATGAAAGCGTTGCTGCATTGATAACTTATGGTTTCGAGCAGGGTGAGCATGTTAAGCCAACTTCTCGCCTTTCGGTAGATCAAATTATGAGAGTTAAGGAAGAGTAAAGGAGTTTATTAAACGTAAAGGAGTTTATTAAACATTAAAAAGTTCCGCAATTTTGCATTTTCGTTGCAAAATTGCGGAACATTCTTTATTTATTCGACTGATTATCTAAAACATCGACTCTACACGAGCAATTACATCCTCTTCGATTGCATTGAGTGAGAATGTGTGTGTTGGCTTCAAATACCATAGCTCTTTACCTCGTTGGCGAAGCTCCTCGCCACCACCTGTTACATTGAGCATTATCGTTGCATCACGCTCAACTTTACCATCTGCCACCGCTTTAATTAACGTTGCCAATGCTACCGCTGGAGCTGAGTATATATCTATACCCTCTGTGTGTTTAAATAGAGCCTTTGCCTTTCTCGCTTGCGTGTTTGTTGCAACTAAAACCTCTCCATTTGTTGCTTTTAGAGCATCATACAGACCTCCGACGATTCCATATGGAGGACGACGATTTGAAAGTACCTTAGCATCAATGATCTCAACATCTCGACGAGCATTATACTCATCATATGGCAACATCTCACGAGAATCTATTCTCCATGCGTCGTACATCGGCACGAAAGGAGCATTTTGAGAGACCATGAGTTTAGCTACTGTCGAACCATATGAACCATCCTCGATAAGACGCATATTAGCCTCCCACGCAGCTATAGCTCCTGTGCCGCTACCTACAGCTTGAAAATAGTAATCTGGAATACGTCCGATAGTTGTTGCAGCCGATAGCATCGTGCAGGCCATACCATCTCGTCGAGCGATATTTTTAGCGCCACCCTCGGCATAGAACATTCTTGATTTCAATGCAACGTTACTCAAATGAATAGCATCGAAGTAGTCGCCACCCTTCTCCGCAGCAATAAGTTTCACACATGGATTCAGCTCCTCGGTGAACCACAAAGCATCCAGATTGTCGGCAGGAACCGAAAGCAGAAGTTTGATATTATTATCCGAACAAACCTTAGCGAATGCACGAGCTGTATTTCCCGCTGAGGCAACAACCAAAATACGCTCCTCATTCTTGTCGATTCTTCCGCAAACACTGTAAGCCTCAGTCTCCTTAAATGAACAAGTTGTCATATTGGCTCCGATTGCAGGGTTGTAACCACTGAATGTGATGTAGAGATTCTCCAGTCCCAACTCCTCAGCTAGTCCCTTACTTTTATAGGTCACGGGAGCAGAAGATCCTGTCAAAGTGTGTGTTATAGGTAACCAATCGGCAAATTTATAGAGTCCGAGATCATCATCCCCAACCTCCAACTTCTGCTTTGCATATTTTGCTCGAATAAGCGAGGGTTTATCACACTGGTGGTCATCCATCACCCAGCCGCTATCCTCGAACTCACGACCTGTCGCTACACACTCTAAAGTATACTCTGTTGCTTTAAAATCTTTCATTATTTTTTGTTTGAATTTATGACAATCTATTTTTGTAATCTTCATAGCCAAACTCCTTGACTATCTCCACACGGCCGTCGGTTCTCGCTATAGCTATTGATGGATGCGCCACACCATTGAACATCGTTGTCTTGACCATCGTGTAGTGAATCATATCCTCGAAGATGATTTTATCGCCCGTTTGAGGCCTATTTTCAAAAGCCCAATCTCCGCAAAAATCACCCGCCAAGCAGCTATTGCCTCCCATTCGCCACGCCTCTTCACCCTCCTTGGGGTCGTGAGCACCCACAATGGCAGGTTTATAAGGCATCTCCAAACAATCTGGCATATGGCACGCAAACGAAACATCAAGCAGAGCTGTTCGCACCCCTCCGTTCTCAACAATATCCTCAATGGTCGAAAGAAGAACTCCCGTGCGCCAAGTAAATGCGCTTCCAGGTTCCAAGATCAGGCGCAGGTGAGGGTGTCGAGATTTAAACTCCTTAAGGATAGTGATAAGTTCCTCACAATCGTAATCCTCATGAGTCATAAGATGTCCACCACCCATATTGAGCCATTTGAGCTGAGGAATAAAATCTCCATAATAACTCTCCAGCGACTCCAAAGCCTTGCGCAAATGCTCAGGACGAGACTCACACAAAACATGAAAATGCAGCCCCTCAACACCAATCGGTAACTCAGTAAGCTCCTCAGGTGTAACCCCCAAACGAGAGCCCGCAACACAAGGATTATAAAGATCTGTCTCCACAGGAGAGTAACGAGGATTAACACGCAGGCCACACGAAACACCATTGAGAAGTGCCTTCTGTGAGAAGCGATGATATTGATTGAGCGAATTAAATGTAATATGGCTACTTATCGAAAGAATCTCGTCGATATTTGAATCGGTATAAATCGGAGCGTAAGTGTGAGCAGGAGATCCAAACTCCTCAAAGACCAACCTCGCCTCAGCAAGAGAACTTGCCGTAGCGCCATCGGAATGAGCAGCTAAAAGCGGGAAGATGCTCCACATAGCATTCGCCTTTAGAGCTACAATAACCTCAGCGCCCGACTGCTGCCTAACATAATCAATCTTTGCGAGATTGTCAAGCAGAAGTTTTTCATCCAATATGTAACATGGGGATTTCACCCCGTTGTAATTAATCATAAACGCCCAATGTGTAGTTGAAAGGGGTGTCAACTATAAGTAGTGTAAAACAATTATTGCCCTACTTAAATTCAAATAAAATCCCCCTATAAGTTAACAAAAGTAATAAAACCATTTTTTAGATATAGCATTATCGGTGTAAATTAAGTATTTATACTTATGATGGTTACGCCAATCCAAACCTAATCAAAGCATTTTTCATCCAATAAATAGACAAACTCACATATTTTGTCTATCTTTGAGTGTTTTAATGATGGGATATAATAGATCCCTTGGATTTAAGGGATTTTTAGAACTCCCCTATAGAGTTTCTCGTTACTTAAAGGATTCAAAACAAAGATATGACGCTTAAAGAAAATATATTATGGATAGGTAATATAACTCGTGGTTACCGACTGCGGATCATATTAAATGTGATACTTGGTGTAGCCTCAGTTGGTCTTTCATTGCTCTTTATCTATCTCTCTAAGCAATTGATTGACAAGGCAGTTTCGGGCGAAATTACAAATGGTATTCTCCTCCCTGCTCTGTTAATATCATCGGTGCTCCTAGCTCAACAAATCAGCAACTTTATCAGAAGTCGCCTAGAGATTTACGCATCAACAAAAATGATGAATCAGCTCCGTGAGCATCTTTTTTACAGAATTATGTTGAGCCGATGGAGTGGAAAAGAGAAGTTCCACACGGGAGATATAACAACTCGGCTGGATGGTGATGTGAGAAAGGTGAGCGAGACACTCTGTATAACCCTCCCGATAGCGATGATTACAGCTGTCGAGTTCTTGTTTTCGTTTCTCTTTATGCTCTCAATGGATAGTCGCTTGGCATGGATGTTATTTTTGATTATGCCTATTTCGCTGCTCCTAAGTAAAAGATATGTGCTTCGTATGCGTCGACTTACGCACTCAATACGCCAAGTGGATAGCTCCGTGCAATCACATATTCAGGAGCAAGTGCAACACCGTAATGTTATAAATTCCATGGGGCACACATCAGGTTCCATAGCTTCCTTAAGAGCACTCTCCGAGACTCTTTTTGATAAAACTATCCGACGCACAAATTACTCTCTATACTCAAGAACAGTTGTGAGAATCGGTTTTTCGGCAGGTTACCTAACGGCTTTCCTCTGGGGAATAGAGGGATTGAATAGCGGCACTGTAACCTTCGGAGTTATGACAGCTTTTCTGCAACTTGTAGCTAAAGTACAAGCTCCAGTAGTTGAAATTAGCACTCACATCTCGGCAGCTGCTCAAATGACAACCTCTATAGATCGCCTCGGTGAATTAGACGATTTAGAGATCGAAGAACAAGGAGATCCAAAAATACTTTCAGGGTCATTAGGTGTAAAATTCGATGGCGTGACATTCAACTATGGCAAGCGAGATATATTATCAAATTTCAAATGCAACTTCAGCCCCAATAAGCTCCATGTGATAGTTGGAGAGACGGGTAGTGGCAAAAGTACTTTGCTAAGATTAATTCTTGGATTTTTGACAACTTCGAAAGGCACCGTAGAGATATATAATGATGAGCAACAAGAGTTATGCACACCTCTAACACGAGCAAATTTTGTATATGTTCCGCAAGGTAATACTTTGATAAGCGGCACAATAAGAGATAATATTCTTCTGGGAGACCCGACAGCAAGCGAGGATAAAATCATGGAGGTTTTACACATTGCCGTGGCCGATTTCGCATTAAATTTGCCTGATGGTCTTGACACAATATGTGGAGAGAGAGGGGCAGGACTCAGTGAAGGAGAGGCGCAACGTATAGCTATAGCCCGAGGTTTGCTTAGAAAGGGTGGAGTATTGCTACTTGACGAGCCAACATCAGCTTTGGATAGCACAACAGAAGAACTTCTGCTCGAAAGATTGACGAAATACGCAGAAAATAGAACCATGATAATGGTAACACATAGAGAGCGCACAAGTGAAATTTGCTCTTCTGTGACAAGATTGAACCGTAACCTATAATCAACATTAATAGACTGCAAATCAAACATATCCTTGCTGAGTGACCTCGGGTTGTTGTGATTTTAAAACCGCAGGTTTTAATAAATTTGGAGAGTAAAGTTAGATTCGAGAGCTCGCTCTCGGAAATAACTTTACTCTCCAAATTTACTATAATCTCCAAGATTATAATAGAATCACGACAGCACGCAATATAAAGACAAAAACGATAGTTTTTGGGTCCAGGCGATGCCTGGTCGCCGCCCGCGATAAGGGCAGTCCTCAGCGGGAAAAGGCTGACAAAAACCTACGCAGAGGCAGGTGTGTGCTTATATTTAAATATCACAGCAAATAGAACCGCAACAACCGCAGCGAAGCCAGCAAAAATATACCAAGATATAGGCCATCCGAACATATCAACGACATATCCAGCGACATACGAACCAATAAACGCTCCGAATCCATTAGTCATAATCATAAACACGCCTTGCGCACTTGATCTGATCTCTGGTGATGTCTCCTGCTCAACGAATAGCGAACCCGAAATATTAAAGAAGTCAAACGCAACACCATAAACAATCATCGAAAGGATAAACATCCAAACTCCCGCACCTGGGTTTCCCGCTCCAAGCAGAGCAAACCTAAATACCCAGGCCACCATCGAAATGAGCATCACCTTCTTAATTCCAAATCGACGCAAGAAGAATGGAATCAACAAAATACAGAGTGTTTCTGAAATCTGCGATAGCGAAATAAGAGTCGTTGAGTACTCCACACCAAATGTCCCAAGATACTTACTTCCATGAACTGCGGTATCACCAAAACTCTTAATATAACTATCCGCAAAAGCATTAGTAATCTGCAACGACATACCAAGAGTCATCGAAAATATAAAGAAAATAGCCATACGACGCTCTTTGAATAGCGAAAAAGCCTTAAGGCCCAATTTCTCGACAAAACCACCTGCGCTACTCTCCTTGCTGATTTCACAATTTGGAAGAGTGAAAGAGTAGAATCCAAGAATCACTCCGAGAGCTGCCGAAAGATATAATTGATTTGGATTAAGTCCAAACTTAAGCATATCGACCGACAACATCGAACATATAAAACCGACCGTACCCCACACACGAATTGGCGGGAATGCCTTCACAGGATCTAGTGCAGCCTTATCCAAAGCATTATAAGCCACCGAATTAGATAACGCAATAGTCGGCATATAAAACATAACACTCAAAAGCATAAGTGTATAAAGTGACGCATACTCGGTTTGCGATGCAGCAGCAACAATAAATGCGGCAGCAATAAAATGGCATATTCCGAGTAGTTTTTGAGCAGGAATCCACCTATCTGCAATGATACCCATTATAGCGGGCATAAAAAGTGATGCGATACCCATTGTAGCGAAGAAGCTACCGATCTGCACGCCCTCTAACCCGAGAGTAATAGCGAGATACGACCCGAGCGAAATCAACCAAGCTCCCCACACAGCAAATTGCAGGAAGTTCATTATTATAAGTCTAATTTTCATATTCATTACTGTACGCTTATTAAGTTTATCTATTTAATTTAAGTAGTGTAAAACAATTATTGCCATATTTTTAAAAGCACTTTTTGAGCGATATTTTTTGCTATTAAATCTCAATATAGAATGACTATATTTTCGATTCAATAGCAAAAAATCTCATCTCCAATAGCACTCTTAAAAATACACCAATAATTATTTTACCCTACATAGTTTTGAATTGGTAACAAAAATATAATTTTTTTTCGACAATTTTGCCAAAACAATGAATTTTTATTACATTTGCACCACAAAGTTCCGCAATATTGAGCTATGGTGTAATGGTAACACTACAGATTCTGGTTCTGTCTTTCTGGGTTCGAGTCCTAGTAGCTCAACAAATTCGCTTGTTAATCAAGCCTCTATATTGTACTCCTGAAACTATACTGACTTCTTTTATTAAAGTTTAAAGGCTATTGTTTAAAGGCTATTGTAGCCTCAAGTTTTGATAGCTGCGCAGAGTGTGTATTGCGGATTTTGGGTATATCCAAATTATCTATAAACTTATAGCAATATGTACCTTTTTTGTAGATCTTATTATCCAGCTTAAACAAATTCTTCATCTTGGTATTACCATCTTTACCCGACAAGCTAGGTATCTTTTTTAATCTAAGAAAATTACACAAGCCATCAATATCGCTTAAAAACCAATCTTCAAGCATTTTATTGGCTTTTACTTCTACAAATTCTCCAACTTTTAAATTTTGAACCTCTTTTTTTATCTCTTTCCAATTTATCGGTGGGATTGCCGCATAATCAAAAACATCGGTGTCATAACAGCAGCAGACCGACTTAATACGATCCTGCTTTTTTGCTATGTTGGGTATTATATTATTTTTGAGCTTGGAGATCATCTTATTCTTAAAATTTCCAAACCCTTTTATGTTGTGAACCTGCACCGAAAGTAATGACGTTGTTGAATGTTCTTTATAATATCTTATTAAATGTTCATAAAATACTTTCTCGGTTTCCCCCTCTACAAATATAATCACATGCTCTTTCATCGGCAAATGTCATTAAGTGGTTCAGTGTCACCTAATGACGCATCTACCATTAGCGAAAATATATAATCACCAATAGAAACCCCTTCGTCAGATGCTAATCGTAAAATACTCTTCTCTTTTGTCTTCTTAATTCCTTTGAATTTAGCTATTCCATCATCGTTTGGCAATCCTATTTTTATCTTGTCAAGACTTAAATATTTTATTAGGTATGGCGAGTGACTAGATATTATTATCTTCGTGTTTTTACATAGTTCATCTAATGTGATAAGTAAATTTTGAAACAATCCAGGATGTATAGAATTTTCTAACTCTTCAAACATTATTAATGGTAGCTTATTTATTTCTGCTCCAATGCACATTGCTAATGTGTAGATAATTCTTTTAGAGCCTGATGATATTGCCTTTATGCTGGTTTGCTGGTTGTTATACTTCTCTTTAATTCGTATATCGTATAATTTTTCAGGCAAACTAAATGGAACCTCACTCTCTTTATTGTTGCTCAATCCAAGCTCTTTTAAGTCAACTTCTATCGGCTTTAGCTCCTCAATTGTTGGCAGTAAAGATTTAACAGAATCTAAAAACAATTCATACAAGTCTGGATTTAATGTCATTAGTCGATATATAAAATAACAAGCATCATCCATGTTGTTTTTTATGTTCAAAGATTTTTCTGTATTCATGTTTATTGGTATTATGCGACTAAACATTGAATCTGGGTCTTGCAAAGTATCTACCAATAGAATATCTAGCGACAGAATTTCGTTTAAAATATCAATATAAAATAAGTCGTCAAAATTAACAATCTTATTCAAAATTAAATTGTTATCATCAATGAGAATCTCTCTGTCACATCTTCCAGTTGGGCTTGACATATAGAAGTTGCCCTTATTATTGCGTTTTATGTATGACGTATATTTCAAGCCGTTATTTCGTTTTACCTTAAGGTCTTCGCTCTCAATTTTTCGTCCCTCATCACTCTTGTTTTTTAACCACTTAAATGTGTATTTATAAGTAAACTCTACGTACTCCTCATTTTCTAATCGGGTATTTCCGACAATCTCAAATGAGTATGGTTTATTTGATGTTGCAATATTTATTGGTATTTTTTTTCTATCTCCCATAGCTCTCAATTTTTGCTCTGGTGTTGCCTTGATAAATGATATACCATATTTTATTGCTTTCATAATATTAGATTTACCATAATTGTTAAATGCAATCAAGGCATTTAAATGAGATAGATCTAACTCTACGTAGTCAATGTTAGCTATTCCTCCTATATTAATGCTTTTAATATTCATAATGTAAAATATAAAATTGGTTTTCACAAAAATATAAATTTTATTTACCAAAACCAAATAAAAAGCAATTAATATTTTCGTTTTAAAGAATAAATGTTTAATAATTGCATAAATTTAATGTTTTATGCAATTAGTTTTGCATAATTGAATTGTGTAGAAACGTAAATAAAGGGTAAAATATAGATGTTAACATACGGATTTAATTTAAGGTGCGTTCTATTTTAGGGAGAAATTAGAACTCCCCTTAAGAGTATCCCCGAAATAATTTAGGCATAAATTTTGGTAAAAGAGTGCTAAGGTGATACGAGTCATTGTGACCGAAACTGCACCTTAGTGATTATTTTAATTTATCTTTATTATGAGAAAACTTTTCTTACCAGCAATGATTTTTGCAGTGGCCTTGGGTAGCTGCTCGAAAAATGAGCCTAATGTAGGCGACAATTCTGATGCTGCTTCTGATGGCAGCTTGGTAGCTATCAACGTTTATGCAGGTACAACCAGAGCTACCGATACTACAACGGAGTCGCTGGAAACCTCAGCGTGGGTCGAGCTACATATTGATGATAGCGCCGATATTAGCGAAACTTTTAAATTCGTTTACGACGGATCTGATTGGAGCCAAGAGAGCACCGATCCAATTCTTTGGAGCGACATCACGTTCCCTGCTAATTTTTACTCAATGCACGATGGCGTTCCGTTTGAATCTTTGACGTATAACGACGATTCTGCGACATACTCAGGTTACACTGTCACTGGTACCTCTGTTGAGCATGCCGATTTGGTATTTCATGCAAGTAAATTGACTACAGCACCTTCAAGTCGTGTCGTTAGCGCCGCTCACACGCATGCTCTTTCAAAGATTAACCTTTATGCTGCAACAGGTACAACGAATGTTTACATTGCTAAAGTTCAAATGGTTAGCATTGATGGCAAGGGTGATGTGACAATTACTCCTTTGTCTGCCGATGCTCTATCTACCGATACTGGTGCTGAATGGATTAATAGCGGAACTGAGTTTGAGGATTATCAATATTATTTTATTGGTGACAACTCTCCTGTAGCGCTTAACTCAACACTCAATGGAAGCAATCCAATTATTAACTCGGCTGATAATGCTCCATTGATGATTATCCCTCAAGAGACAACAGCCGCAACAATTAAGGAGGATACTGATGGTTTAGATGCGACTGTGTCAGATTCATATATTGAGGTTATATATTATATGACCGACGCAAATGGATCTCCAGTAGTTGGTTACTCTTCAGTATCGGAGCTTTCAAATGCTTCAGATTATATTGATGAGGATCAAACGACAACTCTTTATGTTAAGGCGGGATTCCCTCTTGGATATGAGTTTATGGTGAACAAGGAGTATGATATTACTTTGGGTCTTGGTGTCGCTGGTTCAACAGGTGGTGTTTTGCTTGCTGACTATTATGTTGACAAAAATGGTGACGCTGTAAAACTTACAAAGGTGGATGATGACGGCGATGGTGACGATGAAGATGAGGAGATCGTTGAGGTTCCTGAGATCGACGAGGGTGACGATATTCTTGCAGGTGACGACGAGGTTGATATTCTCGTAAGCGCAAATACTTGGGATGATGGCGGCTCTGTAACCGTTGAGATGTAGATTGCATCCAAGTGATATTTATAGGAGAGTTATTAATATCTTCCTAAAATACTTTTCGATTATTAATTACCCATTTTTGTAAATTCAAAAATGGGTAATTAACAATTAGAAACCCTTACAATTCAAATCATAGCAAAAGTTAAAATCAATTTTAGGCTGTTTAATAATTTATTTATTACCTTTGTCGTCACACTTTTCTTGATTTTATGAAGTTATTACATCTATTGGCCTTTGCCGTTGTTGCTATTTGGGGATATACTTTTGTTACCACTAAATTGCTGATTGTAGCTGGATTGTCTCCATCGCAGATTATGCTTTATCGCTTTGCTATAGCTTACATTTGTATGCTTGCGATAGCTCCTCGGCCACTCTTTGCTCGAAATATTAAAGATGAATTTCTTACTCTTCTCGCTGGTGTGATGGGTGGATCTCTATATTTTGTTGCCGAGAATAGCGCTTTAGCTCTGTCGTTTACCTCAAATGTCGCCATTATTATCGCTTCGGCTCCGATATTTACGCAGATCGCTTCACATTTCCTGCTCGATGGTGAACAGATGACACGTCGAGCAATGACAAACTCACTCTTCGCTTTCGCTGGTGTTGTCTTGGTGGTTTATAATGGGCAGATGGTTTTGGCGCTCAACCCTATAGGTGATATTTTGGCGCTTGTTGCTTCGGTTGCGTGGGCATTGTATACTGTCTTTATTCGTAAGCTCGATAAGAGAGGGTACTCAATAAAATTTGTTACCCGCAAGATCTTCTTTTATGGTGTGGTGACAATGTTGCCGATCTTCCTTTTTATTCCAATTTTGCCATCTTCTGCATCTATGTTGCTTGATGCTGAGGTCTATTTGCCGTTGTTGTTTTTGGCGGTTGCGGCTTCGTTTTTTTGCTTTTTTGCTTGGGGGTATATTGTGGAGAAATTGGGGGCAGCAGCTTCAGCACCATATATTTATATGGTGCCGCTAATCTCTCTTGTAAGTGCCGCTGTGGTTTTGAAGGAGCCTATTACTCCTTTGGCGATCGCTGGTATGGGATTGATATTATTTGGCGTGGTGCGTGGTGATAGAGTGAGTCGAAAGGGTGATGCTTAATTGAGAGGCTCTTTTTAATCTCTTTGAAGCTCCTTTAAATCATCTTGGAATCTTTTTGAATCTTTTTGAATCTTTTTGAATCTCTTTGGATCTCTTTGGATCTCTTTGAATCTCTTTGAATCTCTTTGAATCTCTTTGGATCTCTTTGAATCTCTTTGGATCTCTTTGAATCTCTTTGGATCTCTTGGAATCTCCTTGAATCCCTTTCGAATCTCCTTCGAATTCTCTTTAAATCCTTTTAAAATCTCACAATCTGAGCGCATAGCTGCATATAAGCATTGTTGGATTGAGGGTTCCACATCATCAACATATAAACTGGAATTTCATAGTTGCTGATTGTGATTTTATTCGACACTTTGAGTGTAGCCTCCACAATTCCAGCTTTTTCACCGTAAAAATTTGAGCTATCACCTATCTCTCGGAGTGCAAATGCAGTGCCTAGGGATGCGTCGATTTGCCAACTATCTTTTTTGTATATTGGGTACTCGATATTAAAAAATGTTGAGTAGCGGTTGCCGCTATTCTCTGCGTCACGATCTCGGCCAAATATTACCGTTGACCAACTTAAGCGGAGTGGGGATTTCTTGCCGAGGGAGTAGCGTATTGTGGCATCTAAAAATCTACCTGTTTGTGCTGCTGTGTAGTTGAAGAACTCCTCATTGTTATATGTAGCATATGTCGAAAAATTATATGTGTCGGCTAGTGCAACATAAAAATTACCAAATGTGTAATTTGCGTAGTAATTAAACTCCTTATATTCACCGACGCTGTTCATGCCTCCCCAAAATCCCACTTTCAATCTATCTTGTGAGGTGCTATAATACATATCTGTGGTCAGCACAAAACCGTCGGCAACCTCTCCGCCTCTCCAGAGGTGCATATTTTGGAGCGTTGCGCTCATGTGAGGCTGTGCAAAAAGGTGTGTTGTGCAAAGTAGCGTTAGCAGGAGTGTTAATAATTTTTTCATGTTTTAAAAGTTTTTTGTGGTTTTTAGTTAAGGATAAGAATCTGTTTAAATTTCTCTCATCTAATTTGATAAGGATCTGTCACTTCACTTTTCTCTCTTTGCACTCGTTACATAACTATTGCTATGCGCCTCGCACAAAGAGAGAAAATTAAAGCAACATCTCTCTTAACAATTTTAGCGAGAAAAACTTAAACGGATTCTTAAAATTAGATAGATTATTTTCACTTTCGATTTTTTTATGTTGATTGTTTTGTGAAAACGTTTGCGGGAACGTTTCCAAAATCTGCAAACGTTTTCAAAAAAAATAGGGAAAAACGGAGTTTTTTATCCAGAGTGTACTTGGCAGCTGCCCGCTGTTAGGGTAACCCTCTGTCGAGAAAACTGATTTCTATAAGTTTAGTCTTTAATTTTATCGAAATAATTTGCTTTTTAAATAAAAAATAATTATCTTTGTATTTAAGCCAAGGTATTTTTAATATTTATACCAAGAGATGGCGCATAGATAACAAATCTATACGCCAATAAAGTAAAATATTACATTTTATAACAGATGGAAAAATATTGAGGTGAGATCATTTTGCTTGCAAAATTATTATGGCAAACAAAATGTATAGGTATAAATTAAATTAGGTAAAATTATGAAGTATTTTTCAATTAACGAACTTGCGTTTTCTTCTACGGCGGAGAGTAAGGGTATTGATAATATCCCAGATTTTAATCAGTCTAAGAGCATCGAAGCACTGGTTAATAATATTTTAGATCCTGCTCGTGAGGCTTTGGGTCGGCCAATTCATGTTAATAGCGGCTTTAGAGGTGGTGCACTGAATAAGGCTGTGGGTGGTGCGACAACAAGTCAGCACACTAAAGGTGAGGCGGCAGATATTGAGCTTGGAGGCAAATCAACGGCTGAGAATAAAGAGCTATATGATTGGATTGCTGCAAACTGCGAATTCGATCAACTTATTAATGAATATAATTTCTCGTGGGTACACGTGAGCTATAAAAAAGATGGCGGAAATAGAAAGCAACAACTTTCTATTGGCTAGAGATAAAAGATTTAGGTTTTGTGTTTGGTGAAACTTAGGGCAGACAGTATGAGTCTTATTCATGCGTTTGCCCTAAGTTTTTTTTATAGACAGCTATAGTAAGTAGTGTAAGAATCTGTTTAAATTTCTCTCATCTAATTTGTTCAGGATCTGTCACTTCACTTTTCTTCCTGATTTTAATTTTTGTTTAATAATTACCTAATTTATTATAGGGGAGAAATTAGAACTCCCCTATAATTTACAAGATTATAAGTAATCCGCACAACAAAAACTAAACGAACTATTTCACCCTCTTTACTCGAAGATTCCAGTATAAGAGTGTGGCGTAATCTTGCGCAATCTCTCTTTCACCTCTTCGGTAACATCTAGCTCCGTGATAAATGCAGCGATAGATTCAGCCGTAATGTGTGAGTTAGTGCGTGTAAGAGCCTTAAGAGCCTCATATGGCGATGGATAACCTACACTGCGAAGTACAGTTTGAATACCCTCAGCCACAACTGCCCAGTTTGCGTTAAGGTCTGCAT
This sequence comes from Rikenellaceae bacterium, assembly GCA_044433665.1. Taxonomy (GTDB): domain Bacteria; phylum Bacteroidota; class Bacteroidia; order Bacteroidales; family Rikenellaceae; genus Alistipes. Next base: position 62,376 of record JAWXTJ010000007.1, read on the forward strand.
CAATAGCATCTTGGTTGAGAATCACCTTGCCAAGACCTTTCATCAATGAGCGAATAGCGATAAGTGAGTGAGCAACAGGCACTCCAGCATTACGAAGAACTGTTGAGTCTGTTAGGTCACGCTGCAAGCGAGAGATAGGAAGTTTCGCTGCAAGGTGCTCATATACAGCATTTGCCATACCGAGATTACCCTCCGCATTCTCGAAGTCGATAGGGTTAACCTTGTGAGGCATAGCACTTGAACCAACCTCACCCTCCTTGATACGTTGCTTGAAGTACTCCATTGAGATATAGCTCCACATATCACGACTTAGGTCGATAAGGATTGTATTGACACGCTTCAAGTTATCGAATAGCGCCGCTAACATATCATAATGCTCAATTTGAGTTGTATATTGAGAGCGCTCCATCTCCAATGTCTCGACAACAAATCCATTTGCGAACTCCACCCAATCAACCTCTGGATAGGCGATATGGTGAGCATTGAAATTACCCGTTGCACCACCAAATTTTGCCGCTACAGGAAGATTTTGTAACATATCGAGCTGTTTGCAAAGGCGCTCAACAAAAACCAAGATCTCCTTACCCAAGCGTGTTGGAGAGGCTGGTTGACCATGTGTACGAGCCAACATCGAAATATCGCTCCACTCATTGCTCATTGCGATAAGTTTCTCGACAAGTTCGTCGATAGCTGGAGTAAATACCTCCTCGATAGCCTCCTTGATTGAGAGTGGAATAGATGTGTTGTTAATATCTTGTGAGGTAAGTCCGAAGTGAACAAACTCCTTATACGCTGCAAGACCCAAAGCATCCATTTTCTCCTTGATGATATACTCAATAGCCTTAACATCATGATTTGTCACCGACTCGATCTCCTTTACTCGCTCAGCATCTGCCGCAGAGAACTCCGTGTAGAGCTTGCGCAACTCATCGAACATTGCAGTGTCTATATCGGCAAGCTCTGGAAGAGGAATCTGGCAAAGAGCGATAAAGTACTCTACTTCAACACGTATGCGATAGCGAATAAGTGCTGATTCTGAAAAATAATCTGCTAAAGATTCCGTTACATTACGGTAGCGACCATCGAGTGGCGATATAGCTGTCAATTTATCTAACATCTGAATTTTGTTTTAAGATTTTTAATTTGTGTCAAAAGTAGGAAAATTCGGTGAATCTGACAATTTTTTCTATCTTTGTGGTTGAGTATTTTACTTTTTTTTATTTAATATCTAAAAGTTATGTTTGATTTTATTAAAGATAACCCAATTATGTTTTTGCTAATATTTTTAGCAATTGCAGCGCCATCGCTCTTTTTTGGTGCATTACAAGTGATTTTTTATATCATTGCGGGCATTGTGATTTTGCTTGCAATCTTATCCCTTATCTTCAAGGCTAAAATACGTAGACTCCAACGAGATATGGAGCAACAGATGGGTGGCGATCAACAGCAGCAACGACAAACCTATGGTGACTTCTTCTCGGGACGACAACGTACAAACCGACGCAGTGATGATGATGTGAAGATATTCACTCAATCGGGTGCAGGAGAGAAAAAAGTGGCCGAAGATGTCGGTGATTATGTCGACTTTGAAGAGGTGAAAGAGAAACGCTAAAGAGAATTATGACAAAGATACTATTTCGAGTAGGTCAATACGTTCTACTTATGGGCAAGGTTTTCTCTCGACCAGAGAAGAGAACAATCTACAGACGTAGAATATTATTCGAGTTGGAGGCCTTGGGTCTCAACTCAATTGGACTCACCACCATCATCTCGTTCTTTATCGGGGCGGTGGTGACCCTGCAAATGGCGATAAATCTCGATGATGGATTTATCCCCCGCTCGATGATTGGATATGCCACTCGTCAAACCCTTATCCTGGAGTTCTCCTCGACGGTTGTGGCACTGATTCTTGCGGGTAAAGTGGGCTCGAATATTGCCTCCGAAATTGGATCTATGCGTATCTCGGAGCAGATTGATGCACTCGAAATTATGGGTGTAAACTCCGCTTCGTATCTTATTCTACCGAAAATCGTAGCTACAGTATTGTTCTTCCCGCTGCTCACTGCATTTAGTATTATGATCGGCCTGATCGGTGGTTTTATCATCTCCATCGCTACAGGGATTATGATCCCGAACGATTATATCGAGGGAATTCTGCTCGACTTCGAAACCTATTCGATAGTCTACTCGCTGATTAAGAGTGTCTTTTTTGCATTTATAATCACTTCGGTATCATCATATTACGGATATTTTGCCGAAGGAAACTCTCTCGAAGTGGGTAAATCGTCGACACGTGCCGTGGTGGCGAGCTCGATTGTAATTATGATCTTTAACCTTATCCTGACACAAATCTTGCTAATATGATACGCACACAAAATATTGAAAAGTCGTTTGGTGACAAAAAAATCCTACACGATATAAGCATAGAGTTCGAAACTGGCAAGACAAATCTGATTATCGGAAAGAGCGGATCGGGAAAAACCGTGCTGCTCAAAAATCTCGTTGGCCTCCACGAACCAGATTCAGGAAGCATCTACTTCGACCAAACAAACTTCACCGCACTGGGATTCAAAGAGCGCAAAGAGATCCGCAAAGATATTGGTATGATCTTCCAAGGAGGAGCCCTGCTAGATGCCTCAACGGTATTAGAGAATGTGAGACTCCCGCTTGACCTCTTCACCTCATTCACGGAGGCCGAGAAGAGAGAGAGAGTAGATTTCTGCCTACATCGTGTAAACTTGGATCATGCACACCATCTATACCCAGCGGAGATCAGTGGCGGTATGATAAAACGTGTAGCAATAGCGAGAGCGATAGTCCTCAATCCTAAATATCTATTTTGCGACGAACCCAACTCAGGTCTCGATCCTCAAACATCAATTGTGATCGACAACCTGATTCAAGACATCACAACCGAGTACAATATAACGACAATAATCAACACCCACGACATGAACTCAGTGATGGAGATTGGCGAAAAGATAGTCTACATCCACGAGGGTAAAAAATGGTGGGAAGGAAGCAAAAACAACATCCTCGACACAGACAACAAAGAACTTAACGACTTTGTGTTCGCTTCACAAATGGCAAAACGAGCAAAACTCGCACAAAGTAATAACCTGTAAAATAAAACTTTCGGTCTGACTCCGTTGGGCGGTTGGATTTATAATTATGCAAAACAATCCATTTTAGGATAGTTGGTAGAGGGGGATCAATCACAATAATTATTTTCCCTACTTAATCTATGTTGACACAAAAATAAATATTATCTTTGCAACTATGGGTAATAAGAAAATTAACAAGATAGTAACACCAGAAACTATAGCGATAGCCAAGCAAGAGCTAAAGCTATATATGGCATATATAATGGGGTATGTGCGACGTTCCGAATGTCGTGAGGTAATAATGAAAATCATATATCAATCATCCGAGCAGAGTCAGATGCTGGATGATATGGTTAAGGCAAAGGAGCTCTTGGAGCATGTAAATGGGCAGAATATTAGATATACTCTTCCCACGGAGCAATATCTCGATTTGCTGTGGAGTATAACGCCTGAAGCTGTGGAGCGTTTCAAACATTTGAAGAATAGAAGAAGAGTATCTCAATACTATTGGAATGATTCCTATAATGAGCTACGTGACTTTCTGTTGTGGTGGAAATTCAACAATGAGTTTATTTCATACGATTGGAGTGATGTAAATCAAAGCTATCTACTACACTACATCGTAAGGGATATTGCATTTCACCCCGAATGGTCGAAGATTCTGCAACATCTCGGATATGCAGAGGGTCTCGTAATTACCGAGAAGGTGCAGTTGGAGGCTTGTGTATTGCTTAATTTGGAGCTGATAGCGGCCTACAAAAGAAATATTATAGATGTAATGAGCATCAACCCATTGATCTCACAGTCGGATGTTAACGCCTCTTATCTACTATTCTCGCATATCCTCCCTGGACGCATTGTAGCACTTTCAGCCATGCCATCCTCTAACTCATGCCACTACTTCGCCTCACAGGCGATTTCGTTTCAATATGCCAAGAATAACTCCAAGTCGATTGTTGCGTGGCGCAAAGTAATCAAGGCGGAGGGTGGTAGTGGTGAGCTGATGAGAAACCCACTATATTCGCTGTTGTATGTCAAGGCGTTAAGCTCAGATATTAAACAGTCATCTGTAAATAGATTGGATAAGGTCGACAAATTTTTATGCTCGTTAGATGCAAAAATTCACATAGCGACACACATATTTTTGGATCTAATCAAGGAGAGGAGTTGCACCCGATATGTCAACTATATCACCGAATCATGGGAGACGCTCACACCAATCGACCTTGTATTGTCGACAATTGTTATTCGTCACTATAACATCGCACAACTCCCCGAGACGATTATCAGAGCAGTAGAGGAGTGGATCGACCATGATGAGTTTCTGCTACTCCAAGCAGAGGCATCAGCATCACTGCCCAAATGTATTGGGAAACGAGAAGAGCTTTGTGCCAAACTGAAAGTCGCCCCAATATTCGAAAAATATATAGAAATTGAGCCATGGGAAAAGAGCCTAAACGATTTGGGCGATATACTCATAGCAAATAACATAAAAATTAATGAAACAAAATCGACTACCACGAGTGATAGCCGAATAATATACCTGCTCGATAATTATGATAACTTCACTCCACGTCTCCAAAGATCAAAGAATGGAACGACATGGAGCAAGGGGCGCAATGTGGCTCTAAGCACCCTGCAAAGCAACGGTTGTGAGGGTATGACAGCCGTGGATAAGGCGGTTGCAACGTGCGTGAGAAGTTACGATATGTGGAGTGGTCGCAGCTATACACTCTCTGGCGTAAAGGTATATCAAGCACTCGTTGGTCACCCATTGGTCTTTTGCGAGAGTAATCCAGATGTCTCAGTTTCGATAGTTAGCGACTCGCCATATATCAAGGTCGAGAACCGACGAGGCGGCTTTAAGGTGACCTCTAATGTGGAGGATTTGAACGGTTCGAGTAATACACTTATTATGAAGGAGAGCGATGTGTTGTATCGTGTAATCTCCGTTACGTCGCTGCAACGTCGCATATTGGATCTATTCAAAAAACAATCTATATTTCCAACCTCGGCTAAGGATATGCTCGCACAACTACTCGTTGATACAGCACCTATTATCACGATACACTCAGATATAGTTGCTAAAAACGAAAAGCTAAAGAGCATCAAGGGTAGCACTCGAATAACGGTGCAACTTCTCCCCATCTCGGATGGTATAAAGGTTGAACTACTGACCAAACCAATCGAGGATTTCACTCAATATTGTAGAGCTGGTGAGGGTCAAGAGAGCTTCATTGCGCAGTATGGTGGTGAGAGTATTCTGGTGGAGCGCAACCTCAAGGCAGAGAAGAAAAACTTCGCAGCAGTCAATAAAATTATAGAGGAGGTAGCAGGAGAGTCACCCATGGATAATATATTGATTATAGAGGATATATACGACTCATTGCCACTAATCGAACGACTCCAAGAGGCAGAAAAAATAGCACGTATAGAGTGGCCAAAGGGTGCGAAGTTAAAGATACGTGGTGCGGTAGATTTCAGCAAGCTAAACCTCTCGATGCGTTCATGTGCTGGGTGGTTCGAAGTGGATGGAGATGTGAAGGTCGACAAGGCTTTGCAGATAACCTTGGCGGAGCTACTCGAACGAAATAGAGAGAGTAAAGGGCGATTTGTGGAGCTTACGAAGGGGGAGTTTATTGCTCTTTCGGAGTCGCTACGTCGTCACCTAAATGCGCTGGATGCCTCACTTGTACAGAACAAAAAGAGGTTGCAACTTTCGCAATTTAGTAGCGGAATTGTCACCTCAATGGAGGATGATGGAGTAAAGGTGAAGAAGGATACAGGATTTTCGGCACTCCAAACTCGAATTGCCGAAGCGGAGAGGTGCGAGGTAACAATTCCCTCGACCTTGCAGGCAGAGCTGCGAGATTATCAGATAGATGGGTATAAATGGATGTCACGCCTTGCGGGATGGGGTGCAGGAGCTTGTTTGGCAGATGATATGGGACTCGGAAAGACCGTGCAGTCGATAGCTGTGCTTTTGAATCGTGCGGAGCGTGGAGCATCGTTGATTGTCGCTCCAGCATCGGTCGTACACAATTGGCAGAGTGAGTTACAGCGTTTCTCCCCCTTGTTAAAGTGTCACATTTTGCACGATAATATAACAGAACGTGAGGCTATAGTCAAGGGTGCTGAGTCTTATGATGTGGTGATAACAACCTATGGATTGCTAAATCGTGTAACAGAAATCATAACCGCCAAGGAGTGGAATGTGATTTTGTTGGATGAGGCGCACAATATCAAGAATCGTGATACGAAGAGCTCCAAGGTGGCGATGAACCTCACGGGAGAGTTCAGATTGATACTCACGGGAACGCCAATTCAGAACCACTTGGGTGAGATTTGGAATCTCTTTAACTTCACAAATCCTGGATTGTTAGGTAGTTTCGATAGCTTCAACCAGAAGTTTATAACCCCCATAGAGCAGAATGGAGATAAGGGTCGCCAACGTGAACTTAAGAGAATGCTCCAACCATTTATGTTGCGCCGCACCAAAAGTGAGGTGCTCGATGAGTTGCCGACCAAAACGGAGATTATTCACCGCATAGAGCTAAGTGACACAGAGAGAGCATTGTATGAAAATATCCGTATCAAGGCGTTGGAGGGCATGGAGAGTGGTGCCTTGAATCCAATTCAGAGTCTTGCGGAGATTACCAAACTGAGACAGGCGGCGTGTCATCCAGCTCTGATAGATAGCACCTTGCAGCTTGGTTCGTCGAAGACATCTCGATTTGTTGAACTGGTGACGGAGCTTATAGATAATCGTCATAGAGCATTGGTATTCAGTCAATTCACATCGTTTCTTTCACTCATCAAAGAGTCGTTGGACGCAAAGGGAATACCATATCTATACCTCGATGGTTCGACCCCACTCAAGGAGCGTGAAAAGTTGGTGCAGAGCTTTCAGCGAGGTGAATCGCCTCTATTCCTGATAAGCCTAAAGGCTGGTGGTGTAGGACTCAACCTCACCGCCGCAGATTACGTCATCCACCTCGATCCATGGTGGAACCCCGCAATCGAGGATCAAGCATCGGATCGCTCACACCGCATAGGTCAAACACGCCCTGTGACTATTTATCGCCTTATTGCTCAGGATACTATAGAGGAAAAAATCATCGAACTCCATCGTAATAAACGCTCCCTCGCCGACTCGCTCCTCGAAGGGACTAACCTATCGCATAAACTCTCGCGTGAGGATATGTTGGCACTGCTTAATCGAGAATTGGGCGCAATAGAGTCACCAACTAAATAGAACTCCCCTTTAAGGGGACTTCTAAAAATTAACACTTTGATATTTAGATAATTATCACTACCTTTGTGTATTGTTAAAATTTATAATAGAGATGGTTTTTAAGAGCACAGGCAAGCGAGGATTGTTCGAT